>JAFXSH010000017.1 GCA_017525805.1 Clostridia bacterium | reverse complement strand
TATACCGGCAGAACCAGCCTTTGGGAAGGTTCCGCACATGCTGGACAAAAGCCGCTGTCCGCTCCGGCTCTCCGACCGCTTGAAAGAAGCCTTCGGCCCAGGCCAAATTGCCTTCGATCCTGCAATGGATACCTGAAAGCACGCCGGACCCGGCAGCGTCCAGTTCAAAATGCAGATACGGCTTCATACTTCCCATGCCCGCCGCCCAATCCACCGCCGCCTGAGCCTGAACCAAAGAATGGTCAGCAATCCGGCGGCCGGGAGAAAAGAAGCGGGGGTTATGAATGACCAGGGCGTCATAGTCCGGCGCGCCCAGAAGCGGAGCTTCCACGAAGCAGGAGGCGGACGGATTGCCCGCCAGCGTCAGCCGCCTGGAAGCGTCCAGCAATCGTTCAGCGCCGCCCCCCATGAGCAGTTCTTCCCGTCCATCCCCAAAGGCACGGTTCCATGTGTATTGCATCGGTTCATCTCCTTTCCGCGCTTCTATGCTATAAACAAATGAACAGGGCGATTGGAGACGTTTTTTTGAAAATGTTCAAAGAATTTTATTCCAACAGTTCCCGGCATTTCGCCAACAGCCTTTGGTATCGCTTGTTGACGGCTTTTTCCGATAAGCCCAGAAGCGACGCGATTTCTCTGTCCTTTAGTTCCATGACATAGCGCATATTGAGCAGTTCCCGTTCCTCTATTTTCAGCTTCGCGTAAAGCCGGAGAACCAGATCGGACGCATCCAGGCTGCCGGTAAAATCCTTTTCATCGGGCAGTTCACTTGGCAATTCTGTCCGCTTCCGATAGGCAAAGGAGGTTATGAGGTTGACGGCGCGGTTATGCGCCACCCGCGTCAGGTAAGCCACGATCCCTGGATTGTCCGGGTCCCGGCACTGGTAACGCTGGAGGAAAGTCAGGAAGGTTTCAGCGGTCACGTCCTCGGCGTCATGGCGATTGAGCAGCAGCGTATAAGCGTACTTGAACACACGGTCATAGTAAGCGTCATAAACCGCCTCAAAATCAATGCCTCCGGAGTGAAAACCCATGTGATTCATGCCTGCGCCGCCGTATCCAGCCGCTGGCGCTCCACCAGTGAGGCAAAATAGCCGCCCTTTTCGATCAGTTGGTCGTATGTGCCGTCCTCGATGATCCTGCCGCCCTCCAGCACCAGGATCCTGTCGCAATGGCGGATGGTAGAAAGCCGGTGAGCGATGACCAGACGGGTGCAGCCCATTTTGTCCAGGGCTTCGGAGACCTGCTTCTGGGTCTTGTTATCCAGGGCGGATGTGGCCTCGTCGAAGATCAGCAGCTTGGGCTTGGGCGCGATGGCCCGGGCGATCATGATGCGCTGCTTCTGCCCGCCGGAAATGCCGCCTTGCCCTTCGGAAATCAGGGTGTTCATGCCCATGGGCATGGCGCGGATGTCGTCCGCGATCCCGGCCTTTTCCGCCGCTTCCCAGGCTTCGTCCAGGGTCAGCTGCGGGGCGGTAATCACGATGTTTGCGTAGATCTCCGCCGGGAACAGGCCCGCGTCCTGCATGACGGTTCCGATTTTCCGGCGCAGGGAAGGAAGGTCCAGGCTGTTCATATCCTTGCCGTCGTAATAGATCGCGCCCTTCTCCGGCTGTTCAAAGCCCAGCAGCAAACGCACCAGGGTGGATTTGCCGCAGCCCGTCCTGCCCACCACGGCCACGTATTCACCGGGGCGGATTTTCAGCGACAGGTCGTTCAGGATATAGGGGCTGTCCTCACTGTATCGGAAGGAAACGTGATTCAGCTCGATCCCGCCGGAAAGGTTCGTGACGATTTCCTTTCCCTGGGTGGTTTCCGGTTCGGTTTTCAGAAACGGTTCCGCCATTTCCAGGATGGGCTGAATCTGCGCCGCGGACAGGGCGACGCCGGACACCGACATGAACGCGCCCATCAGCATCCCGTAAGCGGCGATAAAGGCGAAATAGGAGGATTGACCGATGCCGCTCTCCGCCGCCAGAAAATACAGCAGGATATTGGAAAACAGGCTGATGGCCGTGGAAATGACGGAATTGATCTTGATAAACGTGGGCGGGTTATAGGTCAGCTTCGCGCCTTCCGCGAACATACCGAGCCATTTGGCAAAGACGCGCTTTTCCGCCCCTGCCAGCTTGATTTTCTGCACCCCGGTCACCAGAGAGTAGGTCAGGCCGGATTCCTTGGCCCCATGCTCCATCATCCTGCGGTTGATGCGAATCTGGATCAGGGTGGTCAGGGTGGAAAAGCCCACGGTAACCAGGATGATGAGGATGGCGGGCACAACCAGCGCGGGCGCAAAGTGGAAAATCTGGCCCACATACAAAAGAGAGGTCAGGGAAGTAAGGCCCGTGTTCATCACCATATTCATCAGCGTGGAACAGAGCTTGTTGACAGAATTGGCGCGGTTGGTCAGCTCGCCGGGGCTGTATTTCCTGAAAAAGCTGGCCGGAAGGGAGAGCAGGCGCATCATCATGGACGCTTCCACCCCCAGGGAGGTTTTGGCCCCCAGCCTGCTTTGGATCATACTGCTCACGCTGCCGATCAATTGGGAGGAAAGCAGCACGCAGACCATACAGATGGCAATGGCGATCAGCGCGTCGGACCGGCCGCTGGACATGACCGGGCCCGTCAGCGTCCGGCTGATCTGGGGCATGAGCAGCCCCACCAGCGTGACCGCCAGCGTCCCCCCCACGATCATGACGGCGTCGCTGAAAGAAACGCAGCGTTTCAGGTACAGCAGCAAATCAGGAATCCCCAGCTTTTTCTGCGGCAGGGGACGATAAAAGCAAATTGCCTCAAGGTCAAACAGCGCGGCGGTTTTGGCGTTTATTTTCTCACGATTGCCTGTTTTCGGATCGGTATAGAAATATCCCGCAATCGTACCCGGCAGCAGGGCCACGGGCAGGCCCTCCTCCCTGGTAAAGGCCAGCATGGGGCCGTAAGCGTCCTTATACCAGCCTTCCGTCAGCGAGACATTCCGGCGCATCAGGCCGTGGGGCCGCAGGGAATAATCCAACTGTTCCTCGGAGGTCTTTATGCTCTCCGGAATCTCCACAGGCTTGCAGTGATAGTATTTCAGGATTTCGTCGATGGCGCTTTTCGCAATGATCCGGTGATCACTGATGCGCTCTGCGGTGCGCTGCCCCAGCACCACACCGGCAAGGATTTCAAAGGAGTCTTCCAAAAGCTGCTGGTCGGCAGCCCGACGTTCCTCGATTTGGTTTTCAAACCATCCCATGGCATTCGACCCCTTTCCTTACTCATTCGCCACAAGGTCGGCATAAGCGCCGCCCCGCTTGATCAGTTCGTCATGGGTGCCGCGCTCCGCCACCTTGCCGTGATCCAGCACGATGATTTCATCGCAGTCCCGCACGGTGGAAAGGCGGTGGGCGATGACCACGCAGGTGATGCCCCGGTCCCGGATGGCGTTTACCACGTCATGCTCCGTCCGGGCGTCCAAGGCGCTGGTGGCCTCATCCAGAATAATGATGGTGGGGTCCTGGGCCAGCACCCGGGCGATTTCCATGCGCTGCCGCTGGCCCCCGGACAGGTTTTTGCCGCCGCTTGTCAGCTTGTGCTGATAGCCGCCGGGAAGCTGGGTAATATCGTCGTGAAGCTGAGCATCCCTGGCCGCCAGGATCATTTCAAAATCCTGAATGGAATCATCCCACATTTTGATGTTGTTGGCGATGGTATCTTCAAACATGATGATGTCCTGATCCACCACCGCCAGGGAGCCAGCCACCACGTCCCGGGGATAAGCGCTCCGGGGCTTGCCGTCAAACAGGATTTCCCCGCTCCAGGGCTGGTAAAGCCCGGATACCAGCTTGGACACCGTGGATTTGCCGCTGCCGGAAGAGCCCACCAGGGCCACCCGCTGGCCGGTTTTGAGGGTCAGGGAAAAATCCTCGATCAGCGGCTTTTCCAGCCTGGAATAACCGAAGGTGATGTTTTTCAGCTCCAGATTCCCCTGGAGCTTACTCAGCTCTGTTCCTTCTGTTTCATGCTCCCGGACGGCTTCATCCTCCGGGTATTCCATCACGTCCTCCACGCGCTCCATCTGGGTGCGCATTTCCTGGATGGTCTGTCCGGCGGAAATCAGCGTCTTGGCGGGGGACATGAAGGAACTCAGGAAGCCCTGGAACATCAGCACCCCGCCCAGAGTGTAGGTTCCCTGCATGGTCAGCCATACGCCCAGCACCAGCACGGCGTAATTGGCAAGGCTGGAGAAAAAGGCGGGGATCATGCCGATCAAATTCTCGGTTTTGTTGGCCTTCACGCTCTGGGTATTCACCGAGGCCTGATACCCGGCCCATTTCTGGAAAAACCCGTTTTCCGCGCCGCTGGATTTGATGGTCTCGATCATGGAAATGCCGCCTGCCGCGGTGGAATGCAGCTTGGCGCTGTCCCGCATCTGCACACGGGTAATGTTGATGCGTTTATTGGAAATGACCCGGGACATGAAGATGTTCAGCACCAGCGTAAAAAGCCCGATGAGGGTCAGCAGCGTGCTTTGCCGCAGCATCAGCACCAGGTAAAACACCATCATGGTGGTGTTGAGCAAAAGCGGGCCAAAGGTATTCACCAGCGTTTCCGCGATGGAGGCGTTCAGGGAAAGCCGCCCCTGAATATCCCCCGCCTGCCGCTGGGAATAGAATTCCATGGGCAGCCGCAGCACCTTCCACATATAGGACGTGCTGCCGATGGCAGCCATTTTCCCGTTGATTTTCAGAGTATAGACGGCCTGAGCCCAGGCGACCACGATTTGAATGAATCCCAGCAGGATCAGGAGCGAAATAAAGGGGTACAGCCATTCCCTGTTTTCCCCTGTCAGCAGCCGGTCCATAAAGATGCGGGAGGTGACCGAATTGATGATGCCGAACAGATAACTGATGGACGTGGTCAGCATGACGAAGGCCACCGCCGCCCCCGCGCCGATGAGCCGTTTGCGGGCAAAATCCAAGGTGCTTTTAGGCTTGCCGCTGGGCGTGAAGCTTTCGCCAGGGACGGCAGTGATGGTGACCCCTGTAAAGGCCGCGTCAAATTCCTCCATCGTCACCCGGACGGTGCCCCGGGCCGGGTCGTTAAGATAAGCGTATTTCCCCTTGAATCCGTCCAGCACCACAAAATGGTTCATGTTCCAATGGATGATACAGGGAAACGTAGCCTGGTCCCGGATGGCTTCCAGGCTGTAGCGAAAAGCCTTTACCTGAAAGCCGTAATGAATCGCGGCCAGCGCGACGTTTTTGGCTTTGCTGCCATCCCGGGAAACCCCGCAGTCCGTGCGCACCTGCTCCAGGGGCACCCATTTCCCATAATAGGCCATCAGCATGGCCAGGGAAGCCGCGCCGCATTCCAGCTCCTCCAACTGCATGACCACGGGCACCTTGGCGACGCCCTTTTTCACAGGCTGGTTGATTTTTTTCTTCATCATGCGATCACCTGCTCGTCAGTAAAAACTGGATGGGATGCACGGCCTCCGTGACCACGACGCCATCGTAAGCCCCATCCGGCAGATTGACCTCCGCCATGCCAAAGGGCCGTCCGAATTCATCTGTCTCCGCCGACAGGATCACCGTTTCCTGTCCGGCGACCCGCAGGGTCATCCCCGCGTTCAGGCTTTCCGCCCCGGCAGGCACGACCTGGGCGATATGGTTTTCCATAATCACCCGGGCTTCCGCCGTGGTTTCCAGGGTGCCAACCATGGACCAGACAAAAATGCCAGCCAGCAGCACGATCACAGCGGCAAGGATCACCCAAATACCCGGATTGGTGACGCGCAGATAATCCGTCAATTGCTCCGGGGAGGAAATGCGATCCAGCGTCTTTTTGCGAAATACGGATACTTTCTTTTGTTCAGCCATGCTGTCAACTCCTTACTTTTATCGAAACTTTGTACCTGTCACCAGTGTCAATCTATATAATAGTATACAAAACGAAGTGCAACAGAAGTGCAACACGGGATAGGCAGATTT
>JAFXSH010000080.1 GCA_017525805.1 Clostridia bacterium | reverse complement strand
GCTCTCGGTCACGCGGCCGTCCTCGATCACCAGGATCTCGTCGGCATTGCGGATGGTGGACAGCCGGTGCGCGATGGCGATGATGGTGCGCGTGCCCGCGATCCCAGCGATGGCTTTCTGAATCTGCTGCTCCGTTTCCACGTCCACCGAGGCTGTGGCTTCGTCTAAAATGATGATGGGAGAGCGGCGCAGGATGGCCCGGGCGATGGCCACGCGCTGCTTCTGGCCGCCGGAGAGGCGCAGGCCCCGTTCACCCACCTGGGTTTCATACCCGTCGGCCATAGCCAGGATATCTTCATGGATATTGGCGGCCATGGCGGCGGCTTGAATTTCTTCCATGGTGGCGTCGGGCACGGCGTAGCCGATGTTTTCCGCGACGGTGCCGTTAAACAGGAAGGTATCCTGGAGTACGGGGGAAATGTTCCGTCGGAGGCTTTCCAGCGTTACGCCGCCGATATCGCAGCCGTCGATGAGGATATGGCCGGAGGTAGGCTCGTAGAAGCGGGAGATCAGTTGGGTCAGGGTGGTTTTACCCACGCCCGTTGGCCCCACCAGCGCCAGCATTTTGCCGGGTTCGCAGTGGAAGGACACATCCCGCAGCACCGGCACGCTTTCATCATAAGAAAAACTCACGTGATCAAAGCGGATATCGCCGCTGACATCTTTCAGCGGGGCGGCGTCAGGCTTGTCCTGTATCTCGCAGGGCGTATCCAGTACGGACAAAACGCGCTCTGCCCCGGCCATGGACTGCTGCATGCTTTCCAGCAGATTGGCGAGGCCCGTGACCGGCCCGTAAAATAGACCAAGATACAGCAGGAACGCCACGATATCTTCCACCCGCAGACCCTCTGTATAGGCTAAATAGCCGCCGAAGCCCACGATCAGAATGGTGCCCAGGGAGGAAATGAACTCCACCGAGGGATGGAAAATGGCGCTGATTTTCAGGGCCTGCAGCATGGCACGGATGTGCTCAAAGTTTCGTTCATCCACTTTCCCCGTTTCGTACTCCTCCCGGCCGAAAGACTGAATCTCATGGATGCCGGACAGGTTATCCTGCAATTTGCCGTTCAGTTCGCCCATCTTTTTCTGGGAGATGCGGAAATAGGGCCGCACCTTTTTGGAAAAGATTACGCCGGAAATCAGGATCAGGGGAATGGGCGCGCAGGTGATCAGGGCAAGCTTTGCGTTGATGGTGAGCAGCATGATGAGCACGCCTAAAAAAGTGACCAGATTGGTGATGGTTTCCGGGATCATATGGGCGTAGAGCAGTTCAAAATCCCGGGTATCGTTGACCACCCGGCTCATGAGGTCTCCGGTCTGCTTATCATGGAAATATCCCAAGTGCATGCGTTCCAGCTTGTCATAGGTCCGGGTGCGCAAATCACCCACCAGATGCCAGGCGGCCTTGTGTGCTAAATAATTGCTCAGGAATCGGAACAGGATGCGCAGCAGGTACAGCCCAACCAGCCCTGCTGTCAAGACGCCGATTTGCCTGAGGCCCGTTTCGTCCACACCCCTTTCGACAATGCCTGTCATGGCGGACAGGGCCTTGGGCGCGGCTAAGTTTACTGCGGTCAGCCCCAAGGTGGACAGGATGGCGATAATGTACAGCGATTTATAGCGAATGGCCTCGCGGCTGAGCCGCCATAGCATTTTCATACTGCCGCCTCCTCTTATTGCTTCTGGGAAAGGACATCTGAAAACATTATAAACCTTGAAGTTTACTCTAAGTCAATTGTACCAGCGTAATAATTTTCCTTTTTTTATATTCTGTTATTCCCGCCGCGCTCCGCCGAAGCCGATTTGTTGCGGTTTTCTCTTGCCTTTTGGCATTAAATTGGATATAATGATGCAAGCGTCTTGACCGGCGCGCGATTGGAGTATGATTTTTTAGGAGGTTGAGCGTATGGAAAACGAGAATGCACGCACCAATTTTATTTGGGACGCCATCGATCATGATTTGAAGGAAGGGCGTGCTCAGCAGGTGCACACCCGTTTTCCCCCTGAACCCAACGGCTATCCCCACATCGGCCACTGCAAAGCGCTGGTAACGGATTTCGGCACCGCCGAAAAATACGGCGGCCTGTGCAACCTGCGCTTTGACGACACCAACCCTGCCAAGGAGGACAACGAATACGCCGAGGCCATCAAGCGGGATATCGAATGGTTAGGCTTCCATTGGACGGGCGGCCTGTTCTTCGCCAGCGATTACTATCAGCGGCTGTATGATATCGCCGAGGATTTCATCAAGCGTGGCCTGGCCTATGTGGACGAGCTGTCCGCCGATGAAATGCGGGAATATCGGGGCACCCTGACCACGCCGGGCAAAAATTCCCCCTGGCGGGAACGCCCCTGGGAAGAAAGCTTAGACCTGTTCCGGCGCATGAAGGCCGGTGAGTTCCCCGAGGGCCGGTACATCCTGCGCGCAAAGATCGATATGGCGTCTCCCAACATGAACATGCGGGACCCCGCCATGTACCGCATCCTGTACAAGGAACATTGGCGCACGGGGAATACCTGGTGCATCTATCCCATGTACGATTTTGCCCATCCCTTGTCCGACGCCTTCGAGGGCATCACCTTCTCCCTGTGTTCTTTGGAATTTGAGGATCACCGACCCCTGTACGACTGGTTCGTGGAAAAGGCGGGCTTCCGGGCCGGCGATGGCCAGGGCTACTTCGGCCCCCGGCAGATCGAGTTCGCGCGCCTCAACATCACCCGCACCGTCATGAGCAAGCGCCACCTGCGCCGGCTGGTGGAGGAAGGGTTCGTGTCCGGCTGGGACGATCCCCGCATGCCCACCCTGACTGCCATGCGCCGCAGGGGCTATCCCGGCAGCGCCATCCGTGCCTTTGTGGAACAGGTGGGCCTTGCCAAAGCCGACTCCACCGTGGACGTGCAGATGCTGGACGCTTGCGTGCGGGACGCCTTGGGCGATTCCGCGCCCCGGGTCATGGCGGTGCTGAGCCCCGTGAAGGTGGTGTTCACCAACGTGCCCGACGATTGGACGGACACCCTGAAAATGGAAAACCACCCCGATCACCCCGAGCTGGGCGAACGGGAAGTGACCATCAGCAAGGAAATCTGGATCGAACGGGAAGACTTTGAAGAAGTGCCCCCCAAGAAGTTCTTCCGCTTGAAGCCCGACGGTGAAGTGCGCTTAAAAGGCGCGTACATTATCAAGTGTGAAAACGTGGTAAAAAACGAAGCGGGGGAGATCGAACGCATCGAATGCTCCATCGACCTTTCTTCCCGCTCCGGCAGCGAAGGAGCCAACCGCAAGGTGAAGGGCACTATCCATTGGGTGGATGCAAACGACTGCGCCGCGTTCGAGGCCCGGCTCTACGATCAGCTCATGACCGAGGAATGGGACACCGCCGCCGCCGAGGACAAGAAGGACGTGACGGCGTTCGTGAACCCCGATTCTTTGCAGATCGTCAGCGGCTACTGTGAGCACACCCTGGTTTCCGCAAACGTGGGGGACACCTTCCAGTTCCTGCGCATGGGCTACTTCTGCAAGGATAAGGATTCCACGGAAGAAAAGAGCGTGTATAACCGCGTAGTGAGTTTGAAGGATAGCTATAAACCCCAGAAATGAGCAAGATAGAATACAGAAGACTTTCATCGGACGATCTGCCGCTGGCCCTTGCGATGAACAGGGATTTCCGGGAAGGCTTCGCGGAAAAAAGCAGCCTCCGGGCGTTCCTAAGCTCCCCGGACTGCTGGCTGTTCGCCGCGGTATTGGAAAACAGGATCGTCGGTTTTGCCTACGGCTATGCCCTGCAAAGGCTGAATACCGGAAGGAAAATGCTGTATATCCATGAGGTAGGCGTACTGGACGATTACCAGCGACAGGGGATTGGCACGCAGATGCTGACGAAGCTGAAAGAAGCCTGCGCGGCGGAGGGTTTCTGTAAAATCTTCCTGACCTGTTATCAGAACAACTTTGGGGCCAACTCGTTGTACCGTAAAGCAGGCGGAAAACTGTGCGAGGAATCCCAGGGAAATGATACGGTTTACTGGTTTCCAATCGCCTGACTCGAAGCTTTCAATGGATAACGAATAATCAAGATACTCCTTTCCGTTTGGATTTCTTGGAAGGGGGTGCGGGGGAAATCCATTCTTACAGCCACGCGGGTTCAGCCGCGTGGCGCGAGACGAAGCAAGAAACATGGAAAAGCAGCGCGGGCAAGCGAAGCGCAGGCCGTGCGAAGCAATTCCAAAGAATGGTTTCCCCCGCAAAAAAATAGGAGGAATTGCAATGAAACAAGTTCGCACCCGCTTTGCCCCGTCGCCTACGGGCTTTATGCACTTAGGCGGCGTGCGCACGGCGCTGTACGCTTATCTGTTCGCCAAAAAGAACGGCGGGAAATTCATTCTGCGCATTGAGGACACCGATCAGGAGCGCTTCGTGGAAGGCGCGACCGAGGTGATTTACGATACCCTGCGGGACTGCGGCATCCTGTGGGACGAGGGCCCGGATATCGGCGGCGATTACGGCCCCTATATCCAGAGCGAGCGCAAGAGCCTGTACCTGCCCTATGCCAAAGAGCTGGTGGAAAAAGGCGCGGCGTATTACTGCTTCTGCACCAAGGAAGAGATCGACGAGCGCCGGGCGGCGGCGGAAGCCAAGGGCGAAGTGTTCAAGTACGATAAGCACTGCCTGAACCTGAGCAAGGAAGAAGTACAGGCCAAATTGGACGCGGGCGTGCCCTATGTGATCCGCATGAACGCGCCCACGGACGGCACTTCCACGTATCAGGATCTGGTGTTCGGGGAAATGAGCTTCCCCAACAGCGACTGCATGGACGATATGGTGCTCATCAAGCAGGACGGCATGCCCACCTATAACTTCGCCAACGTGATCGACGACCATCTGATGGGCATTACCCACGTGATCCGCGGCATGGAGTATTTGAGCTCCACCCCCCGGTACAATTTCCTGTACAGCGCTTTCGGCTGGGAAATTCCCCAGTATATTCACCTGACCACCGTCATGCGGGACGCCCAGCACAAGCTAAGCAAGCGGGACGGGGACGCCTATTACAGCGATTTCATCGGCAAGGGCTTTTTGAAGGAAGCGCTGGTCAACTACCTGGCCCTGGTGGGCTGGAATCCCGGTACTGATCAGGAATTCTTCACCATGGACGAGCTGGTGGAAGCCTTCGACGTGAAGCACCTGAACAAGTCTCCCGGCATTTTCGACGTGACCAAGCTGGAGTGGATGAACAGCCAGTACGTGGCGAAGATGGATTTCGACAAATACCTGGAAATGGCGACGCCCTGGTTTGACAAGGTGCTGGCGGGCAAGGGCATGGATTACCGCCGTTTGGCGGAGCTCATGCAGAGCCGCACGGACATTTTCAGCCGCATCCCGGAAAAGATCGCGTTCCTGGCAAATATGCCGGATTACGATACCGCTATTTTCTTCAACAAAAAGCAAAAGAGCGACGAGAATGTAGCGAAAGAGGTGCTGCCGCTGCTGCTGCCTGTGCTGGAGGACGTTTCCGACTGGACGGAAACCAACATCCACGACGCGGTGATGGCGAGAATCCCCGAGTGGGGCAAAAAGAACGGCGCGGTGCTGTGGCCCATGCGCATCGCTATTTCCGGCCAGGAATCCACCCCCGGCGGCGCCTTTGAAATCGCCTACCTGCTGGGCAGGGACGAAACCCTGAACCGGATGAAAAAATCGCTGGACAAGCTTACAAACAATTAACCAAACCAGAAAACGGACGGCGGAGGGTATATGGATCCACCACATACCCTCGGCTGCCCGTTTTTTTCATCCCTCTGCCCGGTTTGCTCTCCCTGTTCACACATACACGACCCTTGAGATTTCCCCGATGCTATGGTAGAATAAACGTGAGGGGATATCTATAGGTTTTAGAGAAAACGCGAGAAATCAGAAGGCGGGAGAAAATGAGCGAAAGCCTGAAAAAGGTAAAAACCATATTCACCAGTCCGGCGCTGAAAGCGATCGTAAGCTGGAGCAATTCGGTGCGCATAGCCGTGCTGTTGATCAGCGGTATTGGCGTGATAGGTTCTTTGCTGTCGCTGGGCGTCACTTTGATCACCAAAGCGCTGATCGACGGAGCATCAGGCGGAAATAAGGACGCGCTGATCACATATGGCGCGCTGCTTGTGGCGGTGATCATGGTAGAACGCTTGCTGAACGTTTTGAGCGCCTATATTCGCACCAGGTCTTCCGCTGAACTGCAAAAATACATGCAGGGCATGGTGACGGAAGCCATCTTGGGCAAGCAGTATGCGGCGCTGAAGGGCTTTCACAGCGGAGAATTGGTGAACCGGGTGTTTTCGGACGTGGGCGTGGTGAAAAACGGCGTCATGAGCATGCTGCCCATGCTGCTTAGGACTGCGGTTTCCTTTATCGGCGCCGCTGCGATCCTCATTTCCATGGATTGGCGGTTCATTCCGGTGCTGATCGTGGCTTCGTGTATTGGCGTGGTCATTTCCATGGCTTTCCGGGAGCCTATGAAGAATCGTCACAAGCGCATGCAGCAGGCCGAAGACGCCCTGCACGCATCCACCCAGGAAACGCTTGAAAATATCCGGGTAGTAAAAGCTTCCGTATCCGAAAAACGGGCTTTAAAAAACATGAACAAACGGCGCGAAAACCTGTCCAATGAGCAGATACGAAATGGGATACTGTCTATCGCCATGAACAACGGTATGGGCGCCATGTTCGATATTTCCTGGCTGATATGCAATCTGTGGGGCTGCGTAAAGATTTATCACGGTACGTTTACCTACGGTTCTCTTGCCGCCCTGATTCAGCTTGTTGGCCGCATTCAAGCCCCCATCGCCAATGCGGTGAACCTGGTCAGCCAGGCCTATGGCGTGATCGCTTCCGCCGAACGGCTGCTGGACGTGGTGGGCCTGCCGGATGAGGACGACGGACTTAAGATACCATCCTTTGATGAGATCCGCCTGGAAAATATCCGCTTTCGGTACGCCGATGGTACGGAGGATGTGCTGCACGATGTAAACGGATTGATTCGGCGGGGCGATTTCGTTGCCCTGACGGGCATCAGCGGCGGAGGAAAAACCAGCCTGTTCCAGCTGCTGCTGGGCATATACAAGCCTTCGGAAGGGCATGCCACTTTCATTTTGGGCAATCAGGCAGTACCGGCCGGTCGAGGCACCAGGCATCTTTTTGCCTATGTGCCCCAGGGAAACATGCTCTTTTCCGGCACCCTCCGCGAAAACCTGACCATGTTCACTGATCAGGCGACGGACGAGGAAATCAAGGCGGCAATCAAAGCCGCCTGCCTGGAACAGCTGGTGGCGGAAATCGGACTGGACGCTGTGCTGGGCGAGCGGGGCATCGGCCTGTCCGAGGGCCAGGGCCAGCGGGTGGCGGTAGCCCGGGCGCTGCTGTCCAAAGCGCCCATCCTGCTTTTGGATGAGGCGACCAGCGCGCTGGACGAAGCGACGGAAGCGCAGATGCTGATGAATATTTCCGCCATGCGGGATAAAACCTGCATTATTGTAACGCATCGTCAGGCGGCGCTGGCAATTTGCGATTATACTCTTCATATTTCCGAGGGACAGATGACGCGTATTGAAGGGACTGCGCAATGAAGACGATCGTGATTGGAGACGTGCATGGGTGCGATACGGCGCTTCGCGCCTTACTGGACAAAGTAAAGCCCGGCACGGAGGATACTTTGGTCATGCTGGGCGATCTGTTCGACCGGGGCCCGGATTCTTTTCAAGTCTTTGAAATGGCGCGGCAGTTGGCCAGCAGCATGGGGGAAAGGTTTATTCTCCTTCGGGGCAATCATGAGGATTATCTGCTTCAGCCCAAGCTGTCGTTAGCGCAGCGGATAATGTGGGATCACGTAGGCCGCGACGCTACCGTGCAAAGCTTTAAAGCCCACGGCTGCAAAATGGAGGATGCCATTCCGTGGATCAAACAGCATTACAGGCTGTACTGGCGGGGCGAGGGAATCCAGTGCGTGCACGCTGGGCTGCTCATCGATCCATTGGAAGTGAACGACACGCATACGCTGATCCATGATCATCACGTGGCGCTGCGGAATGAATACACAGGTCCTCTCACCATTGTTGGCCATATCGCCCTGGAAGCGCCCGTCTGGTTTACCGGGGATGGGGAAACTGTGGAAAAACTGGCCTATGGCGAATGGAAGACCCTGCCTGACCATGGCATCATCTGCATTGATACCGGCTGCGGAAAGGGCGGGTGCCTTACAGGCATGATCATAGAAGATGGGAATTTCATACTGGAGGGCGCTGCAACCTAAATAAAAAAGGCTTCATTCAGCCTTTTTTTGTTACGCCTCCTCCGCCACACGGAACGGACCGGTTTCGTCGCGCAGGATCAGCATACAGTCCCCAAAGGAGAAAAAACGATATTCTTTTTCCACCGCTTCCCGGTAAACGTCCAAGGCTTGCTTTCTTCCCATGATCGCCGAAACCAGCATGAGCAGGGTAGATTCGGGCAGGTGGAAATTGGTAAGCAGCACGTCCGTGGCCTTGAGCGTTACGCCGGGAGTAATAAAAATACTGGTTTCGCCCATGCCGGGGTGCACGATGCCCTTTTCGTCCGCCACCGTTTCCAGGGTGCGCACACTGGTGGTGCCGATGCATACGATACGGCCGCCGTTTTGTCGCGCGGCGTTGATTTTTTCCGCCGCTTCCGGCGTGACTTCATAGTATTCGGCGTGCATTTTATGCTCGGTCACGTCCTCGGCCTTTACGGGACGGAAGGTGCCAAGGCCCACATGCAGCAGAACAGGAACGATTTCAATACCCTTTTCCCTCACGCGGTTCATCACCTCGGGGGTGAAGTGCAGCCCGGCGGTGGGGGCGGCGGCGCTGCCCTCCTGCTTGGCGTAGATGGTTTGGTACTGGGTTGGATCGGCGAGCTTTTTGTGAATATAGGGCGGCAGGGGCATTTCGCCCAGCCTGTCCAGAAGCTCTTCAAACACGCCGTCGTACAGGAAAGTCACGATCCGCCCGCCTGCGTCGGTGGTATCGCCGATTTGCGCCCGCAGGATGCCGCCGCCAAAGGACACCGTGACGCCCCTTTTCAGCCGCCGTCCGGGGCGTACCAGGGTTTCCCAGTTGTCCTTATCCAGGCGCTTGAGCAGCAAAATTTCTACTGGCACGCGTGTTTCTTCCTTTTCGCCAAGCAGCCGGGCGGGAATGACTTTCGTCTGGTTGATCACCATCACGTCGCCGGGGCGCAGATAGTCCGGCATATCGCGAAAGATTTTGTCCTCCCGATGGCCTGTGTCCTTGTGAATCACCATCATGCGGGCGGCGTCCCGGGGCTCCATGGGCGTTTGGGCGATGAGGCGTTCCGGCAGGTCATAATAAAAATCCGAAGTTTTCATGGTCGGTTCATGCTTCCTTTGAATATTGATAGGCGATGCGGGGATCGCCATTTTCCAGATAAATGATGCCGCATCGTTTGAAGCCGTGCTTCGTTACCACATGCTGCATGGTTTTGTTGTCGTGGTGGGTGTCGATGCGAATCTCGTCGATCTTGGAACGGCAATAATCAAAAGCTTTGGTGAACATGCCTTTGATTTGTCCGTCGCTGGCAATGCGGTGAATGGTGCCGTAGGGCTTATTGTTGGGCCATTGCCCGTCCTCAATATAGGCGTAGGTGGGATCGTCGCCGAACATAAAAGCGAATACCCCATGCACAACGCCGTCTTCTTCGATCACATACAAACGCTGCTGTTCGATGTCGCTTTCCAGTAAATCCCCATGGGGATAGCCGTCGTCACCCCATTGGTGGGGATTGCCGGATGCGGCCATATAGGCCCGCGCGGCGGCGTATACCTGTTCAATGGCTTCCAAATCCTTTGTTTCAGCTAAACGAATCATAAGGTTTTCCTCTTAATCCAGCAGGCTGGTCTGTTCCGCGTCCTGTACTTTTTCGCTGAAATTGGCAGGGGGCGTTTTGCCTAAATGCTCATAGGCCAGGGGGGTGCAGACCCGGCCGCGGGGGGTACGCATAATGAACCCCAACTGCATAAGATACGGCTCGTACACGTCCTCGATGGTGACGGAGTCTTCCCCGGTCACAGCGGCCAGGGTATCCAGGCCCACGGGTCCGCCGCCAAATTTATCCGTCATGGCGGACAGCACCGCCCGGTCTACGCGGTCAAGGCCCAGGGCATCCACGTCCTGCATATTCAGGCTGTCCTTTGCTACCTCAGCGGTGATATGACCGTCGGCCCGCACCTGGGCAAAGTCCCGGACGCGCTTTAAAAGCCGGTTGGCGATGCGGGGCGTGCCCCGGCTGCGGCGTGCGATTTCCATGATACCGCTTTCGTCATAGGGCATGCCTAAGATGGAAGCGCTCCGGGCCACGATTTTGGCAAGCTCCTGCGGCGTGTACATTTCCAGCCGGAACACAATGCCAAAACGGTCCCGCAGGGGCGCGGACAAACGCCCGGCCCTGGTGGTGGCCCCCACCAATGTGAATTTAGGCAGGTCCAACCGCATACTGCGGGCGGTGGGGCCCTTGCCGATCATGATGTCCAGGGCGTAGTCCTCCATGGCGGGGTACAGCACTTCTTCCACCGCCCGGGACAGGCGATGGATTTCGTCGATGAACAGCACGTCCCCTTGATTCAGGTTGGTGAGGATGCTGGCAAGATCGCCGGGCCGCTCGATGGCGGGGCCGGATGTGACCCGGATGTTCTGGCCCATTTCCGCGGCCACGATGCAGGCCAGGGTGGTTTTGCCTAAGCCCGGCGGGCCGTACAGCAGCATATGATCCAGCGCGTCGTGACGCTTTAACGCCGCGCTGATATAGATTTGCAGGCTGTTTTTTACCTTTTCCTGGCCGATGTATTCTCTCAGATTGTGGGGCCGCAGGGACTGATCCAGCTCTTCGTCCTCCCTGCGCAGCCCGGTCATCACCAAACGATCGTCGTTGGACACGGCTACCTCCTTAGAAACGGCGGAGACACCGCTTATGTGTCAAAAGCGGTTTCTCCGCACCTCTTCCGAAAACCAATTCGGGATCATGCAACGTTCATCAATGCTGCTTGTGTCCCCGTGTACGTTAAAAACCCGCCATGTTCCGCAGCGCGAGCCGCACCAGTTCATTGGCGGAATCGCTTTGCCCCCGCACCTGGGAAACTGCCTTGGCCGCTTCCGCAGCTGTGTACCCAAGAGATTGCAGGGCGGCTAAAGCTTCCTGAACAGCGTCCTCCTGCACGGGCGTAATATTGCCGATGGACGCGGGAACGCTGGCAAAATCGCTTTCGTCCACCTTTTCTTTTAGCTCCAGGGCAATGCGCTGGGCTGTTTTTTTGCCCACGCCGGGCGCGCGGGAAAGGGCGGTTGTATCCCCGGTAACTATGGCTAGGGTCAAATCCCGCAGGGGCATGGACCCCAAGATGCTCAGCGCCACCTTGGGCCCGATGCCGCTGATTGCTATCAGCCGGGTGAACATCCGTTTTTCTTCCTGGGTGGCAAAGCCGAAAAGTTCCATGGCGTCCTCTTTGACGGAGAGCACGGTGTATACTTTCATGCTTTCGCCCGCGGGAGGGGTTTCCTGTAAGGTGTTCATGCTCACGTTCAGCAGATATCCCACGCCGTTTACATCAATGACCAGGCTGTTTGGCCCCTTTTCGGCTACTTTGCCGTTTAAATACGCGTACATGGTTTTTCCTCCCGGTCACTTCATCAAAAACTGTTCTTTCATCCGCCCCGAGGCCGCGTGGGTGAGCGCTGCGGCCACGGCGTCCGCCGCGTCGTCCGGGCGGATGAGAGCGGGCAGGTTCAAAAGCATTTTCACCATCTGCTGCACCTGCCTTTTATCGGCGCTGCCGTACCCCGTCACCGCCTGCTTGATCTGCATGGGGGTGTATTCATACATGGGCAGCTCGCTGTCGGCGCAGGCGCACAGGGCCACACCGCGGGCGGCGGATACGTTCATGGCGGTGGTGATATTCTTGGCGAAAAACAGTTCCTCAAATACGATTTCCTCGGGCTGATACACGGTGATCAATTCCTTGACGCCTACAAAAATATGGTGCAAGCGCCGCTGGATGGGCATGTCCGGCGGCGTAATCACAGCGCCGCACTGCACCAAACGGTTTTTGCCCATTTCCGTATCCACCACGCCCCATCCCATGGTGGCCAAGCCAGGATCGATCCCCAAAATGCGCATACAGCACCCCTTTCTTTTGCCATGTTATTATAGAACATATGTGCGCTTTTGTCAATTCTCATAAAAACTGAAAAAAGGAATTGCTGTCGGCGATTACGGCAATTCCTCAATACAGGCAGGCGTGCATGGGGCGCTAATCGGCATGATCAGCCCCCAACTCCTTTATCGATCGACGCGCCTGTCAGCTTATTGACGATGAAATTCACCAGCAGCACCACAACGATGATCAGCAGGTTGATGGCGTTGCCAAACTGGGCCCAGCCCTTTTCGGAATACTGCATCAGCATGGTGGTGAGAATGGTGTTGCTGGTAGGCACCAGCAGCACGAACAGGGAGAGTTCGCGCATACAGGATACCATGGGCAGCAGATAGCCGCTCAGGAAGCTGGTCTTTTGAATGGGGACGATGATCCGCGACATCCGTTTCCACCAGGGCACGCCGGTGATCACGGCGGATTCCTCGATTTCACCGGACAATTGCAGCATGGCGTTCACACCGGAACGGGACGCGAAGGGCAGGTATTTCACCGAACCAACCAGTGCCAGCAGCAGGAAGCCCCGCAGCCACGGGATTTTGCTGCTCATAGCCAGATAAATCGCGCCGAAAGCGAGGGAAGGCATCAGATAGGGGAAGAAGGACAGGGAATTGACCCAGGAAGAAAAACGGCTGCCCCTGCGCTTTGCCACGCCGTAGCCTACCAGAATGCCGCAGGTGCCGGCAATCACCGAGCAGGTGACGGCCAGGCCCAAGCTGTAGCCCAGAGCATTCCACACCTTGGGGTTCAGCAGAATGCCGGTGGAATCGCCCTGGTCTAAGCGTTCCTGCAGGTTGGTGCCGATCCAGAAGTCCAAGGTCATATTGCTCAGGCTGTAGTCCCCGGCCTTGACGATGATGGATTCCATGGCGAAGGTGATCAGCGGCACCACGGCCACCAGCAGCAGGATCACGACCAGCAGGATCGCTACAGGCCGGTTGGCCTTGCCCAAGTTGATTTTGCTGATTTGGCCGGATTTTCCGGTTACGGTGGTAAACTGCTTGCGGCTGTTGGTTACCTTCTGATTCAAAAGCAGAATAGCCACGCCAAACAGGATCATCACCGCCACGATGATGTACGCCTGGCCGGGATAGCTGTCCATGAGCGACTTCATCTTCGTGCTCAGCACGTAGTAGCGCACAGGCGACCCTAAGAACACGGGCACGGAATACGCGCTCATGGAGCTGGCGAACACCAGCAGGAAGGTGGAAAGCATAGCGGGCTTTACGATGGGCAAGGTGATGTGCCAGATGATGCGGGGACGGCTGGTCCGCAGGATCGTGGCCGCTTCCTCCAAGTTGGCGTCCATATTCCGCAGGATGCCGCCAATGAGAATATAGGCGAATGGCGCGTAGTGAAGCCCCAGCACCAGGGCGATGGGGAAGGCCCCGTATACGAACCATTCCGGCATATAAACTCCAAATATGGCGGCCATGATGCCGTTAGAGGTCTTGAGGCCGATGTTCACGTTCTTGAAGAACGCTTCCCAGAACAGCGCCAGCGTCCAGGAGGGCATGATGTAGGGGAACGTGAACACGCCGGAAACGAATTTCTTGTATTTCAGGTTGGTGCGGGTCACCAAAAAGGCCACCGTGCCGCCAAACAGGATGGCAATGACGGAGGCGGACAGGGAAACGATCAGGGTGTTCAGGAAGGGCTGGTAAAACTGGATCCAGCTGTAATCATTTTCCGACGTGGCAAACAGCCTTTGAAAATGGTACAGGGACAGGGTTCCCGCCGCTTCCTTGGCGGCCCTGGCTTCGCGGCCCACATGGATGGTAAACGTTTCCACCAGCATGGAAAGCAGCGGATACAGGGTAAGCGCCGCCAATGTGACCAGAAAAACCAGCAGAATGACGTTCGCGGGCCTGGAAAGCCAGGAACGTACCCGGCCCCACAGCCTGCGCATTTTGACGTTTTGGGTTTTGGCCTGATCCATTCAGGGATTCCCCCTTTGGGATGGAAATTCAATCGACTGTAAAAGAATCCGGCGGGACGGGCGAACCGTCCCGCCGAGGGGAAAAAGCGCAAGAAGCTTTTAATTCTGGCAGTGCTGCAGAATGAAGTCTTCCACTTCAAAGTTTTCCAGGATGTAGTCCGCGTCCTCCATGACCAGGGTGCTCTTCCACACGTCGATGGTCAGGTCGCCGTCATTCACAGCGATGGCGGGATTGGGAGAGTAAGCGCCGATGCTCTTGCCCCAGGGCTTGAAGCCGTCCTGCGTCATCAGATACTCGATGAACAGCATGGCGGTGTAGGGCCGGGTGGCTTTGGTGTTCACCATGGTATACATGGGATACATGAAACCCGCGAAGGGTTCCACAGCGTAGCCGTTGGCGGAGGCGTCGTACTGGGCCACGGTCAGGTTATCGGTGAGCACGGAAGAGGAGCGCAGCTTGCTGAGCACGAAAAGGCCGATCTTGCCCGTGGCGGTTTCCTGGCTCACTTCTTCCGCGATGGTGGTATCAGATTTGCCGAAGGTCACGTTGTCCAGGAATTCGGCCACCCACTTGTAACCGGCGTTCTTGTAGCTGCCCAAGTCGATTTCCTCGCCTTTCCAGGCCTTGTAGGCTTCCGCCAGCTTGTCGGCCCATTCGGGCTTGGTGCACATGACCAGGAAGTTCATGTTCACCTTTTCGCTTTCGGGATTCTTGAAGATCACGCTGCCGTTCATTTCGGGGGCGGTCAGCTCCCATACGTTTTTGATGGCGGGCACGTTTTCGCCCAGGTTGTTATAGATAAACAGCTTGTTGATGTACTGATGCACCAGGGCGGGCTGCTGGTCGCTTTCATCCAGCGTATCCTTCACGGAGGCGGGGACGAAATTGATCACCAGGCCCTCGTCAATGGCGTCGGTCAGCTGAGCGCCGTCCTGAATCATCACCATATCGGCGGCGGCGCTGCCGCTTTCATTGCGCAGCTTGGTATAGATTTCCTGATCCTTCAGGTTGTTGGATTCATAGGGGATGTCGTACAGCGCGGCAAATTCTTCCGCGGCGGTGGAAATGCGGCTGGTGTTGCCGTACACCACAAAAGTGCCCGTTTCGGCCTTGGCCTTTTCTACCAGTTCATCATGCGTCATTGCCTGGCCCGCCTCCACATCGGCGGCCACGTCGGCCAAAGCGGTGACGGCACAAAGCGCCATGATCAGTGCCAGAGAGAGTGCAACGATCTTTTTCATGAATAATACCTCCCAAAAGTTTTCATTCTTTATCTTCACCGCGCCCCAGCACGGGAAAGCATCCTGATTGAAATGATATACTGCGATCCGCGTTTTCATTTATTTCCTGTTTTTTTCAATCCCATTATATCATTTCAGTTTTACAAATGCAAGCCTTAACGAAGGAAAATAAAAAAACGCCCTCCCGAAAATAGAGAGGACGCTGATGCTCTATGCTTGTCCGCGTTTCTTACGCTTCTTTGGCCAGTTCCACCAGCTGGGCGAAAGCGGCGGCGTCGTTCACGGCCAGGTCAGCCAACATCTTGCGGTTGACTTCGATGTTCTTCTTTTTCAGGCCGTTAATGAACGTGGAATAGCTCATGCCGTTCAGACGGGCGGCGGCGTTGATGCGGATGATCCACAGGCGGCGGAAATCCCGCTTGCGCATTTTGCGGCCTTCATAGGCGTAGCGCAGGGAACGGCGCACCTGTTCGCTGGCGGTACGGTACTGCTTGGATTTCGCTCCCCAATAACCCTTCGCCAGCTTTAACACCTTGCGGCGTTTCTTATGGGCGTTTACAGCCCTCTTAATACGTGCCATTGATTGTTCCTCCTTAATACCAGCGATGGATTATTTGTAGGGAATCAGCTTGCGGATGGTGGCGGCTTCGGCGTTGTTCTGAAGCTGGCCGCCCATGCGCAGATGACGGATGCGCTTGGTGGTCTTTTTGTTCAGGATATGGTTGGCGTTCATTTTCTTGTGCTTGACCTTGCCGGTTTTGGTCAGGCTAAAGCGCTTCGCGGCGCCGCGATGGGTCTTTTGCTTGGGCATGGAAAAATTCCTCCTTCCGGAAAGTTTGATTATGCCTGCTGGGCCTGTTCCTTGGCCGTTTTGGCGGCTTTGTCGGCCTTGCTGGCTTTTTCCGCTTTGGGCGCTAAGATCATGATCATATTGCGCCCTTCAATCATGGGACGGCGTTCGACGGTGCAAACATCTTTCACCCGCTCGGCGAATTCCTGCATCACCTTCATGCCGATATCGGAATGCGCGATCTGACGTCCGCGGAAACGGATGCTGACCTTCACCTTGTCGCCGCCTTCTAAGAATTTCACGGCGTTCTTGGCTTTTACGGCCACATCGTTTTCCTCGATCGTTACGGACAGCTGCACTTCCTTGAGAGAGACGATGCGTTCTTTCTGGTTTTTGCGCATTTCCCTTTCGCGCTTGGCCTGCTCAAAGCGGTGCTTGTCGTAGTCCATCAGCTTGCAGACGGGGGGGACGGCGGTGGGAACGATTTTCACCAAGTCCAGCTCGGCTTCCTCGGCCAGCTCCAGCGCCCTGCGGGTGGGCATGATACCCAGCTGCGCACCGTCCGCGCCGATGACGCGCACCTCACGATCACGGATTTCTTCATTGATGAGCAATTCAGCGGCTATTGTCGATACACCTCCCAATAGGTTAAGCCAATGAAAAATTGGCGGGTGAAACCACCCGCCAATACATACTTCCACACGAAAGAATGCCATCAACCCGCGCAAAACAGGATTCGCGTCGGAGAGAAGCGGGCAGCTTCTGCTTGAAACGTAATAATTATAAAGGCTTGTTAGGCGTTTGTCAAGCTTTTTTTAAAAATTTACAAAGTTTTGCAAAATTTCCGTGGCCGTCACCTGAAAGAACAGCCGCAAAAGAAAAGCGGCATAGCCGATCAATCGACTACGCCGTTTCTGCTGGTCCGTTATTACCGGCGCTGCATGGCGGCGAAGCATTCGCTGCAATACACGGGACGGTCTTCCCTGGGCAGGAAGGGAACCTGAGTGGGCTTGCCGCAGTTGGCGCAGATGGCGTCGTGCATTTCGCGGGGAGCGCCGTTGTTGCGGGCTGCCTTGTGGGCCTGGCGGCATTCACGGCAGCGAGTGGGTTCGTTCTGGAAACCCTTTTCAGCGTAGAATTCCTGTTCGCCTGCGGTAAACACGAATTCCTTGCCGCAGTCACGGCACACCAGCGTTTTGTCCTGATACATTGTTTCTGTGACCCCCTGATGAATATAGTGGATTTGATTGGCTGCGGCTGACCTGGTTTTTGACCCCACACTCGCCGGCTGGAACTTTGCTCTGCGCCGTCGCGCCCTCACGCCGTCCTCTCGCGCCTTAAGCGCGGCCGGGCTTACTTCTAGACCGCACCATGCTCACCGGAAATTTTTTTCGGCTTACGTGGACCGTTTTGCCTGCGACTGGCATCGGCTTGCAACCACAGACCCGATTCAGCCAACCGGAAAACATTATAGCTTGTTTTTTTCATAAACGCAAGCGTATTTCTCAAATTTTGAGAAATTTTCTTGCAAAAAAGACAAGATATTAGCAATATTTGTTTATTTAGCGCGAATCAATGCTTGAAAGGCCGCGTCTTGTCCGGCCCGGGCGCAGTCGCGCGTATCCTTTCCCATCAGCAGAGAAAGGGTAAGACCGGCGCAAAGCGCGTCGCCTGCCCCGGTCGCCGGGATCGTGGGCAGCGGCCGGGCTGACTGATAGCCCGAGCACGCGGCGTCAGCATAATAAATGCCCTCCGCGCCCAGCGAAATGAATACGCGCTTGACCCCGGCGGCCAGCAGCGCCGCCGCCGCTTTCTCCACGTTTTTTTCGCCCGTCAGGGCTTCCGCTTCAAGGCGGTTTGGCTTGATGGCGGTCAGAAAGGGCAGGATTTCCCGCGCGCGGGACGCTTTGGCGCAGCTGACGGGGTCTAAGATCAGGGGAACGGACGCGTGGCAGGCGATATATTGGAGCGTATCGGGGGAAAGGTTGGCATCCAGCACGCAGGCGTCGGCGTCGTTCAGCGCTGCCATCCTGCTTTCCATGGCTTCCGGCGTAAGGCGTTCCATGGCGGACATATCATTGACCGCCAGGACCATATCGCCCTGGTCATCGTGGATGCACAAATAGCAGGGCGCTGGACAATTAGTGGCAACGGAAAGGGACAGGTCGATGCCGGAAGCCTGACACATGCGCTCCAGCATCCGCGCGCGTTCGTCGCAGCCCAGCGCGGTGATCAAGCGCACGCGCGCACCCGCTTCCGATAGCCTGGAGGCAATATTCCGCCCGACACCCCCGGGACGCAGGGTGATTTTGCCCGGCGTGGAATCCCGCGCCAATAACGGTCTATCCGGTATGCCCAGCAGGTCCAGATTCATGCCGCCAACGACAGCCACGCTGAACTTATTCATCGTTCTGCTCCAGAAGATCCGCCGCTTCACTCAGTTTTTTGATAGCTTCATCCATTTTGCGGATGTCTTCGCGAATCGCGTCATTCTCTTTTTCGTCCAGCAGTTCCTGGGCTTCGTCCCGGATATCCTCCAGGTCGGCCAGCAGGTCGTTTAATCCTTCCGAAAGATCCGCCATATCCGCCCGATATCCGGTGGGAATCGTGATTTTCATCTGTCAGCAGCCTCCAAATCATTCTGTTTCGCATTTATATAGGAAACCCTGCATCGCTTTTGAAATGCAGGGTTTGTCAGAGATTCATCCAAGCGTTTTCATTCCGGAGTTGCCATCCAGTTCCTGCCGGTATCGCTCTAATTCGGACTGTGAGCAATAGACGAGGTGTCCCGGCTCAACTTCGTGCATCCCGGGCTTCTCTCGGGAATAATCGTGATCGCGTTCGGGCACGTAATCCACACGGCGGCGCTTTCGCTCGGTCAGGGGATTGGGCTGCGGAATGGCGGAGAGCAGCGCGCGGGTATAAGGATGCAACGGGTGGCTGTACAGGTCGTCGCTGTTTGCCATCTCCACCATTTTGCCGTAATACATCACGCCGATGCGGTCAGAAAAATACTTGACCACGCTCAGGTTATGGGCGATGAACAGAATGGTGAGCCCAAGCTGCTCCTTGAGGTCGTTGAGCAGGTTGATCACCTGGGCCTGAATGGACACGTCCAGCGCCGAAACCGGCTCATCCGCGATGATCAGCCGAGGCCGCATGATCATGGCCCGGGCAATGCCCACGCGCTGCCTTTGGCCGCCGGAGAACTCATGGGGATAGCGGGTGGCATGCTCTTCCGTCAGGCCCACCTTGTCCAGCATGTCCACCACCTGGTGGTGCACTTCATCCTTGGGCATGCCGCGCAGCCGCAGGCTTTCTCCCACGATTTCCTCAATGGTCATGCGGGGGTTCAGGGATTCAATGGGGTCCTGGAAGATCATGGCGATGTTCTTGCTCAGATAATCGGAGAGCGAACGGTTCATTTTGCCGGAAATCTCCCGGCCATCGAAGCGCACCGTGCCGCTGGTGGGATTATACAGGCGGATGATGGCGCGGCCAGTGGTGGTTTTGCCGCATCCGCTCTCACCAACCAGCCCGAAGGTTTCAGCCTGCCGGACGGAAAAACTGACGTCGTCTACAGCTTTCACCGTCATTTTATTCCGTCCGTGGCCGCTGGTGAAATACTGGCAGAGATGCTCCACTTCCAAAATATTTTTTTCTTCAGACACGTCCGCCAGCCTCCTTCATCCGCTGGATCCTGCGGGCTAAGCTTTCCGGCATTTCCACCTTTTCCGCATTGGGATGCAAAAGCCAGGTGGCGGCGTAATGGGTATCGCTCAAGCGGAAGATAGGCGGTTCCTCCTCAAAATCGATATTCAGGGCATAGGGATTGCGCGGCGCGAACGCGTCGCCCTTGGGCGGATGGATCATGTTGGGCGGCGTGCCGGGAATCGCCTCCAGGCGGTCGCGCGTATCCAGATCGGGCATGGAGGAGAGGAGGGCCCAGGTATACGGATGGGCGGGCTGCAAGAAGATTTCCTCTGTCGTGCCGGTTTCCACGATCTTGCCCGCGTACATGACGCAGATGCGGTCCGCCATCTGCGCCACAACGCCTAAATCATGGGTGATAAAAATGACGGACAGCTTTCGTTCGGATTTGAGACTGTTGATCAGTTCCAGGATTTTAGCCTGTACGGTCACGTCCAGCGCCGTCGTGGGCTCGTCGCAGATCATCACCTCCGGATCGCCCGCCAGGGCGATGGCGATGACGATGCGCTGCCGCATTCCGCCGGAAAACTGGAACGGATACTGATCGATGCGTTTTTCAGCCTCGGGTATGCCCACGTCCTTCATCAACTGGAGCGCCTGGGCGCGGGCCTGATTTTTATTCATGCCCTTTTTGATGAGCACTTCGGCGATCTGCTTGCCCACCTTCATAATGGGGTTCAGGGAAGATAAGGGGTCCTGGAAGATCAGCCCGATGCGCTTGCCGCGGATGCCGTGCATCACATTTTCCGGCGCGTGAGCCAGATCGATCCCATCATACAGGATGGTGCCGGCGTCTACGGAGGCATTGTTGGGTAAAATGCCCATGATGGCCTTGGAGGTCACCGATTTGCCGGAGCCGCTTTCGCCCACGATGGCCATGGTCTCTCCCCGGCGCAGGTCAAAACTGATGCCGCGCACGGCCTGTACCGTGCCGCCATAGGCGCGGAAGGAAACCTGCAAATCCCGGACGCTCAAAATGTTTTCCTGGGACACGCTTATTCCTCCCCTCTGTGGTTGGGGTCAAGGGCGTCCCTCAGCCCGTTGCTGAGCATGTTGAAAGCCACCATCAGCACCGAAATGAGGATCGCGGGGAAGAGCGTCTGATACGGGTATTGCAGCAGCACGCTTTGGCCCGTGGACAGCAGCACGCCGATGGAAGGTTCCGGCGGCTTGATGCCAAGGCCGATGTAGGCGAGGAACGATTCGGAGAAGATAGCGCCGGGAACTGCGATCATGGCGCGGGTGATCAGCGGGCCGATGGTGTTGGGCAGGATATGGCGAAAGATCAGCCGCCAGTCCGGCACGCCCAGCGTCCGCGCGCTCAGCACGTATTCGCGTCCCTTATACCGGTAAAACTGGGCGCGGGTGAGGCGCGCGGTGCCGATCCAGCCGGTCACGGTGAGGGCTAAGATGATCGAGAACATGCCAGAGCCCAGCAGCAGCATGAACAGGATCGTCACTACCAAATAAGGCAGGCCGTCCAGCACCTCCGCCAAATGCGTCAGGAACATATCGACCTTCCCGCCATAGTATCCGGCGACGGAGCCGTAAATGATGCCGATGATCAGGTTCGTCAGCACCGACAAAAGCGATATAAGCAGCGATATGCGCGCGCCGTGGAACAAACGCGTCAGGATATCGCGGCCTAAGTAATCGGTGCCGAACCAGTGATATTCGCCCTCGGGCACGCCGCAGTACTTGTAGTAGTCAACGCGCACGTCCACCACGTCCTGCTTGCCCACCTTATATTCATTGATGATTTCCAGCACCGAGCCCTCCGGGAAGCGGGATGTGTCGGAGATGGAGGACTTTTTGCGGTTGGTCATCACCCGCGTGCCGTCCGCGATGCCCAGCTTCTCCAGCAGCGGAATTTTGGGCGGCAGATGCTTCTGCTCCACGTTCTGCTCCACATAGCTGTAGCCGCTGACCATCGGTACGATGATCGCCAAGATGACGATGATCAGGATGGCGGACAGGCTGATCATGGAAACGCGGTTATGGCACAGGCGGCGCATCGCGTCGCGGTAGAAGCCGATAGGCTCCGTGGTGAATGGTTCGTCGTGGTAGTGATCCCGCGCCGCGCGCTTGAGCCTTTCGGCGGGAATATCCCTGATCGCCTCGGGGAGGCGATTCTTATCTTCAATCATCATTTGCCGCCTCCAATGCGAATTCTCGGATCGATGATGCCGTAGGAAATATCCACCACCAGGATGGTGATCAGCGAGATCAATGAGTAGAAGATCAGCAGCGCGACGGTCAGGAAGTGGTCGCCGCCCTTGATGGATTCCACCAGCATGCCGCCCTCGCCGGGCACGGAGAACATGTTCTCAATGACCAGCGATCCGCCCATGATGCCGGTGATCATGGGGATGATGGTATTGGCGATGGGCACCATGGAATTCCTGAACGCGTGCTTCCAGGTGGCTTCCTTCTGCGTCAGGCCCTTAGTGCGTGCCAAAAGCATATACTCGGAAGAAAGCGTCTCTATGAGCTCGCCGCGCAGGTAGCGCGCGATGGTAGCGATGGGGCCCAGCGACAGCGCCACGATGGGCAGCACCATCGAGCGGAAAGCGGACCAAACATCCGGCGCCTGCGTATCGTAGAGCGTCGGGAAAATGGGCCATGCGTAAGTGAACACGTATTGCAAAAGCGATGCGAACACAAACGATGGCACCGATATGAAGATCACGATCAGGAAAGACAGCACGTGATCAGGCCAGCGGTTGCGCTTGAGCGCCGCCACCGTGCCAACGATGATCCCCAGCGGAATGGAAATGAGCATTGAAAAGAAGTTCAGGATCATTGTGGGCGGGATGCGCGCCATGATGATGTCAAAGACCTCCATGCCAGGGCGCATCTTTACCGAGGTGCCGAAATCGCCCCTCGTGAAAATCCCTTCGAGGAAATAAAAGTACTGCACGATCATCGGGTCATGCAGGTGCATGCGCTCCTCGAGCTTGTACTGCACTTCCGGCGGAACCTCGGGGTTTTCGAAAATGGTCATGGGCATGAGCCGTATGACCCAGAACGAGAGGCTCATCACCAGAAAGATCGTAAGCAGCATGGCGCCAATGCGCCCCAAGATATACTTAAACATCCGCTTCACCCGTCAGGTCAGATATTTTGAAACCGCCGGTGCTCAGAATGACGGAATGCCCCACGACGTTCCGCCATTCTGAACCCGGCAGATATGCGGTATTATTTCCACAGGGCGGAAAAATACCAACAAACCTCCCCCGCCCCCTTAAGAGGGAGCAGGGGGAGGCAGTTCGTGCCGAAACGCTTATTCGATCACGTCAGCGTACATCAGGCCCCAGCCGAAGCCCGGGATGTAATCGTCCACAGGCAGATCCAGCCGGTCAGAAATCAGCTGATAGCCAACTTCCTGCACCATGGGGATGTGAATGACCTTGT
This sequence comes from Clostridia bacterium, assembly GCA_017525805.1. The sequence goes on along the minus strand of JAFXSH010000080.1, from coordinate 41,317 downwards.
CCAGATAGATGTTTTCAAGCTTCGCGGTCTCTTCCAGCAGCCGGGGATAGTCGGCCTTGACTTCGTCGGAGTCGCAGACCGCGTACTGAGCTTCAAACTCTTCGTCGAAGAAGTTGTTGGGATGGCTGCCGTAGGTGGTCAGGTAGTAGTAGAAGCAGGTGTAGGGATACGTCCGGCTCGCGCCGCGCGCCCAGTCGTTGGGGGACAGATCCCAAATATCGGTGCCCTGCTTGTAGGTGGTGGCAGAAATACCGGCATAGATGTCGAACTTGAGCTGGACCTTGCCCTCGAAGATCACGGGCAGCTGCTCCTGCAGGTATTCGCCGGTGGCTTTCCAGGCCGTTTCATCATCGCCGATGGCCAGGATGATGGTGATCACGGTATCCTCGGGAACGCCGCACTCTTCATAAGCCTTGGCCAGGTATTCGCGGGCCAGCTCGGGATTGTAGCCGTAGGGGCCCCACTCCTCCACGCGGGCGGTGACGGCCTTGCCGGCGTCGCTGTCACGATACGCAAGCCCGGAGAACATGCCGGCCTGTCCGTTGACGTAGGTGCCGCTGGGCTCCTGATAGCCGAAGATGCTCTTGGCGATCACTTCGCGGTTCATGGCGTGATACAGCGCCTTGCGGTAGTTGATGGAACCGGAAATGGGATTCTCGGGATTCTTGCAGTTCACGTCGATGTGATACACGTCGATGGAGCTGTTTTGCACCAGGCGGGGATCGTCGATGTAGGTTTCAATGGTGTTGAGGTCGGGGCTCAAGTAATCCAGTTCGCCCTTTTCCCACAGCTCGACGCGGGCGTTCATTTCCTTGATGATGCGTACTTCAACGCGGTCGAAGTGGAACAGTTCGGGCTGCCAGTAGTTCTCGTTGCGCACATAGGTCTGCACGGAATCATGCACCCAGGTGTCCAGCTTATAGGGACCGGCGCTCATCCACTGTTCGGCGGTCAGGCCGTAGGTGGTGGCGGTGCGGTCTTCGTTCATACCGGCCTCGTAGTAGGGCTCGTACACCACGGCGGTGGCGCGGTTGGTGAACTGGGAGCACACGTTCTTGGCGGTCACGGTGCTGGTGGTGGTGATTTCGATGGTATAGTCATCGATCTTCTTGATGCCCACGTCTTCCCAGGCTACCGGCGCTTCGCTGGTCTGCTTGCTGTATTCCTTGGCGTTGACGATGGTGATGTTGTAGTCAGACAGGAAGTCCGCCATCTGGTTGGACAGGATGGGGTCCAGCAGCATTTTGAAGGAATACATCACGGTGTCGGCGTTGATCGGCTCGCCGTTGGCCCAGCAGGCTTCGGGACGCAGCTTGATCTGCCATACGTTCTCGGAAACCTCCACCGGCAGTTCTGCGGCGATATCACCGATGTACTTGTAATTGAGGCGCGTTTCATCCACGACGGAGCGGTACAGCGTAGCGCCGCAGTAGCCGATGGGCGTGTCCAGGGAGGTCTCCACCGAGTTGTGACCGTTCAGAATGGGGGTATCGGAGCCCAGATAGGTGCGGAACACCTTTTCAGCGCTCGCTGAAGCCGCCACAGACAGGGATAACGTCAGCACGAGTACCAGCAGGATCAGTTTCTTCATTCCTTGTTCACTCCTTTGGTATTTTTTCATGGGAGTTTCGCAGCCGCAAGGCTCAGCGCGGTCAATACAGCGGAAGCGATCAGTAGGGGAATGGCATCGGTGTGCCCGCCGCGGCTGTTGCGGTAGGCTACATAATCATCGGATTCTTCCCGTCCGCTTCTTACTTTATTGAGAAATACGCGCTTGAGCAGCCGTGTTCCCCAATTCAGGGAGGCGAACATTTTCATGTTGCTAAGCAGGCGGATGAGCCCGATGATCAAGGCGCCGGACGCCAGCGAAAACAACAGGTCCGGAAGGAAATGTTCTTGCCGCGTGCCGGATACCAGAAACAGAAGAATACCTAAAACCAATGCCACCAGAAAGGGAATTCGGGATTGTCTCCCGCGCACGTTCCATGCCTCCTCCAGCATAACCAGGCGCTTCTCTTACGTTTGCTTTCCAATCTTGCGATTCATACTATACCATAACTTTTCTAAATATACAAGGGCATTGTGGAGCCTATCGGGCGTTTGACAGCCAACGAACAGAAAAAGAACAGAAAAGTGCGGTTAGAGCCCTTATAATGGAACTTATATTTTTCTTTTATCTGGACCCAAATGGTTTTATTTTTGTATAAATGTATAAATACGAACAAGTGAAACCGAATTCTACATTCAGGCAGCATATCAGCGCTTGACAACGCTAAAGCAATGAATATAATAGGTAATGCACCTAATCAATCTGCAAAAATCAAGTGAAAATGGAGGAAAAAACGATGATGAAGAAATTGATGGCGTTACTGATTGCGGCGGTTCTGCTGCTGGGGATGACGGCGGTCGCTTCCGCGGATCAGCTCAGCGATATCAAGGCCAAGGGCGTGTTGGAGCTTGGCGCCAACATTGAATTCCCGCCTTATGAGTTTTATTGGACCAACCCCGAAACGGGCGAAGAAGAAATCGCCGGCTTTGATATGGCGCTGGCACAGGGCATTGCCGACGAACTCGGCGTGGAACTGAAGATCAACGATCAGGCGTTCAGCGGCCTGGTCACCGCCCTGAGCGTGGGCGATCTGGACATGGTCATTTCCGGTCTGGCCATCAAGCCCGAACGCCTGGAAGTGGTGGATTTCTCCGATCCCTATTTCTCCGGCGAACAAATTCTGCTGGTCCGTGCCGCTGATTTTGATACCCTCAAGACCGTTGAAGACATGAAGGGCAAGAAAGTGGGCGCGCAGACGGGTTCCCTGCAGCAGGGCATTTTAGAAGAACAGTTCAGCGCCTCCGAACCGCTGCTGCTGGACAAACCCTCCATTCTGGCCTTGGAACTGGCTACCGGCAACATCGACGGCTGGCTGATCACCGATCTGGTGGCCAAGCAGTACATGGCGGCTTATCCCGGTATGTTTAAAATCAGCGAAGTGCCCGTGCAGTACGATTCTTCCGCCGGCATCGGCGTGGCCGTTCCCAAGGGCGATAACGCTTCCCTGCTGGAAATCGTGAACGCCTACATCGCCAAAGTGAAAGAGGACGGCACCTGGGATCAGTGGATGGACGACGCCGCGGCCAAGAGCGTTTCCCTGCTGGACAAATAATTTAAGTAAAGAAACATTGAAGCGGAGCAGGGGCTGCCGGAATGGGCAACCCCTGCCTTCCTTGTGTTTTACCCTTAGCAAAAAACGGAGGGATATTCCCCATGATCAGCATACCGAAGATATGGGAAATCTTTACCACCAAGTTCAGCGTGTTCATGCAGGGCGTGGGCACCACGGTGGAGCTGGCTTTGTATACCGTGGTGCTTGGTTCGATCTTAGGGCTGCTGGTGGCCATTTTCCGCCATACGCCCATTCTGCCCATCCGCTGGCTGATGAACGCGTATGTTGCCTTTATCCGAGGCACGCCTCTGCTTGTGCAGGTGCTGATGATCGTGTACGGCCTGCCGCAATTAGGCTTGAAGCTTCCGCGCATGACGCTGTGCATCATCGCCCTGGTGATCAATTCCGGCGCGTACATGGCGGAACTGATCCGCGCGGGCTTGCAGTCCGTGGAAAAGGGGCAGGAGGAAGCGGCGGATTCCCTTGGCATGAACGGCTATCAAAAAATGCGGTATGTGATCCTGCCACAAGCCATCAAGGTGACACTGCCTGCCATGGGCAATGAATTCATCGCCATCATTAAGGAATCCTCCGTTTTGTACGCCGTTGGCGTGTATGAACTGACCTACCAGGCCAACAAGCTTTCCTCCGTCAATTACCGCTACCTGGAAACCATGATCGTGGCGGCCCTGATTTACTTTGTGCTCACCTATACCATGACCAAGCTTCTGGCTCTGCTGGAAAGGAGGATGCGCCGCAGTGAAAACAGCGTTGCCTGATAATCCCGTGATCGTGGATTCCGGTTCTTCCACAGAAATATTGATGCAGATTCGCGGACTGCATAAGAATTTTGGAAAGCTGGAAGTACTCAAGGGGATCAATCTGAACGTGCACAAAAGCGACGTTCTGGTGCTGATCGGCCCCTCCGGCAGCGGCAAATCCACTTTGCTGCGGTCGGTGAATATGCTGGAAAAGCCCACCAGCGGGCAAATTCTGTTTGAGGGAAACGATTTGACCCAGGCCAAAAAGAAAGAACTTTGCCGCCTGCGGGAACGCATGGGCATGGTGTTTCAGCAGTTCAATCTGTTTCCGCATTTGAAAGTAAAGGACAATATCACCATTTCTCCCCGGAAGGTGAAGGGTTTAAGCGTGGAGGACGCGGAGAAAAAAGCGGAGGCGCTGCTCAAACGGGTAGGCCTGTACGATAAATGGAACGAGTTTCCCAACCGCCTTTCCGGCGGACAGAAGCAGCGGGTGGCCATCGTGCGCGCCCTGGCCATGGACCCTGATATGATGCTCTTTGACGAGCCCACCTCCGCCCTGGACCCGGAAATGGTGGGGGAGGTGCTGGACGTGATGAAAGCCCTGGCCGCTGATGGAATGACCATGATGGTGGTCACCCATGAAATGCGCTTCGCCCGTCAGGTGGCGGACTATGTGCTGTTCATCGACGACGGGCAGATCGTGGAAGCCGGTCCGCCGGATCAATTGTTCGATCATCCGAAGCAAAAGCGCACCCAGGATTTCCTGGATAAAGTACTGTGATACGGAGAAGAAACATGCTCACGACGCCCATCGAATCTCTGAAAAAATACGTGGATCAGCCCAGCGGCAGCCATGACAAGGCGGATGTGGCCAAGGTGGCGGAGATGTTCGCAGAGGATTTTAAGTCCCTGGGCTTTGAAACGAAGCTGATTCCCGGCAAAGAATACGGCCCCGTCCTGAAAGCAGCTATCGGCACAGGGGAAAAGCAGCTGATGCTCATGGGGCATATGGACACCGTGTTTCCCCGCGCTGTTTATGTGCCCTTCACCGATTTGGGAAACGGAAAGGCCTTAGGTTCCGGCAGCATTGATATGAAGGGCGGCGACGTGGTGATGCTCTACGCCCTGCAAAAAGCGCTGCAAAAGCTGGACCTAACCAAAGCGCGCGTATGCGTGGTCCTTAATCCGGATGAAGAAGTGGGCTCTCCGGAAAGCCATGACGTGATTTTTGAAACCGCTAAAGCTTCCTTTGCCGCATTGAGCTTTGAGCCTTGCAGCGCCGATTACCGGCTCACCTGCGCCAGAAAAGGCGTTACATCCGTGCGTATCGCCTGCAAGGGCGTGCCCGGCCACGCGGGGGCCCAGTTTAAAATCTGCGCCAGCGCGGTCCAGGCTCTGTGCGCACATATCACGGCCCTGTATTCCCTGCGGGACGACAGCCGGGATATTAGCTTCAACGCGGGCCTGATTTCCGGCGGCACCGCGGAAAACGTGGTGGCCCCGGAAGCGGTTGCGGACTGTGAGTTTCGGTACTTTGACCAAAAATATAAGCCGGAACTGATGGAAAAAATTCGGGAAATTTGCGCCATCGAAAGGGTGCCCGGCGTCAAAACCGCGGTGACCTTCGGTGCAAGCCATCCCGCCATCGATTTGAACGAAAAGAGCCAAAAGCTGCTGGATCTGGCATTGGAGATCAGCCGGGAACAGAATGTTACGCGGTATCATGAAAAGACCGGCGGAGCGGGGGATATCGCCATTGCCGGGCTTGCCGGCATCGGCGTGCTGGACGGGCTGGGATTGGCGGGAGAGAAAATGCACACCGTCAATGAGTGCGTTTATCTGGACAGCCTTCCCCGGCAAATCGAATTTGCGGCGGAAATGATCCTCCGCACCGCGCTTTTCGCCTGAAAACAAGCTTCCGAATGCCTCGCTGTATACTGGCCGGGGCATTTTTTCATTCTTCATGTCTATCCGCGGAGTTTTTCTTTTTGATATGGAAAAAGGGCTTTATTGGTGATATAATAAGACGAAATACTTCGCATGGAAGCTTATTTGCGGAAACTGTTCGTATGAAAGATATGAGGTGTACGTTGTGAACAGCGAAAGGGGTTTGCAGAAGCATTTATCCCCCATGGGAGCTTGGGCATTTTCTGTTGGCACCAGCATCGGCTGGGGCTCCCTTGTGGTCACCTCCAGCACCTATTTAAAGCAAGCGGGGCCGCTGGGCAGCGTGCTGGGCCTGGCGATCGGGGCGATCGTGATGCTCATGATCGGCTGGAACTACGCCTACATGATGCAGTGCTACCCGGAATCGGGCGGCGCGTACGCCTTTACCCGGGAGGTTTTCGGCTACGATCAGGCGTTCCTGGCGGCCTGGTTCCTTGCTATGACGTACTTTGCCATTCTGTGGGCAAACGCTACGTCCCTGCCGCTGTTTGGCCGGATATTTTTAGGCGGCGTTTTTCAGGTGGGAAAACTGTATACGATTTTCGGCTATGACGTTTATTTGGGGGAAGCGCTGCTGTCCATCGCGGCGATGGTGCTTGTGGGCCTGCTGCTCACGCGCTGCAAAAAGGCCGCCAACCTGATCATGATCCTTCTCGCTTTTCTTTTTATCGCGGCTATTCTGATCGTTTTCATTGGCGCGCTTTCGGGCGAAAGCCACGCCTTTGATCCGCCGTATGTGCCGGATTCCTCCGCGCTTTCCCAGATCGTTCATATCGCCGTCATTTCGCCCTGGGCGTTTATCGGATTTGAATGTATTTCCCACGGGACCGAGGAATTTGCTTTTGATCGGAAAAAGACCCGGAGGGTGCTGCTGATTTCCATTCTGACAACGCTTGCGCTGTATGGGATGATCACGCTGCTTTCCGTCATGGCGTATCCGCCGGAATATGATCATTGGCTTTCGTACATCCGGGACCTGGACAGGCTGGACGGCTTAAAAGCGCTGCCCGCTTTTTATGTGGCGAAGCGGTATATGGGCGGTTTGGGCGTTACGCTGCTGATGCTCGCTTTGCTTGCGCTGGTGATCACCAGCCTCATCGGCAATATCATTACTTTGAGCCGCTTGGGCTATGCGCTGGCCAAGGACCGGATCCTGCCTTCCCGTTTTGCCAGGGTGAATGACAAGGGTATCCCGGCGAACGCCGTTATGCTGGTGGTCGGCTTTTCCCTGTTCATCCCGCTGGTGGGCAGAACGGCCATCGGCTGGATCGTGGATGTGACCACCATCGGCGCCACCCTGATTTACGGTTTCGTTTCCGCTGCCGCCGCGCGCGTCGCCAAAAAAGAAGATGATAAGCGGAAAATGTGGCTGGGAAGGATCAGCTTGGGCGTCATGGCGGCTTTTGGCCTGTATATCCTGCTGCCGAATCTGGTGACGAAGGGATCCATGGTAAAGGAAACCTATTTCCTGTTCATCGTGTGGAGCGTGCTGGGCTTCGTATTCTTCCGGTGGATCCTGCGCCGGGATAGGGAAAAGCGCTTTGGCGCTTCCATTATCGTATGGGTGGCTATTCTCGCGCTGGTCCTGTTCGTTTCCCTGATCTGGATGCGGCAGTCCATGATCGCTTCCAATGAAAAAATGATGGCGAATATTCAGGAGTATTACAGCCATCCGGATGTGGACGGGCAGCGTATAGAGGACAGCCGCTTTATTGCCGAGCAGGTGGCCATCGAGCAGGCGGAGGATTCGCGTACCATCCTGCTGGCGATGGGGATGTTCGGCTTCGCACTGTCCATCATGCTCACCAATCACTCCTACATGAACAAGCGTTCCAAGGAAAGCGAACGGCTTGCCATCATCGATCCGCTGACGGGCGTAAAGAATAAGCACGCCTATCTTTCCGAACAGAATAATTTAGACGCGGCCATTGCGGAGGGACGAGCCCAGGAATTCGCCATTGTGGTGTGCGATGTGAACGGGCTGAAAAAGATCAACGATACCCTGGGCCATAAAGCGGGCGATGAATATATCCGCGAAGCCTGCAAAATGGTGTGCGAGATTTTCCAGCACAGCCCCGTATACCGCGTGGGCGGCGACGAATTTGTGGCGATTATGAGGGGCCGGGATTACGCCATCCGAAAAGAACTGATGATGGCTCTGCATGAACGCTCTGTGGATCATATCCGAAACGGCGGCGCGGTGATTTCCGGCGGTCTGTCCGAGTTTGAACCGGGCAGTGACGGCAGCGCTCACGACGTATTTGAACGGGCCGATCAGCGGATGTACGAGGAAAAGAAGCGGCTCAAAGAGCTGGGGTCCGCCTCCAGAGACGATGCGGAGGAAGAAACCCAGCTGTTGAATGCGATCAATCAGGAGGATACGATCCTGAATGTGAAGCGGCATGTGCTGATCGCGGAGGATGAAATCGCCAGCCGGCTGATGCTGGGCAAGACGATGGAGCATGAATACGAGATCCTGTATGCCGCCGACGGTTTGGAAGCGATGGAGCAGATTCATCTTCATAAATCCGATTTGGCGATGGTGATGCTGGATCTGCAGATGCCCCGCATTGGCGGGCTGGAGGTGCTCAAAAACCTGAAAGCCGAACCGGATACCCAGAATATCCCGGTTATCGTGCTGACATCCGACCAGGACGCGGAAGCGGACTGCCTGCGGCTGGGCGCCATGGACTTTATTCCCAAGCCGTATCCCGCCGTTGAAGTGATCTTGGCCAGGGTAAACAAGTGCATCGAGCTTTCGGAAACCAGGGAAATCATCCAATCCACCGAACGTGACAGCCTGACCAATCTGTTCAATATCGATTATTTCCTTCGCTATGTGAAAATGTTTGATCAGCATTACAGCAATATGGCTATGGACGCCATCGTGCTGAATATCAACAATTTCCGCATGATCAATGAACGGTATGGCAGGCAGTACGGCAACATGGTGCTTCGCGGCATCGGCGAAAAAATCCGTTCGATCGCCCGCGAGGTAGGAGGCGTTGGATGCCGCCACGGCGCCGATACTTTCCTGATTTACTGCCCCCATTTGGAAGATTACGCAAGTATCCTGGAAAAGGCTTCCGCTGGCGCGGAAGACGGTGAAAATGCCGGCAGTCACGTTCGCCTGCGCTTAGGCGTTTACGCCCGCGTGGATAAAACGCTGGATATCGAGCGCCGGTTTGACTACGCCAAGGTGGCGGCGGATTCCGTAAAGAAGAGCTATATCAAATCCATCGGTATCTACGATTCGGAAATGCATCAGGCGGAGCTTTTCAAAAACCGTCTATTTGATGATTTCAAGTCTTCCATTGAGCAGGATCGTTTTTTAGTCTATTACCAGCCGAAATTTGATATCCGTCCTGAAAAGCCTTTGCTTTGCAGCGCGGAAGCGCTGGTGAGGTGGGATCATCCCGAATACGGGATCATCGGTCCTTCGGAGTTTATTTCCATCCTGGAGGAAAACGGCCTCATTCTGGAACTGGACAAGTTCGTATGGCGTAAGGTTGCATCCCAGATCCGCGCCTGGAAGGATCAGTACGGCTTCTCCGTTCCGGTATCCGTAAACGTTTCGCGCATCGATACGCTGACGCCCGATTTGAAAGATATTTTCCTTAACATCCTGAAAACGTACCGGCTGACTGTGGACGATCTTGATCTTGAAATCACCGAATCCGCTTATGCCGGTGATTCGGAACAGGTCATTTCCATGGTGAAGGATTTGCGCGGCATGGGCTTCCGTATTGAAATGGATGATTTTGGCACCGGTTATTCCTCCTTGGGGATGCTGACCAATCTGCCCATTGTGGCGTTAAAACTGGATATGAGTTTTATCCGCAGCGCGTTCGGGGAAAAGCGCGATATGCGGATGATAGAACTGGTGATCGACATCGCGGATTACCTTCATATTCCTGTGGTCGCTGAAGGCGTGGAAACGGAAGAACAATATCTGGCGCTCAAAGCCATGGGCTGTGATCTGGTGCAGGGCTTCTATTTCTCCAAGCCCGTGCCGCCGGAAGCCTTTGGTCGCTTCCTGCTCGAACGCGGACAGCAGCTCGCGGAAGAGTCCGCGGAAATGGGAAAAAACGATACAGGGTTTTCCAAGGTGCTGACCAGTGATTTTGAGCGCATATTCTACATTGATCTCCTGACGGACCATTATTTGGAATTCTATACCGGCCTGAACGGGGGATTTGAAATCCGTCCGGATGGGAAGGATTTCTTCGGGGATATCCATGATAAGCTGGTAAAGCATGTTGTAAAAGAGGACGAAAAAGCTGTGGAAGAAGCCGTGTCAAAGGAGAACCTGAAAAACTGGGCCAGTCAGGACGAAACATTCAGCCTTTCCTACCGAACCGCGGCGGAAGGGTGTGAGAAACGCTGCACCCTGAAAACCATCCGGACCCGGAACAGCAGCGGCCAGCATATTGCCATCGGCATTTGTTCCGGGAATGAGACCAGCGAAGAAAAGGAATCTTGACTTAGGGAAAAAAGGGGTAAACGGGAAATATGGGACATAAAAAGCTCAGTTTCACAACACGGTATGTGCTTGCGTTCGGCATTTTCTTGGTGGCCGCCAATATCCTGCTGGGTACAGTGATCCTTCGGCAGTCTGAATCGTCCATGAAAACGCTGATCAACAAAAACATGCTGGACATCGTCAAAACCGCCGCCGGTTTCCTGGACGGCGACGCGCTGGGCGCGCTCACGGAGGACGACGTGGGCGGCGACGCGTTTAACGACGCGCTTGAGAAGCTGGCCGTTTTCCAGAATAACGTGGATATCCAATTCATTTACGCCGTCAGGCAGATCGATGAGGATACTTTCGTATTTATCGTAGACCCGGATCCCGTGGAACCGGCGGAGTTTGGGGAAGAAATCGTTGTTACGGAAGGGATCAAAATGGCTGGAAAAGGCACCGCCGCCGTGGACGACGCGCCCATGGCGGACCGGTGGGGAAATTTTTACAGCGCGTATAGCCCCGTGTTTGATTCATCGGGAAATGTGGCGGGTATCGTCGGCATCGATTTTGACGCGGAATGGTATGACAAGCTGGTAAGGGAACACACGATCACCATCACCATCGAAACCATTCTTTCCGTTTTCATTGGCGGTGTGGTGATTTTTATCATCACCAACGGCGTCAGGAAGCGCTTTAAGGAACTGAATACTGGCCTTGTCAGCCTGTCTGGTATCGTGGATCAGCTCATGAGCCAGATACGCGGCATGTCCGGCGGCGAGGAAAAGGTAACGGACGCCGCTCAGGATGAGCTTGAGGCGCTGAGCCAAAAAATTCAAACCATGCAGGGCGATATGACAGTTTATCTGGAATACCTTCAAAAACAGGCTTATACGGATTCGCTCACCAGGGTTGGCAGTTCCACGGCCTATCATGAATTGGTGGAGAAACTGGAAGACGAGATCAAAAAAGGCGTGGCCGCTTTTTCTGTTATGGTATTCGACGTGAACAGCTTAAAAATGCTCAATGATCAATTTGGACATGAATGCGGCGACAGCATCATCATGGGCGCGGCAGAGGTGATATCGAGCATATTCGGGGTTGAGCACACGTTCCGGATCGGCGGGGATGAATTCGCCGTGGTCAAGGACAGAGCGGACGAAAAGGACTTTTATCGGATGGATGCGCAAATCAATGCGTTTAACAAGCGGACGGATGGAAGCTGCGCGAAGCTGTCCATTTCCAAGGGACTGGCAAACTTTGAGCCCGGAAGGGATCGTTCTTATAAAGAAGTGTTTGCCCGGGCGGATATGGATATGTACGAACAAAAGAAAAGGTATTATCAATCGGAGGGAAACAGGCGGAGAGACGGAAAGGATGCCCGCTGATCGCGCTGAAATTGCTTTAGCCGGGTACGCCATGAAGGAGAACCGTGGAAATGGAGCGTTCATCCATTTTCACGGTTTTTTTCTGATTGAACATGGAAGAAAAACTGAAGCTGATTCGTTGAATGGGAGAGCAAAAACGCGGAACGAGAAACACAACCGGGGAGGCGAAGCACGTTTGAAGCGAAATTGGATCAAAACGGCGGCAGCCGTCATGCTCCTGATCATTCTTCCCATTCAGGCATTGGCATACACCAAATTGAAAAAAGGAGCGGAAGGCGACGATGTTTGGGCCATGCAAAGCGCGCTGCAATCCCTGGGTTATTCCATCACGGTGGATGGAAAATACGGCCCCGCTACCGTTTCCATTGTAAAATCATTTCAGCGAAAATATGGCCTCGTGGTGGATGGCGTCGCTGGCAATCAAACCTTGACCCTGCTGTACACGCTGGCATCAGGTTCGTCAAGCGGTCCGGCCGTAGCAACCGCCGCGCCTACCGCGTCAACTCTTTCCCCGCAAAGCACAGGGGGAACAGTTGCCACCGTCGTAACTGGCGGCGCTTCGCTGAACCTGAGGCAGTACGCATCTTCCGGAGCAAAAGTGATCACCACGATCCCCAACGGGGAAAAGGTGATCGTGCATGACCGGGACGCCATCTGGGCTTCCGTGGTCCATGAAGGCATAGCCGGTTATGTCATGGTCAATTATCTTTCCTTTGAAAACGATACCCCAAAAACACCAACGCCTGCCCCGACGCCAACGCCAGGGCCAAATCCCTATCAGGCGCAGGTAGTCACCACGGGCGGATCGCTGAATCTGCGAGAGTATGCCAGAAGCGGGGCCAAGGTGCTGCTTACCATTCCCAACGGAACCGTGATCACGGTTTCCGTAAAGGGCGATACCTGGTGCGCCGTGACCTATCAGGGCGTTTCGGGCTATGTGATGACCTCTTTTCTTCGTTTTCCTTCCGATCCGGCCGCGAACCCGATTCCAGCGGCGACAGCCACACCCTCGCCCACGCCTGTATCTCCCGGCGTTTCCATGGGCACGGCGGTGGTCACCACCTCCGGCGGCAGCGTGAACCTGCGGGCGCAGGCTTCCACCAGCGCGAAAGTGCTTTACTCTGTACCCAACGCTTCCATCGTCACTGTTCAAGCCAAAGGGGCCGATTGGAGCGCCGTAACCTATAACGGTACGTTTGGGTACATCATGAGCAAATACATCACGATCATGAATGCTGTTCCATCGGATAGCGGCGACGATGAAGAGGAGGATCCCTCCATATACCGGCGCACCCTGAAAAAGGGTATGACCGGCGAGGATGTGACGTGGGTGCAGCACCGCCTGGATGAATTGGGTTATTCTCTGCAAATCACCAACATTTACGACGACGCCACGTTCAGCGCGGTAAAATCTTTTCAATCGCAGAACGGCCTGGACGCCGACGGCCTGGCCGGATCGCAGACCTTTTCAGTGTTGAAAAGCGAAAACGCCCGCCGGGCCGACGCCCAGCCGCTGACTTACGCCACACTGCGCATCGATCAAAGCGGCGACGGCGTTAGGAAGCTGCAAACCGATTTGAAAGCGCTGGGCTACACTGTAACGGTCAACGGCACGTTCGATACGGACACGCATAACGCCGTGGTGGCGTTTCAGCAGCGGAACGGGCTGGTGATCAGCGGCATCGCGGACGCGCTGACCCGGCAGGTGATCCACAGCGGCCAGGGGAAACCTTATTCCACCCCTGTGGAGACGCTTCCGGCCAATGAAGGCTGGATGGCAGCCCCCGCCATCAGCCAGGTAAAGCTTTTGCATTGGCAGAACGAGATCAAGCCTTATGTAAAAACAGGACAGACCTTCACCGTGCTGGATCCCAATACCAACCTAAGCTGGAAACTGGTATTCTATTCCCTGGGCCGTCACGCGGACAGCCAGCCCGCCTCCTGGCGGGATACGCAGATCATGAACCGTTCCTTTGGCAGCACATCCTGGACCATTCATCCGGTGTATGTGCTTCTGCCCTCCGGCCAGTGGACCTTGGCCACTATGCATAACAGGCCGCATCTGTACGGCTCCATCACCAATAACGGCTTCGGCGGCCATCTGTGCGTCCATTTCCTGCGGGATATGGCGGAAGCGCAGAAAAACGACCCTAAGTACGGCGTCAATAACCAGGTCACCCTGCGGAACGCCTGGAAAGCGCTGACAGGGGAAACGGTGGATTGATCCATCATACTTGCTTGGCGGGAATTGCTTTGCGGGGCAATTTCCGCTTTTTTCATGCTGGTTTGTGAAATGTTTTCCCGCGAATGCTTTTATTTTGCGTGATATTATGATATAATTACAGGCGAAAGCGGTGCTTTATCAGCCGTGAGTGACAAACCAAGACCGGCACCGGATGAAGAGGGGGGATGCGTGTGACGCATGACGATATGACGCGCCTGCTGGAAGCGATCCTGTCTTTGAAAACCAAGGAAGAATTGGAACATTTTTTTGAGGATTTGTGCACCATTCAGGAGATCAACAGCCTGGTGCAGCGCTTTGATGTTGCCCTGCAATTGGATAAGGGGCTGACGTATGCCCAAATCGCCAATATTACCCATGCCAGCACCGCCACCATCAGCCGCGTAAACCGCAGTCTTGTTTATGGCGCGGAGGGATATAAGCTGGCCATCGCTCGTTTGCACGAAGCGGAAAAAGAGGATTTATGATCGATTTAAACGCTTTGAACCCCATGCAGCGAAAGGCGGCGGAAACGCTGAACGGCCCTGTGCTGATTCTGGCGGGCGCGGGCAGCGGAAAAACCCGCACGCTGACCTACCGCATCGCGAACCTGATCGACCATGGCGTGCAGCCATGGCATATTCTTGCGCTCACCTTTACCAATAAAGCGGCCCGTGAAATGCGGGAAAGGGTGGAAAGGCTTGTCGGAGCGGAAGCGCAGGATATGTGGATCGGCACGTTCCATTCTATTTGCGTGCGCATCCTGCGGCGGGATATCGAAAAGTTAGGCTACCAGCGTTCCTTTACCATTTACGATGACGACGATCAGCTTCGCGTGATCAAGGATGGCGTGAAAGCCCTGGGCATAGATGAAAGCAGGCTTCCGCCGAAAGAAATCAGAAAAAAGATCGATGACGCCAAAAATAAAATGCTGACGCCGGACGAATGGTTTCAGTCATCGGCCAAGGATTATCAGTGCCAGCAGCTTCACGATGTGTATTCCTATTACGAAGAGCGGCTGCGCGCCGCCAATGCCCTGGATTTTGACGATCTGCTGCTGCGCGCCCTGCAATTGTTTTTGGATCATCCGCCGGTGCTGGATTATTACCGGTCCCGTTTTCAGTACGTGCATGTGGACGAATACCAGGACACCAACCCCGCCCAGTATACCTTTGTGCGCCTGCTTACCGAGGAAAGCCGCAATCTTTGCGTGGTGGGCGACGACGACCAATCCATTTATGGCTGGCGCGGGGCGGATATCCGCAATATTTTGGATTTTGAACAGGATTTCCCGGATACCCAGGTGATCAAGCTGGAGCAGAATTACCGTTCCACCGCCAATATCCTCGACGCGGCCAATCAGGTGATCGCCCACAATGTGGGACGCAAGGAAAAAGCGCTGTGGACGGACGCGGGAGAAGGGGAAAAAATCCACCTGTACAGCGCCGGGGATGAACGGGAGGAGGCCGCCTGGATTTGCGAACGGGTGCGCAAGCTCCGCCAGATGGACGTTCCCTATTCCCAGATCGCGGTGCTTTACCGTATGCACGCCCAAAGCCGTGTGATCGAAGAAATGTTTACCCGTGCCGGGATTCCCTATAAGATTTTCGGCGGAACGCGGTTTTATGACCGAAAGGAAATCCGCGACGCGCTGGCTTACCTGCGCGTGATCGTGAACCCGGCGGACGATGTGTCTCTGACCAGGATCATCAATACCCCCAAGCGGTCCATCGGGGATTCCACCGTCGCCGTCTTGCAGGAACACGCCAGGCAGGAAGAATTGCCTCTGTATTCTGTGCTGAATGATCCGCCGGAAAGCCTGTCTTCCCGGCCCCGAAAATGTATTTCCGAATTTGCGCTGCTGCTCATGAAGCTTACCGCCCTAAAGGATACGCTGTCCCTTTCCGAGCTGGTAGACTATATGCTCCGGGAAACCGGCTTGAAAGCGCAGTTTGAAATCGAGGGCAGCGAGGAAGCCCAAACACGGCTGGAAAACTTGGAGGAATTCGCCGGGGCGGCCAAGGAATTCGAGGATCAAAGCCCGGATAAAACGCTGGAAGCGTTTTTGGAAAACGTGGCACTGGTGACGGATTTGGATCAGCAGGAGGACGCGCCCCAGTATGTGACCCTGATGACGCTGCACAGCGCCAAGGGACTGGAATACGACGCGGTATTCATGGCGGGGCTGGAGGAAGGCGTTTTCCCCTCCATGCGCACGGCCATGGACGAAAAAAAGCTGGAAGAGGAACGCAGGCTGTGCTATGTGGGCATCACCCGGGCCCGAAAGCGGCTGTATCTTTCCTTTGCCCGGCGGCGCACGATCTTTAATCAGATCACCCATAACCCGCCGTCTCCTTTCCTCAAGGAAATCCCCGACCGGCTGGTGATCGACGAATGGGCCGAGGCAACGAAAAGAAACTTTGCGCCGGACCAGTCCAAACCCACAGCAGTTTCCCGCCGGGACAAGCCCAGGAACCTGAGCTTCGGCACGCCGGGCATGGCGGCGGGAACCAAGGGCGCGCTGAATATTCCCGGCGTACAGAAGGGCTTCGTACCATCCGCCGCCGCCAGTTTGTCCGGCAGCGCCATGAGCAAGCTGTTCAAACCGGGGGATCATGTGCTGCACCGGAAATTCGGCGAGGGAACGGTGCAGGCGGTGAAAGGCAGCGGCGCCGACGCGCGCGTCATGATCGCCTTTACCGCCTATGGCACGAAGGAATTTTCACTGTCCATCGCACCCATTGTGAAAATAGAAGATTAAACGAAAGCGCAGGGGCCAAAAACAGGCCCCTGCTTCGGTTCAGCCATATCGAATTCTGGAGGAATGCCGCATGGAGCAGTTTACGGATATGCGCAGCCTGGTGGATTACCTGAATAAAACAGCCCACGCTTACTATGTGCTGGATAATCCCATTATATCTGACAAGGAATGGGACGCCCTGTACAATCAGCTGCTGGCTATGGAAAAGGAAACGGGCACCGTGCTGCCCGATTCTCCTTCCATTCGCGTGGGAGGGGAACCGCTAGCCGCGTTCCGCCAGCACCGCCATCTTTCCCGGCTGTGGAGCATGGACAAGGCGCAAAGCGAAGAAGAACTGAACGCCTGGTTTGACCGCACGGAAAAGCTGTGGGCGCAGGACGGTTCCCTGCCACCCCTTACCTATGGCATCGAATACAAATTCGATGGATTGACCCTGAACCTGACCTACGATCAGGGGCTGCTTATTGAGGCGGCCACTCGGGGCAACGGCGAAGTGGGGGAGGCCATCCTGCCCCAGGCCCGCACTGTGAAGGATGTGCCCCTTTCGATCCCCTGGAAAGGAAAGATCGAGGTACAGGGAGAATGCATCATGCGGTTAAGCGCCCTGGAGGCTTATAACAAAACCGCGCAGGAACCGCTGAAAAACGCCCGGAACGCCGCCGCGGGCGCGCTGCGCAACCTGGATCCCGCCGTGACAGCCAGCCGAAACCTGTCCGCCTTTTTCTATCAGGTGGGCACCATCGAAAATCCGCCTTTTTCGGATCAGGTGGGTATGATCCAGTTTTTGAAAGAGCAGGGCTTCCCTGCCAGCCCCTATTTTCAGGTGGCGGAAAACAGGGAAAAGGCGCTGCAATTGATCCGGGAGATCGAAGAAAAGCGTCCCTCTCTGGATTTCCTCATCGACGGGGCCGTGATCAAGGTAATGGATCAGCGCACCCGCCAAATGATGGGGTACACGGATAAATTTCCCCGCTGGGCCGTCGCTTACAAATTCGCGGCGGAGGAAGCGACTACAACACTGGAAAAAGTCAGCTGGGAATTGGGCCGCACGGGCAAACTGACCCCTCTGGCCCACGTGGCGCCGGTGGATTTCGCGGGCGTCACCGTGAAAAAAGCCACGCTCAACAATATGGGGGATATTCAGCGCAAGGGCGTGACTTTGGGATGCACCGTGTGGATCCGCCGGTCCAACGACGTGATCCCGGAAATCATGGGCAAGGTTGACGACGGTGTGGAAGGCACGCCCATTCTGCCGCCGGAAAAATGCCCTGCCTGCGGCGGGCCGCTTACGTGGCGGGGAGCGCATCTGTTCTGCCTGAACCGGGAAAGCTGCCGTCCCCAGGCCGTGGCACGGCTTGCCCATTTCGCTTCCCGGGACGCCATGGACATTACCGGGTTTTCTGAAAAAACAGCCGATCTGCTGTATGATAAGCTGGACGTTCGGGACGCCGCTGATCTGTATCATTTGACGGTTGATCAATTGCAAGTCCTGGAAGGATTCCAGGATAAACGGGCGCAAAACTTGATTGATGCCTTGGAAGCAAGCAAGCATTGTCCTCTTTCTCGTTTCCTGCTGGCCATTGGCATTCCCAATATTGGCCGCCGCACGGCTCGGGACTTGTCTGCCGCCTTCGGCACTCTGGAAGGCGTCATGCATGCGGATATGGAAGCGCTGCTGGCCATTGACGAGGTGGGGGAGATCGTGGCCCAAAGCGTGATCGATTTCTTCTCCTTCCCGGAGAACCAGCGGATGATTGAGCGGCTGCTTGCCGCCGGCGTCGCACCGCAGACAGAGGCAAAAACAGAGGGCGGTCCTTTGAACGGCTTGATCATGGTGGTCACCGGCACATTACCCACCCTTTCCAGGCAGCAGGCGGAAGCGCTGATCCGGGACAACGGCGGCACCGCGTCCTCTTCCGTCAGCCGGAAAACCAATTATGTTGTGGCGGGAGAAAACGCGGGCAGCAAGCTTACCAAAGCGCAAAGCTTGGGGATACCCGTCATTACAGAAGAAGAACTCAAGAAAATGGCCCAAATTCCTTAAATGGTATTCCTATCAAAAAGACTTGACAGGGCCTTATTTCACTGTATAATTTGTAGAAGAAGGCTTGCGGAAAAAGACGTTTACTGACGAAAAAGCCTTTGCGGGGAGCGTCCCTGGGTGGAGATGCCGTTTGAAAGGGGAGAAGCGGGACTTGTTCAGAACGAGCACATGCCGTGTGGAGCATTGGAGCGATAAGACCATGAGCGTCATGCGGGAGCAGCAATTGGAGGCATGTCAGGACAGGCTGTACCGCTGTCCCGCCACCGGCATTTTTGATGAATTATGTGAGGATGAAATCCAGAATCTTTACAGTTTTTCTTATTATGCCAAAGAAGAAAGGCGTAAGGCGCCCCGTCAGCAGGCGCTTCGTGATAAAGTGCTGAAAAACGTTTCGCTTGAAGCCTGTTATCTGTCTCCTGGTGAGGATGATTTGGTCAAGCGCATGCTGCGCGGCGGGGGAGAAGCGTATTTGGACGATTGGGATGAAATCAGCGCGGCGGAAGCCCTGATTTCCCGCCTGTGGTGCACGCTTCAGATCGAGGATGACGATTACGCGCGGCTGGTGATTGCCCCAGAATTGGTGGAGCCCATTACCCAGGCGATGATGGACCCCCAGTATATTCGGATACGGGAACAGCTTTTTGCTTTTGACGCCACGCTGCACAGCTTATTGTATTTATCCGGTTTTCTGCACGCCTCCGTGCCGCTGACAAGGTTTTTGCTTCAAAAGCAAAAGGAAACGGACGGGATCACTTCCCTGCTGATTGGGCGGTATCTGCGCGCCGCGTTTGATTATACGGAAACGCCGGACGGGGAAATGCTGCTGCTGCATCCCGGCTTAGCCGACCCGGAGCATCTTCTTTCCAGTCTTGCTAAACTGCCTCCCATTGAAATCCAATTGACCCGGGAAATGATGTTAGGGGGCATGAACGGCATCCTGCCCGAAGAAGTGGCCTCCTGCGAAGCCATGCGGGGCGTATTGGTCGGCGCTGTGCGGCCCGAATACGATGAAGAGGAAGTATTGGAAGACCTGCGGATGATGGCCAAGCAGGGCGCCAGTATCGCGGAAATGCGGGAAGTGCTGGAATCCATGCTCTGCGTGCTGCCAACGCCCCGGATGCTGAATACCTTGCGCCAGCTGCATTTACAGACGGTGCGGTGGATGGGCATGGCCCCGGCGGTCGTCAACTGATGAACGTTTACGAAGCTGCCGTTCCCGCCTGCGCCGAGGGCATGCAGGCCATGCGGTATATCCAGCAGGCGATGCCGCTGCTGCCCGCCCATGTGGTGCGGGATGCCTTTGCCGCCCGGGATGTCAAGTGCGGTGGAAAGCGCGTGGGGAAGGATGATCCCGTCGTTCCCGGAGAAAAGGCGCGGCTTTTCACCAGCTTTTCGGCTGAAATCCCTGTCGTATATGAGGATAAAGCGGTACTGCTGCTCAATAAGCCCGCGGGGGTCAACTGCGACGAGGATATTTGGGGCGGCATGACGGTGCTTTCCCTGATGACCCAGCGGGCTGGGGGAGCATACGTACCCCGGCTGTGCCATCGACTGGATAACGTAACCAGCGGCCTGCTGCTGCTCTGCAAAGACGATGAAAGCGAAAAGCTTCTGAGGGAAATGTTCGAGCAGCGGAAACTGACGAAGATTTATCAGTGTTTGGTCAAGGGGGAGATGCGTCCCCGGGATGCGGTCAAGGAAGCGTACCTGGTGAAAAACAGCCGGGAATCTTTGGTCCGCATCGTTACCCATGAAACGCCGGGTGCGCTGCCCATCGCCACCCAGTATGAAACCCTGGATTTCGACGGCAGGATTTCTCGCCTGCGCATCCATCTTTTGACCGGACGCACCCACCAGATTCGAGCGCATATGAGCTTTCTTTCCCATCCGATCGTAGGCGATGATAAATACGGCGACCGGGGTTTCAATAAAGCCATGAAGGCAAACGGTTTAAAGCTGTGCGCCACGGAGCTTTTGCTGTACCCCGAGGGAAAGCTTTCCTATCTGCGGGATAAACACTTTATGATTCAGCCGCCATTTTAAAAAAGGAGAATCACTTCATGCCGCCCATCAAGCTGATCGCGACGGACATTGACGGAACGCTTGTAAGCAATCAGGGAATTATTACGGAAAGAAGCCTGCGCGCCATCCGCGCCGCCCGTGAAAAAGGGATTACAGTTGCTATCGCCACTGGCCGGTTTCCTGAAAACGCGTACATGCTATTGGAGGATTACGGCTTGCGGCTTCCCATCATCGGGGTCAACGGGGCCAGGATCGTAGATGAAAGCCTGCGGGAAATCTCCAGCCATGAAATGAACCCGGCAGCCGTAGGGGAGACCCTGAACGTGCTGCTGAACGCCGGATCGGATTTTTTTATTTTCGGGGATCATGCCATCTGTACGGCTACCCGGCAGCGCCTGCATCATTCGGAACTTTCTCATGGGGACAGGATCAAGGCCCTGGGTTTTCAGTATTACCACGGAAAAGAAGAGGTGGAAGAATTCGTTGCCCGGCACGCGGTATACAAGTTTTTTGTGTGCGATAATATGCCCCTGCCGCCCATCCGGCAGGCATTGTCTGCCGTGCCCGGTATCGATCTGACGCAATCCTGGTATAATAACATCGAAATCATGCCGGCAGGCGTGGATAAGGGCCAGGGCGTGCGTGATATGGCACGGGCCATGGGCCTTTCCATGGATCAGGTCATGACCTTAGGCGACCAAAGCAACGATATTCCCATGCTCAAGGCGGCGGGCTGGGGCGTTGCCATGGGAAACGCCAGCGAGGAAACCAAGAGCGCCGCGCGCTTCGTCACCGCCTCCTACGCGGAGGAAGGGTTTGCAAAGGCGCTGGAAACCTACGCGCTGTAAATACAAGGAGGCGCCATGAATCAAATCCATTTGGAAAAACTGACGCGGGATACCGTGGACGACGTTTTGAAATTAAGGGTATCCAAAGAACAAAACATAAAAAACGCCTCCGTCCCGTTTCAAGGGGATCGGAGGCGTGATCAATTGGAATAATATCAGATGCTTCTTTCCTTGCCCATGAAGCAGCAGGCCAGGGTGCCGGGGCCGCAGTGCGCGCCGATCACGGGGCCCACAGTTTGAATGCGGATATCCTTGATGGCGGGGATATGCTGGCGGAGCATTTTTTCCAGCGTCTTGGCTTCTTCCTCCACGTCGGCCTGCATGATCACCACTGTTTGATCTTCGGGATGCTCGATGTATTCCGCCGTGCGGTCCACGATGGTACGCAGCGCCTTTTTCCGGCCCTGCACCTTTTCCACCGGGTCCAGTTTGCCGCCCTTGCCCATGCAGATGATGGGCTTGATATCCAGCATAGAACCAAAGAAAGCGCTGGTGGAGGAAATGCGGCCGCCCCGGGCCAGATATTTCAGGTCGCCCACCGTCAGCCAGGCATGGGCGCGCATCCGGTTATCCAGCACCCACTTTTCCACTTCCTCCATGGATTTGCCCTGCAAATACAGATCGTGCGCGCCGAGGATCAGCAGCGACATGGGGGCGGAGATGCTCAACGTGTCCACAACGGTAAACTTCCGGTCCGGATACTTTTTGAGCAGCCGTTGACGCGCCTCAAAAATATTGTTGATGGTGGAGCTCATCTTCGAGGAAAAGGCGATGAAAAGCAGGTCCTTTTCTTTCAGGACCGGATCAAAATATTCAAGATAGGCGTCCGTTGGCAAACAGGATGTATTGGGCGTGGCGCCTTTCCGCATCCGATCAAACAGATCTTTTTCCACTCCGCTTCGGCCATTGTCGTCAAAGTATTCCTGACCGTCCAATGAATAGGGCATACGAACGACCGGTATTTGGCGCTCATCCGCGATAGAATAGAGCAGGTCGCTGTCACTGTCCGTCATGAATACATAATCCTGCGGCATGGGGGAGTCCCTCCTTCGTTTGTTCGTGAACCTTTTTCATTATACATTCTTCATCAAGAAAAATCAATATATTCACAGAATTTGCAGAATATATCTGCCTTGAACCTTAAACCAGAAGAAATATAAATATGATGGAACGCTTCGCTTGGTGTTCACGCGTTTTCAAACGCAAGGCGAATTCACCGGGGGAGTAACGACAAAAGGGAAGCATGGAAATAATAAACTATTCGCAAAAGAAAACTTTTACGAATAGTTATGGACAAAAAAGACGGCTTGTGGTATACTGTACCTGGTTATGAAAAGAAACGATTTTGCGGGATGCACGCTCAGCTTCCGCTGCATTGAAAAAAGAATGAAGATTGCGAGGAAATCATTTTGAAAGAAACAATGAGCTATCACGATCAGGCCTCCATCCGACGGCTGGATCGCATCCGGGAAATTGAAAAGGAATTGCCCATAGCCTGTACGGATTTTTTCCGTTCTATCGCCCAAATCACCAGTCCCCTGACCCGGTTGGCATACGCTTACGACTTTCGGCTGTTTTTTCAGTACCTGACCCGGGAAAACCCATTTTTTTCCGATGTGGAGCCTCGATTCTTTACGGACAGGCATCTGAAAATGATTCAGAAACGGGATATCATCGGTTATCAGGAATATTTGATGCAATATTATGTGACAGACGAAGCTTCCGGTGAATCCACCGTGGTGCAAAATCACGAACTGGGCATTATGCGCAAGCTGTGCTCACTGCGGTCTTTGTTCGATTATTTGTATAAAAATGGTAATATTGATGCCAATATCACCTCTTTGGTGGAGCTTCCCAAGGTGCATGATAAGCCCATCCTGCGCCTGGAACCCGATGAAATGCAGAAAATGCTGGACGCCGTATCCACCGGCGACGGATTGACGGACCGGCAGCAGAAATACTTGGCGTTCACAAGAAGCCGGGATATCGCCATGTTGCTGCTTTTCCTTGGCACGGGCATCCGGGTCAGCGAATGCGTGGGGCTTGATGTGGATGATTTGGATTTTGATTTGAACGCCTTTCTTGTCACCCGCAAGGGCGGTGATCAAAGCATTTTGTATTTCCCCGATCAGGTGGCGGAAGCGCTGCGGGCGTATCTCGACGAACGGAGCAAAATACAGCCCCAGGAAGGCCATGAAAACGCCCTGTTTCTGTCTATGCAGAAGCGCCGCATCACCCAGCGCGCCGTGGAAAACATGGTAAAAAAGTACGCGCTGATTGCCGCGCCGCTGAAAAGGCGCATCAGCCCCCATAAGCTGCGCAGCACCTTCGGCACAAACCTTTACCAGGAAACCGGCGATATTTACCTGGTGGCCGACGTGCTGGGCCATGCCGATGTAAACACCACCCGACGCCATTATGCCGCCATGTCTGACTTAAACAAGCGCAAGGCTTCCCGCCTGGTGCCGCTGCCGGATACCGGGCGGAACGATCAGGATTGAGGCTTGTCAGGCTTTGAACTGTCCTCGGGCACGATCACTTTATCGATCAGAATGGAACGGAACATCTGATCGCCGTTTACGCATTTCATGCAGTTATCGCAGATTTTATTGGGATCCAGATCGCAGCGGTCGCATTCGCCGCAGTCGATACATTCCCGGTCATACAGTACGCATTGTTTCATGAACCTTTCCCCCATTTTCTTTCATTTTTTCGTTTTTTGTACCTGATCTTCCCTTGCCAAACACTTGTTTGCCTGTTATAATGTTTTTGTAATCTTCCAGGAAAGACGGTGTTTTGCTATGCCAAGGCGTCCCAACGGCGATACGCAGCAGCGCATTTTGGAATACATTGAAAAATATATTGAGGAAAATGGCTTTCCGCCGTCCGTGCGCGAAATCGGCCTGGCGGTGGATTTGAAATCCACTTCCACTGTGCACGGCCATCTGAACCGACTGGAGAAAAAGGGCCTGCTGCACAGGGAGGCTATGAAGCCCCGCACCATCGTAAAAAAGGAAGAAAAGCATCCGATGGTGAAGGTGCCGCTGCTGGGTAAGGTGGCCGCCGGCACGCCGATCTTAGCGGAGGAAAACGCCGAAGGCTTTATGGTGCTGCCGGAAGAAATGGCGGGCAGCGGCGATTATTTCATCCTGGAAATCCGCGGCGAAAGCATGATCATGGCGGGCATCATGAACGGCGATTATGTGGTGGTCAAGCGCCAGCAAACCGCCCAGAACGGCGAAATCATTATCGCCATGATCGATGACGAAGCCACCTGCAAGCGTTATTTCAAGGAGCCGGATCGCATCCGTTTGCAGCCGGAAAACCCCCGCATGCGCCCGTTTTACGCCAGATCGGTCACCATCGTGGGCAAAGTGGTTGCTGTATACCGCATTTATAATGGGAATTATAAACTGACACGATAAAAACCCATTTTTGGCTTTCTCGGAAAGGGGTCCGGGGGAAACCGCTTTTGGCCAACAAAGAGCGGTTTCCCCCGGTTATTTTTCTTCTTCTATGTGACAAAGCGCGGCCTGTAAGCCGGGTTCTGTTAAAAATGGCCATCTATCTAAGCGCGAAGTCGCCAGCGCGCTTGAGCGGTACTGCGGGAACAGGACGGGCCGCCCTATGCGTTCCCTACACCTTGCACCGGATGGGGTTTACATGACGGCACAGTCGCCAGGCCGCCGGTGCGCTCTTACCGCACCTTTCCACCCTTACCGGGGTCTCCCCCGGCGGTATCTCTCTGTTGCACTCGCCTTGGAGTCGCCTCCACCTGCCGTTAGCAGGCATCCTTGCCCTGCGGTGCCCGGACTTTCCTCACGCCCTTGCGGGCCCGCGGCCATTCAGCCGCCTTTGTCACGGGGACATTATACCGCAGTTCAGGAAGCACGTCAATCTTATTGTTTCCAATGATTGAGGTTTGACAGCGCCTGGTCGTACTGGGCGCGCCGATCCTGATCCTGTAAGCCGTCAGGGTTGGGCATGTGCTCAATCAAGAAGCTTACCAAATCTTCTTTGTTCTCATACGTGAATTTTCCGTCCGTATAGCACCATTTGCAGTATTCCTCATTGAACGCGCCGTCCGTTTCCCGGCTGATGACGTCGTCCTCGTACAGCGGCATGCCGCAGCATTGGCAAATGAGCTGGCGCGGAGAACCCAGCAGCGTATTGATAGAGGCATCCAGCGTTTTGGACAGCAATTTCAATGTGTCTGTATTGGGCTGGGTCTCCCCCGTCTCCCAGCGGCTGACCGCCTGGCGGCTGACCAGCACCTGATCCGCTAATTGTTCCTGGGTGAGGCCCTTCTTTTCACGCAGAGTTTTCAGGATATCCTTTGTTTCCATTTTCCTTTGCATCTCCTTTCGATCCGTTTCTATATCTTCATTATATCCCGTTTTTATAAAACCGCAAGCAACGCGCTGTTGCTTTTCGTATGAAAAACCGATGGACGGTTTCAGTCCATCGGCGTAAGAATATGAGGTTATATAATAATCAAAAGCCTGCCGCAGGTTTCACATTCCACCAGCTCCCCGGCTTTTACCTTGCGGGAAACGGAGGAAGGAAGCGACATGTTGCACCCGCCGCACTGATCGCCGTACAGGGCGGCAAGCGGCGGCACGCTGTGTTTTTTGATATCGCGGTATCGTTCCATAAAGCTGAACTCGATGGGTTTGGCTTTTTCCGCCGCCACGGCCTTGAGGGCTTCCAGCTCCTGATCCTTTTCCTTTTTCTCGTCGTCGTAGGAGAGCTTGAGCTTGTCAAACTCGCTCTTGGCCTTGGCGGCGCGAACACGCACGTCGTGCTGCAGGCGTTCCCGGTCCCCGGCGTCCTTGCGGATGCGCTTGATTTCCTGCTCGTAGGCGGTCAGATTATTCTGGAACCGTTTGGCGTCGTTCAGGAACTGCTGCACATCCTGGCTGGACTTAGGCGGATCGCTTTCCATTTTCGCGTGCAGGTTATGCAGCTGCTCATCGGTCATTTTGATGGCGTCCTTCAGCGCTTCCAAGCGATCCTGCATGGCGGACACTTCGTTTTCGATGCGCTTCATGGTGTTTTGCTGTTCGGCATAATAATCGCGGTATTTCACCAGCTTCTGCCTGACAGGAGAGCGTTTGATGGAGGCTTCCAGCTTATCCACTTCCACGTCTGCTTTCTGATATTCCCATAATAGATGCAATTGATCCATTGTTGGCCCTCCTTCTATCCTAAACGCTGCCAAAGGGCGCGTATTGAGACGGGTAAACCCGTACATTATATTGTACATCATTCAGGCGTTTTTGTAAATACTCCGCCAAAAACGGCACCAGCGGTGCTTCCGTGCCGTAATGCCCGCCGTCGAAAAGCACAAAATCGCTCATGGAGGCGGCCAGCGCGTTGTGGTGACGCACCTCCCCCGTCAGCAGCGCTTGCGCGCCAATGGCTTGGGCCGCCTGCCAGTCGCCGTCGTCCGCGCCGCCCGCGATAGCTAAGGTGGAAATCATCTGTTCACCGTTTCCGTAACGGCGGACCGGGAAGGAAAGGGCATTGGCGATCTGGTTTTCCAGTTCCATAGCCTTTGTGGGATGGTCTAATTCGCCTAAAAACAGATAGTCCGATGCTTTCCGAATGTTTTGAAGCTTGAGCAGTTTAGCACAGCACGCGCTGCCGCTCAGTTCTGTTTGATCCAGGTTGGTATGGGCAGCGATCATGGAAAGACGGGCGCGCACCATTTCACACAGGATGCGGCCTTCCGCGTCTTCTTCCAGCAGGTTTTTTCGAGCGTGGAACAGCAGCGGATGGTGGGTGACGATCAATTCCGCGCCTAATTCCTTTGCCTCCCGGACCACATCCAGGGTGCAGTCCAGCGCCACCAGGATTTTTGTTACTTCCGCGTCCCGGCGGCCAATGATCGCCCCAACGTTGTCATAGCTTTCCGCTGTTTCCAAGGGCGCTATTTCCTGCAACATATTTTCAATCGTTTCTACTGTCGCGTACACGGCTGTATTCCTCCTTGAGCCAATTCAGTTCACGCTGTCCCTCCTTCGAACACTTTCGGGAAGCGATGCCAATGCGCCATGCGAGATAATCTCCATAATGCTCCGGCGTGCTCTCCATGAGACGGGGGCCCAGCAGGTGCTGCCTCTCCCCCATGCTTTCCCTGCCGGGAACGGCCCGAAGCACCACGTAATATCGCCCGGCGGCATAGGCGATTTCCTCCCGGTCGATCCGGTAAGAAAGATCCATCAATGTTTTCCGCACCAAATGTACATCCGTATGAGCGGACACGATCAGTGCGGCCCCTTGCAGCTTTTCCGCACCGTCCAGCAGGATGGAGCAAATCGTATGCCCGCCCATCCCCAGCACGGCGATGGCGTCTGCATGCTCCGGAAGCACGTTCAGGCCGTCTCCCGAGCGGAAGTCCGCACGATCAGCAAGCCCTTGTCGGGTGATCAATTCTTTTGCTTTTTGAAGAGACGGCGCGCTGATATCGGCGACGCACATTCTATCGCAAATCCCGTTTAACAGCAAATAACAAGATAACCGCCCGTGATCCGCGCCGATGTCGGCGCCGTATGCACAGGCGGGAAAAAGAGCCGCGGCCCGGGATAAACGATCGTCCAATATAAATTGCCGCGTCATCAATCCAGATAATCCTTTAATTTTTTGCTGCGGCTGGGATGACGCAGCTTCCGCAGGGCTTTTGCCTCGATTTGGCGGATGCGTTCACGGGTGACCTGGAATTCCTTGCCCACCTCTTCCAGGGTGCGCTGATGGCCGTCGTCCAGGCCGAAACGCAGGCGCAGTACCTTTTCTTCCCGGGGCGTCAGGGTTTCCAGCACGTCCCATAACTGTTCTTTCATCAGGGCGTGGGAAGCGGCTTCGGCGGGGGCCAGAGCGGTTTCATCCTCTAAGAAGTCTCCTAAGTGGCTGTCCTCCTCTTCGCCGATGGGCGTTTCCAAAGAAACAGGTTCCTGGGCGATTTTGATGATTTCCCTTACCTTCGATTCGCTGATGCCCATGGACTTGGCGATTTCATCGGGGGTGGGTTCGCGCCCGTATTCCTGGAGCAGCTGGCGGGAAACGCGGATCAGTTTGTTGATGGTTTCCACCATATGCACGGGGATGCGGATGGTGCGTGCCTGATCGGCGATAGCGCGGGTGATGGCCTGACGGATCCACCAGGTGGCATAAGTGGAAAACTTGTAACCCTTCCGATAATCGAATTTTTCCACAGCCTTGATCAGGCCCAAATTGCCTTCCTGGATCAGGTCCAGGAACAGCATACCGCGGCCCACGTACCGCTTCGCGATAGAAACCACCAGGCGCAGGTTTGCTTCCGCCAGCTTTTTCTTGGCTTCCTCGTCCCCTTGTTCCATGCGCTGGGCGATTTCGATTTCTTCTTCCGCAGTCAGCAGGGGCACGCGTCCGATTTCCTTTAAATACATGCGAACGGGATCGTCGATGCTGATGCCTTCGGGTACCAGGTCCAAGTCCTCCGGCAGGGGTTCGGGCTGAGGAACGGCGCTATCAGCATCACGGGTAACAGAAACGCCCATGGCTTCAAAGGTTTCCAGAATGCTGTCAAATTGCTCGGGATCGATTTCATAGGACGCAAGCTTGGAAATAATTTCATCATAAGTCAGTACGCCCTTGCTTTTGCCCAGTTCATACAGTTCGTTCAGCTTGGCCTGCTTCGCGTCCATCTGCGTGCTCAATGGCTCCACTCCTCTCTTTCTGTCAGCGCCCCTGCTGTTTCAGCCGAGCCAATTCTTTGGAAAGCACCGCCACTTCCTTTAAGGCTTCGCCTTGTTTTTCTGTCGTTCCGGCGGTTTTCATCAGTTCAGTCATCCGGTTGATTTCCTGCTGTATATGCTGAATCTGCAAATTTCTCAGGCAGTCCGCGGCGATCAGCGCCGCTTGCTCCTTGTCTGTGTTCGTAAGCATCGAAAAAGCTTCGCCCGCGGCTTGACGCACTTCATCGCTCACGCTTTCGTCCCCCATGATATCGGCGGGCGACCTGCCGTTCAAAAGATGCTTTGCCGCTTCGCGCAGGGCGGGATGCAAAAAATCCGTTTCTTTGACCGTGTCCCTGGGCACTGTCCCCGCCGCCAGCAACCCCAGCAGCGTCTGTTCCGTACGGAATCCTTCCGTAACGTGGCCGCGCTTTGGCTGTAATTTTTCCCGATTTTCAGCAAAATTATTCTGTAGCGGCGTTTCCGGAGCGGAAATCCCCATCTGGGCCACCAGCACATCCCGGGGAAAACCGGTCTGCACGCTCAATAACTCTAAATAGTTTTCCACATCCACCGGATCGCGCACCTTGCGGAGCAGTTCCGCGCAGCCTTTGGCGTATTCTGTGCGCCCATCCTGCGTTTCAAGATCACAGCGCAGCCGAAGACGCTGCATGCGAAAGGCGGTGGGCGTCATGGGACGGAGCGCCTGAAACGCGTCCAAGCCCCGCTGCCGGATGAATTCATCCGGGTCCAGTCCATCGGGGAAAAACAGCACCCTTGCCGGTACATCCTCCGCTTCGAGGATTTCCAACCCCCGTTCAATGGCGTGCTGGCCCGCTTCGTCCCCATCATAAGCCAGATGCACTTCCGGAGCAAACCGCTTCAGCAGCCGGGCCTGCTCATTGGTGAGGGCCGTGCCCAGCGTCGCCACCGCGCCGGTTACCCCGGCCTGACTGATCGCCACCACGTCCATATACCCTTCCACCAGCAGGATTCGTTTCAGGTCCCGCTGCTTCCGGATCAGGTTGATAGCGTATACGCCTTTGCGTTTGTTGAACACCGGCGTGTCGGATGTGTTCAGGTATTTGGGTTTTGCGTCGTTCATGGCGCGCCCGCCAAAGCCCAGCACGTTTCCGTACTGATCGATGATGGGAAACATGGCGCGGCTGCGGAACATATCGAAAGCGTTTTCGCCTTTTACGACGGTGAGCCCAGCCAGATTCAGTTCTTCCTGGGAATAGCCTTTTTCTGTGAGATAGCTTGTCAGGCTGTCCCACTGATCGGCGGATGCACCTAAGCCGAACCGGCGGATGATGCCGTCGTCCAACCCTCGCCCATGCAAGTAATCCAGCGCGCGCTTGCCCTCCGGCTTCCACAGCATTTCGTGGTAAAACCGCGCCGCTTCCCGGTTGGCGTTCAGCAGCCTTTCCCGCTGGGTGCGCCGTTTTTCGTAATCCGGATCGTCCCTTACCTCTGGCAGCGTCATATGGATGCGATCCGCCAGGAGCTTTACAGCTTCCATATAGGACAGCCGTTCCATCTCCATCACGAACTGCACCACGTTGCCGCCCGCTTTGCAGCCGAAGCAATAATACAGGTTCAGGTCAGGATTGACGGAAAAAGAAGCGGTTTTTTCATGGTGAAAGGGACACAGGCCCCAGTAGCGGCGGCCATCCTTTTTCAGCGGAAGGTAGGCGGATACAACGGAAACGATATCCGTTCGGGCATACAGCTCGTCCATCCACGCCGATGGGATTCGTCCCGCCAAACCCTGTTCCCTCCCTTTCCTGCTGCTTCATGTGCTATGATTCGCGATGAAAACCGGATTTCCTGCCCCAAATGATAATTTTCGTGCTCAAATTACAGGAAACGAAACTGGAATGAACAATTTTTGGTAGGTTCTGATCGCGTAGCGGTCCGACATGCAAGCTAAAAAATCCGTTACTGCCCGTTCTGTTCCGTCCCGGTAGGCGATTTGCACATATTCCAGGGGCATCTGATCAGGATGCTCCATGTAGTAATCAAACAGGGAAACGAGCACGTGGTCGCATTTCTGTTCTTCGGCCTGACGCCATTCATCCAGATACACATGTTCAAAAAGAAAGGATCGCAGTTCGTCGCTGGCTTGCTGGATGGGCGCGCTCATTTTCAGGTGCGGCTGCCCCGCGCTTTCGTACACGATATCCGAGATCATGGTATCGATCCGCTGGCCGTGGGTTTCCCCTAACACGCGCAGCAGGTCCTGGGGAATTTCAAAATCCCTGAGTACCCCCGCCCGGATGGCATCATCGATATCATGATTGATGTAGGCGATGCGGTCCGCCCTTGCCACGCATTCCCCTTCCAATGTTTCAGGGATTTGCTTTCCTGAATGCTTGAGGATACCGTCCCGCACTTCCCAGGTCAGGTTCAGCCCTTCGCCGCCTTCCAGCACGTCCACCATCCGAAGGCTCTGTTCATTGTGGCGGAATCCGCCGTTGGTGAGGCGGTTCAGCGTTCTCTCCCCGCTGTGACCAAAAGGTGTATGGCCCAGGTCGTGGCCTAAGGCGATAGCTTCCGTCAGGTCTTCATTCAGCCGGAGCGCCCGCGCCAGCGTTCGGGCCACCTGGGAAACTTCCAGGGTATGCGTCAGGCGGGTGCGGTAATGATCCCCTTCCGGGGCGATGAATACCTGGGTCTTGAATTTCAGGCGCCGAAAGCTTTTGCAATGAAGGATGCGATCCCGATCCCGCTGAAATTCCGTGCGGAGGGGACAAGGCGTCATGGGCCTTTCCCTTCCCCTGGTATCAGCGCTGCATACGGCATAGGGCGACAGATATTCTTTTTCCCGTGCTTCCAATTCTTCCCGGATGGTCATTGGGCACGCCTCCTCCCCTGTTTATGTACATATACAACGGATCATACCTTATTTCCTTTAATTTTTTGCATTTTTGCTTCTTTTTTTGATTTTTTGCGCAAATAAATTTGGCCCGGATCGCTCCGGGCCAAGGGGAAACAGAAGGGAGATTATTTGCAGTATTCGATGGCGCTCTCCGCCGCGATGCGGCCAAAGATCACGATATCGGCCACGGCGTTGCCGCCCAAGCGGTTGCCGCCGTGTACGCCGCCGGTGACTTCGCCCGCCGCGAACAGGCCGGGAATGACGTTACCGTCGGTATCGATCACCTGGGCGCTGGTGTTGATCTTGACACCGCCCATGGTGTGATGGATACCGGGAGCGATCTGAATGGCGTAATAGGGCGGGGTGGTCAGGTTGTTGTCCATACCGGTGGTGCGGCCAAATTCCGCGTCGTTCTGGGTGGCGACCGCTTCGTTCCACTCGTTCAGGGTCATGGTGAGGAAGTAGGGATAAATATCCAGCTTCCGGGCCAGCTCCTCAATGGTGTCACCCTGCACGGTCAGGCCGTTCTTCACGTACTTTTCGATAGCTTTCAGGTTATCCCGCAGATGCTGGTCGAAGATGATATAGGCATATTGGCCTTCCTGGGCCAGTTCGGCGGCGGAAACCGCGTCGCGGGTCAGCAGCTCATTGGTGAAGCGGTGGCCGCTTTGGTTCACCAGGATGGCGCCGTCGCCGCGCACCGATTCGGTGATCAGCATGGAGGTGGTCTGTTCCACGGTGGGATGCAGCTGAATTTGCTCGATATCCACCAGGGCCGCGCCGACGGCCTGGGCCATCACGATGCCGTCGCCGGTGGCGCCGGGAGCGTTGGTGGTCACGGTGCCCTTGAGGTCGGGCCGGTACTGGGTGTACATATCTTCATTGGCGCCGAAGCCGCCGGTGGCCAGAATGACCGCCTTGGCCTTGATGGTATAGTTGGCGTCCTTGCCTTCGGCTTTCACACCGGCGATCTTGCCGTCTTCCACGATCAGCTCGGTGGCTTTGGTGTTCAGCATCACTTCAACACCCAGCTCCTTGAGCTTTTCGGAGAACTTATCCACCAGGTAGTTGCCCACGGCAGAGCCGTCAGCGGGCGCGTGGATGCGGTTGGTGGAAGCGCCGCCGGAGAAGGAAATCTTGGGCAGGTCAGCGCCGATGCTGTCCAGCCATTCGATGGCGCCCGCGGACTGTTCCGCCATGGTGCGCACCAGATCGGGGTCGTTCAGGTTGTGGCCGCCCTCCATGGTATCAGAAATGAACAGTTCCACAGAGTCTTCGATGCCCTGCTCCTTCTGATAATGGGTTTCAGCGGCGTTCATGCCGCCGGTGGCCTTGGTGGTGTTGCCGCCTACATAGGGCATTTTTTCCAGGATGATGAAATCTTTTCCGGCCTGATGCGCCATAATGGCGGCGGCCATGCCAGCGCCGCCAGCGCCGACGATGACGATTTCGGTTTCAAGGGTCTTTTCTTCCTTGTCCCCGTCTTCCGTGGCTACGCGCTTGTTGGCGTCCAGATAAGCGATATCAGCACCAGCCTTTTCCAGGGCCTCCGTGGCGGCGGCGATGATCGCGGTGCTGGTGACCGTAGCGCCGGATAGGATATCGACGTTGGGGGTCTGGGCCTTGAGGATTTCCTCGGGCAGTGTCTGAATGGCTACGCCGCCAAGAGCCGGGGTTTCGGCATCACCCGTTGCAGTCACATCGGTGATCTCAGTTTCGGAAACGGTTACGGAAACTTTCACCGGGCCACCGAAACCTTTTCCCTCCGCTTCGTAGGTGCCGGGAGTAAACAGGGCCCCTTCGGCAAACGCGCTGACCGAGAACAGCACCATTATCAGCGCCAGAATCAAGCTGATCAGTTTGGACATACTCTTCATCCCTCCATTTAAGCTCCAAAAAGCTTTTGATGGATTCATTGTACCATATCCACAGTGGGATGGCAATGCGCTAAAGAAGAAAAATATCTTATTTGATCTGTTTTTTTCCGTTCAAGCCATGATTTGTGAATGAAAAAATGAAATAAAAACGCAGTATGTTTTGATAAATAGAGACCGGATTCTTTAAAAACAAACTGCATTCTGTTATAAACTCATCAGATGGGACGACGCCTGACGCAAGGCTTCCATGCCGGTGCGGATCGCGTTCAGGTCGCTTTCTTCCATTTTATCCGGCTGCTTGCGGAATATCAGCTTCCGAAGCGCGTTCGTTTGGTCCTTGATCTGCTTCTTTTCAGCTTTATCCAGCTGCTTGCCTTTTTCATCCAGCGCTTTTTCCACGTCGTTGACCAGCTGCTGGGCTTCATGGCCGACATTCAGTGAATCCCTGCGCACCTGATCTTGGGCGGCATACTGTTCCGCGTCCCTGATTGCGGCATTGATTTCCGCGTCGCTCATTTTGTCGTTGGCGGTAATGGTGATGCCCTGTTCCTTGCCGGTATCCATGTCCTTGGCGGACACGCGAAGGATGCCGTTGGTGTCGATATCGAAAGTCACTTCGATCTGCGGCACGCCCGCCGGGGCCATCTTGATGCCTTTGAGCTTGAACTTGCCGATGGTTTTGTTATCCGCCGCCATGGGCCTCTCCCCTTGCAGAACGTGAATTTCCACGCTGGTCTGGAATGGGGCGGCGGTGGTGAAAATTTGGGAATAATGAACGGGCAGGGTGGAATTGCGCTCCACCAGTCTGGTCGCCACGCCGCCCACCGTTTCGATAGACAAGGACAGGGGCGTAACATCCAGCAGCAGAATGCCCTTATTGATGGAAAGCGCTTTGGAACTGGACAGGGTATCGCCCTGAATGGCGGCGCCTTGGGCCACGCATTCATCCGGATTGATGCTCTTGCTGGGTTCTTTCCCCGTGAGTTGGCGCACCTTCTGCTGCACGGCGGGAATGCGGGTGGAACCGCCTACCAGCAGCACGCGGCCCAGCTCCGAAGCGGCGATGCCTGCATCGTTCAGCGCGGCCTGCACCGGCCCGGCGGTGCGTTCCACCAGATCGCGGGTCAGTTCGTTGAATTTGCTTCGGGTCAGTGTCAGGTCCAGGTGAACGGGCGCTCCACCCTGCTGCGTGATATAGGGCAGGGTGATTTGGGCGGTTTCTGCCGCGGATAATTCCTTTTTCGCCTGCTCCGCCGCTTCCTCGACCCGAGCCAGCGCCACCAGGTCATTCCGCAGATTGATATGCTGGCTCCGGGACGCTTCCTCGCAGACCCAGTTGACCACGCGCTCGTCAAAATCGTCGCCGCCCAAATGATTGTCGCCGGAGGTGGCCAGCACCTCGATCACGCTTTCCCCGATTTCGATCACCGAAACGTCGAAGGTGCCGCCGCCCAAATCGTACACCATCACTTTCTGGGCCGTGCCGGTGTTCAGGTCGTAGGCCAGGGCGGCGCTGGTGGGCTCGTTGATGATGCACTTCACGTTCAGCCCGGCGATGGTTCCCGCATCCTTGGTGGCCTGACGCTGGATATCGTTAAAATACGCGGGCACTGTGATCACGGCGTCGGTGACCGGTTCACCCAAATAGTTTTCCGCATCGGCGCGGAGCTTCCGCAGAATCATGGCGCTGATTTCCTGGGGCGTCCAGCTTTTGCCGTCGATATTGATCCGCCAATCCGTGCCCATCTGCCGTTTGATGGAAGAAATGGTGCGCTTGGCGTTCACCGTCGCCTGATGCGCCGCCGCGCTGCCCACCAGCCGCGTGCCGTCACTGGTGAAAGCCACCACGGAAGGCGTGGTGCGCTCTCCTTTATCATTGGGGATGATCACCGCGTGTCCGCCTTCCACAATGGAAACGCAGCTGTTGGTCGTTCCTAAATCGATGCCGATGGTCTTGCTCATTGTTTCCGTCTCCTCATTTGCAATACTTGCTCTGACACGGTTCTATTATACCGCGCAAAACGGAAAAAGGGAGCAAAAAAAGCGATGAAAATATGGCAAAATTCTGTCCTGACGCAATTGACAGCGCATGATTATCCATTGTACAATAACAGCAGTAAAAATTTCGTTCATTATTCTGCGAATATCAGGAGGAAAGAAAATGAAACCCATGATTTTAGGCTATGCCACCGGCAGAGGACTGGATCAGATGACCAAAGAAGACGCTCTGCGGCTGACCCACATCAACGTGGCTTTCGGCGTGATCGTCGACGGCCTTCTTTCCATGAAGAACCTGCCGAACCTCAAAGAACAGCTTGCCCGAGTGCGGGCGATGAACCCAAAACTCAAAATCGTGCTGTCCATCGGCGGCTGGACGGCGGGCGGCTTTTCTCTCATGAGCCGCACCGCCCAAGGACGGAGCGCTTTTTCTGCATCTGTGAAAAAAGTGCTGGATGAATATGCCTTGGACGGCGTTGATATCGACTGGGAATACCCGTGCAGCGATTCGGCGGGCATCGACTGCGATCCTTCTGATAAGGAAAACTTCACGTACCTGATGGAAGCCATGCGGGAGGCTGTGGGGCCGGAACGCATCGTATCCATCGCGGCGGGAGGCGGCGATTATTTCGTCCGGGATACGGAAATGGACAAGGTAGCCCAAATTTGCGATTATGTTCAGATCATGACCTATGACCTGAACTGCTTTACTCACACCACCCGGCACCATACCAGCCTGTACGCCATGGCAGGATCTTATCCCCAGGGAAACGCCGATTACTGCACCCGCCTTTTCCAAGCCGCCGGGGTGCCCCTGGAAAAAATCGTGCTGGGGGCCGCTTTCTATTCCCGGAAATGGACGGGCGTGAAGCCGGAGAAAAACGGCCTGCTCCAGGATGCGGAAAGCATCGGCGGCTACGGCCCCTCCTACGGCGAACTGCTGGAAAACTTCATTGGGAAAAACGGTTTCGTCCGTTACTGGGACGATACCGCAAAAGCCCCCTATCTGTTTGACGGCAGCACGTTCATCACCTTTGAAGACGCCGAATCCATCGCGCAAAAATGCGCCTATATCAAGGAAAAGGGATTGCTGGGCCTTATGTATTGGGAGCATAGCTGCGATCCCACCGGCGCGCTGCTCAAAGCGATTGCAGAAAACCTGTAAGTCAGGGGCCTTCTTTACGGGGGTATTTATGAACGACCGTTTGTTTTTTGAAAACGCGTATTTCATTATAGGCACTTCATATGCAGGCAAATCCACCATGGTCAAGGAATTGGCGAAAAAGCACGGAGGCGTGGCCTGTGAAGAAAATTATCACGATCATTATCCGGGGTATCTTGACGCCAATGAATTCCCATGCCTGACTTATACCAGGGATCTTGTGGACTGGCATGATTTTATTAGAAGATCACCGCAGGAATATAAAGATTGGATCGACGGCGCAAAAAAAGAATGTGAGATACTGGAACTGAGAATGCTTCCGGATATATGCAGTCAGGGCAAACAGGTGTTTGTTGATACCAATATTTCCGTTGAAACATTGCGATCCATCGCGCCAAAGAATCATGTGGTTGTGATGCTTTCCGATCCACAGACTGCAATTCACAGGTTCTTCGACCGGCCAGATCCTGAGAAACAATTCCTGTATAGGCTGATCATGGAAGAACCCGAACCTGA
The DNA here is from genome assembly GCA_017525805.1 of Clostridia bacterium. Next base: position 3,550 of record JAFXSH010000080.1, on the reverse strand, counting down.
AAAAGCAATGGAGAATTACCGGCAGGGGCTTGAACTGATTTGTTCTCAGGAATCTTATGACGAACTGCTGCATTCGGGGTTTCCCGTTGTTTTTCGCGATGAAAACAGAACGATAGAGCAAACCTTAGCATTAGTAGAAGATATGTTCGGATTATAATGCAATCAGGTCACTCAACCGTTTGTTCAAAAAAAAGTCTTTGACCACATGATCGAATTCGATCCACATCGGCAGGGTCCGGCATATGTCTTTTCGGGGGCATACGTTTTCCTGGTCCGCCATACAGGCAACCGGAGAAAGCGTTTCTTCCATTAAACTTAAAATCTCGTAGATCGTATAGTCTTCCGGTTTCCGGCAAAGCCTGTATCCCCCGCCTTTTCCGCTGGCGCCTTCTAAAAGCCCGCCGGACACCATATCCTTTACAATGATTTCTAAATATTTTTTCGATATTTCCTGACGGGCCGCAATATCCTTCAGCGGTATGTATTTTCCCTGATCGTTTTCAGCAAGATCAATCATGACGCGGATCGCATACCGTCCCTTTGTTGTGATCATTCCAATTCCTCCTGCTTTCTTGGATAAACCTATTATACTACAAGGCAAGTAGGCAAATCAAGCGATCCGGAGAATACTGAAAAAATTTTAAAAACCTATTGACACAGTATGTTTATGGTGATATAATGCACTCAATCCATCCGAAAGGAGGCTGTCAGCAATGTTAGCGGTTGGCAAACAGCTGATCATGATGTGTTGTCGAATGCTTTTCTCCCGGACATGGTCTGTGGCAGAGGCGTTCGGCTGTTTGTGTAGCCGCCTCCAGATGATGGGATGCCGTTGACGGCCCTTCACCGATATGCCATTTGTCCGGGAGCTTTCAGAGGAAGCCCCGGATTTTATTATCAACAATACATACAAAAAAGAAAGGAAGATCATCATGTCTAAGATTTTTAAAGGAACGCTGGGACTTATCGGGAACACTCCCCTGGTAGAGGTAACGAATATTGAAAAAGAACTGGGTTTGGAAGCAACGGTGCTTGTAAAACTGGAATATTTCAATCCCGCCGGAAGCGTAAAGGACCGTATTGCTAAAGCCATGATCGAGGACGCTGAAGCGAAAGGCCTGCTGAAGGAAGGCTCTGTGATCATCGAACCCACCAGCGGAAACACCGGCATCGGTTTGGCCTCCATCGCGGCGGCGAAAGGCTACCGCATCATCCTGACCATGCCTGAAACCATGAGCGTGGAGCGCAGGAACATTCTGAAAGCCTACGGCGCCGAACTGGTGCTGACGGAAGGGGCCAAGGGCATGAAAGGCGCTATCGCCAAAGCGGAAGAACTGGCAAAAGAAATCCCGGACAGCTTTATTCCCGGCCAGTTCGTGAACCCCGCCAATCCCGCGATTCATCGGGCCACCACCGGGCCTGAAATCTGGCGTGATACAGACGGCAAAGTGGATATCTTCATCGCGGGCGTAGGCACCGGCGGTACGGTGACCGGCACGGGAGAATATTTGAAGTCGCAGAATCCCAATGTGAAGGTCGTGGCCCTGGAGCCCGAAGGGTCCCCTGTGCTGTCCGAAGGAAAAGCCGGCGCGCACAAAATTCAGGGCATCGGCGCGGGATTTGTTCCGGATGTGCTGAATACCCAGGTTTACGACGAAGTTTTCAAAGCGTCCAATGAAAACGCTTTCGCCACAGCCAAGCTGCTCGCTAGAAAAGAGGGCATTTCCGTAGGCATTTCTTCCGGCGCCGCTCTTTACGGCGCGATCGAATTGGCTCGCAGGCCGGAGAATAAAGGGAAAACAATCGTCGCCCTTTTGCCTGACAGCGGCGACAGGTACTATTCCACGCCGTTGTTTACCGAGTGAACGTAAAAGAACATGTTTAGATAATGATAAAAAAGCCTGGCGGCATGAGCGCCGGGCTTTTTCTGATGAGATTATTCAATTCCTGGTATCGCCGGATGACACGCGCTGATACAAATAGTATTTCCAGGTCATTCCTTCAAAGGCCATACTCGCTTCATCAAGCAGTCGGTAGTTTTCGCTGTCTTTCAGTTTTCGCATGCGGGTGATGACAAACGCCGTTTTTCCTTCCCGAATGCTGCTTTGCTGCGCTTCGTTCATTTCTTTGAGATCGTTATTCAGGGTACAGAAGAAACGCTCTGTGGGCTGCGTCCCGGCGGCGAGATAAAACCCTCCGTCCAGAAAACCGTAATTCAGCAGGGAACGATCCTCGCTTTGCTTGATAATTTCAGCGAAACGGTAGGGAGGCATTTCTTCCTTTTCAACGCCCATTAGATAAATGTTTCCGCTGGTCTGATATGCGATCCATGGGCCGGCGGCGAGCAAAAGACCGGTCAGGATGGCTGGAACGAGCCAGCCCATCTTCCCTTTCAGCAACGCTAAGAGCGCGCAGGCCGCGCCCAATCCCAGCGGGGCAAAAACAGATAACACCAGGGCGTAATAGGGATAGCGCCTGCCACTGGCATAGGTGAACGCAAACAGGAAAATCGCCCCGCACCAGGCGGCCAGCGCTTCCCAGCCCCGTTTTTTCGCGGCGGCAGTCAGCCAGAGCAAGCCCAACGCGCCGGGGATAGACCAGGGAAGGTTATTCAGCAGATTCGTCAGGGGTGGATCATATGCCCCACTCCGTATATTCTGCGAATACTGGCTCAGATTATCCACGAAGTACGCTTGCCAAAGATCGCCGAGAGCACCATGGAGGGAAAACCATCCGATCACTGCGGCGGATAAGGCCAGTACGCCCAGCATAAAAAAGCCGATAAGCTTAGGCAGCTTTTTTGCTTCCTTCCGGCAAAGATACCAAAGCAGCACCGCCAAAGCCAGTCCCGCGAACAGGCCGCAGAAGGTGTATTTCGTCCATAAGCCAGCCGCCGCGCACAGTCCTAAGACGAAGCCCTGCCGGTCCGTCAGCGGGCGCTGATCGTGCAGGGCTTTCAGCACGATAAACAGACCCAGCGCCAGCACGGGAAGGAAAAATTCCTCGGCGCTGGAGCCGTGGGAAAAGGCTGGCGTGATGGGAACGAGAATGGCCAGCGCCGCCGCGGAGGGCCAGAAAGCCTTTTCCCATCCGCTCAGGGTTTCCGCCGCGATCCTGCCGCCTAAGTACGCAAAGCACGCGAAGCTCAGGCCCTCCAGCAGAAAAACCCCAAGGAAGGAGTTTTCCGAAATCAGAGAGGCCAAGGCGTATACGTAATAAACCAAAGGCCCTTTCTGCTCGTACAAATCACGGTAGGGGACCAAACCGTGCAGGATGCCCCGTCCCACCGTGAAATAGCAGTTCACGTCCACCCAATCGTTCATGGGATACAGAAAAGAGCTTTTGGAGCATACGGCCAGCACCAAAAAGGAAGCGGCGCACGCGAACAGGAAACGAAGGAGGGGGTTCTTTCGGCGGTGTTCAAGAATTTCTGTAAGCGAGCGAACTGCGACGCACAAATGATTTCCGGAGCCTGAGGTTACAGCGCGGGATGACCACGAACGCAGCCACCGCGAAAGCGGCTTGGCCTTGGCAGGTTGCCGGGGAAATG
>JAFXSH010000079.1 GCA_017525805.1 Clostridia bacterium | reverse complement strand
TGATCACGTATTCCGGTTTACCGCTAAACCGTTTCCGCAGCGCTTCATTCTGGGTACAGATGCCGAAGGGACAGGTGTTCAGGTTGCACACCCGCAGCATATGGCAGCCCAGGGCAATGAGAGGACCCGTACCGAAGGCGAACAGCTCCGCCCCGAACATGGCGGCAATGGCCACGTCCCGGCCGGTCAGTATCTTGCCGTCCACTTCGATGCGCACTCTGTCACGAAGCTTATTCAGCAACAAGGTCTGCTGAACTTCCGCCAGCCCCAGTTCCCAGGGAATGCCCGCATGGCGCATGCTGGAGCGGGGAGATGCGCCGGTGCCGCCATCAAACCCGCTGATGGTGATGCCGTCCGCTTTAGCCTTGACCACACCCGCCGCAATGGTACCGATACCGGAACCTGCCGTCAGCTTCACACTGATGTCCGCATCCTTGTTGGCGTTCTTCAGGTCAAAGATCAGTTCCGACAAATCTTCGATTGAATAGATATCGTGATGGGGCGGCGGGGAAATCAGCGCTACCCCCGGCGTAGAATGGCGGGTCTTTCCGATTTCCGGGAATACCTTGGCGCCGGGCAGGTGCCCCCCCTCGCCGGGCTTGGCCCCCTGGGCGCATTTGATCTGCAGTTCCCGGCCGTTTACCAGATAGTTGCTGGTAACACCGAACCGGGCTGTGGAAACCTGCTTCACCCCGTCGCTGGGGTCGTCCCCGTTCTCCAGTTTCACAAACCGGGCCGGGTCTTCGCCCCCTTCGCCGCAGTTGCTCATGGAACCGATACGGTTCATGGCAATGGCGATGCACTCGTGGGCTTCTTTGCTCAGAGCGCCGTAGCTCATGGCGCCGGTACGGAAGTGCAGCAAAATCTTCTCCACCGGCTCCACTTCTTCAATAGGAATGCTGCATCCCGGCGGGCAGTAGAAATCCAGCAGGTCGCGCAACCGGTACACCGCGCCCTTGTCAACGATTTTCGCATACTCTTTATAGGCCTTGTAATCTTCTTCTTTGCAGGCCTTCTGCAACAGGCGGATGGCTTCCGGATCCAGAATGTGGGGCTGGTCTCCGCCTTTATGGTACATATAATAGTCGCCGCTGGGCAGATCCCCTTCGTCTTTATAGGCGTTCTGGTGCCGCAGCTGGGTCTCCCGCGCAATTTCCGCCAATCCCAGCCCTTCGATACGGGAAGGCGTATTGACGAAATACTTCTGGATCAGTTCCTGTTTCAGACCCACCGCTTCAAAAATCTGGGCTCCATGATAACTCTTCACAGTAGAAATGCCCATCTTCGCCATAACGGCCAGAATGCCGCCCACGGCAGCTTTCAGATAGTTCGCCTGCGCCTGTGCAGCATCCAATCCCTGCAACAGTTTGCCTTCCGCAGCCAGCGCGTGGACCGTGTCCAGCGCCAGGTACGGATTGATGGCCGTAATGCCGTAGCCGATCAGGGTACAGTAATGGTGGGTCTCCCTGGGTTCGCCGGATTCCAGCACCAGACCCACGTCGGAGCGCACCGTCTTTTTAATCAGGTAATTGTGCACCGCCGCCGATGCCAGAAGCGCCGGCACCGCTGCCATGCGGGAGTTCACGCCCCGGTCAGACAGCACTAAAATATTGGCCCCGTTGCGGATAGCCCGGTAGGCGTCGATGCAGATGGATTCGATAGCCGTTTCCATGGCTTCCGCGCCGCCGTTCACCGGATACAGCATGGACAGGGTCACGGCCCGCAGCTTGTCGGTCTGCAGGTTCTTGATGACCGCCATCTCCCGGTTGGTCAGGATGGGGCGCAGCACTTCCAGCGCCGCCGTGCCTTTTTCATCCGGTTCCATAATGTTGGCCACGTTGCCGATCAT
>JAFXSH010000078.1 GCA_017525805.1 Clostridia bacterium | reverse complement strand
TCTCAATCTAAATGTCCATGCCCCAAGGGGCACCACGATAAATGAAAGTCATCAGTTCATGTGATATATGGTTGAATTTTGGAGACTTTCACAGTAAAATCTTATCATCTTTGGGTGTCTTTTCCGCCCTGGCGTTGCTTCATTTCGGTCAACGTAGCGGTGATACCCGGTTTCTGCCCCCTGGCTGAAATCACGATTGGGCAACAAACGCCCGCCTCCGGTTTCCCGGAAAGCGGGCGGAAGAGGTTCTGGAGGGCTTATGCGTATTCGGAACCCCTTTTAAACGGGCGCTTATTTGCCACTCATCTGGCGTTCCTGCTGCTCGATCATGCGCTTGACCATGTAGCCGCCGATATAGCCAGCCTGACGGGAAGGCAGATCGCCGTTGTAGCCCTGCTTGAGGTTGATGCCCAGTTCACTGGCGATTTCATACTTCATATTGTCCAGGGCGGCGCGGGCTTCGGGCACGTTGGCGCGGTTGGAGTTGCTGGAATTGGAGCTGGAGCCGCTGGAAGCGGGCATAGAACCGTTGTTGGAATTGAACATGACAATTCCCTCCTGTTTAAATTTTTTTCATGACTATGCGGGGTTCATGCCGGATCGTGCGGCTTTTTGCCGCTCCCCGGCTGGAAAGGGAGGAAACGCGCCAGACAGAAAGGATGGATATCATCCGCCCGATTCGATCATGCAAAACCACCATGCAGCCCTTGGTTACCCAAGAAGCAGCGCGGCTTTTTTCCCGCCTGACCGGAACAGCTCTGCCCTCCTCTGTCCGGGCGGATGATATCCGTCCTTCCAAAGCAGCGCGGCGCTGTACGGAATTCTTCCGCCGCTGATCGTCAGGCGCGCTTCTCCCACATTTCCTTACTTACCCGCCATTTGCTTTTCTGCCTGCTCGATCAGGCGCTTGACCATGTATCCGCCCACATAGCCGTTTTCGCGGCTGGTGAGGTCGCCGTTGTAGCCCTGTTTGAAGTTGATGCCCAGTTCGCGGGCGATTTCAAACTTCATGTTGTCCAGGGCGCCCCGGGCTTCGGGCACGTTGACCCGGCTGCCGGAATTGCTGCCAGACTGGTTCATAGCATTTCACCTCCTTCATTCAGGATCAATGCTATTTTCACCGATCCGGGCGAAAATACGCTGGCATTTTGTGCAAATCGACAGCTTTCGATATCCGGGCGGCAGACCGCGTTTTGCGCGGTTTTCTTTTTTTCAGCATAACGAATTTAGCGCCGTTTATACTATTCTCATAACAGTAGCGTGGACGAATCTTTTCATAGAGGACGCCACTGTATCTAACGTCCATTCCTTCCCCTGATCTGCAGGCATAGCCATTCCTTCCCGCTGTTATGTCCATCATCCTAAGCCCGGCAATCCAGGAATATTGAGCCGATAGTTTTTCTCATATGCTCAACATATCTGGTCTTCTGTCATGCCTTCCTGATCGGATGCCGGATGACAGTTTTCAGTCTCTCGGGTGCAACCTTTCGGGCATCGCTTAGATAGATTTCATGGTGTATGCGCCGTCCTCCGCGTTGGGATCTCCTTCGCCGCGGACAGCGATATAGTTCATGGGCGGCACCGTCACAATGGACGGTTGGTTTTTCGGCAGATAAAATTCTTTGTATTCTTTCTTGAAATCGAAAGCCATCCTTCTGTCCTCCGCGTTTTCAGCCTATCGCCTTTGAATCTTCCCGGTCTGGGGGCAGGAATAATCATACACGGCACCGGCAAGCGGTATGTCGTCCTCTTTCATATATTGCAGCATATCCGAAAAAGTATGATCCCTTTCAGATTCGACTATCAGATAGAATTTCACATTCTCTTCTTTATTTTCAGCATTTGCTTTTCTGCAATCGATTTTCATCCCGCAATTCCTCTCCGCAAACTATGATTCAGCGCATCATGTCAATTCCGCACGCTTTTGCCATGCTGTGCTGCTGATAGGGATTGATTTTATAAAGGGTTCCATCCTTTTTGAAGCGTGATCCTGTTTCCTTGAACCAGAAGGACTTTCCCGCGTTTTGGCATTGTTTTGGAGAGCGCGTAGGTGATCACATAAAAGCAGTCGTTTTCATAATAAGCGTTCACATACCGCACATACGGAACGCCGTTTTCTTCCGTCGCCAAGGCTATTACATTGTCTTTTCCAAAGCGTTCCCGCATGATCTGTTCCGCTTCTCTGCTCATTCCGGTTTTTATTGACTTTGTCTCCGTGAAGCTTTATTCGTGTATTCTGTCGATCCGCGTGAAAGCCGCCTGACACCAGGAAAACAAAGCGGCTAATGCTTGATCGAAATCAAATCCGTCCGGCAGTTCCGGCAATTCCAAAACCCGGCGGTCCTCCGGCGAAACAGCCTCCTTCAATTCCCGTTTGGTGAGAACAAAACTGCCGCTCTCCAGATAATGCAGATTCTGCATGAGGAAAAATACGCTTTTGCAGGTATCCCGAAACTTTCTGACATTTTTGTCCCTGTCCGCATGAATATAACGATGGCAGATTTCATGATACAGATTCCCCAGGCTGAGCTTGACATAATTGATCTCGTCTTCCCGCGTCGCGGAGGGGAGATAATCCGTCAAAACGCCGAACAAATCCATCGTCGTATGGCGCAGCTGGCAAACCTCCAGGAGATTCCAGCGCTGCATTTCCTCTTTTCCGCAGATAAAGCCGCAGGATTTCTCATAGAAGCCGATCTTTTTCAGGATCTCGCGGTATAGATCCATATCTTCCACAGAAAACCGATCCAGGATCACCATCACGTCGATATCGCTGCCCTCATGGGCTTCTCCGCGCAGATAGCTGCCCTGCAGCCCAACATACAACAGGCGATCACCAAAGGATGCCTGACAGCATGAAATCAATTCATGCAGATAGCTGTTCAATTCAAACATGGCTGCTCCTTTCCGTAATATCCTTTATGCTTTTCTCTTTTTTTCTGCTGCTTCAGCGCGAATTGCCGTTCAATCTCCGCCAGTTTCTGTTCCCGGCTTTTCACTTTATGCTCCTGCTTGGTCTGTTCCAATTGCATTTGCAGGTCCTGCTGCGACTTTGTGCCAATACCGGCGCGTGCCATCTGCTTGCCCGCGTTCCGCTGGCATCGCTTCGGGTTATCCGCGGCTTGGCTGGTTTCGGCTTTCAACGACTGGGCTGAATTTATGTTCCATTGTCAAACATCCTCCCGCTTCCTCAGCCAGAATAAGCGTCTTCGCGCTTCCGCTTCTCCCGGCCACGCAAAATGCTCCAGATGATCGACGGCATACCAGGGCGAAAAGATGCGCGCCCATTCTTCATCCGTTCGGGAGACGAGGCGAAGAACGCCATCGATATAAAGCCGGTTTCCGTCCGCCAAATCCATATTTCTTGCGGCGGCTGCTTCCGGGGGCAGGTAATAATTCAAGCCGATGATCGCGCTGCCGTCCCGCGTCAGGACGCGCGCCGATTCCCGGATGATTTCTTCCGCCGTTTCCGGCGGGATCACGTCCAGCACGTTGGAGCAAATCAAGCCGTCAAACGTGTCGGAAGGGATGCTTTGCAGCCAGTCGGACGATACGCGGGATACATGAACGCGGTCCAAAACGCTGTAACGCACAGTTGAAAGCCGGGCCGCCTGAACAGCGCCGGGTGCCGCATCCACAGCAATTACGTCAGTGCAGCCGCTTTTCGCGGCAATGATACTGGCCCATGCGCTGCCGCAGCCGTAGTCCAGTACCTTTTTTCGCCGCCCCAGAGAGCAGGCAGCCAGATACAGTTTTTCGGAAGGGGCCAGTTCTTTCCAATCCGACCCGCCGCTTTCGCGCTCCCGAGCCTGATCCTTTTCGGAGAGAACGAACGCTTTGTCCCAGAACGCGATCAAGGCTTGGTTCTCCTGTACTGTTTTTTCCGTCATGCGTATTCCTCCGATCATTGATCACAAAGCCGATATTTTTCTTCTGCCGCTTGCTTATAGCGCTCGACAAAAAGCGTCGGGTCAAGAATGGCGTCAAAAACCTTGTCTTTCCCATACTTCAAATCAACCAGGCCCCACATGTAGCAGCCAAAGCAATAGGTCGGATACTGCCGGACTTTTTTTCCGAGAAACGCAAACTGCTCATACCGCGATGAAACCACGGCGTTCGCTTCTTCCGGCGTTTTGCCAATCAGCGATGACCAAACAAAATTGCAACTTAAGCAATCATTGCTTGGCAATGGATAGAAAGTAGATGTCAAATAAATGTCGAAAAAGTAATAATAGCGCTTTCAAAAAACACTGAAAAACGCAAAAAAGGCTGAGATTGAAGGATATAGGTTTTTTGCCCGTCGGAGCAATCCGGTGCTTTTTTTAGATATCGGCGCTGTGTTTGTCTTTCACAAATTATTGGTTTTCTCCTCGCGCCGGGGCGTCCGTACCCGCCAGGTAGACGCACACTTCTTTTTCTCCCGCAAAAGCCCGCAGGTTCTTTGGGGACACAGCAAACGGGACGCTTCTTTCCTCCGCTTCCAGCAGGGGCGTATCCAGCGGGAGGCGCCTTTCGTCGGCCATTACGGCGGTAACGGGCGCGGGCATCGGGTTATACAGCCACAAACAGCCGCCATCGGCGCGTGCCATCACAAACGTGCCGTCCCTGAACAGGCAGATTCCTTCCGTAGGCGCGCCTTGCAGCGAGCGGATATCCTGAAGGAGGGAAACGCCGGTTCCGCCCTCAAAGGCGTGAAGGCCCATGACCGTTCGAACATTCTTGGCATGCGCCCCTTCTGCCACCCGGCGCACCCAGGCGCTATCCTGTTCGTAAGCCCGGGAATAAGCCATGGGAAGGACGTAATCGTACAGAACTGCGGCGTCTTCATAACTTTGACCGTAATGCAGGTCTGCAAAGGCGGTATCGTCATACGCGCCTTCGGGCATCAGGGCTGCGGTAACGGTGATTTGTTTTCGCTCGCTGCGGACCGGCAGGATCAGTTCGCGGGCAAAGCGTTTTACGTCCTCCCGCCGGACCCTTGCCACGGCACGAACGCTTTCATCGCCGGCGCGCAGCGCGTCAAAAATGCAGTTTTCCTCGTTCTTTTCACCCTGAAAGAAGGTGCGGTCCATCAAGGCGCACACATGCTTTAGGTCCGCTCCGGCTGCCGCGTAGCGTCGCTTGTCCTCTTCGTCCCAGCCGTATGTCAGATGGTTGTACCGGATATAATCCAGGTGCAGGCCGTCGATATCATAATTCCGCGCTGCTTCCCGCAGAATGCCCTGCATATAGGACAGGTATCCTTCGTCCCGCAGAGAGATCAAGCCTTTGTCCCTGCCCCGCACATAATGGCAGCGCCCGCTTTCCGGATGGGCTGCTTTGTAGGATTCGTCATTTGCGGAAGTAAACCAGGCGTGCACGCGAACGCCCCGTTCGTGGGCGGCGGACAGCAACTCCCTCAGCAGGTCCCGTTCCTGACCGCGCGGCGCGATGCCGCTGTGATAGGAAACAAGGCCCGATAACCCCTTGGCAAGAAAAAAGATATCGGTAACGCCGATTTTGACGCATCGGCTGACCGTTTCCCGCGCACCTCGTTTTTCCACACTTTCCGGCCACATCCAAACCCCGAGCATCGGCATACGGTAGCCGCCTCCTTTTTCCTTTTTAATCAGACTACGCTATGATTATAAATCGGCTCCAGACTCGGTGCCAGCCCTTGGACAAAGCCATGAAAAGGCATTTGTGTTTTTTCACCGGCAACCTTCGCCAGTTTCACTCTTGTCGCTTTTTCTGTAAATAAAGGACGCCATCTCTATGCTTCGGGCATTGCCCCGGCCTTGACCCGCAGGGCGCGCATGACGCGCCGGTAGCAGGGGAACAGGAACAGGTCCGCCAGCACCCAGGCGGCGGGGTTGGCAAAGCACGCGCCGGTAAAGCCCACGGCGGGCACCAGCAGCACGGCTACGGCGGTGCGGGCGATCATTTCAAACAGTCCGGCCAGCATGGCCACCCGGGTGTAGCCCATGCCCTGAATGGACAGGCGCACGATGTTCACGAACAGCAGGGGGATATAGAAGGCGGCGTTAATGGTTAAGAACTGCGCGCCCATATCCGTCACTGCCGCTTCCGCCTGACTATCGACGAACAGGCCCAGCAAGGGGCGGACGAACAGCAGCACCACCAGAAACGCCAGCACGCAGTAGCCCATTCCTAAGATCGCCGCGTCGCGCAGGCCCTCGTTCACCCGGTTCAGCTTCCGCGCCCCCATGTTTTGCCCAGCGAAGGTAGCCATGGTGGAGGCCAGGGCGTCAAACACGCAGGCGAACAGCGCGCTTAATTTGCCTGCGGCGCTGACGGCGGCCACCGCGTCAACACCAAGCCCGTTCACGGAGGTCTGCACCATGACGGAGCCGATGGCCGTGATGGAGAACTGCAGGCCCATGGGCAGGCCCACGCCTAACATTTTTCCCGCTGTGGAAAGGAAAAGCCGCTTATCCTCCGGCTGAAGGCGCAGGATGGGGAACCGGCGCTGCATCACGATCACGCAGCCGATGCCTGATACTAACTGGCTGACCGCCGTAGCCACAGCCGCCCCGGCTACGTCCATTTTGAACACGATGATCAAAAGCAGGTCCAGGGCGATATTCACCAGGGATGCGAGAATGAGAAAGAACACCGGCGTTTTGCTGTCGCCCAAGGCGCGCAGGATGCCGCTTGCCATGTTGTACAGCACGCAGCAGGGGATGGCGGCGAAAATGATGCGGATATAGCTGGCCGAGGCGTCTAAAATTTCCTCCGGCGTGTTCATGAGCCGCAGCAGCGGCTTACACAGCAGCGTGGCGGCCAGGCCCAGCAAGATGCTGATCACCGCGCTGAGCACGATGGCGTGCCATACGTGGCGGCGCAGGCCCGGTTCGTTCTTCGCGCCGAAGTCCTGGGCGATGGGAATGGAGAAGCCGGAGCAGAAGCCGAGGCAAAGGCCGATGATCAGGAAATTGACGGAGCCGGTGGCGCCCACCGCCGCCAATTTGGACGCGCCAAGGTAACGGCCCACGATGGCCGTATCCACAAAGCTGTATAATTGCTGAAACAAAACGCCGAACAGCAGCGGCGCTGCAAAGGAAACCACCAGTTTCATGGGGTTTCCGGTCGTCAGATCGCGGGTCATGGTACGGGACATAACTGTTTCCTTCCTTTTCCGCAAAGCTCGTGCTTTGCACGCACTTTATAGCACGTTTCGCCCCATTGCACAAGCGGGGAAATGTGGTCGGAAACAGGCCACGAAACGCAGCGCCCTGTTAAATCAGCTGCGACAGCGTCCACATCCACTTGTTTGCCGGTTCGATCCACACTTCCTTATAGGTGGCCGTGCAGATTTGCGGCCAATAGGGAATATCCTCGTTGAAATAGCTTTGGATGCCCACCGGCAGCTGGCCCACCGTCTGCCCGGGCTGGACGCAGTATTCGTTGGTCCAATCGTAGCCCTCGCCAAACAGCAGGGATTGAGCGAAGGGATTGTTTCCCACCACCCATTGAAGCTGCTTTTCCGCAAGCGCCAAGGCATCCAGGTCGCCGACGGCGTTTGCGGCCTGGGCCAAGGCGCTGGCCTGGGAAAGCATCACGTTGCAGTTGCCCCGGAAGGAGAACCACACCGGGAAACGGCGCAGATACCAGCCCTTGCCCAGGGGAACGCCATTTCGCACCTGCGGGGCGAAATCCTTGAGGCACGCGTCGTCGCAGGCGATGATGCCGCGTTTTACCGCGTCGGGATATTGTTCGGCTTCCTGTTCATGGTATACGCCTTCGGGCAGCATATACCAGGGAGCGGTGTATGAGGCAATCTGCTTGGAATAACCGCAGTAAAGGGACAGGAGGTTTTTCCACTCCGCCGCGTCCGGATGCTCCGGGGCGAGGGAAAGCAGCAGGGCGGGCCCCATGGTGAGGAATTGCTCGTAAGAATGATGGGCGTGATGGCTGGGGATCAAATGATCCTTGGATTTCCAGAAGAAGCCGGTGAGGGGGATATCCCAATCGGTGCGCTCCTGCTGCTGACATGCTTTGAGCTGCCGGGCGTAGGCCGCGGCGATTTTCAGATAATCCTTATCGCCCGCCGCCGCGATGAGGGCCGATGCCGCGCAGGCCAGAGCGACCAGCTTTACAGGTTCGTTGCCGCTGCGGGAAAACAGCACTTCCGCTTTTTCGGTTTTTCCGTTCGCTTCCTGCCATTGCTCCTCGGCAAAGTGGAAATCCTCCCGGGCGGTTTTCAGGCAGTAAGCGGCGTAAGCGGGATCGGTATCCTCAAGGAGCCGCGCGCCTAAGGCTTCCGCGCAGGCGGAGGCGAAGTTGGCGTGGGGATCGGGGCCGGGAACACTGGCCACATCGTCGCCCGTGCCGATCACGCCGTCCGTCCAGATGGACAAAGAAGAGTACTGGGAACGCCATCCGTCCCCGAAGCGCGTTTTCAGCACGTAGTTTAGGCCCCACCGCGCTTCCTCCATCACCCGCTCATACAGCAGCGCGTCCGTGCCTTCCCGGCCTTTCAGGCGTTTTGCCAGCAGGAACAGGGCGATGGTGCCGTTGCAGGTGTTGCCCATGCCCTGGGCCAGGTCGGCGGCATCGTGCCAGCCGCCGTTGGCGACGATGGACTTCCCGTTGTGGGTCAAAAGCAAATCGCTGTGGCAGGCGTGATGCTTGCCGGGCACCTCGAAGCCACAGCGCTGGGACAGATAAAAATTCAGCACCTTCCAGGCGGAGGGCTGCCATACGGGGCCGCCGATATCAAAGGCGCGGGACACGGTATCCCCGCACAGCAGCAGATAACGGCCTTCTTTCCGAACCTCGGAAAAATCCAGCAGGTTGCAGTCGTTTGCCTTTTCTGTTCTCTTTTCCAGCACCACGCGGCCCGTTTCCGTTTCGATCACCCGGAAGGTATCCCCGGCACTGTCGGAACGCATCACGGCCAGCTTTTCCGAGTCCGGCCTGTAGCCGCTGCCTGAAAAAGCGATGCGGCCCGGCCCCGGCGTCCAGCCCGCGTACATGTCGCATTGCACCTTTTGCAGCTCCAGCCGGTCGATGTACCATTTGATTTCGTCCGCAGCGTCGAATTCGTGGCCGCACATATCGTATTCGATGGCGATGCCCACCACGTCGTTTCGATCAAGCTGTTCTATCTCGCAGGTGACGTGATTCCATTCCCCGTTTTTCAGGTTCACGTTGTGGTGCCCTTCCCGTTCAAACCGGTCCGGCACCGGATGGGGCCCTTCATTGTGCAATTGCAGCCGCGCCGCAATGGAGCGCATGCCCGGCACATCGGGCTTGATCCATACGGAAAGGCGGTTATAGGCGGTCAAATCGGCGTGATCCAGCTTCCGCATGGCCTTGGGTTCATAATAAATCCGGCCCTTGGCGCGGCCGGGCAGCCATTCCTTCAAGTTGGTGGGCGCCTGGAAAAGAACGCTGCATGCGCCATCCAGGGATTCCCTGCCGGACAGGCTTACCCTGGCGTAAGGAGATACGGCTTCCCAATGCGCTAAGCTGTCGCAGCCGTCCAGCAGCACAGATTCCAGCACCGGTTTTTTTTCCAGCCGGTAATCGGTGGTTTCGGTTTCGTCATAGGGCATGATCACGTGCGCGCGGCGGGAGGATTCAATGAGCTTTTGCAGTCTTTCTTCCATGCTGTTCCTTCCTTTCCAGCAGGGGGCGAAAACTATATAAACGGATGATTTGACAGTATTATAGCATTTTATCCAGGTGGCGGCAATGTCTAATCTGGATATTTTTGCCTTTTGTCCGCGGTCGAATTGGCGCTGTGACAGACGTGACGGCTGCTCTTGACTTTCCTTATTTTGGGCTTTATAATGAAAGAAAAAAGGAGGTTGATCCCATGGCGATGCAGTCTTTCATGAACGAGAATTTTCTCCTCGGCACGAAAACCGCGCGGACGCTGTATCATGAAGCGGCCAAGGATATGCCGATTATCGACTACCACTGTCATCTTTCTCCCAAGGAAATTGCGCAGAATATCAAATTTGATAATATCACCCATCTCATGTTAGGCGGAGATCATTACAAATGGCGCGCCATGCTGAGCTGGGGTGTGGATGAAAAGCTGATCCGGGGCGATGGCGATCCCAAGGAAAAGTTCATCGCCTTTGCCGACGCCGTATCCCACGCCATCGGCAATCCGCTTTATCACTGGACGCATTTGGAATTGCAGCGGGTGTTCGGGATCAGCACGCCCCTCAATAAGGAAAGCGCCGGGAAGATTTACGATCAGGCCAGCGAAATGCTCCAGGGGGACGATTTCCGCGCCCAGGCCCTGATCGACAAATTCAACGTGGACTACCTGTGCACCACCGACGATCCGGCGGACGACCTTTCCTTCCACCAGACCATCGCCGCCGGGGACGGCTTGAAAGCCAAGGTATACCCCGCTTTCCGGCCCGACAAGGCCATCAATATCGACCGGGCGGGCTTCGTGGATTACATCCGCCAGCTGTCCCGGGTGGCGGGCATGGAAATCAATTCCACCGCCGACGTGCTCACCGCCTTGGAGCGCCGGGTGGAGTACTTCCACGTGTGCGGCTCCCGCATTTCCGACCATGCTTTGGACACTGTGCCGTGGGGCGAACCCTCCTTCAAACAGGCGGACAAGGCGTTCCACGCCGCCATGGCAGGGGAGGAAATGAAGCAGAAGCACATCGAAAGCTACCGCACCGTGCTGCTGGCGGGCCTTGGCGGCATGTACGCCCAGCGGGGCTGGGTGCAGCAGTACCACATCGGGGCCATGCGCAATAACAACACCGCCATGTTCCGCCGCTACGGGCCGGACGTGGGCTTCGATTCCATCATCGACAATCCCATCGCTCATAACCTGTCCCGCCTGATGGATTTGCAGGATTCCCAGGGCCAGCTGCCCAAAACCATCCTGTACTGCCTGAATCAGGCCGCTAACCACGCCGTGGGCACCATGCTGGGCAATTTCCAGCAGAGCGGCGTGAAGGGCAAAATCCAGATGGGTTCCGCCTGGTGGTTCCTGGATCAAAAGGAGGGCATGCAGGAGCAGATGAAGACCCTGGCCGCCCTTGGCGTGCTGGGCGCGTTCGTGGGCATGCTCACCGACAGCCGTTCCTTTATCAGCTATCCCCGCCACGAGTATTTCCGCCGCATCCTGTGCAATCTCATCGGCCAGTGGGTGGAAAACGGCGAGTATCCCAACGATATTGAATTCCTCAAAGCCATGGTGCGGGATATCAGTTACAACAACGCCAAGGAATACTTTGGCATCTAAAAATACAGAAAACGGAGTGGATGGACAATGGAAAAGTTGAATCAGGCTTTGGTTCCCCAGGTCAAGCGGCCCCAGAACATCCGGGTGATGCAGTTCGGCGAGGGCGGCTTCCTGCGCGCCTTTGTGGATGAAATGCTGGATAACCTGAACACCCAATGCGGCGGCGACTACGGCGTGGCCATCGTGCAGCCTCTGGAACGCGGCATGTGCCAGATGCTTCGGGATCAGGACTGCCTGTACACCGTGATGCTGCGGGGCCGGGAAGAAAAAGGCGACGTGAAAAAGGTGAAGGTCGTGGGCACGGTGCTCAAGACCGTGGAGCCCTACGCCGATTTCCAAGCCTATCTGGACCTTGCGAAGCTCGACACCCTGCGCTTCATCGTCAGCAACACCACCGAGGCGGGCATCGTATACACCGGCACCGACAATTACGACGATAAGCCCCAGTCTTCCTATCCCGGCAAGCTGACCCGGTTCCTGCATGAACGCTTCCTGCTGGGCAAGCCCGGCTTCATCATCCTGCCCTGCGAGCTGATCGACGACAACGGCTACCATTTGAAGGACGCCGTGTTCAAGACCGCGAAGCAGTGGGATTTGGGCGATAAGTTCCTTGCTTGGCTGGAAAAGGACAACATCTTCTGCTCAACCTTGGTTGACCGTATCGTTACCGGCTTCCCCCGGAAGGAAGTGCCCGGCGTGTTCGATGAACTGGGCTATGAGGATCAGCAGCTGGATACCGCCGAACCCTTTGGCCTGTGGGTGATCGAGGGCCCGGAGCAGGTGAAAAAGGAAATCCCGCTGGACAAGGTGAACCCGGTGATCTTCACCGACAATGTGAAGCCCTACAAGCTGCGCAAGGTCCGCATGCTCAACGGTGCCCACACTACCATGGTGCTGGGCGCGTATTTAGCGGGCCTGGACACCGTGGGCGAATGCATGGCGGACAAGGACGTGCGGCCCTTCTTAGAGCATGCCCTCAGCGACGAAATCATGCCCAACGTGCCCCTGCCTCAGGACGAGGTCAAGGCATTCGCGGACGCCGTGATGCTGCGCTTTGAAAACCCCTTCAACCGCCACGAGCTGCTTTCCATCGCCCTGAATTCCGTCAGCAAGTGGACCGCCCGCGTGCTGCCTACCTTGAAGGATTACCAGAAAAAGACCGGCGAAATTCCCGCCTGTTTGGCTTTCGGCCTTGCTTCCCTCATCTGCTTCTATACCGGCATCAAGCAGAACGAAGCGGGCGACTACGAGGGCCTGCGGGACGGCAAGCCCTATCCCGTCAAGGACGACGCCCATGTGCTCACCTTCTTCGCCGCCCAGACCGAGCCCGACGCTCACGCCGTCCTCAGCAACGCCGCCCTGTGGGGCGAGGACCTCACCGCCATCCCCGGCCTGGAAGCCAAGGTGGCCGCTCAGCTCAAGAACATCTCCGAGGGCTGCATCCGCTGTGCCATGCGGAAAACGTGGGAGAAATAAACATGAGCGATTACATCAAGCTCCATGAACTGGATAACGTAGGCGTGCTGATCACCCCCCGGGAGGGCATCCCCGCCGGGCACAAGATCGCCCTGCGGGACATCGCCAAGGGCGAAAAGGTGATCAAGTACGGCTGCCCCATCGGCACCGCTCAGACCGACATCAAGGCGGGGGAGTGGATTCATTCCCACAACCTGAAAACCGCCCTGAGCGGCGAAAAAGAATATACCTATGAGCCCCAGCCCATCCATCGGGCCGCGCCCTTTACCGGCTCCTTCATGGGCTACGAGCGGGAAGACGGCAAGGTGGGCGTTCGGAACGAGATTTGGATTTTGCCGTTGGTTGGCTGCGTGAACCACACCGCCCAGCGCATCGCGGAAGCGGGCAGCAAATTGGGCCCCGCCCCGGTGTACACCTTCCCGCACCCCTACGGGTGCAGCCAGCTGGGCGACGACCACGCCAGAACCCGGGAAGTGCTCTGCGCCCTGGTGCGCCATCCCAACGCCGGCGGCGTGCTGGTGCTGTCCCTTGGCTGTGAAAACAACACGTTGGACGCCTTCAAGGAGCATTTGGGCCCCGTCAACGAAAAGCGGGTCAAGTTCCTGGTCTGCCAGGAGCACGAGGACGAGGAAGCGGCGGCGCTGGAACTGATCGGGCAATTGCAGGAAGAATTGAAAAAGGACAAGCGCACGCCTCAGCCCGTTTCCAAGCTGGTGATCGGCCTCAAATGCGGCGGCAGCGACGGTTTTTCCGGCATCACCGCCAATCCCCTTTTGGGCGCGGTCAGCGACGGCATCTGCGCCGCGGGGGGCACCGCCCTGCTCACCGAAGTACCGGAAATGTTCGGCGCGGAATCGCTGATCATGGGCCGGTGCAAAAACAAGGAAATCTTCCAAAAAACCTGCGATCTCATCAACGGCTTCAAGCAGTATTACATTGAAAACCACATGCCGGTGTACGAGAATCCCTCTCCCGGCAACAAGGCGGGCGGCATTACCACCCTGGAAGAAAAGTCCCTGGGCTGCACCCAGAAGGGGGGCCTGGGCGAGGTACAGGACGTGCTGCAATATACCGAGCCCGTCACGCACCCCGGTTTGAACCTGGTCTGGGGACCCGGCAACGATATCTGCGCCGTCACGTCTCTGACCGCCTCCGGAGCCCAGCTCATCCTGTTCACCACCGGCCGGGGCACGCCCCTTGGCGGCCCCGCCCCTACCATGAAGGTGGCCACCAATGCCGCCCTGGCCCAGAAGAAGCAGGGCTGGATCGACTTCAACGCCGGGCAGCTTTTGCAGGGCGTCACCATGGAGGACGCGGCCAAACAGTTATTCCAGCTGGTGCTGGAAACCGCCAGCGGCAAGGAGACCAAGGCCGAACAGCACGGCTACCGGGAAATCGCCATTTTCAAAAGCGGCGTGACCTTATAATTCTTCCAAAAACACGCGATCCTGCGGAAAGTCTCCCGCAGGATCGTTTTTCTGTACCTATTTGTAGCATTTCCCGCAGGGTTCGTACCCCTTTTCGATGGCCTCCAGCAAATCCATTTCGATGGGAGATTTCATTTGGGAGCAGTTGGGGTTGTTGTGGTATTTCTTCCCGTTTTTGGTGACCCATACCTTTCCCGTGGCGCTGGGAGCGGCTGTGGCGAAGCTGGCCTGCGCTCCGCCGCTGCCGGTGACTTGGCCTAACTTCCGGGCCGCATGGCCGTCCCATTGCTCGTACAGCGCTTTCAGCGCCGACACGCGCACTGCCAAATTGACATTTTGGGTGGAAGCGTAGGTGGCGGTGGTGATGCCGATCACCTTCCCCTGATCGTTGAGCAGCGCGCCGCCGCTGCTGCCGGCGGAGATGGGCGCGGTAAACTGGATCCAGTTCTTTTTCCCTTCGTCGTAGAACGCGCTGATATTCCCGATGGACACCGTGTTTTTCAGCCCCGCCGGGCTGCCGATGGCCACCACGGGCTGGGACCGCTTGAGCTCATCCGCCGCGTCGTATTCCAAGGGCCGTACGGCGATGGAAGGATCAAACCGGAGCAGCGCCAGGTCCTGCTTTTTATCGGATGCGCAGACCTCGTCGATGTAGTATTTATCCGAATCGTCGCTGATGGCGATCACGTAAGCGCCATCCTCGATCACGTGGTAGTTTGTGGCCATAATCGAAGACTGAAAAATCACAAATCCGCTGCCCGACGCGATCTTCCGGTTATAAGCGTCATAGATTTCCAGCATGAACACCGAATCGGCGGCTTTTTCCACCGCGTCCGGGTCGTTGGAAAAGCTGTATTCCGCGTAAGCCGTGCCCGCCAGCAAAAAAGATGCCGTCAGGACCATAAGGACGAAAACCGTGAAAAAACGTCTGCTGCTCATATCGTATCCCCTTCGTTACGCCATTTCCTCCACCAACATTCCCGTCAGCGGCGGAACATGGAAACGGCTGGTAAACAGCTCGCATTTGCACAGGAAAGCGTAGAAGATGTGCCAGCCCTGGCCGGTAAGGGATTCATAATTGCCCTGGCCTTTCGCTAAGATCACGTCCGCCGTATCCAGCGCCTTTTGGGCTTTCTCCGGCAGCATATGGTATACCGTTCCGGCAATCGCCGCGCCGTTGGAGAGGATCTCCGCCACCCGGTCGATTCCTACATATTCGGCGTCCTGGGGCGTCACGTCGTTCAGCACGTCTTTTTCCCGCACCAGCACTTGCAGCCGCAGATGGGGGAAACGTATTTTCAATTGCTCCAGCAGCAGCCGGTCCAGCACGATTTCCCCGCAGTTGTCGGCAATCAGCAAAAACCGCTTTCCGTTTTCGCAGGCGGCTCGGAAATGCCTGTACGTTTCCATTTCCTCCGCCCGGAGCCCGGCCTTTTCAAATAGGCTTAAAAAGGTTTGTTCCTCCACGGTATCCATGGCCCCGTAATCGATGTAGTTGCCCACGCGGGCATAGGCCAGGGCCGCCGCCACAGGGTCAGCCGCCGCCTCGATTTGTGCCCGAAGCTGCTCCGCCATGCCCAGCACCAAATCGTTGGAGAGGCGTTTCACCTCCGCGTAGCCGTCCGACGCGCCGAAACGCCGGGTGAAGGCCTGGTTGAACCGGTAAACCAGCAGGGGCGACGTATCGTTTTCTCCCCGGTTTTCAATCAGCGCCTGCACTTCGGCCAAATACCCCTCGTCCGGCATCCGCCTGCATTGCCTGTCGTACAGGCACTTGGCGCAGCTTTCCGGTATCCGCACAAAAAATTCCCCCTCTTGGTTATACAGTTCAATCCGGGATGGGCATATCCGCCAATTCGGGCTGCGGCGGGGCCTGGTCGATCAGGCTTTGCAGGGTGATATGGCCCAAATAATCGTTCACCACCTGGTTCAGGCCGGTCCACATGGGCAGGGTGATGCAAAAGCCGCAGCGGTCACAAAAATTGGGGTCGGTTTCCAGGCATTGCACCGGGGCCAGGGAACCTTCCATGGTTTTCAGGATTTGCAGCACGGTGATATCTTTGGCCGCCGGGATCAGGCGATAGCCGCCCTGACGCCCCCGGGCCGCCAGCAGGATGCCTGCCTGGGAGAGCTGCATCCCGATTTGATCGCTGTATTTTTTGGATATCTGCTGCCGCCTGGCAATATCCTTCATGGCCACGTAACCTTTTTCCTGGTGCATGGCGATATCCAGCAGGATTCGGATCGCGTACCGCCCTCGAGTAGAAAATTTCATTCGTCGTCCCCTCCCTTCAGTGATATTGTACAGTAAATGCATGGACAAGGCAAGCGGTATTTCCCGCTTCATCTGGCTTTGCTTCCTGCCATAAATCTCTTTTTTTCCTTGCAAATCCTTTTCGCATCCTGTATAATAAAGTTGAAATTTTTAACGAAAAAGGGGAGTCGATTCCAATGAAAATTTTGATCGTCAACGCCGGTTCTTCCTCGCTGAAATATCAGCTCATCGACATGGAAGATGAATCCACCCTGGCCAAAGGCTTGGTGGAGCGCATCGGCATGGGCGGCGACGGCCACGCCAACATGAAGGTGGACGATAAAACGGTCTGCGACGTGGTGGAGCCCATCCCGGACCACGTGAAAGCCTGCCATCTGATGTTAGGCTTCCTGACCGACCCCGAAAAGGGCGTTGTGAAGGACATGAAGGAAATCGGCGCTGTGGGCCACCGCGTGCTGCACGGCGGCAATAAGTTCTCCGAATCCGTGATCATCAACGACGATGTGCTGGCCGCCATCGAGGAATTCATTCCCCTGGGCCCCCTGCACAATCCCGCCAACCTGATGGGCATCAAGGCCTGCCAGGAGGTCATGCCCGGCACTCCCATGGTGGCCGTGTTCGATACCGCCTTCCATCAGACCATGCCCCCCAAGGCCTACATGTACGGCGTGCCCTATGATTATTATGAAAGGCTGCATGTGCGCCGCTACGGCTTCCACGGCACCAGCCACCGGTTTGTGAGCAAGCACGCGGCGGAATTCATGGGCGTAAAGCCCGAGGACGTGCGCATCATCACCTGCCACCTGGGCAACGGCTCCTCCCTGGCCGCCGTGGCTTACGGCAAGTGCGTGGACACCTCCATGGGCATCACGCCTTTGGAAGGTATGATCATGGGCACCCGCTCCGGCGTGATGGACCCCGCTGTGGTCCAGTATATCTGCAATAACGACCACATTTCCGTGGACGAAATGCTGAATATCTGCAATAAAAAATCCGGCCTGCTGGGTATTTCCGGCCTCAGCAACGACATGCGCGACATCGAAAAGGCCACTTTCGTGGATAAGAATCCCCGCGCCAAGCTGGCCTGGGATATGCTGATTTATGAAATCACCAAGTACATCGGTTCCTACATTGCGGGCATGAACGGCGTGGAAGCCATCGTGTTCACCGGCGGCATCGGTGAAAACACCAACCGGCTGCGCGAGCAGGTGATCGACGGCCTCTCCTGGATGGGCATCGCCATCGACCACGAAAAGAATGCCGCCATGAAGCCCGGCCATGCCGAGGATACCGACCTGACCGCCGAGGGCAGCCGGGTGAAGATCTTAGTGATCCCTACCAACGAAGAAATCGCCATCGCCCGGGATACCTTAGAACTGGTGACCAAGTAACTTTTCCGTTTGCGATTCTGCCCCAAGGGATGCTGTCCCTTGGGGTTTTTGGCAAAGAAAGAGAGAAACGCCATGAAAACAGCCGTTGTGTATTATTCCCTGACCGGCAACGCGGATTTCGCCGCAAAGCGGATAGCGGAAAAATTGGACGCTGATCTCATTCGATTGGAGCCGGAAAAGGCCTACCCGGATTCCGGCTTCCGCAAATTCTTCTGGGGCGGGAAAAGCGCTGTGATGGGGGAAACGCCCGCACTGACGAACCAGCCCTTTCAGCTTGCGGATTACGATTGCGTGATTTTGGGCACCCCCGTCTGGGCAGGCACCTTCGCGCCGCCCCTGCGCACCCTGATCCGGGAAAACGCGGGCCAATGGAAGGAAAAGCGCGTCGCCGCTTTTATCTGTTCCGGCGGCGGTCCGGGCAAGGCGCTGGATAAGCTGAAAATGGAACTGGGTATTCCGGCCTTTGCCGCATCTCTCAGCCTGATCGATCCCAAGGACAGGCCCAATCAGGAAAACGACGGGAAGATCGCGGAATTCTGCGCCAGCATAGAGAAAGCCTGACATAAAAAAGCCTCCCGACAGAAGTCCATCGGGAGGCGTTCGCAAAGCTTACTGCTGCCCTAAATGGGTTTGCAGGGTTTGCAGATGGGACAGCAGGGTGGAGCGGGCGTCCAAGGTGGGGGAAGTGGATTGCAGGATCAGTTCCTCCAATGTTTCCAGATCGCTGTACAGGGTGGGGAAAACGTCGTCCGGCACCAGGCTGGCCCCTTTTCCGTCCAGGGACACGTTGATGGCGTTCAATTGCTCCATATAATAAATATATTGCCGCACCCGCCCGATGCGGGAGGAAGCGCTGGAAGTGACGATGCTGCCCAGCCGGTTCACCTCGTCAATGGCGGAGGAACAGGTGCTGTACATGCGCTGGCGGATCTGCACCTGCACCTGATTGTGGTAGGACCTGCTGGGCACGTACAGCGCCCCGAGAACCACGGCGGCGGTCAAAAACACCGCGCAGGCGATCAGCAGCACCCGCCGCTGCAAACGCAGATCAGCGTTGGAGAGCTGCATGCGGGGCCGCGAATTCCGATACATCATAAGAACTCCTTCTTTCCCGAAAAAGTGGGAATGACACTGTTGTGATAACAGATTTTTGAGGCAATAGTGGGGATTGCGTTCCAATTATAGCACAGTATGCTCCTATTCGTAAAGAGAAACGGCAAAACAAGTGGGTTTTCGACTTTTTTCGTCCGTCGCAGGCGGCGGCAGCTGTTTTTTTTGCTTGTCAAGAAATGTACGATATGGTAAAATTGTTACACAGATGAAATCTCAGAGAGGGGTAATTTACTATGAGCGAAAAGAAGAAGCTTTCCAGAGGCAAGGTATGGTGCTTTGCCATCGGCCAGTTCGGCTGGTCAATTTTGAGCGCGCTGATTTCCAGCTTCCTGGTCAGCTATTATCAGCCGGACCTGGCGACCCAGGCGGCGGGCCAGCCCATTTTTATTCCACAGGGTCTGGTGATTTTCGGCATTCTCACCATTTTAGGCGCAATCACTTGGTTTGGCCGCATTTTCGACGCCGTCACCGATCCCTGGATCGCCTCCCTGTCCGACCGGTGCAAATCCAAGGCCGGGCGGCGCATCCCCTTTATGCGTATCGCGGCCATTCCTTTTGCCGTGGCGACGGTGCTCACCTTCTGGAGCCCTGTGGGCAGCGAAAGCTGGCTGAACGCGGGCTTCCTGTTCCTGATGCTCACGCTGTTCTACCTGTTCATGACCATGTACTGCACGCCCTATAACGCCCTGATCCCCGAATTGGGCACGGACCAAAAGACCCGCATGGCCATTTCCACCTCCATTTCCTTCACATTCATCGCCGGTATGGCGGTGGCCTACATGGCCCCGGTGATCTGGGGCATGCTGGAGGGCGTGGTAGGGGACCGGGTGCTGGCCATCCGCGTCACCTTCACGGTCATGAGCCTGATCGGCTGCGTGTGCATGTTCGTTCCAGTGTTCACCATCAAGGAAACGGATTACGTGACCGCCCAGCCCAGCCAGTCCACCGCCTTTTCCTCTTTAAAAGCGACTTTCCGCAACAAGGATTTCCGCATTTTCGTTGCCTCTGATATTATCTATTTCCTTGGCATCACCATGTTCCAGAACGCCATGCTGTATTTCGTCACGGCGCTGCTGAAGCTCCCCGAGGCCATGAGCACTACCTATTTCGTGGGCATGACGGCGCTGTCCGTGCTGTTCTACCCGCTGGTGAGCAAGCTGACCCCCAAAATGGGCAAGAAGAAGCTGATCCTGATCGCGTTCGGCATTTTCACCGTGGCTTTCGCCTATACCGCCACCTTGGGCGCGTTCCTGCCTGTGGACGCGGAAATTCAGGGCTATATCCTTTGCGTGCTGGCCGCCCCGGCCATGGCCATTTTCGGCATCCTGCCCCAGGCGGTGGTGGCGGATATCGCGGAATGCGACGAGATCGAGACCAAGGAGAACCGAAGCGGCATGTTCTACGCCGCCCGCACCTTCTCCATGAAAATGGGCCAGGCGGTTGCCATGCTGCTGGTGACCAGTCTGGGCACCATCCGGCAGGATATTGGCCTCGGCTACCGCATTGTAGCCATCTGCGCGGCGGTGGTGTGCGTCATCGGCGGCCTGCTGTTCCTGGCTTACAATGAAAAACGGGTGTACAGCAAGATCATGAAATAATCCGGGAGTGATCAAAATGGACGAGCGTTTCAATGCGGACGGGCTGGTTCTTTCGGAAAACTACGCCTCCACCATGGAAAAAGCCGTGCTGCCTTTCCTGAAACAGCGGGAACAGGCCCAAACCGTGGAAGGGCAGGGTGGAAAGCCCCTGTACTGCTTGCGCTATGACGCGGACGCGCCCAAGGGCACGGTGCTGGTGCTGCACGGGTTTACGGAATGCGCCGAAAAATTTGCGGAGCTTACGTATTCCCTGGTGCGGAACGGCTTTTCCGTGGTAGCCTACGATCAGCGGGGCCACGGGCATTCCTGGCGGGACGACGCGGCGAAAAAGGACGTTTCCCTGACCCACGTGAGCGATTTCAACGAATACGAGCAGGACCTTTTGGCGGTTTGCGGCGCGGTGCTGAAAAAAATGCCCAAGCCCTGGATGATTTTCGCGCACTCCATGGGCGGGGCTGTGACGTCCCTGTTTTTGGAGCGCCACCCGGACGTTTTCAGCCGGGCGGCCCTGTGCGCGCCCATGATCGCGGCCATTTTGGGCAACATCCCCGGCCCTGTGGTCAATGCCATGTGCCGCTGCTTCAAGTTGATCGGCATGGGCAGCAAGCGGGTGTTCATCTCCAAACCCTACGCTGGCCCGGAGGATTTCAATACCGGCTTTGCCACCAGCCGGGAGCGCTTTGACTGGTATGACAAGGTGAAGCACGATCACAAGGAGTACTGGAATAACGGTCCCTCCTATTCCTGGACACTGGAAGCCATCAAGGTGACCAAATGGCTGTTGTCCCCCGGCGCGGCGGAAAAGATTGCCTGCCCCGTCAAGCTGTATACCGCCGATGAAGACGCCTGCGTATATCCAGAACTCCAGAAGCAGTTCATTAACCGGGTGAAGCAGGGGGAATGGGCGCTTGTGAAGGGCTCCCGGCACGAAATTTACCGGTCCACCGACGACGTGCTGTTTCCCTGGTGGCACGATGTGCTTGCGTTTTTGAAGAAAGGCGCGGAATGAACAAGCAGGCAGACGGACAGCAAATGCCGTCTGCCGTTTTTATAGGAGGAAGCCATGATAAAAGCTTTGCGGCCCAGCGAAAAACAATTGTGCTTCATGGATTGGGAATTCGGCGCGTTTTTTCATTTTGGTATCCGGAGCTTTTTTCCCGGCCATACGGACTGGGATAACAAACCCATGCCGGCGGACGCGTTCAACCCGGATCGGCTGGACTGCCGCCAGTGGATCGGCACGGTGAAGGAGGCGGGGGCTGCTTATGCCATCTTAGTGTGCAAGCATCACGACGGCTTCGCCAACTGGCCCACAAAATATTCTCATTACAGCGTGCAGTATACGCCCTGGAAAAACGGAAAGGGCGACGTGGTGCGGGAGTTTGTGGACGCCTGCCAGGAATACGGCCTCAAAGTGGGTTTGTATTATTCTCCGGCCCAGTGGGGCGGAGAAACATCCTTCGGGGACGCGAAAACCTATGATGATTACTTCATCGGCCAGATCACGGAGCTGCTTTCCGATTATGGAAAAATCGATTACCTGTGGTTCGACGGCTGCGGGTCGGAAAAGCACGAATTTGACAAACCGCGCATCATCCGGGCCATTCGTTCTTTGCAGCCTGATATCCTGATCTTCAACATGTGGGACCCGGATACCCGCTGGATCGGCAACGAGGACGGATACGCCCCCATGAACAACCCGAACGTGCGCTCCGCCCTGGATTTTTCCGTGATGACCGCGGAAAAGGAAACGCTGGAGGAGGCCCGCTTTTTGCCCGCCGAATGCGACTGCAAGCTGCGGGACACCTGGTTCGACTGCGCGGACAACGAGGACAGCATCAAAACGGCGGAAGAGCTCATGGGCATGTACGAAATGAGCGTGGGCCGGGGAGCCAATTTCCTGCTGAATTTGGGACCTAACCGCCACGGCCTGCTGAATGAAAAGGACCGGCTGCGGGTGCTGGAATTCGGCGCGCTGCTGAAAAAGCGCTATGGACATCCATTAGCGGCCTTCGGGGATATGAAAAAAGAAAGCGATCATACCTGGACGATCAGCCTGCGCGAGGGGGAAGCAAAGCCCCTGGTGAACCGGCTGGCGATCCGGGAGGACATGAGCGTGGGGGAGGCGGTTCGTTCCTTCCGGGTGTACGCCCAGCTGCCGGGGTACAGCGGGGAAAGCATCTGCGTGTACCAGGGTGAAACCATCGGCCACAAGGCCGTCTGCCTGTTCCCGGCCATCCGCACGGGCAAACTCGCCGTGGAAATCACAAGCGCGGAGGAAACGGCGCGGCTGCGGGATATCCGGGCATATTTTGCTGAATAAACTTAAAAAAAGAAGAGGGGGAGGAAGCCGGAACCGGCTTCCTCCCACGCATCTTCAGGGGTTATTGCAGCAACGAGCACAGTAGCAAGAGCTGTTCAGCCATTTCGCCGCGGGTAATGGGCTGATTTGTGGTTTCGTTAGGCTCATCCGCCTGGAGTTCCATGCCAATGGCCATGCCGAACATCACAAAAATCTGGTCGCTCATGCCGTTGGTCAGCTCGGTATCCACGGTCAGTCCATCGGGCACCAGGCCGAACTGGCCTAAGTATTCCATGGCTTCCTCGCCTGCGTTGGGGCTGCCGCCGATGATCACGTACAGCGCGCCGTAAAGGTCGCCTGCCGTGGCGGTTTCGTCCACACCGAATGTATCCTCGGTCTTGGCAGACATGAGGCCCTCCTCGAACACGAACCGGACGGCGTCATACAATTCGCTGCCCTCGGGCACATCGGTCAATTCAACCTGAGAGGCGTCCACCGCGCCGAAGGGATTCAGAATCACGTCGAACAAATCGGCGTTGGCGTTGATGGCGGCGGCGCTGCCAGCAGAGCTGTGTACGCCGTTGTCCCAGGCTTTCTGATAGTACGCGGCGGCGGCCTGCACGGCTTCGGGGGTGACAGCCTTGATCTGCTCCATATATGCCAGCTTTTCATCCTGGGCCTTGCCGTCGAGGACCGTGGAAATGGCGCTTACCGCGCCGGTCAGCTCGCCCTCCTGCTTGGCCAGTTCAGAGTAAACGCTCATGATATAGCCGTCCAGGGTGTCCTGCTCAACTTCCATAGCGGCGATCCATTCGGGCAGCGACTGATAGACCGCGAAGGTGTCAGCCAGGTTGGGATCACGGTTGGTGATCAGATACATGCCCTTGTCTGTCGTATAATTGTTAAGGGGAGTGTATACGCCCAACTGGTCGCGCAGCACCGGCGTGAGGATCTGATCGGCCACCAGGGTAGTAACTACGGACAGAGACAGGTCGTTGTCTTCCAGGCCCAGGTCCTTCAAGGAAGCGATGACGCTGTTGAACTGGATGTTGGAATCGATGATCATCGCTTCCCGTTCGGCGGGGATGGGCAGATCGTAGACAGCGGCTTCCCGTTCCTCGTGGGGGAGAGCGGAAAGGAAGGCGTCGGCCAGGGGACGGTTCAGGGCGATGCTCTCCTCATTGCCCGCGAAGGCGGAAATGGCCCCGGCGTTGTTGGCAAAGAACTTTTGAACGGCCTGGAACCGGGCGGTCACGCTTTCCGGATCCTCGTTCAGCTGGGCTTCCAGGTCTTCCAGGAAAGCATAGTAATCCACAAAGTTCAGGTAACCGTAATAGAGGGAGAAGGGATCGTCCGCCGCCAGGCCCCGGTACAGCATGATGCTGTAGGCGCTGCTGTTGATGGTGCTGCGGACAGAGGCTTTCTGGGCCTGCACCCGCTCCAGCAGCTTCTGGGTATCAGTGAACTGGGTGTGGAACAGCAGCTCGTTCATCAGATCGTAGCCCGCGGCCAGATCGTCGTCCAGGGCATACCAGCTTACGATCAGATAGGGATGAATGGTGCCGTCCGCCAGCCTATCCACAGAAACGCCGATGGTTTTATCGTACAGGTAGCGGCTGACCAGCACATCCAGTTCTTCCTTGGTGTGGGCGTCGGTATCCAGGGTCCCCAGCAGGCGGGTGAACAGGCGCATCCAGTGGATGTCCTCCTGGGGCAGGGTGGCAGCATCAAAATATACGGCGGCATATCCGATGCCATCTACTCCGGCGGTTACGTCGATGCGGCGGATGCCGTCTTCCCCGGTCAAGTCGCTGACGGGATATACCCGGGCTTCCTCGGGCAGGCTTTCCACGGTGATGGCCTTGATCTGGGCCATCATTTCGCTGGTGTCGTCGGTCACGGGTTCCGCGTTGGTCATGTCGATGATGGCCTGCTTTTCTTCCTCGGTCATCTGGGCCTTGACGCCGGCCAGATATTCCGCCAGGGCAGCGTCATGCTCTTCCTTCATGCCGGGGGCGGGATAAGTGGTGGTCAGGGTGTACAGTTCCTGATCCAGCAGCCAATCGGCGATAGCCGCTTTGTACAGGCCCTGCTGGTTTTCCTCGTCGATGTCTTCCAGGGCGGCGGTTCCCTCCACATAGTCGAAGGGATTGCCCGTGACCACGTAATCATAGGCCATGCTGTAAATCACGCCCTCCACGGGATTGCCGCTTTCGGGAGCCAGCTTGGAGCTGATGTTCAGGGAGGTCATGGCGGCGTCCACCATATCCTGGGCAAAGCCGGTTTCCGCGATTTCCCGCAGGGATAAGTCCACCGTTTCTTTGAACAGGTCCGCGTCGCCCTGGTTCACGTTGGCCGCCAGGAACAGGATGGCGTCATCCGGCGCGGCCAGCTCACGGCCCACGCTGAACGAACCGGTGGGCAGGGCTTTCAGCAGGTTCTGCATCAGCGGGGAAGATTTCAGAGAAAGCAGGCTGCACAGGTGATCCACGACGCTCTCCTGCTCCAGGTTTTCCCGCAGGCCGGGGCAAACGATGTAGTAATAGATATAAGACTGGTTCTCCGTGTCCGATCCCTCGGCCATGGCAAAGGGGTATTCGGCGGTCACGGGCTCGGTGATGCGGGTATAATCCACCTGCTCATAGGTGAAATCGGATTTTTCATAGGGCGAGAAGGCCGCGTCCAGCAGAGCCAGGAACGCCCCGTAATCCTCCAGATCGCCGTACAGATAGGCCATGCAGTTGGAGGGATGATAGAACAGTTCGTGATAGCTCTTGAGGGCTTCATAGGTCATATCGGGGATATAGTCCGGGTCTCCGCCGTAATCATAGCACAGGGAACCGCCGGGGAAAGTGGCCCGGTTGGCGTTCAGCAAGGCGGCGCGGCTCAGGGTATAAGCGCCCTGCATTTCGGTATACACGGTGCCTTTGATGGTCAGCTCGTCGTCCGTGTCCGCCATATTGTAGCGCCAGGCTTCCGTGCGGTAAATGCTTTCGTCTCTCAGGATCAGGGGCTCAAAGCACATGCTGATGTAAAAATCGGCCAAATGCAGCAGCTGCTCCTCCGAAAGGGACGCGACGGGATAGCAGGTCATGGCGTCGGTGGTGTAAGCGTTGATATAGGTGTTATAGGTCTGATATGCCACGTTCATCCAGATGTTGGTGGAGGGGTATTTTTCAGAGCCGGAAGTGAGCGCGTGTTCAAACACATGGGGCAGGCCCGTGTTGTCGATGGGCCGGGTGGTGAAGGTCAGCTGGAACGCACGGTTGGTATCGCTGTTGGCGATATACGTCACCTGCGCGCCGGTCTTTTGGTGCTCAAACAGTACGATCTGCGCGCCGATCAGCGGGAATTCGCGGATCTCTTTGGCTTCAAAGCCGTAGATCACATCGCCTGTCTGG
Source organism: Clostridia bacterium (assembly GCA_017525805.1). Next base: position 67,227 of record JAFXSH010000078.1, on the reverse strand, counting down.
GGCAGCGCGTCATCCTTCGGCAGCGCTTCCGCCAGGGCAGACACAGCGCTGAAAGCCATGATCAGCGCGAGGAACAGAGAAAGCATTTTTTTCATGGGGCAGCCTCCTAAGATGGAATAGATGAGGGAATTATAGCACGATTTGGAGAAATTGTCACGAAATTTGAAAAAAAGCGGTAAAAGGGTTTCCAAAAGCCGGTTCATGGGGTAAAATAAAGAAAGCATACGAAAGAACGGGGAAACGCCGATGTTTGAAGCTGTCAAAAAAGCCATTGAAGAGCATGAAACCGTGATCATTCACCGCCACGCCACCCCGGACGGGGACGCCCTGGGAAGCCAGGTGGGCTTAAAGCACCTGATCAGGGAAAACTATCCCGGCAAGCAGGTATATGCGGTAGGAGACGGGGCCGGACGATACGCTTTCATGGCGGATTCGGCCATGGATGAGGTGCCGGATAAAGCTTACGAAAACGCTCTTGCCATCGTGCTGGATACTTCGGGCCGGAGCCTGATCAGCGACAGCCGATTTGAAACGGCGAAAACCACCGCCCGCATGGACCATCATCTGTTTATCGAGCCCATTTGCCAGATCGAAGCCATCGACAGCAGCTTTGAAAGCTGCTGCGGTCTGATCGCGGCTATGGCGCTGGAATGCGGCTGGCGCGTGCCGTTTTTGGCCGCCCAATCTCTGTTTACTGGCATGGTGACGGATTCGGGCAGGTTCCGGTACGATTCCACATCGGCCCGCACCTTCCGTCTGGCTGCATACCTGCTTGAGCAGGGCATTGATACCAACGAAATTTACCGGCAGCTGTATGCCGCCGATCTGGACCAGTTGCAGCTTCGGGCCGCCTTCACCCAGAAAATTAAATTGACGAAGCACCGCGTAGCTTATATTTATACTACCCGGGAGGAAATGGCGGAGATCAAATCAGACCTGTTTTCCATTTCCCGGGGCATGGTGAGCCTGATGAACGAGATCCGGGACGTGGATATCTGGGTGAATTTTACGGAAGCGGAGCAGGGTGTGCTGTGCGAGCTGCGCTCCGGGCGGTATAATATTAACCCCATTGCGGTGAAATACGGCGGCGGCGGCCATATGAAAGCCAGCGGCGCTACCTTAAAGGATCGGGAGGAAGCCATGCGCATGCTTTCCGACCTGGACCAAATGGCGGAGGAAAACCAATGAACGAAATGATCAAGCGTGCGATCCTGGAAAAAATCAAGGAATACAAAAGGATTATGCTGTTCCGCCATATCCGCATGGACGGAGACTGCATGGGGGCCAGCAAGGGATTGAAAGAAATGCTGAAAGCCACCTTTCCGGACAAGGAAGTTTTATTGGTGGACGGTCAGCATTCGGATTATCTGGCGTTCTTAGGGGACGACGACGGCCCTGTACCCGATGAAATCTATCGGGAGGCCCTGGCGATCGTGGTGGATACGTCCGACAGGAGCAGGATATCCAATCAAAAATATGCCCTGTGCCGGGAAGTGATCAAAATTGATCATCACATCGCTGTGGACCCATACGGCGATTTGAACTGGGTGGAGGAGGACAGGTCCTCCGCGTGTGAGATGATAGCAGACCTGTATGTTTCCTTCCGTGATCAATGGGTGCTGACCGTGAAAGCGGCCACCTGCGTTTATTTGGGCATGGTGACAGATTCGGGCCGCTTCCGTTTCAGCAGCATCACGGGAGAGAGCATGCGCCTGGCGGGGGCGATGCTGGACGCCGGGGTGGATACGGAAACGCTGTACGCACAGCTGTACCTGATGGACTACGAGGCGGTAAAATTCAAAGCCTACGTATACGAGCATATGCAGCGCACGGAAAACGGCGTGGCTTACATCCATATCACCGGGGACATCCGGCGGCAGTTTGGCCTGAGCCTGGAAACGGCCAGCAGCGTGGTTTCCTACCTGGAAAATATCAAAGGGTGCCTGTGCTGGCTGGCCTTCATCGACAGCGACGATCCCAAGGAGGGCACCCGCGTGCGTCTGCGCAGCCGGTTTATGACTGTCAACCAGGTAGCCGAGCGCCATCGCGGCGGCGGCCACGCCCGCGCCGCCGGGGCCACCGCGTACAGCCGGGAAGAAATGCTCGCCCTGATCCGGGAAGCGGACGAGGAAGCCCAGGAATACAAGGAAAGCCATCAGGGATGGCTGTAGAAATGACAATTGAAGCGCAAAAATGTATCGTTTGCCCGTTTTCTATGGCTTTTTCTCTTGAATACGCTATCATGACACTATCGCGAGAACAAGGAGGCATGACCATGAAAGCGGAACTGCAGAGCCTGTGCGAACTGTTCATCAACAACCGGGATATCGCCCGACAAGCGTTTAAGTGGGATTCGGACGCCGTACATCCACTGTGCGCCAATATCTTCTGCGCGCGGGGCATGACAATGGATATGGACAGGCTCCAGAAATGCAAGGAAATCATCAAAAACCAGACCGGTATCCTTTCCAACTTCCGTGGCAATCTGCGGCCCGCCCTGACCGCTATGCTGGCGGCGGGGGAACGGCCGGAGGAAAAGATGAGCCAGGCGCTGGAGAATTATCAGATTTTGAAGCGGGACTTCTGGGGCTCGGAATATTTGGCGCTGGTGGCCTTTTTGCTGACGGATATCGCCGATACGTACCAGGTGGAGGAAAAGGCGGGCCGGGGCAAAACCATCTATCAGCGGATGAAGAAGGAGCATCCCTTCCTCACGTCCTCTGAGGACAGCGTATTCGCCGTGATGATGGCCTTTTCCGAAAAAACGGACGACGCGCTGATCGAGGATATGGAAGCCTGCTATGAGGGATTAAAGGCCAAGTTCTCCATTGGCGACAGCGTGCAGACGGCCTCCCATGTGCTGGCCATGGCTTCCGGCACGCCAGCGGAAAAGGTGGAGCGGGTGATTTCCCTGTACGAAGCGCTGCGGAACGCGGACGTGAAGTATGGCAAATATTACGAATTGGCCACCCTGGCGGCATTGGCGGTGATGGATGTGGAGCTGCCCGCGGTCACGGCTGAAATTTGCGAAGTGGACGAATTCCTGTCCACGCAGAAGGGCTACGGCTTCTTCGGCCCCGGCAAGGGCGTCCGCGCCATGCACGCGGCCATGATCGTGTCTGATCAGTACGCCCGGAGGGAGCAGGTGGACACAGCCGCCATGGCGGGCACCCTGGCCATGATCATCGCCCAGCAAATGGCTATGATCGCCGTGATGGCGAGTACCACAGCTTCCGCTGCCGCCTCCAGCAGCCATTGATCATTTTTCAAAACTGAAAAAGGACCGCGTGATGCGGTCCTTTTTCGTTAAGCAGGGAAATTATTCCTGGGTGAACAGACCTAAAAGCTCATTGATCAGCGCGTCCCAGTCTTCTTCGGTCATTTGCTGTTCTTCCCCGGAGCGTTCGCCGCCGGCCGTATCGCCGAACAGGCCGGACAGAAGGCCCATGATGTCGCCGCCTTCGCCGGATTCATCGCCGCCAAACAGGCCGGACAGGCTGTCGAGGAAACCGCCGCCTTCGCCGGATTCATCGCCGCCGAACAGGCCGGACAGACCGCCCAGGATATCTTCCGCACCGGCACTTTCACCGGCGCCTTCTTCCGTGCCAAGCAGGCCCAGGAGGCTGTTCAGGATGGAGCCAAAGTCATCGCCGCCTTCACCGTTCAGCAGGGCTTCCAGTTCTCCCAGCACGGCTTCTTCCTCCGCAGCGGGAGCGCCCTTCACATAGGTGCAGCCCTTGTCGAATTCGATGGTGCCCTTGTAGTTCTTGATGGTGCCGGTCACAGTGATTTCATCGCCCTCGGCCAGGTCTTCGCCGCCCGTCAGGCGGTAGCACTGCACGGTGTAGTCGCCGCCGGCCAGACCGGGCACGTCGATATTCACGGTGATATTGCCGTAATCGGCGCTGTAAGCGGAAGGAATGGCGGAGATCACGCCGGTGACGGTGGATTCATGGCTCAGGGCCGCGCCGTCTTCCAGGCTGTAGGCGAACAGGACCACCCGGGCGCTCTGGGCGTATTCGGGTTCGATCGTATAGCAGCCCTTGTCGAATTCGATGGTGCCCTTGTAGTTCTTGATGGTGCCGAGCACGGTGATTTCGTCGCCCACCTGGAGGGAGGAGCCGCCCATGAGGCGGTAGCACTGGATGGGCTTATCAGCCAGATCACCCACCTGAATGTTCACGGTGATGTTATCATACTGCTCGCTGTACGCGGAGGGGATGGCTACGATGGTGCCGGTCAGTACGGTGGCAGTGGGCAGCGCGGCGCCGTCGTCCAAACCGTAGGCCGTTTCCACGATCTCTTCTTCCGTCATGATGTCCAGATTGATGGCGGCGGGCACGAAGCGGTCAAAGGAAATGGAGGTTTCGTTGCCAGCGGCGTCCTTGACGGTGGCGGTGAGCTTGTATTCCACCACCTTGGGGTTGTTTTCGTCCACGTCGATCTTCACCATGCCGCTGTCCAGCCGGGTAATGGCGATGGTATCGGAATCGGTGGACCATTCCACGGTGTAGGTTTCGCTGTCGCCGGGAACGGAGCCGATCAGTTCATAGTCCTTGGGGGTGGAGGCGGGCTTTTTCTTGTACATGAGGTTAATGTAGCTGCGGGCGTCCTTGAGGCCCTCGGTTTCGTCCGCAAGAGCAACGCAGGCGCTGAGCACCATGCACAGGGCCAGCAGCAGGGCAATGATTTTTTTCATGGCTATTTCTCCTTTGTCGATTAATCCAGGAAGGTGATCCCGTCCTGAGTGTAAACGCGAATATAGTATTCGCCGTCATAGTAATCCACGATGCCGTGTACCTGGATCAGCCGGGCGGACGTGACGCCGCGCTCCTCATCCACTGTTACGCAAAAGTCTTCGGCAGTTAGCGCGCGGCCCGTTTCGTCGTAAAGGGGCGGCGCGCATACCTTCACGCTGTCCGGTCCGCAGTCTGAGCATTCAAGGCAAATCAGCTCGGAGGATACGCTGTCCACCATTTCCGCTTTCGCCGTCATGGATACCGAAGTGCCCAGCGCCAGATAAGCGAAATCGTAGACTTCCGGGCCGTTTTCCGTATCCAGGGCAACAGATTCCCAGAAGCTTTCCGGGTCGGTTTCCTTCCAGGCGGGGGCGTGCCCCTGGCTGATGATCTGGATATTGCCGGGATCCTTGGGCTTCATCATGCGGTAGTTCATGCCGGAAATCTGCCAGGCCTGGCCGGCCTCGTAATACTGCATGATGCCCACGATGCGCACCAGGTTCCCCGGGGTGAGCACCTCCAGCCCGCCGCCGCTCATGTTGAAGCCGTAGTAAGCGGGAATACCGAAGTACAGGCCCGTTTCCTCGTCGTAATCCTCCACAAGCACGGTGTTGGTGTGGTCCAGGGTTACGACGCCGGAGAATGCGACCTTCTTGCCGTTGTATTCCTCCGGATGCAGCCGCAGCTCCCGAATGGTCAGCTCGATGGCGTCGCCATAGAAGAAATCCGGGTCCTTCTGGCCGGAATAGATGTTCAGCTTCCAGGCCCTGGCCTGGGCGATGGCTGCCACGCATGTTTCGCCGTAGCGGTTCTGGGCGGCGGAATTGGCGATCGCCAGGCCATTTTGCAGCAGTTCAATGTTCAGATTGCGGTATTGGTTTTCTCCTTGCGGACGGTACCAGACCCACACCAGATCTCTTGTGGAGGTGGAATCCAGGTTCCAGTCGGCGGTGTCCGATTCGATGATGATCGAATCGGCACTTTGCAGCTTTTCCTTGGTGAAGGCGGAGGCTTTTTTACCCCATTCCTCGATCCGTCCGGTGGATTCCGGGGTATTGATGGCGATATAGCGGGCTTTCAGCACGCCTTCGGGGTTTACGCTTTTCGGCACGTTGAAATGCGTGGTATCGCCGTCCACAAAGACATGCACCGTAACCTCCTGCTGGAGGGTTTCAGCGCGCGTATCCAAGCGGACCTGGGAAGCGTAGTCAACGAACGTTTCTTCGCTCCATGCCGGAACGCGCGGGGTAACCGCCAGCAGGACGGAAACTGCCAGGAGGGCCATGCAACGAAGAATTGTTTTCATGGCGTTCTCCTTTCAAATCGTATTACAGGCTGTATTCGCAGGCGTCAATGGCTTTCTGGAAGAGGTTGGCGATTTCGGCGTCCACGTCCGCGCCGTCGGGCACGGTGAGGCAGGCGGGCAGCAGAGCGGCCACTTCGTCACGGGCGGTGGAGGAGCCGTTGAACGCGGGAGAGGTGTAGTAAGCGTCCTGCTGCTCCAGGCAGACCTTGGCGGAGAGGGCGGATACGTAGTTGCCGCCGTCGGCCTTGGCCAGGAAGTCGGCGTACACTTCGTTTTCAGCCACGGACTTGATCACGGGCACATAGCCGGAGGCCATCGAAAACTCCGCCTGGAATTCCACGTTGGTGGTGAGGAACTTGACGAACAGCCAGGAGGCGATCACTTCCTGCTCGTTGGCCTTCTTGAAGATGCACAGGGAGGGACCCTGGGAAATGACCTTGCGGTTGTCGGGATTGGCCTGGGGAATGGTGGCGATGCCCACTTCAAAGGGATAGTTGCCGTCCGCGTCCTTGGCGGGGCGCTGATAGGTGGCGCCGGCGGAGGAGCCGATGCTCATGTAGCTCTTGATTTCGCTGGTAGAGGTGAACAGGCCGGAGGTGTAAGCGCCGTACAGCTTCTGGGTGGTCAGGTAGCCTTCCTGATACCATTCGCGGAACTGCTTGATGAACGCCTGGTTTTCGGGGGTGTTGAACAGGAAGTGGGGTTCGGTGGCGCTGGTGTAGGGGGTGCCCAGCTGCTCGGTCATGGTGATGAACCAGTTGGCCTCGCTGTCATAGCCCAGCGGGATGCTCATGGGATCGATTTCCACGATCTTGGCGCAGACGGCTTCCAGTTCGTCCCAGGTGGTGGGCACGGAAATGCCGTTGGCGTCGAAGAAGGTCTTGTTATAGTAGAGCACTTCGGTGGACTTGGAGAGCGGCATGGTATACATTTTGCCGTCGCCGTATTCCATACCTTCGTTGTAGTAACCCTCGATGAAGTCGGCTTTCTGCTCGGCGGTCAGGCCCAGGATTTCGGTGGTGCCGTCGGTGCGGGTGACAACCGCTTCGCTGTCGATGTACTTATCCAGGGTCTGCACGGCCTTGGCCAGGTTGTACAGGGCCACGTGGTCCGGGTAGCAGTAAGCGATGTTGGGCTGGGTGCCCACAGTGATTTCGGTGGATACCTGGTCGCGCACGTCGTCATAGCTGCCTACGGCGGTGTACTGCACGTGAATGTTGGGATAGAGCTTGTTGAATTCTTCGATGTAGGCGTCCAGCACGGTGGTCAGGTTGCTGCCCATGGTGTGGTAGAAGGTGATGGTCACGTCGCTGCCGTCATAAGCGGGAGCGGTTTCGGCGGTGGCGAAGCCGCACACGCTCAGCAGCATGACGAGAAGCAGGAGCAGAGAGACGATTTTTTTCATCTTGGTTTTCCTTCCTTCCTTGTTGGTTGAATGGGTAGTATATGTTACAGGCACAAGGCCAGATAACCAAAGCAAAGAGCAGTTTTCTCGGAAGGGGGTCTGGGGGAAACCGCTCTTTGGCTTCCAAAGAGCGGTTTCCCCCAGCATACCCCCCGCAGCCTCAATCGGCGCGACTGCCCTTCATGGGCAGATCGCTTGTTTCGGCTGATTTCACCGCCGATTTGTTGCCGCCACTGGCGGCAATCGGCGGTTCATCCCTTGATGCCGCTCCTGCTGACACCGGACATGATGTACTTGCGCAGGAACACGAACACCAGGAACAGGGGAGCGCTGACCAGAGCCACGGCGGCCATCTGCACGGGATAATTCACGTCGCCGGTGGTATCGGTGAAGGCATTGCGCAGACCGTTGGTGATCAGGCGGTGGGCCTCGTCGTTGGCGACCAGGCGGGGCCAGATGTAACTGTTCCACGCGCCCATCATCTTGAGGATGGTAATGGAAATGAGCGTGGGCAGAGAGAGGGGCACCATGACCTTCCACAGGTATTTCAGGTCGCTGGTGCCGTCCACCTTGGCGGCAAGGTACAGCTCATTGGGAATTTGCAGGAAGTTCTGCCGCAGGAGGTAGATGTAGAACACGCTCACCAGGAAGGGCACGATCAGCACGGTGTAGGTGTTGCGCCAGCCCAAATTGGTGACGGTGGCAAAGTTGGTGATGGTGAAGAGCTCGCCGGGGATCATCATGGTGGCCAGCAGGGCGGCGAAGAGCAGCTCCTTGCCCTTGAATTCCAGGCGCGCGAAGGCAAAGGCCGTGAACACGGTGATCACCAGGGAAAGCAGGGTGGAAATGATGCCCACGATCATGGTGTTCTTGAACAGCACGCCGAGGCTGGCGGTGGTAAAGGCGTCGGCGTAGTTGGAGATCAATACCTGCATGGGCCAGAAGGTGGGCGGGCTCAAACGGTATTCAGCCAGGGATTTCAGGGAAGAAATGATCATCCAGTAGAAGGGGAAGAGCACGATGGCGGCCATGACGATCAGGAACAGGTAAATGCCGAATTGGCCCAGCACTTTCAGGATCTTCTGCCTGCCGGAGGTTTTCTGCATATCCCGGGCATGCATCACCTGCATGGTATTCTGCGACATACATATCCCTCCTTCTCAGTAGTGCACGCGCTTCTTGCTCACCCACAGGTTGATCAGGGTGACCACAAGAATGATGCCGAACAGGATCAGGGCGGCGGCGCTGGCCCGGCCCTGGTTGTTGCTGGCCAGGGAATCGTAGATCAGCCCCACCATGGTGTTCAGCCGGTGGGCTTCATGCACGGGGCCCATGGATTCGCCGAAGATACCCACGATGCTGGTGTATTCCTTGAACCCGGCGATGAAGCCGGTAATGACCACGTAGGCCAGCATGGGGGAGAGCAGGGGCACGGTGATCCGGGTGAGCACCCGCCAGCGGGGGGTGGAATCCACCTTGGCGGCTTCATAATACTGCTTGTTGATGCTGGTCAGGCCGCCCAGCAGGATCAAAATCTTGAAGGGCAGGGCGTTCCATACGATGTACACGATCAGCACGAACATGTTGGCCCAGTAATCGGAACCGGAGTTGATCCAGTTCACCCAGGTGCCGCCGAAGAAGCGGATGATGTCGTTCACGATGCCGTAGCTGCTGATGAGGGGACGGCGGGTGCCCACGCTGCCGATCACGTTGAACATGGCGGCGAACACCATGCCGATAGCGATGGAGTTGGTCACGTAGGGCAGGAAGAAGATGGTCTGCAACGCCTTTTGCAAGGGTTTGATGGCGTGCAGGGCCACGGCGATGAGCAGGGCCAGCACGGTGCTCACCGGCACGGTGATCAGGCACAGGAAAATGGTGTTGGTCAACGCCTGCTTGAATTCGGCGTTCTGGGCCACCTTCACGAAGTTGCCGAAGCCGAAATGGAAAGACGTATCGCCGCCGATTTTCGCCAGGCCGCTGTAATCCTCCATGAACGCCATGGCCACGGTGTTGATGATGGGCCACACGGTGAAGATCAGCAGCAGCACGATGGCGGGGGCCAGGTACAACCAGGCTTTCCACTGTTGTTTGCTTTCTACCATACTCACTTCACCTCAAAATAAATCCGCTCTTCGGTTTCCTTGTTGAAAATGAAGATCTTATGGGGCTTCACGGCGTAGCGCACGTATTCGCTGCCGATATCGATCTTGTTGTCGGCGTTCACGATGGAGCGCACCAGGGGATTGAGAGAAGCGTCGTGGGTGGAAACGATGCTCACGTCCCGGCCCATGACCTCCACGTTGGAGGGCCTGCACTTGAGGGGGCCGTTATCGTCCAGGACAAAGCCCTCGGGACGGATGCCCACGATGACTTCCTGATCCGCAACTGTCTGGATATCCATGACGGCGTCGCCGCCGATATAGAGCGTGCAGCCCTTTACATGGCCGGAAAAGACGTTGATGGGCGGCGTGCCAAGGAACTTGGCAACGAACAGGTTGGCGGGATCGTCGTACACGTCCTGGGGCTTGCCGATCTGCTGGACGATGCCCGTTTTCATCACCACGATCATATCGGAAATGCTCATGGCTTCTTCCTGGTCGTGGGTGACGAACACGGTGGTGATGCCCGTTTCCTTCTGGATGCGGCGGATTTCCTCGCGGGTCTGGAGGCGCAGGCGGGCGTCCAGGTTGGAAAGCGGCTCGTCCAGCAGCAGCACCCTTGGCATTTTCACCAGGGCGCGGGCGATGGCCACGCGCTGCTGCTGGCCGCCGGACAGCTCGCTGGGCTTGCGGTCCAGCAATTGTTCGATCTGCACCAGCTTGGCGGCCTCGTAGGCTCGGTCCAGCATGGCGTTTTTATCCAGCTTGTCCTTACCCTTTAAGTTCTGCAAGGGGAAGAGGATGTTTTGCTTAACCGTCAGATGCGGGTACAGAGCGTAATTCTGAAACACCAGGCCGATGCCGCGGTTTTCTGTGGAAAGCTCCGTCACATCGTCGTTGCCGAAGAAGATTTTTCCGCTGGAGGGCTTTTGCAGGCCGCTGATCATATACAGCGTGGTGCTCTTGCCGCAGCCGGAGGGGCCCAGCAGGCCGATCAGCTTGCCGTCCGGGATTTCAAAATTGAAATTGTTGACGGCGACGACCTCCTCATCCGATTTCTTGTTGCGGCTGGGAAAGATCTTGGTCAGGTTTTGCAGTACGATTTTCATACGGTTCCCCTTCCTCCTTTGCGAATGTATCTTGCGGCGCGCTCCCGCTCAGGAACGCGGCTTTGGTTCAGTATTCCTGTTTTTGGGCCAGCTCCGCGGCGATTTTGGCTTTGTAGGCGGCCCGTTCCTGCGGCGTATCGAAAATGCGCTGGCTGGCCGCGTCGATGGCTACCGTGCCCGCCAGCAGATCGTGGATCAGGGAATTGGTTTTGGTGGCGATCATGACGATGATTTCCGTCAGCAGGATCAGGAAAAGCACCGCCGGGCCCACCACGCCGATGGTGCCCCAGTAGATCATCAGGATGATCAGCACGGGGATCATGGTTTCGATGGTGTATTTGCCAAGGATGGCCCGTACGAACAGGGTAACGCCGTTTACTTTCACCCCGTCGGTTTTCATGAGGCCCACGCCGAAGATTTTTTTGCCCAAGGTTTGCCCTGTGCCCAATTTCAGGGGCAGCAGGAATTCCCAGATCAGATAGGCGAAAAAGAAGCCCAGGGAAATGATCAATATGGATAATTGGAGCATCATCTGGTTGGCGCGCAGGGCGGCGGTATCGGCGTTCAGGGCGGCAAAGCCCGCGTCCACCCTCCGGGCTTCCTCCTCGGACAGGGCTTCGTATTCCGTTTGGGTCAGACGCAGATCGACGCCGTATTCCTCGCCGTATCGCGCGTAGCTGTCCGTCACCATGCGGCTGTAATTGTCATACCCCGTCACGGCGGACAGGCCCCAGCCGATCAGCACCGCCACGATGCCCAACATAATAACATCAAACAAAAAGGCGGAGATGCGTTTCCACATGCTGGCCTTTTGCAGTTCATCATCCATGGGAAAAGGTCTCCTTTCCGTTGAAAACCTTTTTCATTCAAATTCGCAAAACTGTACAAATTGATTATACTAAAAAAGCGCATCAAAGTCCATAATGTTACAAAATTGTTAGAAAGTCGGCAGGAAAAAAGCATGATTGGAAATTCATGAAAAATCTGTCGGCCTGCTGGATTGTTCCAACAGGCCGACGGAGGAAGCGCGCATTTCGCACACGCGACAGAATGTAAAAATGTTTCAATAGAGGAAAGCGTCAAATTGTATCCAAGTACATCCAAAAAGCGCCGTTTTTGATCTCCAGCTTTTTTTCGTTGGAATCCATCACGCACTCAAAGGTGCCTTCAATCAGCTTTCCGTTGTCCGGTGAATCCCACACGCTGGTAATCGTCAAGGTGAAATAGTCGCTGTTATTGGAATTGGACTTATGTCTTCCATCAAAATTGCCTGCCTTGATCAGGTAATCATAGTTGCACAGATCAAAATAGAAATCTATTTCATCTGAAATCTTCTTGTTGAAGGTAAATGTTACACCTTTTTTTAGCGCAACAGGCAGTGTGAGCCAAATATGGGAGAACGGAGCGCCGGTAAACGCGATATAGCATGTAACTTTGGGCACTCCTTTCGTGATAGGAACTACTGAATTTGCGTAGGCTTCATAGTGGATTCCATCCAAATCCAGGGCAAAGTATGTCAGCTTTGTCCGAATGGGGGAAACTTTGGACCGCAGCATAAAATCGGCTTCCGTAGGCACCATAAACAGCATATACCCCTGGTATTCGTACATCAGAATTGCGGTAAGGCCATCTCCGGTAATGTAGAGAGCGTCATAGGTATCTTGTTCCATGCCTTTCGTTACCTGATATCCCGCATCCTGCGCGGCTTGGGTGTAGGCATTTATAAACCCTATTGCGGGATGAGGTTGGGAATACAGGAACAGATTATAGGTTCCATCGTTGTAAGTATAGTTCTCCTGATAGCTTTTCCCTATGCTGCCCAGGCTTTCCGCAGGATCGGGGAGAGGGGCTAGGATAGTGGGTAAAGAACCGGGGAGATCCGGCAATTTGCTACCGCTCAAATCGGGCAGTCCTGATGCCATAGCAGAGGAAAAATTGAGCAGCAGGATGAGGGCAAGAAATAATGAGCACGATTTTTTCATGGGAAGAACCTCCTTTTTTTCTCGGCTGTTTGGATCATCGGTAGCCAGTGCCCTGGCACATGGTGCATTTTACTTTTCCGTTTTGGCAATTGATATTGGGACATGATTTGCGCTCGATTGTTGTGCCATAGTTGTTTCCGCCGTAATTGGGCACCACGACTTTGGTTTCTATGTATCCTTTGCCATTGCACGTCATACAATCCCGGTACCCGTTATTGCAATATGGGCACTTGGATTTTGCTTTTTCAGTAGGGGTAGGATAGGGATTGGGATTTGGATTGGACGTCGGATAGGGAGGAGTGGTGTATCGGATGGGCGCCGACGTGCGGCGCGGCGTTGGCTTTGGAGTAGGAACTGGCGTTGGCGAAGGCAGCAAGACTGTATGGATACCAGTGTCATTTAGCGTCAGGCCACGGTTCAAATAGAGATACAGCGTACCGCCACCGGAGGTCTCCCTGTCAGTTTGCCAAATCAGCAGCGTATGACAACCACGCACGGTTTGTTCACCGATCTTTGCGCGAAAACCCATTTCTGAGCAATCGGGCAGAGAATAGCCCACGGTGAGATCACCCGTCGCCTCATTTTCTACGCGGACAAGCTCCTGTGCGGAATACTGGTCACGCAGGGCGTCCATATATTCCAGGATCGTTTCCCTGCCTATATCTGGGGTAACCTTCCATGTATACACGGTATAGGAAGCGTTTTCTTCCTTATGGGCAACGGGAATATAGCCCCACACAAAGGAATGGAAAGCAGGCAGATCAACGATTTCAGCAGCGGCAACGCCCACGGTCATGATGATCAGGAGCAGAAGGAAGCTTCTTTTCAGAAAAGTGCGCATAATGTCCTCCTTTTCTTTCATCCCGCTCGGTGTTACTGCCCGGCCTTCAGCAGAGCCTGCACCGAAGCGATGTATTCATCTTTTTGCTTATAGGTGGAAAATGCCTGAACGCGCACATCGTCATATTCCAGCAGCTTGAAATCCATCTTTTGTTCGCTGTACATCAGACCTCTCAGCGGCACAAACACGTCGAACTTGGCCAAATCCAGCACGGAATCGCACAGCTGGTCCTTTACCTTCTGCAGCACCTGATCCAAATCGAAATGTCTGGCGTAGGCGGACAGGTTTTGCATTTTTACCACGCCCACTCTGCTGCCGAGGGGATTATCAATCACGTAAAAGGTATAATCCATCAGGGGATTCTTCATTGCCCTGCCGATGGCGTAGGCATGATGCGCGGCTTCGAGCTGATATTTCCCTAATAAATCGATATAGTACGTATCCTGAAACGTCACCGTGCCCATCTTGATCTGCTTCACGTCGTTCCGTTCCCGCTCCAGCTGCGCCAGCTGTATAATGTAATCGCTTGTTTTGTACACGCAGAAAGCGGAATTGAATACGCTGTCAAACTCCTTGCCGAGGGTATCCTTTATTTCATAGGGTTTCACGATAGGCTGCTCCTTGCTGATTCTTGCAGCCTCTTCTAAAACTGTAGAAAGGTCTATGGCGTTTTTTTCATTTTTTTTGCCGAATATTCTCCATGCCATAAGAGTTTTCGCCTTTCGGTTTTTTTCGGATTACACTTCCACGATCTCTGAGTTTTCGATGGCGGTTTGAATCAACGTTTCCTGATCCAACTGATCCTCGCCTTTTTTGATCAGCGCTTCCTTGGGCTTGGTGGCGGGATGGCGGGGGGTGAACACGGTGCAGCAGTCCTCGTAAGGCAGGATGGAGGTGTCATAGGTGCCGATTTTTTTGGCGTACTCCATGATGTCGATTTTGTCAAAGCCGATGAGGGGCCGGTACACCGGCATGGTTTTCACTACTTCGTTGGTGGTGATCAGGGCTTCCATGGTCTGGCTGGCCACCTGGCCGATGGATTCCCCGGTGATGAGGGCCATGGCTTCCTCTTTTTGGGCGACGCGCTCGGCAATGCGCATCATGTAGCGCCGCATGATGAGGGTGGTGTAATCCTCCGGGCACTTTTCGTGAATCTGCATCTGAATGTCCGTGAAGGGAACCACGTAGACCTTTAAGCCGCAGCAGTATTCGGACAGAATTTTGGCTAAATCCAGCACCTTCTGCTTGGCGAACTCGCTGGTATAGGGGAAGGAATGATAGTGAACGGCCACCAGCTGCACGCCGCGCTTGGCGATCATGTAGCCCGCCACCGGGCTGTCGATGCCGCCGGACAGCAGCAGCGCCGCCTTGCCCCCGGTGCCCACGGGCATGCCGCCCACGGCGGGATAAACCGTGCAGTACAGGTACGCCTGATCCCGGATCTCGATGGACAGGATATGCTGAGGCTTGCGCACGTCCACCTTCAAATGGTCTTCGTTGCGCATGAGCACGTATTCGCCCACCTTGGCGTTGATCTGGGGGGAATCCAGAAAATAATGCTTGTCCGCCCGGCGGGCCTCCACCTTGAAGGTGCCGGACAGGCCCTGCATCAATTCGTTGGCCTGTTCACAAATGCCTTCGAAGTTGTCCTTTTCCATTTCGATGGCAGGGGCGATGGAGTGCACGCCGAAGACCTTGGAGACCCGCTGCATGCAGCCCTCCAAATCCTCCGCGCCGCTGATGAAAACGCGGGCGTCATGCAGCCACACGTCGCCCCCGAAGGGCTTGGCGGCTTCCTTCACGCGCTTGACCAGAGCCTTGAGAAAATAGGGCCGGTTCAGGCCCTTCAAATAAATTTCGCCGTAGCGAACCATGAGCAGCTTCCGCATGGGCTTTTCCCTCTTTTACCGTCGTTGATATTTGGACAAAATGGCGTATTGGCGCTGAATGGATTCCACCGTCTTATGCATTTCCTCCGCCGTATTTTCGGGCGACAGGGAGAAGCGCAGGGCGGTTTCTGCGTACTTCTGGGGCGTGTTCATGGCCTTCAAGACCGCGCTGATCCGCTGCTTGTAAGAGGAGCAGGCGGAGCCCATGCCTACATACACCCCTTCGCCCTCCAAAGCGTGGAGCATGGTTTCAGAACGCACGGGGGGCAGGGATACATTCAGGATGTGGGGCGCGGAAAGTTCTCCGTCCGGTTCCGGGCCGTTGACTTGGGCCTCGGGGATCGCTTCCCGGATCAGTTGCCACAGCAGCAGCTTATTTTCCCGCATGCCGTTTTCTTTGGGATACGCCTGGATGGCCGCCAGCAGGCCCGCGATACCCGGCGTGTTTTCCGTGCCGGAGCGCAGGGCCCCTTCCTGACCGCCGCCCATCTGGCGAGGATTGAGCTGCACCCGTGGCCCCATGACCAGCGCGCCGATACCCTTGGGGGCGTGGATCTTGTGGCCGGACAGGGCGTAAGTATCGGCTCCGCAGGACGTCATATCGAAAGGAACCCGCAGAAAGCCCTGCACTCCGTCCACGTGAAAGTGGGCGTGGGGGACTTTCTCATCCCGTAATTTGCCGATTTCTTTCAAGGGCTGGATGGCCCCGGTTTCGTTGTTCACCTGCATGCAGCAAATGAGCATTACATCCGAGGACAGCAAGCTGTTCAGGGCTTCCAGGTTCACGATTCCCCGGTGATCATAGGGAATTTCAATGGCCTCCAGCCCGCAGCTTTGACAGGCTTCCTTCACGGCGGGGTGCTCTCCGGCGCTGTATAAAACCTTACCCTGCCGCACCTTGGAGGCGCGGCCTAAAATGGCTAAATTATCCGCCTCCGTGCCCCCGGAGGTGAACACGGTCTTGGCACCCATCGGCGCGTGGACGGCCTTCATGATTTCATCCCGGCAGGCCCGCATGGCTTTCTGCGCCGCCAGGGCGGGAGCGTACAGGGCGGAAGGATTGTAAAACTCTTCCCGCATACACCGCACCATGGCGTCGGCGGCTTCGGCGCACACACGGGTGGTGGCGCTGTTGTCTAAGTAAATGGACATAATCAATTGTTCTGCCACACGCCCTGGGGCAGATTCCGCTTGATCAGGGCGATCATTTCTTCGTTGGGTTCAATGATGATGATGCGCTTCTGCCCGTCCTTCTGATAGTAGAAATAGAGCAGCTCCGCTTCCCGGTTCAGAAACCAGTTGGTGCGCTTGATACCCTGCATGTTGATATAGCGGTTGAAGGAACCGGAGGATACCAGGCCGCAGGCTTCTAAGTTCTTGATGTTCATGGTGCCTAAGTTCTTGCGCTTTTTGTTGTTGAACACCTGGGCGAAATCCAATTGACTGTTGGTGAAGGTGTATTCATATTCCAGCTTGATGCGGTCCTTGTACAGGTACATGAGCACCGCCAGCCCGCCAAATACCACCAGCTGCGCTAAGGTGATAAAGAACTCCAAGCCAAAGCCGTACTGGCTCAGCACGGCGGTGATGGAGGTGAACTGAAAAAACGCCATAAAGCCAAACAGGATCAGCACGATCCATGCGCAGATATAGGTGATCGTCTGCATGGTTCGGTTCTGTTTGGTAACGACCTGTTCCAGGAATTGATCCATCATTGCGGGTATCCTCCTTCAAAATTGAAAATATGATTCTTTCCTCAGATGAAAATCAGCGTGACTGTGATGCCCACGATCAGCCCGCCCAGCACCTCCAGGGGGGTATGGCCCACCAGTTCCTTGAGCTGTTTTTCCGTAATGGGCTTGCCCTCTACCAGCATCTGCGTGATGATCTGGTTCAGCACCTCGCTTTGACGCCCCGTTTCCCTCCGCACGCCCAGAGCGTCATAGATCACCACGGCAGCCAGGGCGAGCGCTATGGCGAACATGCTGGAATGAACGCCTTCCTGAAAGGCAATGGAAATCACCAGGGAAACGACCAACGCCGTATGGGAAGAAGGCATGCCGCCCATGCCGAAGCAGCGCCGCCAATCCAGTTTTTTATTCAGCCACAGGTTGATGAGCACTTTAATGAACTGTGCCGCGGCCCAGGAGAAAAAGCCGCATCTTAGCGGCCCGTTGGACCATAGATCAGCAAAAAACTGCATGAAGATCGCCTCTCGTTCTATTGTACGCGATGCAGGGAAGAAAAAGCAAGCGCTTTCAGGAAATCCGCCTTGCCGTCGAAAAGATCCAGGGCCTTCGCCGCGGCGTCAATATGGGCTGCGGCGTCTTTTTTGGCCTGCTCCAGCCCTACGCAGGCGGGCCAGGTGAGCTTTCCTTCCTCCACGTCCTTCCCCAGCGTTTTGCCCATCAAGGCGGGATCACCTTCCAAATCCAGGATATCGTCCACGATCTGGAAAGCCATGCCCAAGTGATAGCCATAAGCGCGGCCCGCTTCGATCTGCTTTTCATCCGCTCCGCCGAGGATCAGCCCGGCGGTGACGGGGGCGGTGATCAGGGCGGCGGTTTTGCCCCGCTGGATTTCTTCCACCAGCGCCCGGTCAGGCGCGGACCCTTCCATGGTCACGTCTAAGGTCTGCCCCGCCAGCACGCCCCCCACGCCCGCGGCTCTGGCGATTTCGCCTAAAGCGCGGAAAGCTTTGGGATGGCTGGATTCGGCCATGATTTCAAAAGCGTGGGTCAGCAGCCCATCGCCCGCCAGAATGGCCATGGCCTCGCCGAATACCACATGATTGGTGGGCTTGCCCCGGCGCATGGTATCGTTGTCCATGGCCGGAAGATCGTCGAAAATCAGGGAAGAAGCGTGGATCATTTCCAGCGCCGCGGCAAAGGGCAGCGCGTCTTTCAGATCGCCCCCTGCCAGCTCGCAGGAGGAAAGCAGCAGACAGCCCCGCAGGCGCTTGCCGCCGCCCAGCAGGCTGTACCGCATGGCATCCCGCAGGATGTCCGGCGCGCCGGGAAAGGGCAGGGCGTCCAAATAGGCTTCCAGCCGGTCCTTGCAGGCGTTCAGCGTTTCTTTCATGTTCATGGCGCGTCCTCCATCGGTATGGTTTGCCCGCCGGAAAGCTCCAACATGCGTTTTTCCGCCGCGTCCAATTCTTCGGTCAATTGCCGGGAAAGCTTCATGCCCGCCTCGTAAGCGGTCAGGGCTTCGTTCAGCGGAAGGGAGCCTCCCTCCATTTTTTTCACCAAATCCTCCAGCTCCATCAGCCGGTCCTCAAAGGATGCTTGCTTCTTCGCCAAAAGGATCCTCCTTCCGTTTGTCCAGCGTTTGCACGCGCAGCACGCCGTCCTGCAAAAGCACCGTCATTCGGTCCGCCGCCTGGTCCACCTGGGTCACGGCGGTTTTTCCGTTCAACAGGATAGCATAGCCCCGGTTCAGGGCCTGCCGGGGCCCCAAGGCGTTCAGCTTATCCGTGAGAGCGGCGGTTTGGGCTTTGAGCAGGACCAGTTTTCGTTCGGCCAGGGCTTGCAGGCGATGGCCCAGCAGCTCGGCCCTGGCCCGTGTATCC
This sequence comes from Clostridia bacterium, assembly GCA_017525805.1. Next base: position 48,283 of record JAFXSH010000078.1, on the reverse strand, counting down.
CGGAGCAGGGCGGCGGGGTGCCGGGCGGCCAGGCGCTTTTCGCACTGCGCCAGCCGGGACCGGCGGGCTAAAATCAGGTTTTCCCCGGCCCGTTCCATGCTTTCCCGCATTTTTTGAATGGTTGCCAGGAGCGCGTCTTTTTCCGGCACGCATACCTCCGCCGCCACGGAAGGAGTGGCGGCCCGCACGTCCGCCGCCAGGTCGGCCAGCGTCACGTCCACTTCGTGGCCCACTGCCGACACCACCGGCACCTGGCAGGCGGCGATGGCGCGCACCACGATTTCCTCGTTGAAGGCCCATAAATCTTCCAGCGAACCACCGCCCCGGCCCACGATGATCACGTCCACCTGGGGCAGGGCCGATATTTCCGCGATGCCCTGGGCGATATCTTCCGCCGCGCCTTCGCCCTGCACCTGGGCGGGCCGCAGGATGATCTGCATAGCCGGGAACCGGCGGCGGGTGACGGTGGCGATATCGTGGATCACCGCCCCGGAACGGGAGGTGACCACGCCGATGGCCCTCGGCAGCAGGGGAAGGGGCCGCTTTTTCGCTACGTCGAACAGCCCTTCCTTCATCAGCTTGTTTTTGAGCGCTTCCAGCTTGAGGAACAGCTCGCCCACCCCGTCCCGGGTGATGGATTCAGCGTAAAACTGGTAGCTGCCTCGTTCAGGATACAGGCCCACCGCGCCGGTCAAAACGACCTTCATGCCGTTTTCCGGGCGGAAATCCAGGCGCATGTTATACTGCCGGAAGCATACGCACTGGATCATGCACGCTTCGTCCTTCAAGGTGAAATACCAGTGGCCGGAAGCGTATTTCTTAAAATCGCTGATTTCTCCCCGCAGAGAAAGAAACCGCAGCGAAGGATCGCTGGCTAACGTGCGGCGCACGTAATCATTCAGTTCGGAAACTGTTAGCGTCCAGGGCATAGGTCACTTTGCCTTTCGTTCGGCAGCTTCCACAGTGTTTTCCATCAGCATGCAGATGGTCATTTTGCCCACGCCGCCGGGCACGGGGGAGATGTACCCCGCGACCTTTTCCACGGCTTCAAAGTCCACGTCGCCCACCACTTTGCCGTCCACCCGGTTGATGCCCACGTCCACTACGGCGGCGCCGGGCTTCACCATATCGGCGGTGACGAACCGGGGCTTACCCACGGCGGCTACTAAGACATCCGCCCGGCGGGTATGGGAGGCCAAATCGGCGGTGCGGGAATGGCAGATCGTCACGGTGCAGTTTTCGTTCAGCAGCAGCATGGCGATGGGCTTGCCCACGATGTTGCTGCGGCCAATAACAACCGCTTCCTTGCCCTTGAGGGGTACGCCGCAGGCTTTCAGCATGTGCAAAATGCCCTTGGGCGTGCAGGCCACCACGCCGGGCTGGCCGGTAAACAGCTTCCCGGCGTTTTCGATGTGGAAGCCGTCCACGTCCTTTTCGGGCAGGATTTTTGCCAAGGCTTTGGCCTCATCCAGGTGTTTGGGCAGGGGAAGCTGCACCAGGATGCCGTCGATGCGTTCGTCCCGGTTCAGGCGGTCGATTTCCGCTTCCAACTCTTCCTGGGTGGTTTCGGCGGGCAGGCGCAGGGTTTCGGACAGGATGCCCAGTTCCTCGCAGGCTTTGCCCTTGTTGCGGACGTATACCTGACTGGCGGGGTCGTCCCCTACCAGGATCACCGCAAGACCCACCGTGCGGCCTGCCGCTTTCAGGGCGTTTACCCGTTCTTTCAGCGCCGCCATCTGCTCCGCCGCTAAAACCTTGCCGTCCATCAAAATCGCCATGCGCATTCTCCCTCAGCTTTTGATCGGTTTCTTAGTCAGATACAAAGTGTATGTGTCCGAAAACACGATGCGGTTTCCCGCTTCCCGGACCGCTTCTTTCAGGCCCTCAAAGAATTTACTTTTACAGGGCTCGGGAATCACGATGTGGTCACAATGGGTGCCGCAGTAGGCCGCGTATTCATCGGCGGTGAATACCCGCTCCCCATGATACACCCGCTTCTCAAAATCTACGTATCCATAATCCGGCGCGTTTTCGTATCGGAAGGAACCGTGGGTGTAGCGCGTTTCCGGCTTGAAGTACGCGGCGTATACCGCCTGGATTTTTTGGTACAGCGCTTCGTTGGGCGTCCGATAATCGCCGCTGGTCAGCATCATGGCCAGCGTTCCGCCGGGTTTGAGCAGATCAAACGTTTTTGCGAAGGCGGTTTCTTCCGGGATCCATTGGATCGTCGCGGCGGAGTAGATCACGTCAAATTTCCGGTTCCCGAAATCGTGAGTGATGAAATCGTCGTTCACGATATGGAAATTGGGAAAGGAGCCGTACTTTTGCCGCATGAATCCGGTCAGATGGGCCCCTAATTCAATGGCAAGGTAATCGCAGCCGGTTTTCAGGATGGGATCCGTGGCCTGCCCCGTGCCGGGGCCCAGCTCCAGCACGGCTTTGCCCGGTCCGATCCCGGCATAGGAAATCAAATCCGAAAACAGCGCTTCGCAGTAGCGGGGCCGGAAACGGTCAAATTGCTCGGGGATCGTATCGAATACCTTTCTGAATTCCATCCTGACCTCCTTGCCTGAGACGCTCCAGTCCGATCAGCGCCACGCCCACGGCGTTGTCCCCGGAAAATTCGGGGCGGCCAAAATACAGATTTAAGCCCGTCCGGCGCTTTTCGTTCCGCTCCGTCAGCATATCCCGCAATAAACGGGAGGACGCCACGCCGCCGGCAATCAGCACATCTTTGATATCGGCTGCCTCTGCCGCCGCCTGCACCAGCCGCAGCACCGTGCGGCACAGCACGCCGTATACTTCGGCGGCCACGTTTTCCCATGCTTCGCCCATTTTGATCAAGCGCAGCAATTGGGCTTCCGCCCCGGAAAGATGGCAGCGCAGACCGTCTGATTCAAAACTCACCGGCACACGGTTTTTGTTTTGGCCTTTGACCGCCAGTTCCTCCAAATACGGCCCGGCGGGGAAGGGGAGGCCCAGCTTCACGCCGATCCGATCCACCAACTGCCCGGCGTGGAGATCGCAGGAAGTGCCCAGCGGCGTTAAAGCGTCCCCGTCGATGAACAGGGTGTCGGTGGTGCCGCCGGAGAGATGCAGGGCCACGAACCGGTCCGTTTCCAAGCCCGTGCCGTATTTGGCGGCGGCGATATGTCCGCGCTGGTGGGTAGTGGTGAAAAAAGGCACGTTCAGCGCTGCCGCGATAGCTTTTCCCTGGGAAACACCCACCTGAAACACGGGCATATAGGATTCTTCCCCATCCCGGGGCCGGTCGGAGGCGCACACGCAATCGATTTTTTCCTTGTTTTCCGAAAGCAGCGGCAAAAGCACCTTTGGAAGCTGCCTTACATGCGCAAAAACGGCCTCGCTTTGGCGAAGGCCGCGTTCACCCTTTGGTACCGGAAGCAGCCGCCTTTCCTGCCGGGGCAGGCCGCCAAAGCCGCACAGGGCGGCGGATGTGGTATAGCAGCTGGTATCCAGGCCCAGAGCCAGCATCAGGCGTTTTCTCCCTGATCCCGCTCTGCCAGCAGCGTGGACAATACGCCGTTGACAAACTTGGCAGCCGTTGGGGAATCGAAGCGCTGGGCCAGGGCTACGGCCTCGTTGATTACCACGGCGTCTGGGGTCTTGCGGTCGTGGCACAGCTCATAGGCAGCCACGCGGAGCACAGCCCGGTCCACCTTGGCGATGCGGTCCAGGGTCCAGCCTTTCAGGCACTTTTCGATCTGCCCATCCAAATCATCCGCATGGGCTTCCACCCCGGAAAGCAGGGAATCGATGTAAGCCTGATCGTCCTCCTCCGGGGTAAATTCAATTAAGCCGCGCAGGGTTTCTTCGCCGCCTTCGCCGCCCAGCATCTGCTCATACACCATTTGCACGGCCGCAGCCCGTGCCGATTTCCGCGACATGAATGTTATCTCCGATCCTTTGTAATAAAATGCGCCGTTTATTCCTGCTCGGACTGGCTTTCTTCCTCATCCTCGGCGGAAGAATCCTTGGAAGCGGCGTCCCGCAAGGCGCGGGTGATATCGGGATGATGCTCCCGATAGGGCATGGCCCGCTTGTCCGGGATCACGCGATTGAGCACATTTTTCAGGATTTGCTTTTTATCATTGACCCCGCCTAAGAAGCCGCCGACCGCCCCAAACAGAGCGATCCACACGGTGTTCCAGAAGCCCACTGTCAGCAGCAGCAGGCCCAGCACCATGGCCAAAGCGCCGCAAAAAACGGCGCATTCCGGCGTGCCGACCTTGAAAACGTTTGCCAGAGAACGTCGATCCTTGCGGTCATTCATCGGTCTTTTCCTCCGATTCCGGTGTGATATCCGATTCGGGAAGGGGTTCGGGCTTTTTTTTCGGTTCCTCTTCCTCGATTGCAGGCTCTTCCGGGATTTCTTCCTTCGGGATGGAATCATCTTCCGAGGGCGCTTCTTCTTCCATTTCTCCGGCGGGCGTTTCTTCCGGCGGCAGGTCCGTTTCCTGTTTAGGCTCGTCCGGGATCAGGCCAGGCTGTTCCCGGGCCTCTTCCACTTCCGCCGCTTCTTCCGTTTCGGCTTCCGTGGCGGTTTCCTCGTCCTCCATCGGTTCTTCTTCCTTGGGCGGCTCGGGCACGATGGCGGGTTCATCCGCCCTGCCGAAGAGACGCTGATGCATGGGCGCTTTCTTTTCTTTCACGTCTATTGCGGCGTTTTTTTCAGCCGGCTGCTCATCCTCCGCCTCCGGCGCTTCGGGAGAAACGGAATCCTGGGTGGATTCCACGGATACGCGCACTTCCTTCACTTCGATGCCGGAGGAAGCGATCAGATATTGCTTGATCTGCTTTTGCAGGGAAGCTACCGCTAAGGGGATGGAAATATCGTTGGACAGGGTGACGGTCAGGTCCACCACCACGCCTTCGCGGCTGCTCAGGATCTTCATGGCGCTGGCCTGAATTTCCTCGTGCAGGTCGATGCACTTCTGCACCTGGTTTTCGATGGCTTTTACCGCGATGCGAAGCTCGCCGCTGTCCGTGCGCTGAATCACGAAATCGTTGCGCTTGGCCTTATAAAGGAAGGGGAACGCGATCAAATAACCGCCGAAAGCCGCCAGGACCACGGCGCCGACCAGAAACAGCGTGTTTTTTTCCTGTATGCCATGGATGAACAGCATAACCCCGGCAGCGATGGTCAGCAGCGCGCCACAAAACAGGATCAGCCGATCCCGGATTTTGATTTTCATACGGATTCGCTCCTTCTTATACCAGCACCCGGCGCGGGAAGCGCCGTTTCACACAAGAATATTTGATCGGCATATCAGGCGCGCATCCGGCCATGGGGCCGTTTGGGGGGATTTTCCGGTTTGGCTTCCTCCCCGGGCTGCGTCTTTTTCTGGTGTTTGTCATTGGGGCTTTCCGCTTCGGCGGGCGTTTCTTCCGCTGCCTGGGCGGCGTCCAGGGGATCGGCCTCCAAGCTGGCTTCCTCCGTCAGCACGGCGCTATCGAATTCCGCGTCTTCTTCCTGAGGCGCGGCGTCTTTCGTTTCGGCGGCGTCCGGTTCGGCTGCGGTTTTGGGTTCTTCCGGAGCAGGCGCTTCCGCGGGGGCGGGTTTTTCCGCTTCGGGCTCGGCCAGCACGGGATTCTTGGAGGCTTCCAAGATGTTCTGGGTCGCTTTCTTTTCTTTTTCAAAGCTGACGCCCTGCACGTGCACGTCCACGCGCACTACATGCAGGCCGGTGAGGCTTTCCAGGGCGCGGCGTACGTTTTCCTGCACCTCGGCGGAAACCTTCTGGATGGGATAGCCGTATTCCACGATGATGTACAGATCCACGGCGGCTTCCTGGCTGCCGACCTCCACCTTCACGCCGCGGGTGATATTCTTGTTGCGGCCCAAAATTTCGCTGAATCCGCCGCTGACGCACATGCCGGCGATGCCTTCAATTTCATTGGCCGCCACGCCGGCGATGGTGGCGATCACTTCATTGGCATAACTGATGGTGCCGCCGTTCTGCAAATCCACGTCCACCTTGGTGACGGGGAGGTTTTCTGTCTTTGCGTTTTTTTTCGGGGTTTTTTGCGGCATACAAAAGCACCTCCTTGCAAGGATAATTCAGTATAGCAGATTTTGGGGCGTTTGGCAACTAAAATCGTTACCATTCAGCTAACGCTGAATGGTACGAATGGAAGTGGAATTGGGATTCCACTTCCATTCGATGCATCAATTTCTTGTGAAATGGCATTTTCGCAAGCGAAAACGCTCATTTCACGGCCAGAAATTGATAGAGGAAGCAACATTCTGTTGCTCCTCGGCGACGTACATGCCGCCGCCTGCGGATTACAGTCAAGGGGAGACCCCTTGACGAACCCCCTGTTTGCGTGTCGCTTGGACGCTCTCAAAATATGTGAATGGTAACCCCAAATTCACTTTCAACTACGCAATCAGCGCAAAGTGCTATTGATAAGACTACCCTTTTATGTCTTTCTCGGAAGGGGGACCGGGGGAAACCGCTCTTTGGTCACAAAGAGCGGTTTCCCCCGGAATAATTTTCTTTTTTACGGCGTGATGCGGTTGGGGCCGCGGAACAGGAACATGACTTCCTTGATGCTAAGACCCAGCAGCAGCATGGTCAAACGGTCCACGCCCAAGCCGAAGCCGCCGTGGGGCGGGCAGCCGTAGCGGAAGAAATCCATGTAGAATTTCACGTCTTCACCCAGGCCCTTTTCATCGGCCTGCTTGCGGAGCTGTTCATAGCGGTGTTCGCGCTGGGCGCCGGTGGTGATTTCGGTGCCGCGCCAGATAAGGTCGTAGCCCAGGGGCATACCATGCTCGTCCCGCATGTGGTAGAATGCGCGCTTTTCGGGGCCGTAATCCGTGACGAACAGGAATTCGTGGCCGAACTTGTCCATGCTCAGCTTGGCGCAGAGGTGCTCCGCGTCGGTGGTCAGGTCATTCTTTTCGCTGTCGTCCACCTTGTAGCCGTAGCGCTCTTCCAGTTCTTTGTATACGTCCTGAAGCTTCATTTCAGGGAAGGGCAGGGCGGGCACGACGGTGTCCAGGCCGTAGAGGGCCTTGATCTGGTCGCCGTACTTTTCCTGCACGTTTTTGAGGGCGTATTGCAAAAGTTCCGCTTCAAAGGCCATCACGTCCCGGAAGGAAGTGATATAGCTCATTTCCACGTCGAAGCCGGTAAATTCGGTGGCGTGCTTGTTGGTGAAGGATTTTTCGGCACGGAACACGGGGCCCACTTCAAAGATGCGGTCAAAGCCCGCGGCCATGGCCATCTGCTTGTAGAACTGGGGGCTTTGGGAGAGGTAGGCTTTCCGGTCGAAGTATTTGAGCTCAAACACGTCGCTGCCCGATTCGCTGGCCGCGCCGATGAGTTTGGGCGTGTGGATTTCCATAAAACCCTTGTTCCGGCAGAAATCGCGCATGGAGCCGACTAATTCAGTCTGAGCCTTGAAGATCAGGGTGTTCTTATCGCTGCGCAGGTCCACCCAGCGGTAGTCCATGCGGCTGTCGATGGCGGCGTCCTTGGTGAGGGGCAGAGGCTCGGCAATGGAGAGGATCTCCATTTCCTCCGGCAGCATTTCTTTGCCGCCCATCTTCACGTATTCGTTTTCCACCACAGGGCCCACACAGGTGACGACGCTTTCCACGGTGAGCTGATCCACGATGGCGGCTAAATCCGGGTGCTTTTCCTTTTCAATGGTCACTTGCAGACGGCCGGAGTGGTCACGAATGACCAGAAAGGCCATGGTGCGCTTGTTGCGCAGGTTCTCCACAAAGCCCTGGATTTTGTTGGTTTCGCCGCAGACGACGTTGGCAATCAAAGTACGTTCCATTTCTTTGCTCTCCTTTTTAAAACGCAATATTAGCGATTTCTTCCGCCGCTTTTTCCAGCGGGATTTCCTGTTCTTCCTTGGTCTGCATGTTCCGCAGCTTCACCGTGCCCCGGGCGTATTCGTCGCCGCCCACGATGACGATATACTTGGCCCCGATTTTGTCCGCGAACTTGAACTGCGCTTTCAAAGAACGGCCCGCCAAATCGGAATCGGCCTTCACGCCCTTTGCCCGCAGAGCCTGGGCGAAGGCGAAGGCGGGAATTTTCATGTCCGCGCCCAAGTTCGCCACGTACACGTCGGTGGTGGAGGGCGCTTCCGGCAGCAGATTTTGGTTGCGCAGTTCCATCAAAATGCGCTCCGCGCCGATGCCGAAGCCTGCCGCGGGGGTGGCGGGGCCGCCAAGCTGCTCCACCAATCCGTCGTACCGACCGCCGCCGCACAGGGCCAGGCCTTCCCGGCCCGCCTGCATGATGATTTCAAACACCGTCTTGGTGTAGTAATCCAGTCCGCGCACGATATGGGGGTCGATCTGGAAGGGGATGCCCTGGGCCGTCAAAAGGGCCTGGAGCTGTTCAAAGTGCTCTCTGCACTCGTCGCACAGGCAATCCAGGATCAGGGGCGCATCTTTCACGATGGCCTTGCACTTTTCTTCCTTGCAGTCCAAAATGCGCAGGGGGTTTTTCTCAAACCGGCCCTGGCAGGTTTCGCACATTTCGTGGATGCGCTCGCCCAGATAGTTTTTCAGCGCCTGATGGTACTTGGGCCGGCACTCCGGGCAGCCGATGGAATTGATGTGCACGCACAGGTTTTTGAGGCCCAGACCCGTGAGGAAGCCGTACAGGGTGGAAATCAGCTCCGCTTCCACCGTGGGCTCCTTGCCGCCGAAGCACTCCATGCCGAACTGGTGGTGTTCGCGAAGCCGTCCGCTCTGGGGGTTCTCATAGCGGAAAATGGGCGCGTTCAAATAATACACCTTGCACGGTAGCGCTTCCTGGAACAGGTGGTTTTCGATGAAAGCGCGCACGGCCCCGGCTGTGCCCTCGGGCTTCAAGGTGATGGACCGGTCGCCCTTGTCCTTGAAAGTGTACATTTCCTTCTGCACGATATCCGTGGTGTCGCCCACGCCGCGCAGGAAAAGTTCGGTATGCTCGAAAACAGGGGTGCGGATTTCCCGGTAGCCCGCTAACTTCGCCGCCTCCCGCTCCTTCTGTTCGATCCACTGCCACAGGTAGGCGTCCTGGGGAAGCATGTCCCGGGTGCCCTTGGGCGCTTGCGTCAACATATTGCAAAACCCTCCTTAAAAAAATACGCCCATGCAAACGCATGGGACGAAGAAAACCTTCGCGGTGCCACCCTGCTTGCGCGCCAGAGGGAAGTTTTCTGGGGGAAACCTCTCTTTGGAGGCCAAAGAGAGGTTTCCCCCAGGCCCCCTTCCGAGAAAGCCATAAGGGAAATGTAAATCAGCACATTTCCTATTTCCCTTAAAACGTCTCTCAGTCTACGCCGCTTTTGCCCGATAACGCGGGGATGCGCCCGGAAATCTCCGGGAAGGCTCGGGGGTGTCTCCTTCGCCTGGACGGCGCGCGTCTTTCAGCCTGCGAACGCGCTCTCTTTGTCCGCCCGACGGCAAAGCTGTTCCCGTCATGGCCCAAACAGTATTATAAAAGGGAAGCGCCCTGCTGTCAACATCATTCCGCTATTTTGCCGGGGAAAGCGGGTATTTTGTTTGCAGACTTTGCTAAAAAAGCGCCTCTCTCGGAGCGGGAATGGAGGAACCTCTCTTTGGGCATCAAAGAGAGGCTCCCCCAGAAAAACTCTATTATTTCGTGATAAACAGAATGCCCAACGTGCCCGGCCCGCAGTGGCAGGACACGGTGCAGCCTGCGTTGGTTTCGTAGATGTTCTGAAACGCCACGTATTTACGGATCGTTTCCCGGGCGATTTCTACCGCGCCGTCCGGCACCGGCGTATGGGTGATGAAAACCCGGTCCAGACGCAGGCCCTTGCGGTCCTTGAGCATGTCCTTCACATACTTTTCCACGCACTTATCAAAATTGCCCCGGTATTTTTCCACCACGCCCATGGCGCCGTCACGGACGGCGATGCAGGGCTTGATTTTCAGCAGCTTGCTCCCCAGCAGCGTAACGGCGGAGCAGCGGCCGCCCTTCTGCATATAGTCCAGCCGGTCCATGATGAAGCTGGCGCTGACCCGGCCCCGCATGGCATTGAGTTGGGAACAGATTTCCAAAGCGCCTAAACCCTGGGCGGCCAGCTGGGCCGCCTCGATCACCAGATGCCCCTGACCGGTGGATAGGTTCATGCTGTCCACCACGTACACATTGGAGTAATTTGCCGCGGCGATGGTGGCGTTTTGGTAGCAGGCGGAAAACAGGGAACCGATGGTAATGTGGATCACGGCGTCGTACTGGGAAGAAAACTGCCCGAATATTGCGCGGTAGCTGTCCACGTTCACGGCGGAGGTGCTGCACAGGGCGCCGCCGGCGTCCACATGGCGGAAGATGGCTTCCGGGTTGATATCCACGCCGTCCCGATACGCCTGCCCGTCCTTGATCACAGAGAGGGGGATGAGGGTGACATCGTATTGAGAAAGCAGCTCCGGGGATAAATCGCAGGTGCTGTCCGAGGTGACTTTAATGTTCATAGTCCGTCTCCTTTGGCTGGCTGTCCTTGTGAAGAAAGGCCCCGCTTTTCAGGGGCTTTTCCATTCTATCACAAACCGCCGCCTTTGTCATCCGTTGTTTTCCTGTTTTTGGCGGGCGCGGCGCTGCTTGACGGTTTGGCGCAGCCAGTAGGCCGCGATCAGCACCCAAGCGGCGGCCAGCGCGGAAAGCAAAGCGACGGCGGTGCCGGGCAATTCGCCCAGCTGGGCCTTGCCGCTGCCCGCTTCGTTGGTCGCGTTGGCGATCTGGTCCAGACGGTACAGGGAATTGATCTGACTGTAAAGGTTATCGATAAAGGCGTCGTCCACCGTCTTTTTCCGGCGCACGGATTTGACCACTTCCTCGATCAGCTGCCCGGCGGCGTCCCGCAGGGAGGCGGAGCCGTTGAATACCGGGGTGACGAAGGTGTTGGCGGTGTTGGCCATGAGCAGCTCCGCCGCGTCCAGCTTGACGGAGTAATACATTTCATTGCCCTCGCCCTTGCGGCCTAAGTAATCCTGGTATTCGGCGGCCTGCTGGGCTTTCAGGGTCACGGGCACATAGCCCTCGGTGAGGGCGTAGCCCACCTGTACTTCGTCGCTGAGCAGGTATTGGGCGAAGAGCCAGCTGGCCAGCACCTCCTGGGGGTCTTCCTTGTTGAAGACACAAACGGAGGGTCCCTGGGAGATCATCACGGGATGTTCCGTATCGAACTGGGGAATGGGCCGCACCACGATCTCAAAATCCACCACCTGATCGGCGGCGATATCCATATTAGGGGCGTGGGGACCCATCCAGGTGGCCCCGGCGGTGGAATCCGCCGCGAAAACGCATTGGCCCGCATTCAGGAAGTTGCCGGGATAGCTGGAGATTTTGAAGGTGGAGAAAGCGCCGGCCTGCACGTGATCCCGCACGGTGTAAAGCAGCTCCTTGGTGGTATCGTTGAAGATCAGGATTTCCCCAGCAGCGGTGGAGTAGGGGGCATCCTTCTGCCTGAGCATCTGGATCATCATGTTGTCGGTGGACTTGTAAATGAAGGGGATCATGGTCTTCTGGCCGTTGAGGATGAAATTGCCGTTTTCATCCTTGGCCGCGGCGGCGTCGGATACCTCCCACACGAAATCCCAGGTGAGCACGTCCGGCACCGTATAGCCTAACTTTTCCACGAAGGTTTTGTTGATATACATAGCTTCGGTGGAGCGCATGAAGGGAATGGCCACGGTCTGGCCCCCGATCCTGCATTCCTCCAGGAACTGGGGCACCATTTCGGAAAGGGCGGGCGAATCGAACCGCACCTCGCTGCCGCCTAAGCCGTACTTTTCGTCGGTGAACAGCTCGTCCAGAGGGGCGATCACGTTGCTGCCCGTCAGGTAGGTGGCGATATGGTCGGGGTAGGTGATGCACACGTTGGGGGTGGTGTTGGTGGCAATGTTGGTGACCACGTCGTTGTAAATGCGGCCGTAATCGGTGTACAGGCGCATGTTCACGTGGATGTTGGGATACAGGGCCTGGAAGCTCTCCAGCGCCTTTTCGTACACGGCGGTCTGGGAACGGTTGGTGTCGTTCTTGGCCCAGAAGGTGATTTCATATTCCCGGCTGGTATCGAAGGTTTCGGGAACGGCGAAGGCGCTGGAATCCTGGGAGCCGTGGCAGCCCGTCAGGATCAGGCACAGGGACAGGAGCAGGGCGAACACCGTGAAAATTCTGATCTTTTTCATCCCTTTGTACCTCCCCGGGAGACCCCCGCCATGACTTTTTTGCGGAAAATCAGGAACAGCACGATCAGCGGCACGGAAATGACCACCACCGCCGCCATCATGGCGGGGATGTTTTCCCGGCCGAAGCCGTTTTCCCTGATTTCCTGAATGCCGTTGGAAACCAGATAGTAATTGGGGTTGTCGGTGATCAGGCGGGGCCACACATAGGAATTCCAGCACTCGATCACCTTGAGGATCACGATGGTCACCAACGTGGGCTTGCTGATGGGAATCATGACCCGGGTGAGATATTTGAAATCCGAGGTGCCGTCCACCCGGGCGGCCTTGTACAGCTCGTCCGGTATCTGTTCAAAATTCTCCTTGAGCAGGTAGATATAGAACACGCTGGTCACCGAGGGCAGGATCAGGCCTGTGAAAGTATTGCGCAGTTTCAAATTGGTGATGGTGACAAAATTGGTGATCACCACCAGTTCATTGGGGATCATCATGAGGGACAGGAACAGGGTGAAAGCGACCGTTTTTCCCGGGAAATCCAGCCGGGCGAAAGCGAAAGCCGCCGGGATGATCACCGCCATCATCAGCCCCGTGGTGACCACGGTGTAGATGATGGTGTTCAGGAAATACCGGCCTAAGGACACGGTGGTGAAAGCGTCCTGGTAGTTTTGCAGGGTGGGGGCCAGGGTAAAGAACCGGGGAATGTACTCGCCGTTATAGGAACTGTAGCTTTTGACGGAGGTGAGCAGCATCCAGTAGAAGGGGAAGAGCACCATCAACGCCCATATCGTCAAAAGCACGTAGTCCGCCGCCGTAAAGGCCCGCTTGCGGGAAGCGGCGCGGCGTTCGATCTTGTCAAAATCCATCTTTTTTTCCATTGCGCCCGCCTCCCCTCAGTAATGCACGCTCTTCTTGCTGATCATCAGGTTGATGCAGGTGATGGTCAGCACGATGGCGAACAGGATCAGCGCGGCGGCGGAAGCGAAGGAAGGATAGCCGCCGCTGTTGCCGTACAGCATATCGTACACGTAGCCCACGATGGTGTTCATGCCCGCGGAATTGAGGTCGGTGCCGAATAAGGCAATGGCGTCGCTGTACGCCTTGAAAGCCCCGATGAAGCCCGTGATCACCAGATAGAAGATCATGGGGGAGATCATGGGCAGGGTGATTTTATAGAAGATGCGGAAGGACTTGGTGCCGTCCATCTTGGCCGCGCTGTAATACTCCGGGTTCACGGAAGCCAGAGCGCTGGTCAAAATCAGAATCTTGAAGGGCATGACCACCCAGATGGTATAGAAGCACAGCACGAACATTTTCGCCCAGTAGGGTCCGTCGATAAAGTCCACGCTCTGTCCGCCGAACCACTGGATCATCAGGTTGATCAGGCCGTCGGTGTAGGCGGTCTTTTTGAACAGGATCATGAACACCAGGCCCACGGCCAGGGTATTGGTGACGTAGGGCAGGAAATACACGGTCTGGTAGAGGTTCCGCAGGGGCTTGATGGCGTTGAGGCCAAGGGAAATGCCAAGCGCGATCAGAGTGGACAGGGGCACTGTGATGATCACCAGCAGGAACGTGTTTTTCACCGCCTGGAGGAAATAGGGGTCCCTCAGCACATAGGAATAATTGTACAGCCCCACCCCGAAATAGGTCTGGCTGGCTGAATTGTAGCCTTCTTCAAAGGAATACACCAGCACGTCGATGAGGGGGTACACCATGAACGCGCCTAAGAACAGCATGGCCGGCAGCAGGTACAGCCAGCCCTTCATACTTCTCTTTTTCATTGCCGTCCTCCGTTTCCCTTACTGGGCGTCCACGGGGATGCGTTCTTCCGTGTCCGCCTTGAACAGGAACACCTTGTCCGGCATGAGGGAAAACCGCACGGTGGGCGCTTTCTTGTTCACCTTGTTCCGGGCGGGGATGATGGAGCGGACCTGGACGTTCCGGCTGGCGGGATGGGTGGATACCACGCTGGTGTCCCGGCCCATGACCTCCACGCGATTGAGATTGACTTCCATGGGGCCGTTTTCGTCCAAAATGAAGCCCTCGGGCCGGATGCCTACGGCCACTTTCTGGTCGCTGACGCCGGGCACATCAAGTACGGCTTGATCTGTCAGATACAGCTTTCCGTTTTTCACGCTGCCGTCGAACACGTTGATGGGGGGAACGCCGAGGAAGGTGGCGACGAACAGGTTTACAGGATCGTCATACACCTCCTGGGGCGCGCCGATCTGCTGGAGGATGCCCGCTTTCATCACCACGATCATATCCGAAATGCTCATGGCCTCGTCCTGGTCGTGGGTGACGAAAATGGTGGTGATGCCCGTTTCCTGCTGGATGCGGCGGATCTCCTCCCGGGTCTGGAGGCGCAGCCGGGCGTCTAAGTTGGAAAGCGGCTCGTCCAGCAGCAGCACCTTCGGCATTTTTACCAGGGCACGGGCGATGGCCACGCGCTGCTGCTGGCCGCCGGACATTTCGCTGGGCTTGCGGTCCAGCAATCCGTCGATCTGCACCAGCTTGGCGGCGGTTTTTGCCCGCTCGATCATCTGGGCCTTGGTGGGCCGATCAGCGCCCTTTATATTTTGCAGGGGGAACATGATGTTTTCCAGCACCGTCAGATGGGGGTACAGGGCGTAATTCTGGAATACCAGGCCCACGCCCCGGTTTTCCGGCGGCAGGCGGGTCACGTCGTCATCCCCAAAGAGGATTCTGCCGCTGGTGGGCGCTTCCAGGCCGGAAATCAGGTTCAGGGTGGTGCTCTTTCCGCAGCCGGAAGGCCCCAGCAGGCCGATGAGCTTGCCGTCGGGGATTTCAAAATCGAAATCGTTCACCGCGATCACGTCGTCGCCCTTTTTGCCGCGGCTGGGGAATCGCTTGGTCAGGTGTTCCAGTACGACTTTCATGGCAATCCTTCCCTTTTTACAATTTATTACTATATTCTCTTGGATTTCCGCCTTTATTGTATTTCGGCGGGCTGTGCTTGTCAATATGTCAGGCTCGATCGTTTTTGGAAAAGAAGCCTTTTTCGGTAATTACCGCGTCCATGGGCGCGTCCAGCGGTTCCGTGGGCAGATCATCCAGCAGCAAAGCGTGAAAGCACAGGCACAGGCAGGGCATGGGATGGGCGCGCAGGAACCGGTCGTAATACCCCGCTCCATGGCCCAGCCGCCGCCCGTCGGTTGTGGCGCGCACGCAGGGCACAATTGCCAAATCGATTGTGGGAAACGGGATTTCTATTGAGGCATTCATGGGTTCCTGGATGCCATACGCGCCGGAGGTAAAATCGTTCCAGCTAAAAACGCGCACGGCGTCCATGCGGCCCTGCCCGTAACATTTGGGCACGTAAACCTTTTTGCCAGCATGCCAAGCGTCCTCAATCAGGGCGCGGGTGTCCGGCTCCCTGTCCGTGCTCACATAGATGAACAGAGACGCAGCCTGCCGGTACAGAGGAGAAGACAGCACCCTGTCCGCGATTCTTGCGCTGGCTTCTTTTAAGGCGTCAGGCGGAAAAACGCTGATCAATTCTGCGGCCTCCCGGCGCAGGCGCTTTTTTCTCAAAATCAAATCATTTTCTTGCATTCGTGAAGCCTCCGAACAGTTAGTCTTGCCTTTTTGCTTTTGTTTCGATATAATAGGGACAATTCAATGATCAGGCCTTTGGGAGCCGGGCCGCAAAAGCGGCAGCGGGAAAAAGCATGTATTCCGCGGGACAGACATATACTGTTTCGTTCCCGCTTTTTTGCGTTAAGTTTTTCTGGAAGGGGTTGAGCATATGGAAAACGCCGCGAAAGTCGCCATGCGCGTTTCCAAACTGACTATATTATGGAATACGGCCCTGTCCGCCGTGAAGCTGCTGGCGGGGGTATTGGCCCATTCGGGAGCCATGGTGTCCGACGCGGTGCATTCCATGTCGGACGTGTTCAGCACGGTGATCGTCATGTTCGGGGTGCGGGCGGCGGAAAAGGCTTCCGACAAGGAGCACCCTTTCGGCCACGAGCGCATGGAGTGCGTGGCGGCTATCGTACTGGCTGTGGTGCTCTTGATCACCGGCCTGATGATCGGCTATGAAGGCATCATGAAGGTTTTTTCCGCCGATGCGGAGGCGCTGGAGGCCCCCGGCGTGCTGGCCCTGATCGCCGCCCTCGTGTCCATTGCGGTGAAGGAGGGCATGTACCGATACACCGTCAGGGCGGCCAAGGCTATCGACTCCAACGCCCTGAAAGCCGACGCCTGGCACCACCGGTCTGACGCCCTGAGCTCCATCGGCGCGCTGATCGGTATCGCCGGGGCTCGGATGGGCCTGCCGGTATTGGACCCCGTCGCCAGCGTGGGCATCTGCCTGTTCATCGGCAAGGCGGCTTACGATATTTTTCGGGACGCCATCGACAAAATGGTTGACAGGAGCTGCGATGCGGAGACGGAAAAGGCTCTTAGGGACTGCGCCATGAACCATCCCGGCATTCAAAACGTGGACCGGCTTATGACCCGACAGTTCGGCAATCGGGTGTACGTAGAAATGGAGGTTTCAGTGGATGGGAGCCTGCCGCTCAACGAGGCCCACGCCATCGCCGAGCAGGTGCACGACGATATTGAAAAGCAGTTCTCCAAGGTGAAGCACATCATGATCCACGAAAACCCGGTGGAGGATGAAAAGCGGGCATAGATACCCGGCATGCGCAAAAAACAGTACCGTTGCACCTTTTCGGGTGATCGGTACTGTTTTTTTGCGGTTTTATTCGATCCGGAAAGCCGGGGCAATGGGATTGCCGCCTACCAGAATCTCGGGCAGATAAATCAGTAAGCCACTGTCAGTGCGTTCAAAGGGCAGGGAAGCTTCCAGGCCCAGCAAGGTGAGCTTGCGTGCCCCGTGGGGCCAGGGAATCAGCAGAGAGGAGGGCAGCTTCTCTCCTTCGGGCAGGCGCAGGAGGGCATAGTGAACATCGCCCTTGCGGGTAAAGGCAACAGCGCCTTGCTCGTTGGGTTCCGCCAGGCGGGTGCCGTAAATGGCTTCCCCGTTGTCTTTCAGCCACGCGCCTAAGCCGTCCACCGCGCGTACCGCGGGAGCGGGCAGCCTGCCGTCCGGCTGCGGCGCGATGTTCAGGGCCAGGTTGCCGCCCCGGCACACCACGTCGATCAGCAGATGAACAAGCTGGCGGGGCGTTTTGTATTGTTCGTCGAATCGGTAGGAAAAGGCCGTGCCCACGGTGACGCAGCTTTCCCAGGGTACCCGAATGGGGGCGACGGGCACGCTCTGCTCGGGGGTGATGTAGTTTTCGTTGGGCCCGCCGATGGTGCGGTCGGCACTGATCAGGCCAGGGCGGATTTTCCGGGCCTCCGCCATGAATTCCGATAAACGGATGTCCTGACCGTTTTGGGGCCCTACCTGGCCTCCGTCCAGCCACAGGATATCGACGGGGCCCAGGTCCCGCACCAGCTCCATGAGCTGATGATGGGTGTATTGTACGAACTGCTCCCAGATTTCGGGATGGGCCTTGGGGTCGTAGGTGGGATTGCGGTCATAGGCCACGGGCTTTTCCATACCCTCCGCCCAATACCAGGGGCAGTGCCAGTCCGGCTTGGAAAAGTACGGGGCGATGGCGATGCCCCGGGCCCGGAAAGCGTCGAACACCGCCTTGGCGATGTTGGCGTATTTGTGGGTATGGAAGGGGCATTCCGCGTCCGTCACCTTGTAATCGGTGTACTTGGTATCGTACAGGCAGAAGCCGTCGTGGTGCTTTGTGGTGAAGATCAGGTATTTGAAGCCGTTCCGCGCGGCCACGTCCGCCCATTTTTCGGGCTGGAGGCGCACGGGATTAAAGCTCTTTTTCAGCCCCTCATATTGGGCGCGGAAGGCTTTGCCGTCCGTTTCCCAATCAATGCCGCCCCGGCTCCAGTCCGCGTCGCCGTCGGACAGGGGCCAGGATTCGCAGATGCCCAGCTCAGAGTAAATGCCGAAGTGCATCATCAGGCCCAGCTTCTGATCCTGGAACCATTCTAATTTTTCCTGTACCAGCGGGTCGGTGGGGCGAACGTATTCGTCCTCCCGACTGCATCCGTGCATACCGTTGATGATCGCGTCTGCCATTTGTAATCCCCTCTCACAATCAAAATATTGTAAAGCGAAAATTGAAAAGTGGAAAGCTGGATAGTTGAAAATAGGATTGGCGGCTCTGTAAAGAGATCACCGTTCAAATTTTCACTTTTTATCAATGCTTACGGGTTCGCCTTGGCATACTGGGCCAGCATGCCGCCCAAGTCGTCCGCCATGAGGTCCACGGTTTCCTCCACGGTCAGGTCGCTTTCCAGCATATCGGAAATATCGTTGATGATGCCGTAGTAGAAATCGGCGGAGGGGCCCACGGTGACGCTGCGCATGGTGTCCGGGGTCTCCAGGAGCTGGTCAAGGCCTGCCTGATATACGGGATATTCGGCAATCAGGGCCTGCCAGGTTTCGCTTTCCTGGGCTTCCCGGTTAGCGGGCAGATAGCCTGTACCCGAGGCGAAATCCGCCTGTACTTTCGCGCTGGTCAAATACTGCACGAAGGTCCAGGCCGCTTCCCTCCGGGCGTCGCCGTGATCGAACATCACCAGGCAGCTGCCGGACACGGTGGCGCCGGAGGCGGAAGAATCGCTCACCTTCAAATACGGCGCGATGCCCAGCTCGAAGCGGCCGTCGATTTTGTTCATCATGTTGGCAACCTTGGAGGAAGAATCGGTCATGATCAGCTGCCGCCCGGCCACGAACTCGTCCCCGGAGCCGTTTTTATTGGCCAGCGCGCCGGAAGCATAGAGGGCTTTCCAGGCGGTGAGGAACTCCGCCAGGGCGCCGTTTTCGATGCAGGCCAACTCCGTGGCGCTGCCTTCCGTGCCGTTATGGTTGTTTACCAAATCGCTGCCCAATTGGCCCAGCCAGTTCGCCAGGGTGGGGGTGTTGGGAATGGCGGCGTACACGGTCACGCCGTCCCCGTTCAGAGCGGAAAGCGCGCCAACGTCGGCCAGGGTTTGCGGAGCGGAAAAGCCCGCCGCGTCCAGAACGGTTTTGTTGTAATAGGTCACGGTGGTGGAGGTGGCGAAGGGCAGGCCTAACTGCACGCCCTTGAGCTGCCAATTCGCCATAGCCGGGGCCAGCATGGAGGACAGGTCGGCTTCCGGGTGATCGATCAGCGCCTGATCCACGGTATAGGCCGTTTCAGCGGAAGAAAAGCTCACCTTGCCGGTGGCGTCCAATTGCATCACATCGGGCAGGGTGTCGAACTGCTTGGCGGTGAGGATGCCGTTCATTTTGTTTACGGAATCGGCGTAAGCGCCTTGGAAAACGGCTTCCACCTGGATGCCTTTTTCTTTGCCCACGGTTTCGTTGAAATCCTTTACATACTTGTCCACCAACGCGCCCGCCGCTTCGGACGCGGAATGCCAGAACACGATGCGGACCGGTTCTTCCGCCAAGGCGCAGCCGGAAAGGCTCAGCAACAGGGACAGGGTCAGGAACAGGGCAGTCAGTTTTTTCATGTTGGGTTCCTCCTTAATATGTTTTAACCTACGATGGCCCCGCCGCTCATGGTGCGGGTGATGCTCTTTCGCAGGAACAGGAACAGGAGCACGGCGGGGATCAGGGCCACGGCGGCCCCGGCCAGCACCGTTTCATAATTGGTGCCTTCCCAGGTGGTAAGCATGGTGATGCCGATCTGCACGGTGCGCATTTCGTTGGTGTTGGTCACAAGCAACGGCCACAGGTAAGCGTTCCACTGGATCACGAAGGCCTGCAAAAACAGGGTCAAAAGCAAGGGCAGGCTCATGGGCGTCAGGATGAAGACGATAAAACGCAAGTCGCCGCAGCCGTCCATCTGCGCCGCCTCCCGAAGAGGCTTGGGCGAGGAAAGAAAATGCTGCCGGAGCATGAACATTTGCGAAGCGCCCACGAAGGATACGATGCCGATGCCGAGGTATGTGTCCAGCAGGCCCAGATGGGACACCGTCTGATAATTGGTGATGGTCAGGGTGTCCGGCGGCAGCATCATGGTGCCCAGCAGCAGGAAAAACAATGCCTTCTTCCCGGCAAAATCGAAATACACGAAAGCGTAAGCAGCCAGCAGGGCGATCGTCAGCTTCACGACCGTGCTGAACACGGACACCACCAGCGTATTCCAGAAATACCGCAGCATGGGCAATTGGGTAAACACCGTTTCAAAGTTTTTCAGATACCCAAAGCTGCGGGGGAACACAGTGGGCGGCCATGCCACGAATTCCGCCGGGCTTTTAAAGGCGCCCATGAGCCCGTAAAACAGGGGAAACAGCACCAGGCAGCCGAGGCAGACCGCCAGCGCCCCCAAAAAACCTTCCCGCGCTTTGCTTTTCACTGGTAATGCACCTTCCTTTTTTCCATCCCGAACAGCAGAAGGGAGAAAAGCAGCGTCAGGCCGAAAGCCACCATGCTCACCGCCGCGGCCAAGCTGTAATTGGAGGAAGCGTAGCCGGAGGTGTACATGAGGTAAATCAACGTCATGGTGGAGCGGGAGGGACCGCCCTGGGTGAGGATCAGGATGGGGCCGTTGGTCATCATGGCTTGGATCATGTTGGTGCACAGCACGTAGAGCACGGTGGGGGAGATCAGGGGAAGCTGGATCTGGACCAGCGTGCGGATTTTGCCCGCCCCATCCAGGGCCGCGCTGCCCAGCATATCGGGCGGCAGCGCCCGGAAGGCCGACAGGAACAAAAGGAAGTTGAATCCGATGCCCATCCATACCGTAAGCAGCAGGATGCCGCTCATGGCGGTGTGCCGGTCCTCGTACCAGCCGATATCCAGCCCCAAGGCGTAATTCAGCCAGCCCACGGAGGGATTCAGCAGCACCTTGAAAATCAGGGAAATGGAGGCCATGGACACCACCATGGGCAGGGAAAGCATGGTTTCATACACGCTGTGCAGGGGATGAGGGCGGCTGCACAGCCAGGCCAGGCCCATGGTGATCACAAGGGTGACCGGCACGTTGATCAGCATGAGCTTTAATGTGTTGTCAAGGGCTATGGAAAATTCCCGCCGGGAAAAGAGGTACTGAAAATTTTCCAGTCCCGCAAAGCCTGTGATCTCCCCCCGGAAGTTTACGGTGCTCACGCTTTGCAGGCAGGTTTTCAAAAAGGGATAGTACACGAACCCCACGGCAAAAACCAGCATGGGCAGCAAAAACAGGTAGGGCCGCGGGGAAAAACGGCGCTTAGGCGCAATCGTTCGGGACAAGAAAAAAACCTCCTGAAAGAGACTTCAGGAGGGGAAAACGCACGCAAAACGCATGGCTCTTCTTCCATCCAGACTGTACTGTCGGCTCCGGAATCTCACCGGATCGGCCTTTCGGCTCGCGGGCTTTACCGCCGGTAGGGAATTGCACCCTGCCCTGAAGAACTCTTGCTGTTCAATTCGATCACATTATATGCCGGAGGGGGAATCTTGTCAAGCACGGGGGACGGTTTGAAACCGCTGAAAAACAATCGGTTCATGAAAAAGCCAGTATTGATTCGTGGTTTTTTGCGATATTTTATACAATTATTTCAAAAAACTGTAAATAATTATGCGAAAATTGTATAAAAGAAGCGTTTTCAATCCTCTTCTTAGAAAAACAGAATTTTTTTTGAGCGGTTTCAACCGTCCCATGCGTTATTGATGCCTTTTATAATTCTCCATCGCCTGGGCGTCGGGAACATGCTCCCGGTCAAAGGCGCGGCCCCTGAATTGATTTTTTCCTTTTTCCTTCACCTGATAAAGCATTTCATCCGCCTGCATGATCATCCCGCGCAGCTCGGCGGCGGTGCCCGGAACCCCATACACATAACCGCCGGATAAGAAAACACGCAATGCCGTCGCCTGCTCCTTCACTTTTTCAAACGACGCGATCAGCTCTTCTTCCGTTTCCTTCTCCGCAACGATGAGGAACTCGTCTCCGCCGTAGCGATAGCAGTTCGCGGTGCGGAAATGCTCGGTCAGCGATTTGCCCACGGCGGCCAAAACCTTATCGCCGAACAAATGGCCGTTTTTGTCATTCACTTCCTTAAAATTGTCGAGGTCAATGAATACGATGTGCAGCGGTATTCCGATGTACATTTCAAAGTCCTGACGAAGCGAGTAACGGTTTCTGAGAGAGGTCAGAGAATCGATTGACGCGACGGATCTCAGCAGATCGTTGACCTTTTTAAGCTCCATATTTGTCTGCTCCAGTTTTTCATTCGTTTCCTTCAGCTGATTTCCCGTGCGGTCACGGTTTCGCTTCAAATACGCCACGCTAAGATAGTTGACCACCACACCCGCTGCGATCACGATGATCTTATGAAGGTTTATCTCCGTAAACTGAAAAAAGCTGTGATCTGTCGAAAAGAAAAACAGCGAGTAACCCAGCATCAGCACAGCGCAGATCAGGCCCGGCACGGGACCACCAATGCTGGTGGAAAGCACCAGGGCGGCGACCAGGATCATATTCGGATTCGGAACGCTGAAATTATATACAAATATGATCAGGACTGCCATCAATACGCTGAAAATGATGGAATGCATGAGTACCGACTTCCGTTTAAACATGGTAAATATCCCCCTCTGACCGTCGCCTTATATCCTTTCTTCGGCCCCCTCCGGCAACCGTTGCAAATTATACCGCATAAGCTCGGAATTATCAAGTCAGACGCGAATGGGGGAGATGGTTCCCGCACTTTGCTTGTTACCATTCAGCTATCGCTGAATGGTACGAATGAAAGCGGAATGAAGATTCCGCTTTCATTCGAGGCATCAATTTCTTGTAAAATGGCATTTTCGCAAGCGAAAACGCTCATTTTACGGCCAGAAATTGATATAGGAAGCGGCTTTTAGCCGCTCCTCGGCGACGTACACGCCGCCGCCTGCGGATTACAGTCGGGGGAGTTCCCCGACACCCCCTGCCTGTGATGCTGCTTGGTCTCTATCAAATAGGTGAATGGTAACCTTTGCTTTTGTCAAATTCGTAAATATTTCAAAAATATGTAGAAAAAATGAAGAATTTGCTGTATAATAACAGAATAACAGAAGGGAGGCGCTGCGCTGTGGCTATGCCCAACACGTATTCCGCCAAGGGACGCCGGGAACATCGGCGGCGTTCCCGCCTGCGGATCTGGAACCGCTGTGTGCTGACGATTGGCTACCTTACTTTGGCTTACGGTCTGGTGCGGGGCGTGATTTATCTGCTGGTGCTGGCGAAAGATTGGCTGTGACGCATATGAGAGAAAGAACAGAAAGAAGGAGAAGCGGGCGCGCGCCCCGGCTGCTGCGGCGGCTGGGCGCGATCGTGGCGCTGGCGCTGGCCCTTACCCTGGCGAACGTGTTTTCGCCGTTTATAAAAAACTGGTTTTCCCGCTTTCTGCCCAGCGTGGATTACAGCAGCGCCGTCGAAAGGCTGACCCATGAAATGGTAAAAGCCGGAGAGCTGATTTCTGTGCGCCATACGGATACCGGCGTTATGACCGGCTCCATCGACGCCCTGTTTCTGGGCACGGTGAGCAAGGTTTCCGCGCCGTATCTGTATGAAATCGGCTTGGGAATCAAGCTGGAGGACGTGAAGCTGACCCCGGGGGAAACGGAGCTGACCGTGACCGTGCCCCACGCCCAGGTGCTTTACGACCATTTCCAGGTGACGGGGGACGTTCAGAACGATGATTTCTGGGGCCTCGCCACCCAGCAGCGCTATCAGCAAATGCTGGACGAACGGCATGCCGCCTGCCGTCAGGCTTATCTGGATGATCCAAAATGCATGGAACGGGCCTGGGAAGCAGCCTGCGAACAGATGGAAACCCTGTTCCGCCAGTGGACGGGGGAGGAATTGCAGCTTCGTTTCCTGCGGGAAGGAGAATAAAGTTTTGAAGCGACATACACAGGATAAAAATTGAAAGGGTGGATGCAATGCAAATTCTGGAGATTCTGGTAATGATCCTGCTGGACGCGCAGATGGACGTTCTTTCCATTGCCTGGAACGTTTTGCTCATCGTGGGCTTGTGGGGCATTTTCAAAAAATGCGGGGTGGAGAGCTGGTGGGCTCTGGTGCCCTTCGCCCGGCTGTACAAGCTGGGCGTCTGCGCGGGCCGCGAACCGGAAGGACGCGTGCTGTGCGTGACGGAATGCGTAGCCGCCATACTGGGCGTGGTTACGCGCTTTATGGATCAGGACAGCAACCTCATCATTATGCTGGGGTTTGCTATTTTCCTGATCGCGATGATCGCCCTGCTGTATCAGGCGAGGATTTTCCTGGGCCTGATTGAAGCGTTCGGGAAAAAGAAATGGTGGATCATTCCCTGGATACTCCTGGACAGTCTGATGGCCGTTCTGTGGGGCTTCCTGCCCAAATTCAAGCCCCTGTGGACGGTGCAGGACATCAAAAGCCAGGCGGCGGATTTCTTTTCCGGGGCCAAGGCCCAGGTGCTGGATCAGGGCCTGACGGTGAACTTAGAGGAACGCACCGCCACCGAGTTCTTCAAGAAAAAGTACCTGCTGCGGGACATCCACATGTACATTCAGCCCGGCCATATGGTGCTGCTGCTGGGCGGTTCCGGCGCTGGCAAAACCACCTATCTGAACGCCGTGAACGGCTACGAAAAGGCCAAGGCCGAGGTGGTGCTCAACGGCACGAATATGTATAAGCATTATAAGGAAATGCAGTATGATATCGGCTTCGTGCCCCAGCTGGATCTGATGCGCGGTTCCGACAGCGTGTACCGCACCCTGATCGACGCCGCCTCCCTGCGCCTGCCCAAGGACTTTTCCGCCGCGGATCGCAGCGCTCGGGTGGAGGAGGTGATGAAGGTTTTCGGTCTCACCCCGGTGAAGGACAATTTGGTGTCCAAGCTCTCCGGCGGCCAGCGCAAGCGCCTGTCCATCGCCATGGAATTTATCTCTAATCCATCACTGTTCATCCTGGACGAACCGGACAGCGGCCTAGACGGCGTAATGGCCCGGGAGCTGTTTGAGCAGCTTCGCTATATCGCGGATCAGGGCAAGATCATCATTGTGATCACCCATACCCCGGACCGCGTGATCGACCTGTTCGACGACGTGATCGTACTGGCCAAGGACGCCAAGCGCACGGGCCGCCTGGCCTTCTTCGGCCCCATCACCGAAGCGCGGGAATTCTTCGGCAAAGAGAAGATGGAAGAAATCGTCAAGTCCATCAACCGCGAGGAAGAGGGCGGCGAAGGCCGGGCGGACGAATTCATCCTGAAATTCGCGGAGGTGCAGCATGGCTGAGCTGAATGTAAAGAAAACCAGGCGCATGAGAAAAATCCGCCATCGCGGCCGGGCCAGTCAGATTCCCATTTATTTGGGCAAGCAGCTTCGCTTCTTCGTGAACCAGAGCGACTGGAAGGTGCTGCCTATGGCGGCCATCATCGCCGCGCTGGTTTCCATGGTCATCCGGAAGGACTTTTTTCTCACCATGGAGGGCAATTTGAAGGGCGCGTTCGCGCTCACCTGCGTAGGCATCTGGAACGGCTGCTTCAACTCCATCCAGGCCGTATGCCGCGAGCGTCCCATCATCAAGCGGGAACACCGTTCCGGTATGCATATTTCCTCCTACGTCGCGGCCCACATGATCTATCAGCTCGCCCTGTGCGCCGCCCAAACGGGCCTGAGCCTGTACGTGCTGAAAATGATGGGCATTCATTTCCCGGAAACGGGCTTCATCACGCCCTGGATGATCGTGGATTTGGGCATTACCTTGCTGCTCATTTCCTACGCCGCCGATATGATGAGCCTGCTCATTTCCAGTATCAGCCACACCACCACCGGGGCCATGACGGTGATGCCCTTCGTGCTGATTTTCCAATTGGTGTTTTCCGGCGGCCTGCTGCCCCTGCCCGACTGGACCAAGCCCCTGTCCAATTTCACCATTTCCAATTACGGCATCAAGGCCATCGCCTCCCAGAGCGGCTACAACGAAACGCCCATGGTAACGGCCTGGAAAACCGTGGATAAAATGCGGAACAATGAAATCGGCGGCACCGTGACCCTGGGCCAGGTGCTGGATCTGCTGGACAGCGAGGCGGTGGAAAAGCGCCGGGACACGGAAGTGATGAAATCCTTCACCGTGGGCGAAGTGGCGGATATCCTGAATAAGGCCGACGAAACGCTGCATCTGCGGGAAAAGGAACTGACCCATCCCGTTTCCATCGGCCAGATCATCGACATGATCCTGGGAGAAGAGGTTTTCCGGGATGTGCGCGAATTAACAATCCTTCCCGCCTTGGAAGAAAAGGCCGCCGTAACGGTGGGCGACGTGCTGAATATGGTAAAAACCAATGAAAACGCCCAGGAGCTGCTGGCCAAGGAAATTGGAACCACCATTACTATGGGCCAGGTGCTGGATGCCCTGCACGCCGGGGAACTGGCGGAAAAATACCAGGATCAGCAGCTGAACGAACCGGTCACTTTGGGCCAGATCGTGGATTTCCTGAAAAATAACGAAGCGCTGCAAACCCAGCGGGATCGGGAATTTACCTTCAAAACCTCCATCGGCGATCTGCTGGAGCTGTTCGGGGACGAGAACGTGAAACAGCTCATTCAGGAAAAGACTGCCGCCGCCAGTTACAACGCCGATTATGAACGCTCGGTGGAAAACGTGGTCGATAACTGGATCATGCTGTTCCTGTTCGTGCTGGCCTTCGCGATGCTTTCCACCATTACCCTGGAATTCATCGATAAGGACAAACGCTGAGATAATACTATTAAGATTTTAGAACGCGAAACAGTATGAAACAAAAAGGACGCTGCCAAGGAAACCCAAAATCCGCGGCAGCGCCTTTTTTACTTACTTAGAGAGTTCCTTATCGTTATTCCACTTTTTTACCGTCGATATAGACTGCTTTGATGGCCGGGTCGGTATCGAAGGGAGAACCGGCGCACAGCACCAGGTCGGCGTCCTTGCCCACTTCGATGGAGCCTACCCGGTCTTCGATGCCCGCGTGACGGGCGGGGTTGATGGTGATCGCCTGGAGGGCGGCGAAGGGCTCCATGCCGTGCTTGATGGCAAGGCCCGCGCACAGGGGCAGGTATTCCTGGGGGATCACCGGCGCGTCGGTGATGATGGATACCTGCAATCCCGCTTTCGCCAGAATGCCGGGGGTATCGAAGGTTTTATTCCGCAGCTCGAATTTGCTTGCGTTGGTGAGGGAAGGGCCAACGGCGCAGGGCACGTTTTCCTTGGCCAGCTCGTCGGCGATCAGGTGGCCTTCGGTCACGTGCTCCAAGGTGATTTTCACGTTCAGCTCCTTGGCGATGCGCAGGGCGGTGAAAATATCCTCGGCGGCGTGGGCGTGGGCTTTCAGGGGAATTTCCCGCTTGATGACGGGAATCAGGGCTTCCATTTTCAGGTCGAAAGCGGGCTTTTTGCTGGCGTCATCTCCCGCCGCTTCCTTCTTTTCCAGGTATTCCCGGGCTTTGTACAGGGTCTCCCGCAGCTTGGCGGCGGTGGTCATGCGGGTGGACACGCCCTTTTCCCGGTAGCAGCGCTTGGGGTTTTCGCCGAAAGCACACTTCATGGCGATGGCTTCCTTCACCAGCATGTTTTCCACCCGGTTGCCCACGGTTTTAACAGCGCAGAAGGTGCCGCCCAGCACGTTGGCGCTGCCAGGGCCGGTGCACACGGTGGTCACGCCGCCTAAGGCCGCGTCCCGCATGCAGGGCTGCATGGGCTTGAAGCCGTCGACGCCGCGCATCTGGGGGGAAATGGGATCATTCATTTCGTTGTAGTCCCAGCCCTCGTAGCCAACGCCGTCGCTGTCCAGGCCCAAATGGCTGTGGGCGTCCACAAAGCCGGGGTAGATTTCCAGCCCGGCGGCGTCCACGGTTTCTTCGTTCCCGGCGTCCAATTGGGAACCGATGGCGGCGATCTTGCCGTCCCGGATCAGGATATCCGCAAGATAAGCTTCCTCATGAATGGCGTCATGGACGCGACCGTTTTTGATGAGCATGGCTTTTTCTCCTTTTTCAGTTTTATCAGTTGGTCTCACGCAGTCTGCGCTTGACGCATACGTTTTCCAGGGCGCCGAAGCCGCACAGCACCGCGATCATGACGCCATACCAGAATACGGTGGAAAAATTGAACTTGTCCAGGCCGAATTCCACCAGCACAAGGAGCGCGATGCAGAGCAGGGAACAGAGCGAGGGCCAGAAGCGTTTCAGGCCTTTCAAGCCTTTTGCCTGGAAGCAGCCGTAAACGATCAGTCCCACAACGGTCACGCCGCAGAGCACTTGTTCGATCCGCACGAAGCCCCAGCGCATGCACTGGTTGCGCAGGCTTTCAAAAAAGATTTGGGTCACGCACAGGTAAAAAACCGTTCTCTCCATGCGCAGCCCGGGAATCAAGTCCTCCCGCTTCCGCAGGGCGAAAACCAGGGAGATGGCCAGCGCCGCCAGCGTTTCCAGCGTGAACACGGCCAAGTGCCATTCGCCCCACTGATTGGCTACGGCGAAGGGAAAGCGCGTAAAAGCGGAGGATTCCATATAGGAGCCCGCGCCAAGCATGCCCTGGAAGTATTCCGCCGCACGGAAACCGGCGGCAAGCAGCGCGCCGCAAGGCGCGAAAGCCGACAGGAAGGGCCTGATCTTCTGTCCGGTCAGCTTGGCGGTCAGGGCCAGGGCCAGGATCACGCCCACGCCGCCGCCATAGAAAGAAAATTCCGCTGCCTTCATCCGCAGCAGCGCTTCCGCGCCGAAACGGGGCCATACCTTCTGAAAAAGCAGCCCTACATAGAACAGCTTGCCCAATACGGCCCCCAGCAGGATGGACAGGGGCAGGCCGATCAGCGCGCTCCAGGGCTTCATGGCCCGCTTGCCCAAACGCAGGGCCAGCCAACCAAAGGATATTAGGGCCGTTACCGAAATAAAGAGCCAATAATTCCCCTTCATTTATTCCGCCCCGTAAGCCGACGCAAAGTAAACGATATCCGTGATCTTCCGCATGGATTTGTTGCCCACGTCGTTGATTTTCTCCCCGTTGAAGATCATCATGCAGGAATCGCCGCCGTCCAAGTTATACGCCGTCTGCACGCCTTCATTGGCGACGATCCGGGCGAATTCCTTTATCGTCATGCCGCCGGAGCCTCGGGCCGGACCGGCGCAGCAGATGCATTTGTATTCCAAGGGCCCCACCTGGGCAATGCACATGCGCTGTCGGCCCTCTTCGGCCATCATATCGGCGCGCAGGTCCATATCCCAAACGATGATGCCGTTTTCGATCAGGGCGGGACCGAAATAAAAGGCGTTGATCACCTTTTTGCCGTCGATTTCAGTGACCGCGTCCTCTTTTTTGGCATAGCGGACGATATGAAAATCCCCATCCTCATCGATAAGCAGGATGTCCCTGCGGCCTTTCAAAATGTTCAGGAACACTTCTCCCTGGCGCAGGATATAACCTTCGCTGGTATAAGTGAAGTAATCCCCGTCGATCGCCAGCACCGCGTTCACCCGCTTGGCCATCACGGCCCCGTATTCCTCGGTGACAAAATCATCAAAGCCATTGGCGGCCATGGTGCGAAGCTGGGAAGCGTCGGCGATTTTGATATCGGCTACCCAATAATCACAGTTGTAATGCGGGCCGCTGTATATTCTTTGGACGATGGAAACGGAGATGGTGGGGTCTTCATAAGACCATTCGCCTGTGAAAAACTGGCTTTGAAGGGGCATGCCGCCGGAAAAATCAATAGGCAGCGCGGCGCTGTCCTCGCCCAGCGCGGCGCATCCGGAACATGCCAACAATGCCGCCATACAGACGAAAAAAAACATCTTTCGCAGGGTGTTCGTCATGCTGTGAAAGGCTCCTTTCCCGCTCGATAATCCCTTCTATTATAATTTTCCGTTTTTTTCTTGTCAATAGAGGCTCCCACGCTGCATTCATCAAAAGAGTAACTTTTTTGTAACAAAAAGATAATATCTTTGCGCTGTTTTTTGAAAACATTGGTTTTACCCTTTTTTCTTGGGTAAAAATGGTCTGATTGCGCTGGGAAGAAGAATATGTTATAATAATTGTTACAAAGGTGTGAAGTTTCGGCTCGAAGGAGAGGGCGCCCATGAAACGGCGGTAAGCGCCGGCGTGGATCCTTTGCTGCCTGGCGGGCGAGTCATTTTGGATGCCGGGTCAATGGCCCAAAGCCGGAAATTTCTGTATGGGGAGGAAGTACGCGATGCTGTACACGCTTTCATTGAATCCTTGCCTGGATAAAACGGCGTCCATTCTTCGGTTTGATCCCGACGCGCCCAACCGCGTGACGGTGGAACGGCTGGATGTGGGCGGCAAGGGCGTGAACGTGGCGCGGGCGGTGAACGCGCTGGAAGGCGATGTGAAGCTGATCGGCTTTGACTACCGGGGCCAGCCTGTGGCCACTGCTATGGCCCGGGAAAAGGTGCCCTGCATCCTGATCCCCCTGGCGGGCGAGCTTCGGGTGAACATGAAGCTCAAGGAAGAGGAAACGGGCCGGACTCTGGAAATCAGCGAACGGGGCCTGGAAACTTCCAGGGAGGACATCCGCCGGATCATTTTCCGATTGCTGGACTGCGTGCAGCCGGGAGACTGGGTGGCGCTGGCGGGCAGCCTGCCGCCGGGCGCCGCGCCGGAAACCTACGCCAAGATCCTGCGCGCCCTGAAAGAGAAGGGCTGCCGGACGGCGGTGGACTGCGACGGCCCGGCCCTGACCGCCGCGCTGAAGGAGAAGCCCTCCCTCATCAAGCCAAACGCCCAGGAATTTGCCTGCCTCACCGGGGTGAACGCGAAGGATACCGCCGCTGCCGCGAACGCCTGCCACAAGCTGCTGAACGAGGGCGTGGAGTGGGTGTGCCTGTCCCGGGGAGCCTTGGGCGCGCTGCTGGCGCATGCGGACGGGGTATGGACCTGTCCTGCCGCCCCCGTGTCCGTCAAGGGCACTGCCGGGGCAGGGGATACCATGCTGGCGGCCCTGATGCTGGCCACCGAACGGCAGATGCCGCCGGAAGACGCCCTGCGCTTTGCGGTGGCCGCGTCAGGCGCGTCCGTCATGCGTCCCGGCACGCTCCTGTGCCGGAAGGAGGACGCGGAGAAGCTCTTTACGGAATTAAAGTCGGAAATAATTGCAATATGAACCTTTGCCATTTTGTCTCCCGAAATCGGTAATCATTCACAGAAGAAGCTTGAAACCACAGGGGGATTGTCAAGGGGGAAGGATTCCCCCTTGCGCGTTGCTATTCAGCTAGCTCAATGGCAACGAAATCCTGTTCTTAATTTGTCCTTTCAGCCCAAAGCGCTTGCGTTGGGCTTTTTATGTGGCATATAATGGGACTTGGATTGAATACAAAATTGTGCCTGTACGGGAGGATGAAGGGTATGCCCAATTTTTCTTTGCCAGACGACGTGTTTATCCGGGCGGCGGAACAGTTCCCCACGCCTTTTCATTTGTATGATGAAGCCGGCATCCGCAGGACGGCCCGCGCCCTGAACGCGGCTTTTTCCTGGGCTCCGAGCTATAAGGAATATTTCGCCGTGAAAGCCCTGCCCAATCCCCGGATCTTGGAAATCTTCCGGGAGGAAGGCTGCGGATTGGACTGCTCCAGCGAATGCGAACTGCTGCTGGCGGAAAAAACGGGCTTTTCGGGCCACGAGATCATGTTCAGCGCCAATGCCATGCCGCCTCGAGAGTACGATCACGCCAGCGCCTTGGGCGCGATCATCAATTTGGATGATATCAGCGATATCGATATTTTGGCGTCTCACGGCGGCATACCGGAAACGGTGTGCGTGCGCTATAATCCCGGTGGGGATTTCCAACTGGGCAACGCCATCATGGGTTCCCCTGGCGATTCCAAGTATGGCTGGACCAAGGAGCAGTTGGCTGCGGGCCTTACCCGCCTCAGGAAAATGGGGGCCAAGGGCTTCGGCCTGCACGCTTTCCTGGCCAGCAATACCACCGATAACGGCTATTATCCCAAACTGGCGGGCATCCTGTTCGATTTGGGCGCGGAAATGGAAAAAGTGTGCGGCATGCCCCTCAAGTTCGTGAACCTGTCCGGCGGCGTGGGCATTCCCTACCGCCCGGAGGGCACGGCACCGGACCTGAACGCCATCGGCGAAGGGGTCGAGCGGGAATACACCCGCGTTTTCGGCGATCCCGCCCAAGGCCGGGTGGCGATCAAAACGGAGCTGGGCCGCTTTATGACCGGCCCTCATGGCTGGCTGGTGACCCACGTGGTGCACGAAAAGAAAATCTACAAGGATTATATCGGTGTGGACGCCTGCGCATCCAACCTGATGCGGCCTGCCATGTATGGGGCTTACCATCACATTCACATCTGCGGCAAGCGGGATGAAAAGGCGGACCACCTGTACGACGTGACCGGCTGCCTGTGCGAAAACAACGATAAATTCGCCATTGACCGGCTGCTGCCGGAAGTCAAAATCGGCGATCTTATGGTGATCCACGATACCGGGGCCCATGGGTTCGCCATGGGCTACCAGTATAATGGACGCCTTCGCAGCGCCGAGATCCTGTATACAAAAGACGGGGATTTCCGCATGATCCGCCGGGCGGAAACCCCGGAAGACTACTTTGCGACATTGCTTTAATCATATGCAAACATTGCCGCCGGACACCCCGCCTGTTCCGGCGTTTTTTCGTCAGTTTTTGGTCGAAAATGCGAATTGCCAAAGCCGGAAAAGGATGGTATACTTGAATTGAACAGATGATAACAGGAATGGGATGGTGCGCGTTGGCAAAGAAGTATTTGGCAATCGATATCGGCGCTTCCTCGGGCCGCCACATTGTGGGCTGGAAGGAAGGAAACGAAATCAAAACCCAGGAGGTGTACCGCTTTCCCAACGGCGTGGAAAAGGCGGACGGACACCTGATCTGGAACATCGAAAGCCTGCTGTTCCACGTGAAAGCGGGCATTGACGAGGCGTTAAAGGCGTTTCCCCAGATAGAAAGCCTGTCTGTGGATACCTGGGGCGTGGACTATGTGCTGCTGGACGGGGACAAAGAGATTTTGCCCTGCTACGCCTACCGGGACAGCCGCACGGAGGGCCCTATTGAAAAAGTGCATGGCATCCTGCCCTTCTCCGAGTTGTACCGCCGCACGGGCATTCAGTTCCAGCCCTTCAACACCATCTATCAATTATACGCCGACAAGCTGGCCGGGCGGCTGGAGCGTGCCACGGATTTCCTGCTCATGCCGGAATACCTGCTGTATAAGCTCTGCGGCGTCAAGGGCCACGAATACACTAACGCCACCACCGGCGGCATGGTGAACGCGGCAAAAAAGGAATATGACCCCGAGATCGTGGACGCGCTGGGTCTGCCAAAACGCCTGTTTAATCCCCTGTCCCAGCCCGGCGCGTATTTGGGGGACTACAAGGGCATCCGCTGCGTGCTGTGCGCTACCCACGATACGGCCAGCGCGGTGGAGGGCATCCCCATGGAGGACGGGGAAATCTACATTTCCTCCGGCACCTGGAGCCTGCTGGGCGTGAAATCCCCCGTACCCATCACCACTCCGGAAAGCCAGCAGGCCAATTATTCCAACGAGGGCGGCGTGGGCTATATCCGGTACCTTAAAAATATTATGGGCATGTGGCTGGTGAACCGGCTGCGGGACGAGCTGTGCCCCGGAAAGCCCTGGAACGAGATCACCGCCGAGGCGGAGGAAAAGCATTTTGACCACACCGTGGACGCAAACGATCCCTCCTTTATGGCCCCGGAAAGCATGAAGGCGGCCTTTGACGCGGCATTGCCCCACCCGCCCAAGTGCGCTATGGGATATTTCCGCTGCGCTTACCGCAGTTTGGCCCTGACTTATCAGAAAAACATTTTAGAACTGGAGCGCATTACGGGAAAAACCTACGGCAAAATCTATATCGTGGGCGGAGGAGCCAAAAATAAGTACCTGAACCGCCTCACGGAGGAAACAACCGGCAAGCAGGTGATCGCCCTGCCCATCGAGGCGACGGCGCTTGGCAATTTAAAAATTCAAATGGAGGCGGACGCATGAGTTACGAAGAAGCAAAAAAACGTTACGAGGCCCTGGGTGTGAACGTGGAAGCGGCTATGGAAACATTGAAATCCGTGCCCGTGTCCCTGCACTGCTGGCAGGGCGACGACGTGCGCGGTTTTGACACCGACCCGAACAAACCCCTGACCGGCGGCATTCAGACCACCGGCAATTACTTAGGCCGGGCACGGACGCCGGAGGAATTGATGGCCGACATCGACAAGGTGCTCAGCCTCATCCCCGGCAAGCCCAAAATGAACCTGCACGCCAGCTACGCCATTTTTGAAAAGGGCGAATGGGCGGACCGGGACAAGCTGGAGCCCAAGCACTTCAAAAAGTGGGTGGAATTCTGCAAGGAGCGCGGCCTGGGCTGCGATTTCAACCCCACCTTCTTCTCCCATCCCAAGTGCGACCCGCTCACCCTCTCTTCCCCCAACGAGGAAACCCGGAAGTTCTGGATCGAGCACGGCAAGGCCTGCATCCGCATTTCCAATTATCTGGCGGAAGAATTAGGCGATACCTGCACCATGAACATCTGGACCGGTGACGGCTTCAAGGACGTGCCCGCCGACCGCATGGGGCCCCGGGTGCGCTATCGGGAGAGCATCGATGAAATCCTGTCCGAGCCTTACGATTTTACCAAGGTGAAGCCCTGCGTGGAAAGCAAGGTATTCGGCATCGGCGTGGAAGCCTACACCGTGGGCAGCGCGGAATTTGCCCTGTCCTACGCCGCCATGAACCGGGAAAAGTGCATCCCCCTTATGGACAACGGCCACTATCACCCCACCGAGGTGGTTTCTGACAAAATCCCCGCCCTGCTTTCCTTCTTCCCGGAAATTGCCCTGCATGTGACCCGGCCCATCCGCTGGGACAGCGACCATGTGGTGCTGTTCGACGACGAAACCAAGGAAATCGCCAAGGAAATCGTGCGCTGCGGCGGCTTGGAAGGCCGGGTGCACATCGCCCTGGACTATTTCGACGCTTCCATCAACCGCATTTCCGCCTGGGCGACCGGCTACCGCAATCTGCAAAAGGCCCTGCTTTCCGCCCTGCTGACGCCGTCGGAAGCATTGAAGAAGTTACAGGACGACGGTCAGTTCACCGAATTGATGGTGCGTCAGGAAGAATTGAAGACCCTGCCCTTCGGGGACATTTGGGACGAATACTGCCGCCGCTGCGGCAAGCCCGCCGACGGCGATTGGTTCGGGCAAATCAAGGAATACGAAGAGAAAGTGCTGGTGAACAGAAAATGAAGGATATCCTGACCGCCCCCTTTATGGTGGAAATGATCCGCACCCTGACCAATATGTACGCCCACGGCTGGGACGAGCGCAACGGCGGCAATGTGAGCCTGATGCTGGAGGAAAGCGACGTAAAGGATTACTTAGACCTGGAAAATGTGAAGCTGAAAATCCCCACGGGCTTTACCGCCCCGGAGCTGGAAGGAAAGTATTTCCTGGTCACCGGCACCGGCAAGTATTTCAAGAACGTGCAGTACGCCCCTGAAATCAATTTGGGCATCGTGCGGGTGACCGCTTACGGCGAACTGGCCGAGCTGATCTGGGGCTTTGAGGACGGCGGCAGCTTTACCAGTGAATTCCCCGCCCACATGATGAGCCACGTGGCCCGCCTCAAGGTGAACCCGGAAAACCGGGTGGTGATGCACTGTCATCCTTCCAACCTCCTGGCCATGACCTATGTGCACGATTTGGACGAAAAAGCATTCACGCGCACTTTGTGGCAGATGAGCACCGAGTGCATCGTGGTGTTCCCCGACGGCGTGAACGTGCTGCCCTGGATGCTCTGCGGCACCAATGAAATCGGCCAGGCCACCGCCGAAAAGATGCAGACCGCCCGCCTGGTGGTCTGGGCCCAGCACGGCATTTACGGCGCGGGCAGGGATTTGGACGAAACCTTCGGCCTTATTGAAACCGCCGAAAAGGGCGCGGAAATCTATATGAAGATCGCTCACCTGCCCATCAAAAACACCATCACCGACAGCCAGCTTCACCAACTGGAAAAACGCTTCCATGTCACCGGACGGGAAGGGTACTTGGACTGATTCCGCTGCACACATCGAAGCGCCGCCCGGACAGGGCGGCGCTGCTTTATATAAAGGACGCTAAGCATTGAAAGCGCGGAGAGTTAAGAGTTGAGATTATATGGCCGGTCAAATATGCTTCTCCCACATGAAACACTATATCATCTCAACTCTCCGCTCTTAACTCTCAAATCTAACTCAAAGCCGTAGCATCGGCGACTGACGACAACACTGCAGCTGGCGCTTTAGACAAGCAGATCACGGTAATTTATAGCTGCCGGAGTAATAAAGTAAAAAGTTCTTCCGCCCACCTGCCCCGCATATCCTGTCCCGGAGGAGGTGCGTATGGGGTACGCGGTGGCGTTTGGTATCCTGGCTGGTGCGATGATGGCGTTTCCGGGGGAGGCGGCGGCAGCGGCGGGGGAAGGGCTTTCGCTGTGGGCGCGGGCGGTTGTGCCGGTGCTGGGGCCGTTTCTGGTGTGCATGCTCATGGTGAGCAGCCGGGTGGGCGGAGGCGTGGGGCTGAAAACGGTGCTGGGCTGGCTGTGCGGTTCACCCGGCGGGGCGCGGCTCATGCAAGGGGAGGGACTCCGGGGAAAAAGCGCCCTGCGGGCCGCCGCCATGACCGGCACCATGAGCCCCATGTTTTTCTTAGGCACGGTGAGCGGATGGCTGGGCGACCCTGCCCCCGGACGCCTGATCCTGCTGTGCCATATCGGCGGGGCGGCGCTGCTGGGGGTTTGTATTCCCAATAGGGAAAAAGCCGCGCCCCGGCCCGCCGTGCCCATGCCCTTAGTTCAGGCCCTGCGGGATGGCGCTATAGCCCTGCTGACGGTGGCGGTGTGCATGATGTTAGGCTGCATCGCTGCCCGGCTGGCAGCCTGCGCCTTTCCCCGCCTGCCCGGCTGGGCCGCGGCAACGCTGCAGTGCGCGCTGGAGGTGACGGGCGGCGTGAAAGCGCTGATCGGGCTGGGTATGCCGCGTCCCGAACCGTTGGTGTGCGCGGCCTGTTCCTTCGGCGGGCTGTCTATCCTGCTGCAAAACGCCGCATTCTGGCAGGAAAGCGGCGTGAGCGCGGGAAAACTGGTTCTGCTGAGGATCGCCCACGCGCTTCTGTCCTTTGCGCTGTGTTTTGTGCTGACGAATTTGGGCTTCTGACGGCGCTGGCAAAAAAACTCTCTCCCCCGCTTGGCGGGGGAGAGGGAATTATTCCTTTGAGACTGATCTTAGTCCATCAGACTCAGCATGGTATTGAGCAGGCGCTGGTGATTGGTGGAGTTGTAATTCAGGCTCGAGTACTTCTGGCTGTAAGTATAATCGCAGCGGCTGCAGAAGTACAGCACCAGATTAGTATCATCGCCGAACTTTTCAGCCAGATTGATGGCTTGATTCTTTTTCAGGCTCAATCCCATCCTGACCAGATCTTCGGGCTCGTACTGGATTATATCGCCGATCCGGTTCAGCACGGTGAAGAACTCCAGTGTGATGGTGAACTTGTAGGGGTCGCTCAGCTTGTAATCGATCGTCAGGTTGCCGTCCCTGATGGTGAGGGTCAAGCTGCCGACGATGTACATGTTGGAAGCAACCAGTTCATAAGTCTGCGTGCCGTCCTTGGAAGCGTCGAAGGGCGTGAACATATACCACAGTTCGGTGTTGTAGGGATACAGGTTCACATCGCGCAGCCGGGGCCCAAAGGCACAGACGGTGTTGTTGTTCATGGTGATAACGGGAAGCTTTTCATACCGCACATGAGAGGAATCGTTTTGGCACACATACTTCTTTTCGCCTTCATCGGTCAGCGTGGGCTTCTTGGTGATGGTGCCCTTATCCCACTTATGGCCGGTGGCGGGAATGATTTCCGTTTTGGTATGCGCGGCATTGACGCGGCATACATAGGTCTTAATGCCTGTTCCCTCGCAGGTGGCCGCCTTGGTCACGGTGCCGTTATCCCAATCGTGGGCGTTGGAATCGATGGGAAGGGTTTCCGTTTTGATATGGGCGCTGTTGATCTGGCAGGTGTAGGTTTTGGTGCCGGGATAGGTGCAGTTTGGCGCCTTGGTCATTTTGCCGGCGTCCCACTTGTGGGCGTCTGGAACAACGGGAATGGACTCCGTCCTGGTATGGCTGGAATCGTTCTGGCAGATGTAGGTTTTCGAGCCGGGAGTGGTGCAGTCCGGCTCCTTGGTCACCTTGCCGGCGTCCCACTTGTGGCCCAGGGCGGCGATAGGCTGGGTCTCCACGTGGCTGCTGTCGCGCTTGCAGATACGGGTCTCCACGCCGGCGGTGGTGCAGGTGGCGGGTGTGGTCACGTTCCAGCTGCCCCAATCGTGGCCCAGGGCGGGCATGGTTTCGTCCTTGGTGCCGCCGTTGTATTTGCATACCATGCAGATGCTGCTGATCTGCTTGAGACCGGCGCTCAGGCAGGTGGGCGCGGTGATGACCCTTTCGCTGGTTTCATACTGATGGCCGATGGCGCCGATGGGCTCGGTGCCCAGGAACTTGCCGCAGGCGTCGCAGTACTTATCGCGATGGCCGGGTTCGGTGCAGGTGGGGTTGGTGTAATTCCGGAAACTGAAGGGCCCCAAGTGGCCCGTTTCGGCGGTGCAGGTGTCAGCTGCCGCATAGGAAGCCATGGCAAGCAGCAGAGTCAGCGCCGCAACGAAAAAGACGATTTTGCAGATGCTGTTCTTTTTCATCCTATCTTCCTCCTTCAAATTGCGTCGGCGAAATCAGGCATTCGGCCGACGAGTTCTTATTTTGAAGAACCCGAGCCGTGATTTTCCCATCCGCGCAATC
Source organism: Clostridia bacterium (assembly GCA_017525805.1). The sequence continues at coordinate 9,253 of JAFXSH010000078.1, read as the reverse complement.
CGCATCCGCGCTTCCACGGCATCACTGTTCCGGCCCGTACCGGGAACAGAAAGCGTGGAAGCGCGAATTTCATTGGAAAATTCGCCTGATTCTTCGTAAAAAATTATATCACAAAATTGTTAGAAATGTCAACGAGTTTTCATATTTTTTTACATAAAATTTGGCTAAAAATTTGTGACGTCAAGAGATGCGCACCAAAGATAGTGTGGCGTCAGGAAATATGCCCACAAAGTATAGTAAGAAAAGCCGCAAGAGCAGGGTGTGGTGCCTTGTCATAAATTTGTTGCGATAATTTTTAAATTATTAAATATTTATTACATAAAATTTGCGAGTAGTTAATAAATTTGTAGTAATTGCGTTAAATTCCTTATGGCATGCTCCAATTGGCTCAACAATGACATCTGGAGCGAATAGGATGAGTGGAAAGGGGGAAGACCGGGTGGCGGGAAAAAAGGACAATACAAAATGCGGGAAACGGCGCGGACTGCGAACGGCGCTGGTTGTTTTGCTGGCGCTGGCGGCGGCGGGCATATGGATGGAAAAGAACCTGGAATCGGTGATCCTGGATATGGCGTATGCCCGGGCGGAAGCCATGGCGGTGGAATACATGCATGAGGCCGTGCGGGATGTGATGGGCGATGAGATCACCTATCAGGATATGGTGACCGTGCGCACCGACGAAAACGGACGGGTGACCATGCTGCAGGCCAACGCCGTGCGCATGAACGAGCTGGCTGCTTTTACGGCTTTGCAGGCCCAGGCGAGGCTGGACAGCGCCGATGCCCAAAGCGTGGCCATCCCCTTAGGCGCGGCGCTGGGCATCCCGTTTTTTTCGGCGCTGGGGCCCCGGATCCGGGTGCGGATCGTTCCGGTGAGCGCCGTGTCCGCCGCGTTTTCCACGGAATTTGAATCGGCGGGAATCAACCAGACAAGGCACAAGATTTACCTGTCCCTGCGCACCACCGTGCGCCTGGTGATCCCCAGCGGGGCAAGGCAGGTGTCGCTGGGCAGCCAGGTGCTGATCGCCGAATCCATAATCGTGGGCGACGTGCCCCAATCCTATGTGCAGGTGCCGGAAATGGGCGACGCGCTGAACTTCGCCATCCCGGATTGACCAGATGGGATGGCGGAATGGGAATAAAAATGTAAATCATGAATAATTTTTGAAGGAAAACATCCCCATTGCTTGACAGGCTGGCTTTTGTGCACTAAAATATTGATACAGTGGAATTATTTTTCCCGGCGCGGTTCAGCGCGCGGAAGGAGGGAAGGGCAATGAAATTTGCCCGCGGAATGCTGCGGACCACAGGAGCCATGCTCCTGATTTTGGCAATTGCTTTCATGTTTCAATGCGCTGGTTTGGCGGAGGACAGCGATCCGGTGAGCGCCACCATCCAGGTGACGCCCGACAGCCTGACGGGCCCCGGCGAGGTGAGCGTTTCGCTGCGGGTTTCCAATCCCACCGGCACCGATATGATCGCCCCGGTCACGCTGCTGGACCCGGCGGGCAACGTGGTTTCTTCCTTTGGGGACGGAGGCGCTTATACCCTCAAGTCCGGCGATTCCCGCTCCTGGGAAGGAAAATGGAACGTAACCCAGGCCCAGCTGGACGCCGGCACGGTGGTTTATACCCTGCGCTATCATCTGGAGGACGCTTCCGGCGCGCTGGTGGAAATGAACAAGCAGGCCGTAGCCCGGATTTCCTTCATAGGCGAGCGGGTGAACCTGACGGTGAACCGCGTCATCAATCCGCAAGTGGTGCGTTCCGGCGGTCAGGCCAGCGTTACCTATGAATTGTACAATAACGGCAATGTGGGCCTGACGGATATCCGGGTGCAGGAAAATATCAGCAAAACGGCCAAAACAGTGAAAAGCTTAGGCGCCGGAGAGCGCACGTCCGTGCAGTTTACCAGCCGCATCGGCAACGCAGACCTGACCAGCAACGCCGTGATCACTTATAAAGCGGCGGGCTCCACCAAAACGGAAAAAATCACCGTGGAGGACGCGGCGATCCCCCTGGCCAAGCCTGATCTGAAAATCGAGCTGTCCAGCCCCACCGCGGGCGTGAACGTGGGCGAAGCCGCCACCCTGGTGATCAATTTTATCAACGCGGGCAACGTATCCTATTCCAATGTGACGGTGAACGAAGCCAAGCGGGGCGAGATCCTGACCAATCTGTCCATTCCCGCCGGAGCAACCGTGACCGAACAGAAGGAATTCATTCTGATGGAACCCACCACCTTCAAGGTGACGGCCACCCTGCCGGACAATACCGGCGAAACCAAGACCCTGAGCTCCAAGGAACTGAGCATCGGCGTGTTCGACCCGGAAAAGCAGCTGCTGCTCACTTTGAACCTGACCAGTGACCAGGAAACGGTTTCCTCCGTGCCCGCGGACGTGAAATTCCACCTGACGGTGACCAACAACAGCAATATCAAGGCGGAAAAGATCGCCATCACCCATGGCAGCACCGCCATTTATACCATCGATTCCCTGGAACCGGGCGGCAGCATGGTGCTGGACCGGGACGTGCGCATTTCCCAGGCCGGTCAGTTCCGCTTCACGGCGTCTCTCAAGGATTCCATGAACAACATCGTCACTTTTGACTCCAACACCATCCGGATCAGTTTGGACCGGTCCACGCCGCAGCCTACCGCCGTTCCGGCGGCCACGGTGGCGCCCCCCGCGCTGGTCACGCCTGCGCCTGCCGATACTCTGCTGGGCCAGAGCCGCAGCGCGCTGCTGACGGCGGCCATGGCGCTTGGCGCGCTGTTTGCCGCGTCTCTGGTGCTGTTCCTGATCAGCACAGTGGTGCGGCTGGGCAAGAAGAAGAAGTCCGACGCCGCCTATGACCATCTCGATCTGGCGGAACGCCGGGATTATACAGAACGCGCCGATCATGAGTTTGAGGAAGAAACCGTGGAGGAGACCGTGGAGGAAGCGGAGATCGCCGCGCCCATGGTGCTGCCTCATGAACAGGTGCTGAACCAGGCTGAGGAAGCGGCCCGGAAAGCTGCGCCCGATCCCCAGGATATTCCCAATACGGACGACGAGGGCGGCTACCGCGTTTCCCGCGCCAGCGCCAGTGCGCAGGAAGAGAAGATTCATGTGACCAGGGCGGAACTGCAGATGGAACCGCTGGAATCTCAGGACGGTAACGCCGAAGTGCCCGCGGAGAGCAGACGCCGCCGCCGTTCCGCCCGCCGGGAGGACGAGGAATAACAGTCTCTGAAAAAAATGATCCCCGCCAGCTTTTTCAAGAAGCTGGCGGGGCTTGCTCTATAAAAAGGAAAAACTGAACAATGTCAGGAGGACGCATGAAAACGCTGAATGTGCTGATCGTGGACGGTCAGGGCGGCGGCATTGGCCGTCAATTGGTAGAGGAAATCAAAAACGCCCGCCTGCCCTGCCGTGTGACCGCGGTGGGAACGAATACCGCCGCCACCGGGGCGATGCTGAAAGCGGGGGCGGAACAGGGCGCCACCGGGGAAAACGCCGTGGTGGTATGCTGCCGGGACGCTGATGTGATCATGGGGCCGGTGGGCATCGCCATCGCCGATTCCCTGCTGGGAGAAATCACCCCTCGCATGGCGCTGGCCGTGGGGCAGAGCCGCGCGCGCAGGCTGCTGCTGCCGGTAAATCATTGCCAGAATGTGATCGTGGGCGTTTCCGACCTATCCGTCCGCACCCTCACGGCGGAGGCCGTGCGCATCTTGGGAGAATGGACCCGGGAAGAAGCATAAAAAGAATAACGTCAAAACGCCGGAAGCGCTTCCGGCGTTTTTGGCGTTACAGGCTGATTTTGCCCATCACCACCGGATGGGAAGCGCCGGTGACGGAAGGCATATTGTTGGCGCTCGAGTGTACGCACTCATTGGCCAGGATGGCGAAGGCCACGGCTTCCTTGGCATCGCTGTCCAGGCCCAAGTCCTCGTTGACCAGGACGGGAATGGAAAGCTCCCGGCGAAGCACGGCCATCAGAGTGGGATTGCGGCTGCCGCCGCCGCCAACCACGAGCAAGTCCGGCTTCACGGGACAATGCCGGTCAATCGCCACGCGGACGCAGGCAGCGGTAAAGCGGCAGGCAGTGGCCAGGATATCCCGGTCCGCAAGATTCATCGCGTGCCCTTCTTCCATGAGACGGTCCACGTAAGGCGCGCCGTAGGCTTCACGGCCTGTGGTTTTGGGCGGCGCTTTATGCAGGTAGGGGTCTTGCAGCATCCGGGCGAGCAAGGCTTCGCTGCACGCGCCGGAGGCGGCCAGGGCCCCGTTTTCGTCATAGCGCATGCGTCCGCCGGTCATGCGGGAAACGATCTGGTCCATCACCATATTGCCGGGGCCGGTGTCAAAAGCGAAGGTATCCTCCATCCGCCCGCCCCGGGGCAGGATGGTGATATTGCCGATGCCGCCGATGTTCTGTAAGCCCACGGTTTCGTCCTCCCGCCGGTACAGCAGGTATTCCGTATAGGGCACCAGGGGCGCGCCCTGACCGCCCGCCGCCATGTCCCGCACCCGGAAATCGCTGACCACGGGACAGCCAAGGCCCTCCGCGATGACCGACGCTTCTCCCAATTGCAGCGTGCCCCGCACCGGATGTCCCAAATAGTTTTCCGCCACGGGCACATGATACAGGGTCTGGCCGTGGCTGCCTACCAAATCAATGGAAGCGGGGTCCACGCAGGCTTTTTCGCACACGGCCCGGCAGGCGTCCAAGGCCAATTGTCCGAAGAAAAAACTGAACAGGCACAGATCCCGGCTGCCTCCCGCCGCGCCGGAGGCCAGACGGAGGATTTCCGCGCGCGCGTCTTCGGGATATGGCACAGAAACGAACGCCAGCGTTTTCACGCGGGTGGAAAGGCCAAAACCGGTGATTTCGGTGAGCGCCGCGTCCATGCCGTCGGCGGAGGTGCCGCTCATGAGGCCGATCACCCGCAAGGTATCTTTTTGCATGAGAGCTTGAAGCGACTGCATAGGACCTCCTTTTATCCCTTTACGATGGCATTTTTAGCTTTCCGGCGTTTTTCCCGCCAGGGCGAACGCGGCTTCGTGCAGGGCCCGGCGGAATTCCCAGGTGGCGTTGGGGTTTTCCTTTGGATAGAACAGCCGGTTGGTGAGGGAGACGACGCCTACGTCATGGGACGATGAAAAATAAATGCCCGTTCCGGTAAAGCCGGTATGGCCGCAGCCGTGGGGATAGCTCACGCCTGTCTGAAAGCCTAAGCCCCGTCCGGGAGCGCCGGGCTGTTCCTTTTGGGACGCGATGATCAGGGGATCGCCGCAGTTCATGCAGAAGCGGCACAGCCTCTCCCACGCGACCGCGTCCGCGAAGATTCCGGCATGGCCCGATACGCCCCCGAAATAATAATGGGCGTTGCCGTCGTTCGCTTCGCCCCGAACAGGTTGACCAGCGGGCCGGAAGGAAGCGAAGGTCAGGTTCCTTTCCTTGCACATGTTTTCCTCAATGGGATTTCCATAGCTGGAAGGAACGATGGACAGGCTTTGATTTGGCAGATAGGTCATCTTTCCAAGGCCCAAGGGCTGGACCAAATCCTCCTGAAGGCACCTGTCCAGCGGCTTGCGGCGCACCTGCTCCAATACTTTGCCCAGCAGCATGAAATTCAGATCGGAATAGACCATGCCCTCGGTGGCTTCCGTATGCGAAAGCGCATAGGACAGGGCGGCGGTAAAATCCTCGTCTTTCCGGGTATAAAAAGGATACCAGTCCGGTAGGGAAGACGTATGCGTCAGCATGCGGCGCAGGGTGACGCCCGCAAGGCGTTGACGCAGGAACGAGTCCTCCCGGAGGGCGGGCAGGGCGTCTTGGATTTCCTCATCCAGGGAAAGGAACCCCTCGCTGATCAGACGCAGGATTTGCAGCGTGGTGGCGATTTTGGTCAGGCTGGCGGCGTCGAAGAGAGAATCCTCCCGGGCTTCGCCCACGCAGGTCCAGGCGAGGGTTTCCCGCTTGTTGAATACCCGGACGCAGGCGGAGGGGAAATACCCCGCCGCCCGGTACCGTTCCGAAATATCTTCGATCTCGCGCTGGAGGCGCGCCGTATCAACGGAGACCATCATTTCGTCTCCTCTCTGCCATACTTAAATGAAAGTATGCGGTACACGCTTTCATCGATGCGGCTTTCCGGGATCTCGCCTTTCTCTACCGCCCGCACCACGCCGTCGAAAGCTTCATAATAATCATAGGGCATCAGCAGGATGTCCACCCCCGCCTGGATGCAGCGGACGCAAGCCTGGGAAGACGTGTATTTTTCCCGGATCGCGCCCATGGCCAGAGCGTCGGTGATGATCAGGCCCTGAAAGCCCAATTCTCCCCGCAGCTTTTCCGTCAGCATGATATAGGACATGGTGGAGGGTTCGTCGCTGCCGGTGACGTTGGGGGCGGCGATATGGGCGGTCATGACCAAATCCGTGCCCGCTTCAACGCCCGCCCGGAAGGGGATCATTTCGCAGGCGCTGATTTCCTCCCAAGTTTTCAGGGTTTCGGCATAGCCGGTGTGGGTGTCGGTGGCGGTGTCCCCATGGCCGGGGAAGTGCTTGACGCAGGAAGCCGTGCCGCTTTCATGCAGCCCCATGATCACCTGCTTGACCATCCTCGCCGCGACGGTGGGATCGCTGCCGAAAGCCCGGTCCCCGATGACGGTGTTCCTGGGATTGGTGTTCACGTCGGCCACCGGCGCGAAATCGATATCCAGGCCGTATGCGGTGAGATACTCCCCGATGGTTTTGCCTGCTTCATAGGCTTTGCTTTCATCCCCGCTCCAGGCGATGGCGCCCATGGACGGGAATTTGGTCACGTTGAAATTTTCCGGATGATTGGCGATGCGGGCGATGCGGCCCCCTTCCTCGTCGATGCCCAGCACAGGGGCGATGTCGCCCAAGCTATGCAGGCTTTCGGTGAAAGCCGTCAATTGGCTGGGGGAGAGGATATTCTTGCGGAACAGGGCAAAGCCGCCGCAGGGATACTGGGCGTATTTTTCCCGCATTTCCTGGCTCACCTGGGTAGTGCCGGTGATGGAGTTGTCCTCCAGCTCCGCCGGGCCGAACCGCCCTTCCAGCGCGTCGGGACGGATCATGAACAGCTGCCCCACTTTTTCCCGCAGGGTCATGCTTTGTATTTTCAGGACCACGGGATCGTCCTCCGCGCGCGCGATGGGCGCCAGCAGCAGTCCCACGGACAGGAGCGCCGCTGATAAGCTTTTTTTCATCACTGTCATTCCTCCTTCAAAACCGTCATGGATTACGATCAGATTATATCATAGAATCGGGTGCAAAACGAAGGCTTTTTGTTCTTTTACAATTGCTTTGCAATAAAAGCGCCCGTCCAAATCAATGGCCGGGCGTCAGGGGGATTCTGCAATCAGGTCCTCCGCCTTTCGATGCCGTTGCGGCGGTAATATTCCGCCTTGGCGGCATACATCCTCTCATCCGAAATCCTGCTCAGCTGGGCGAAGTTTTCTGACGGGAATTCGCGGGTGGAGGCATAGCCGCAGGAAACGGAAAGCTGCTTGATCCTTTCGCCGGACCATTCCGCCACCAGCTTTTCCAGTTCTTCCCGCAGCTCGTCAAGCTGTGCTTCGCCGATGTGCAGCATAACGGCAAACTCGTCCCCGCCGATGCGGTAAATCTTTCCGTAGGAACCAAAGCATTTGCGCAGACAGTCCGCCGTGCCGAGGATCAATTCATCCCCGGCGGCATGGCCTAAGGTGTCGTTGGCGGTTTTCAGGCCGTTGATGTCCACCGTCACATAAACGTAGTTTTCATCCAGCGCCGACATGGAAAGCCGCGCTTTTTCCTCCTCAAAGGCTCGGCGGTTCAGCAGCTGGGTGTCCTGATCCCGCAGGGAGGCGTTTGTCAGCGCTGTGGTGCGCATGGAAATGATCCGCAGGGCAACGATCAGAATGACCATCACGAACAAACACAGAGCCACATTCAGCAGGATCACGTTGAAATACTCGCTCTGCTCGGGGCTGCTGTCGCTTTCCACAACCAAATACCACTCCAAATTATCCACATATTTGCTCACGGCAATGTGGCCGCCGCCCAAATCGTGATAGATATATTCGCCGCTGGGGCTCAGATTTAAATCGGTATGATATTTGCCCATCAGGCTCCCTTCGTCGGTGTCGATCTGAATCTGCCCGTCCGCGTCGATCAGGTTGATTTTGACGCGGTGTTCTTTTTCCAGGCTCATAAACAGCGCCTGGCTCTGATACATATGCACGCCCACGCCGCATACGCCCAAGAAATTTCCCTGCCCGTCCCGGATGGAAGCGTCCACAAAGACCGTCCACATATCGCCGCTTTGCTCGTCGAAGCCCACGTCCAGATCGTACACCGGTTTCCTGGTCAAAAACACGCCGTACCAGGAATCGTGTTCGTCATTGTCAGGGTCCACGATCTTGCTCAGGCCGTCAAAATTATAATAGCGCCTGCTGCTTTCTGAAATGACATATACGGACTCATAGTTCAGCCCTTTCTGAATACCAGCCAGATAATTCTGCATGGCGGTCACGACCTCTTCTTCCGGCAGGTCCTGTTCGTTTTGCAGGGCTTTGATCAGGAAGCTGTCGTTGGCCATGGTGAGGGCCACCGTCACCGGTTCGCTCAGCTCGCTGCTGATGGCGTCGTAAATGCGGGCGGCCATCATTTTGTTCAGTTCGCGGTCGTTCCGCTGGCTCATGATGCTCAGCGACCAGAGGGAAACAAAGGTTGACAGCAAAAAACTGACCAACACGATGATAAATGTCAGCCTCGAGACATTGTGCTTATTCAAAGAAACGTGATGCTGAAACACGAATACTTTCCTTCCTTTGCTTCTGACACGCGCCTTTCGCCGGCTGGCGGCGGGTTTTGCGCATGGCGCGATGCCGTCTTTTTTACGGGCAGATTAAAAACAGTCCTTGTCAAATCGATTATATAGGAAATGGAAATATTTATCAAGCGCAAAATGAAAAAGAATTCCGACAGTAATGCGGATGGTGATTCAAAGTTCCTTTCTGACGCTTTGGCATTTCCCGCCGCGCTTTACTCTTTGGGAAAATTTTGTTTGGAAGTGTTGACAAGCAAGGAAAAATTGGGTACAATAGCAAACGATGCGGGTGTAGTTCAATGGCAGAACTTCAGCTTCCCAAGCTGACCACGTGGGTTCGATTCCCATCACCCGCTCCACTGCTATGCCTGATTTCCAAGGCATGGAGGAGACCCACCGGCTGGATATGCCGGCTTTCCCAGGTTC
>JAFXSH010000077.1 GCA_017525805.1 Clostridia bacterium | reverse complement strand
GAAGCGAAGTGCGGACGGGATAAACGCTGAAAGCATCTAAGCGTGAAACCCACCTCAAGAATAAGGTTCCCATTCTTTTAAAGAAGTAAGACCCCTGGAGGACTACCAGGTGATAGGTCGTCGGTGGAAGTTCGGTAACGGATGGAGCTTGACGATACTAATAGGTCGAGGGCTTGATTTCATAGAGTCTGAGACGAAAAGGTCCAACGAGAAAAATAAGTTCTTCTTCACTGTGCAGTTGTCAAGGTGTGACAGCGGACGCGAGTAGCGAAGGGTGAAAGCGCAGCACGCATTAGACTTGATGGTTCCGCAAGGAATCAGCTGAAAGGGTGAGCAGCCCGGAAGGCAGGAGCGAAAGCTTCAGGGAAGAGGAAGACTTCCAGAGGACAGAACGATACCTTGGGCAAGTATGATGAGTGAATGATCACCGACCTCGGCCCCATAAAAATGCTACAGTTTCCGGTGGCAATGGCGAAGGGGTTCCACCTGTTCCCATACCGAACACAGAAGTTAAGACCTTCAGCGCCGATGGTACTTGGCTGGACACGGCCCGGGAGAGTAGGTCGCCGCCGGATTCCATTTAGAAGCAATCCTCAAAGGGTTGCTTTTTTTTCGTTTATAAATGGATATGTTTAAATCGGTGGAACGTTGAAAGTTGAGAATTGAACAAAATATTATCTCTGCTCTCTTAACTCTTTCCTTGTGCCGGCGATTGTCTTTCTCTCAGCGAATAATACTCCAGAATCCCATCCCGGATGCCTTGGGCCACTCGCTCCCGGTATTCGGAGGTAAGCAGCAGGGCTTCGTCGGCGGCGTTGGAAATGAAGCCGCATTCCACCAGTACGGAGGGAATATCCAGGGACAGAATGAAGTAATCCCCCGCCAAAGCGGTGCGCTCCTTGACCGGTTTCAGGGTTTCGATCAGGGCGGCCTGGATGCAGCCAGCCAGCAGGCGGCTGTCCTCCTGCCCCGCCCGATAGAACACCTGGGGGCCGGATTCCCGGCGGGTGCGGTATTCGTTCATGTGGATGCTGATGACCATATCCGCCCCGCCCTCTTTGGCAAGATTCAGGCGGGCGGTCAGATCGGCCCGCTTGTTTTCGCTGTACTGCATATCCGTTTCCCGGGTCATGATCACGGCGGCCCCGTCCGCTTCCAGCAGACTTTTCAGGGCGAGGGCCGTTTGCAGGTTCAATTCTTTTCCCAAGTGCCGGAATCCTTCGCCCGCGCCCCGCCGTCTGTGCCGCCGTGACCGGCGTCCACCAGGATCACCCGCCCGGCCAGCGGCCCCGTTTCCGCGGTCTGTGCCGGGCGCGCGGGCACGGCGGGCCGCGCGGGACGGGGAGCGGCGGCCAGCAGCGCCGCGCAGCAGAAAAATATCCCCAATAGGAACACCCGGCTGACCAGCTTTTTCTTCATCTTCTCGCCTCCCCGTCCAGCATATGGAGGGAAGCGGCCGAATATGATGTCAAGTCAAAAAAGTTTGAACTTTTCCGGCAGTTTTCCCTTTCGGGTTATCCACAGGGAGCTTACAGTTGGAATGTATAAAAATACATTCATATTAACTTTTCAACAAAACAAAGCCCGTATTTGCTGGAATGGCCAGGAATGGTCAGTATGGAAGACGCAGCATTATGCGGTTCGGACGAAAAAGCGGACTTTCCACATTATCCACAGAGTTATCCACAGAAACGAGGCGCAAAACCCCTGTTTTATAGGGGTTTCAGAAATCAGATGTGGATAACTCGAACTGAATTTCAACTTATCCACAGTGTTTTGCACACGGTTGCCGCTTTTGTCCACACTTTTTTCCGCGCATTTTCCGCGAATGGTGTTAAAAATTCGTGTAAAAAGTATTACAAAAATGAAATAAATACAATTTTGGCAGTATGAAAATACAAACCAGATTTTACATGCGCCAAAGCATGGGGATGAAAGGACGGCTTTGCTTCGTTACAATAGGGGCGTGAAAACCCGCATTCTTTTTCTGAAAAAAAGGCGCGCAATCGCCCTTTTGCGGCCCGTTTCGCGAATAAAAACCATGAGATGACAAACGGGAAGGAATTATGATATAATAAAAAAGAAATCAGGTTTCCCCGAGGAAAAATTTTTGGAGGCGGCAGTGAAGTATTTGCGGAAATTGATCTGGTACGTGACCACCCGGCTGCTGATCGCCGTGAGCGTACTGGGGCTGATGACCCTGGCGTTTTATTTTTCCATGAACGCCACCAACAGCTATATCATTTTGAAGGACGGCATGGCCAAACGCGCCCGGGTGATCATGATGGGCGCGGACGAAAATTTGAATCCTTATTTTTCCTCCGCGTATTTGGAACGGGACACCCAGTTGGCCGAGGCCCGCAGCGGGCAGTCCGCCTACCAGAATTATTACAGCATCACGGGTTTTGACCATCGCGTGAACCTGGATTGGTTCTGGTGCTGGCCCTGGGAAGATACGGCCCAGGCCACCATCACCGAGCGCATCCCGGCCATTGACGGCAAGCTGAAAGCCTCCGCCAAGGAAGCGGCGGCCGCCGCCGGGATCAGCATGTCCGCCCCCAAGTGGCAAACCACCCAGTATTCCGTGCTTCTCAGCAGGGAAAACAACCAGTGGCGCATCCGCAATTTGACGGCGGTGCGGGTCATCAACGAGGAATAGAGAGATACACATGACGTTATTATCGCTTGCGCCCATGGCGGGGATCACGGATCAGGTGTTCCGCCGCCTTTGTTTTGAGCAGGGCTGCGACTGCGCCACCACGGAAATGGTGAGCGCACAGGGCTTTCTGACCGCCCCGCCGGACCGGAATGCTTACCGGTTCCTGCTGGCCCGGTTCTCGGAGGAAGGGCGGCTTTCCGTGCAGCTGTTCGGCAGCGAACCGGTGTATTTCGCCCGGGCGGCGGAACGGCTGGCCGGTCTTGGCTTGTTTTCTTCCGTTGATATCAATATGGGCTGTCCCGCCCAGAAGGTGGTGGGGGGACAGAGCGGCAGCGCCTTGATGAAGGACCCGGCGCTGGCCCGCCGCGTTGTGGAAAGCACGGTGAAGGCGTCCAGCCTGCCGGTGACGGTGAAAATGCGATTAGGCTGGGACGAGGAACATAAAAACGCCGTGGAATTTGCCAAGGGCCTGGAGCAGGCCGGGGCGGCGGGACTGACCGTACACGGCCGCACGCGGATGCAGCAGTACAGCGGGAAAGCGGACTGGGAAGCTATCGGGGAAGTAAAAAGGGCCGTTTCCATTCCGGTCATCGCCAACGGCGATATTGTGGACGGAAAAACGGCCCTGGAAGCCCTGCGCGTCACCGGCTGCGACGGCTTGGCGGTGGGCCGCGGGGCCTTGGGCAACCCCTGGATTTTCGCGGAAATTCGTGCCGCCATAGAAAAACGCCCCTATACGCCGCCGCCCTTTTCCCAGGTGATCGACACCGCCATGCGGCAGGCCAGGGAAATGGCGGAATGGAAGGGCGAGCGCAGCGCCTTGCTGGAAATGCGCAAGCATTTTGCCTGGTACACCGCGGGCCGCCGCAATTCCGCCCAGGTGCGCACGAAAGTGAATTTAGCGAATTCTTTCGAGGAAGTGGAAGAACTGCTGCGGTCGCTGCTGTCAGAGTAAAAAATGCTGAAAATTGGAAAAACCATGTAACAAATCGCGGTTTCCAGTCGTTATATAATAAGCCAGGGAGAAAAGGCGGCGAAAGTGGCGGAAATTTCCTGTACGATAACGGCAGCGCGTTTATGAACGGCCTGGCACCGGTGACGAAAGGGGAGCAGACGGGAAATATCAATGCTTTGGGGGAAGAAAAATTCTTTTGGGCTGTGAAATAAGCCCCAGAAAGAATGTGGGCGACGGTTCTCTTTTCTCGCTACTACTCAGCCCCCCTGGAAGAACCACCGAGAAACGGCGTCAAGGGGGGATTGTCAAGGGGAACTCCCCTTGACTGAAATCCGCACCGGCGGCGTGTACGCCGGGAGGGGCCGAAGCGCCCGGAAAATATGCCCTTTGGCATATTTTCAGCGGAGGCCGGGCCGGAAGGCCGCGCGGATTCGCG
>JAFXSH010000076.1 GCA_017525805.1 Clostridia bacterium | reverse complement strand
TCGAAGCGGTGGAACTGGCAAAAGACAGCGGGGCAGTCATCATCGATACTTCCACTGCACACCGGACCGCTGCAGGCTGGGCCTATGGCATGCCGGAACTGACCGGCTGCAAAGAAAAAATAGCGAAAGCAAAATATATTGCCAACCCGGGCTGCCATGCCAGCGGGTTTATCGCCCTGGTGGCTCCGCTGGTGGAAAAAGGCCTGCTGGCAAAAGATACGCTGCTGACATGCTTTTCCCTGACAGGCTATTCCGGCGGCGGAAAAAACATGATCGCAGAGTACGAAGATCCGCAGCGAAGCCCGCTGTTAAACGCCCCCAGGCAATATGCGCTGGGTCAGATGCATAAACACCTGAAAGAGATGAACGTGGTCTGCGGATTGGAAAACGCGCCGGTGTTCTGCCCCATCGTGGCGGATTTTTACAGCGGCATGGAAGTGACGGTGCCCCTGTTCAAAAAAGATCTGCAGGGTTCCATGGCAGATGTCCGACGAATTTATGCGGAGTATTACACGGGTCCCCTGATTCATTTTAACGAAGCAGCGGACGAAAAAGGTTTCCTGTCCGCAGCGGCCTTCAGCGGACGTGACGACATGGAAATTACCGTGACAGGCAACGAAGACAGGATCCTGCTGGTGTCCCGTTTTGATAATCTGGGCAAAGGGGCGTCCGGCGCAGCTATCCAGAATATGAACATCGTGCTGGGACTGCCGGAGACAGAAGGCCTGGAAATTTAACAGACAGATTAACGGGCAGGGCCTGGGTAAATATGAACTGCCTGCACGAAAGCCGGAACGGCTTTAAAATCGGAGGAGAATTATGATTAAACAGATAGAAGGCGGCGTCTGCGCCGCAAAAGGATATACAGCCGGCGGTATCTACTGCGGTATCCGGAAACGGAATGACAAAAACGATTTGGCGCTGATATTCAGCAAAGTTCCTGCCCATGCGGCGGCAGTGTACACTACCAACCTGGTGAAGGGCGCCCCCCTTACCGTCACTAAACAGCACATCGCCGACGGTATCGCCCAGGCAGTGATATGCAACAGCGGCAACGCCAATACCTGCAACAGCGACGGTCTGGAAATTGCGGAAAAGATGAGCGCTCTGGCAGCGGAGCAGCTGGGAATCAGTCCCCGGGATGTAATCGTTGCATCTACCGGCGTCATCGGGCAGAAGCTGAACATCACGCCGGTGGCTGACCATATCGGCGAACTGGCGGCAGCATTGTCGCCTGAGGGGGAAGACGAAGCGGCCAAAGCCATCATGACCACGGACCTGGTGATGAAAAAAATCGCGGTGGAGTTTGAAATTGACGGCAAGGTCTGCCGTCTGGGGGGCATCGCCAAAGGCAGCGGCATGATCCATCCCAACATGGCCACCATGCTGGTATTCCTTACTACCGACGCAGCTATTTCTGCCCCCATGCTGCAGAAGGCGCTGAGTCACGATGTGCAGAAAACGTTCAATATGCTCAGCGTAGACGGGGACACATCAACTAACGATATGGTGACCATTATGGCCAACGGTCTGGCGGTAAATTCGGAAATCGCGGAAGAGGGCCCTGCCTT
>JAFXSH010000075.1 GCA_017525805.1 Clostridia bacterium | reverse complement strand
TTCCACTACACCCGCCAGCCTTTCACTCTCTTCCTCATTAGCGTGAAAATCACCCTGCAGCCTTCCCAGATCGCTGTCCAACTGCTGCATGCGCTCGTTTTTCAGCTGCCGCTGGGTGTTGGCGGTTTCCGACTGAACCCGTGCATCCTGCAACCGTAACGCCAGCGTTTCCAACGCGCTCTTGTCGGACGATATCTTTTTCTGCAACGCGTCCAGCGTATTCTTCGCTTCTTCGTTAGCCGCCTCCATCTCCTGCAGCGGCTTTCGTTTATCCGCCAGCAGCTGCCGCACGGACAGATATTCGTTCGCCAGCTGGCTGCGGGTGTCCATGGCCAGCTCCAGCGCCTCGTTCTCCCGTTTCAGCTCATCGGACAGGCGCTGCTCTTCCGCTTTCATCTCCGTCAGGCGGATGTTCTTCTGCTGTACGGTATCCCGCAACACGGAGAGCCGTTTTTCCTGTTCCTGCAGTTCATCTTCCAGGACTTCCTTTTCTTCCTGAATGGCCAGCAGGTTTTTATTGAATTTCCGTAACGCCGCTTCCTGCGCTTTCACATCCCGTTCCCGGGTCAGATAGCCGGACTCTTTCTTCGGGCGGCTGCCTCCGGTGAGGGAACCACCGATATTTACCACGTCGCCGTCCAGCGTTACCACCCGAATCCGGAAGCCGCTCTTTTTTGCCGCCTCCATGGCATGATCCATGGTTTCCGCCACCAGTACCCGGCCGATAAGGTACCGGATTGCTGGTTTCACTTCTTCCTTACACTGCAGCAGGTCCGCCGCAAAGCCACGGACTCCCGGCAGTCTGGCCAGCGCTTTTTCCTCCGCTTTCAGCACCGGCTCTTTTATGGTGTCCAGGGGCAGGAAAGTCGCCCGGCCCTCTTTGCGCTCCTTCAAATACCGGATGGCCTGCTTCGCCGCGTCCGCCGACTGAATTACGATATTTTGAGAGCCGGCGCCCAATGCCGTTTCCATCGCAGTCACATACTCCGGTTCCACGGAAATCAGCGCCGCAGCCGGCCCGATCACATCCGCATGCCAGCTTTCCCGGCTCTGCATGACCGCTTTTACACCGAAGCCGAAGCCTTCCAGAGATTGCTGCATATCCCGCAGCAGATGCAGCCGGGATTCCACCGCCGCAATCTGGGTCTGGCATTCATTGTATTTTTTATCCACGCCCTGAAAGGCCTGACGTTTTTCCGCCGCCCTGGCTGCCAGTTCGTTTCCTTCCTTTATATAGCGGGCTATATCCTGTTCCAGTTCCCCCTTGCGGGAAATCAGCCCCCGCTGTTCTTCCGTTAATTCCGCCACCCGCTGTTCCGCGGCGTCCACGTCGTCTTTCAGCCGGTTGCGGCGGTTCATGCGTTGTTCCTGTTCCGTTTCCAGCTGCCGGATTTCATTGCGCAATTCCACCATTTTGCGCATATCTTCAAAATTGCTGTCCGTCAGCTCCTGAATCTTTGCCTCGTTATCTTTCTGGGCCTGCAGACGTTCCTGCTGCTGCTGTTCCAGATTCGTAACCTGCTCAGCCGCCTCGTCCCGTTTGGCTTCCAGCACGTCAAACTCTTTGGCCAGCGTTTCCATCTGGGCCGTCCACTGTTTGATCTGTTCCTGCAGCTTCACGTCGCGTTTTGCAATGTTCCCCTGCTGCCGGATGCTCTGCTCAATACGTTCGTCCAACACCGCGTCTTCGCCCTTGATGGCTTCCAGCGCCTTTTCTTTTTCTGTGATGCCGGCCTGGATATGGGACACCTGGTCGTTCAGCGCGTCCAGTTCCTGCTGTAATTCCGTCAGGAACGCTTCCTGCCCGCTCACTTCCGTGCTTTTTTCCAGAAAGATGCGGTTACAGTCCTCCTGCTCCTGCTGCAGTTTGGCCCGGGCCTGCTCTATGGTTTCCACCCGCTGCACGAACTGGGTCAGCTTGCAGAGCCGCAGTTTCCCGTTCAGTTCGTTGTAGCGCATGGTTCGCTCCGACTCGATCCGCAGCGGCTCCACCCGGCTTTCCACTTCGCTCTTGATGTCGTTGATGCGGGTCAGGTTGTTGGCCGTATCGTCCAGACGGCGCGTGGCTTCCTTCTTCCGCATACGGAACCGGGCGATGCCTGCCGCTTCCTCAAAGATGGAGCGCCGGTCTTCCGGACGGCTGTTCAGGATTTCGTCGATTTTGTTCTGCCCGATGAGGAACATGGCGCCTTTGCCCATGCCCGTATCCGCCAGCAGGTCCAATATATCTTTTAATCTGCAGTTTTTCTTGTTGATAGCGTAATCGCTGTCGCCGGACCGGTACAGGCGACGGGTGATGCTCACCTCGTCAAAGTCCAGCGGCAGCATGTGGTCCCGGTTGTCGAAGACCAGGGTCACTTCTGCCACGCCTAAGGCACGGCGTCTGCTGGTACCTGAAAAGATAATATCTTCCATTTTGCTGCCACGGAGATATTTGGCGCTCTGTTCGCCTAACACCCAGCGCACCGCATCGGATATATTACTTTTGCCTGAACCGTTGGGTCCTACCACGGCGGTGATGCCCGCGCCGAATTCCAGAGCGGTGCGGTCCGCGAAGGATTTGAACCCGAAGGCTGTAACTGATTTTAAAAACAAATTAAATCACCTGTATACTAAAAATGGATTTAGTAAGTCAGGAAAAGACTTCGCAAAACCGTGTATGATTGCTATTCCATGGACTCATTCGCCTATGGCTTCGAAACTCGGGGCTGCGCCCCTCAGACAGTCTCGCCATAACGGCGAATTTCATCTCATGGAATAACGCAATCATTCCCGATGTTTTGCTTCAGTCTTTTTATGACTACAAATTCTATTTAC
>JAFXSH010000016.1 GCA_017525805.1 Clostridia bacterium | reverse complement strand
TTGCCGATTTCCGCAATCTCCTGCTGCGCTTCCGGGGAAATCACGATTTTTTCCTCAAAAATTTTGCGGCTGCGCTTCACCAGGGTCTGGGCATGGTCGCCGATCCGTTCCAGATCGATGCAGGCATGCATCAGGGCCATGTGCTTGGCAGACAGGGAACTGCCCAGTCCTTTTTCGGAAATATGGGTCAGGTACTTCGTAATCTCTTCATTCAGTTTATCCACGATCGGTTCATGTTCCAGCACGTACTGCACCTTGGCAGGATCGTATTTCACAAGGGACTCCACCGCCGCGTGCATGTTTTTCCGGGCCACTTCCCCCATGCGGATCACTTCTTTTTCCGCCAGCACGATAGCAATGGACGGGGTTGCCAGCATCGCGTCATTCAGGTACAGCGGTTTCACGGAAATCTTATCGCCCTTATCCGGCAGCAGTTTTTCAATGAGATGGGTAAAGGGGGTGATCAGCGGCAGGAAGATCAGGGTGTTCAGCACGTTGAAGGCGCTGTGGGAGTTGGCGATCTGCCGGGCAATATCCCCTGCCGGGGAAATCGCCAGCACGACTTTGACAAACAAAGGCAGAAACGCAAGGAAAATCACGCAGCCGAAGGAGTTGAACAGCACATGGGACAGCGCCACCTGCTTGGCCGAAGTGTTGCTCCGGGAAGCCGCCACGATGGCCGTCAGGCAGGTGCCGATATTATCGCCCAGCAACACCGGGATAGCCCCTTCCAGCGGAAGCAGGCCCTGACCGGCCATGGCCATCAGAATGCCGACCGTAGCCGCGCTGGACTGGACCATAATGGTAAAGATGATACCCACGATAACCCCCAGCGCCGGGTTATCGGCAAAACGGGAAACGAACTCCACGAACACCGGACTGCTGCGCAGGGGGGACGCCGCGGCGCTGAGCACCTTCATACCCAGCATCAGCAGGCCGAAGCCCAGCAGGATCTGGCCGATGAACTGGCCCTTCTTGCGTTTGGCAAGGACGCGGGTCATGGCCCCGACAAAGATCATAACCGTAAAATAATCGGTCAGCTTGAACGCAATCAGCTGGGCCGTAAAGGTCGTCCCGATATTGGCCCCCATGACCACGCTGAACGCCTGCTTTAACGTCATCACGCCAGCGTTGACCAGGCCTACCGACATCACGGTGGTTGCCGCGGAAGACTGCAGGGTCGCCGCTACCAGCGCGCCCAGAAGCACGCCCATCACCGGCACGCCCGTCAGGGACTGCAGCACCTTCTGGAGCCGGGCGCCGGCCGCCTGCTGCAGACCGCCGCCCAACAGTTCCATACCGTATAAGAAAAGTCCTACGCCGCCTAAAAAAGCAAAAAGATGTACTATCATAAATGTATCACTGTATTCTTCTCTTATCGTTTGACTCAGTTATCGTTCTCTCAAAAATAAAAGGAAAACCTGCTTCATGAAAAGCAGCCAAAAAATCAGCCGGAGGTTCTCCGGCTGATTTCAGATGTACGGAAACGCTTTCTGTTCCTCTCCGCCTCGTCAGCCAGTGTTTCCTGATTTAACTTTATTCTTTTCCTGCCATTTTCTTGTAGTTTGCAATCCGTTCCATGGCATCCGCTTCGGTCTTTTTATACAGTTCTTCAGCCAGCTGCGGACGGACTTTCTGCAGGGACGCGAAACGTACTTCGCCCAGCAGGTAATCCCGGAAGCTTTCCGTAGGTTCTTTGGAATCCAGGATGAACGGGTTCTTGCCCTGTGCCTTCAGGTCCGGATTGTAACGGTAAGTCGCCCAGTAACCGCAGGCAACAGCGCGTTTTTCTTCCAGCTGGCTGCAGCCCATGCCGGCTTTCAGGCCGTGGTTGATGCACGGGCAATAGGCAATGATCAGGGACGGGCCGTCGTAAGCTTCCGCTTCCGTCAGCGCCTTCACCAGCTGATTCTTGTCCGCGCCCATGGAAACCTGCGCCACATACACGTAACCGT
>JAFXSH010000074.1 GCA_017525805.1 Clostridia bacterium | reverse complement strand
GACGCTCCCGTTTCCCCGGAAATCGTCGTCCAGGAACCGCTGGTGTATTTGGCCCAGGCATAGGTCGCCCCGCTGGTGATGGCGGTGGTGCCGGAGTAGGCCGCCGTCTGGATCGTCAGGCTTCCCTCGCCATTGTTGAAAACAGTACCCTGCGGCGCATACAAAGAAAACACCACGGGCGTGGTGCCGGAAGCGCCGGTATTCACCTTGCTCCACTGGATCTGCAGCGTGGTGCTGACGGGGGAAGTAATGGGAACATTCACCACACCGTTCAGCTGGCCGGAGCCGCCCAGGGTGGAGTTGGAAGCAATGGTGATAGTAAGAGGGATTTCATTATTGGAAGCGCTGCCTACGGTAACAGTCATTCCAGAGGGCATCCCGGTGGGTGTACCCACGGTAGGCGTTACCTTCGTGGTACCAGTATAGGCCACCACATTGCAGGTTTTGGTGGTGGCGGCCACCTTTCCATCCTTGGTTCCCGCGAACGTTATGTTTTCGTTGGTCAGAAAAACGACGGAAGCATTCTGGCCCGGACTGCCTTGCCCGCCAGTCGCGCCGTCTGTCACCTTATAGATGGACGTGGTGTCCCCGATGGAGTTGTCGCTGGTGGTGATCCGCAGGGTGGCCGTTTCTCCGACCCAGATGGCATGCGTGGGCTTCACAACGAGCGTTGTCCCGGTGATGCTGGCATTATCGGCGGTCGTGGGATAATCCGTCCATGTGCCGGAGCTGTTCTTGTATTGCCACTTGTTCATGCTTACATTTTGCAGGTTTGCGGTCAGGGTAATCTGCGCTGGAGCGACATTTCCACTGGCGTCATATTTGAAAACCTGCTCACCACTGATCCAGGCGGACTTCGCGTTTTCTCCCGTGCTGATCAGGGCAAAGGAAATGTCAGCGGTGGCGTTGATCGTCAGCCCGGTATCGGGATCGACATAGGCTACATACGCGATGTAGGTCAGCAGGCCGCTGGTGACAGCGGATAACTTATTCTGGGTGACAGTGAGAATATTCCCGCTGACCGTTTCTCCGGCAGCCAATGCTGTCTCCGAACCGGAGCCCTCCTTCCTTTTCCATGTGATCGTGAGACCGGAAGCGTTCTACGCGATTGCGGTTTGATTTGCATAAACCACCGGCGTAATGATAACTTTGCCCGTAGCAGTCGTCCAGTCCGGACTGTAGCTGGATGCGTTGACATCGTGTATCTGTGTCCTCGGCTGATTGCTGCCTAAATAGACGGACTATGCTTTGCCGTCCGATAGATCAATGATTGTTTTGCTGCCTGTTGCAATAATGGCCACTGTGGCATACCCCCTTGTCACTTTTTTCTCCGAATTTGTTCCTTACCCTGTCACAATGCTTTGTTATGCTGTTACCATCGAAGGTGATTCCTCCCTTCTTGACATAGATCACTGTCCCGCCCCATCCGGATGAAATAAGTGCCGGGCAAGGCGGGACAGACGATTTTGGCTATTCTGTTTTTTCTTCCAGCTGTTCTGACAGAAGTTTCAGCAGATCGCCCAGCCGACATCTGCCTCTCTTTATACTGTAATTCAGGTTGATTTCTGTGCTGCCGGACAGATAGGATAGTCCCTGCAATTGACTGACCAATGCCTGCTCCTTCAGGATGTCGTCTTCGACTACTGCCGGATAATACGCACAGAGCAGCTTCTTCTTTTCCTTATGCACCAGCAGCCCTTCTCTGTCATTGCCGTTCCATAGGATGAAGCAGTGATACGCGCCGTTGCTTTTCCCGGAGGCCAGCTCAAAGTATTGCTCCAATTCTTCCATTCGGGTCTCAAGGTCACATAAAATACTGTCCAATACGTCAGGGAAGTACGTTTCCTCCCCGATGATCGTGTAGCTGTCGGGACGCGCTCCCTCCCGGATCGCCTGCATGGTCTGCCTGCGCAGCGCCCACAGAGTTCTGTCAAGTGGAAGGAAAACCGCCCGCCCGGAAGGAAACCGTTTCATGTGCCACCTCCTTCATATTGCGGTATTCGCAGTAAATTTTTCTATATTGCGTTTTTCGCATTATAATATTTTACTCCGTCCTATACTGAAAAGGACAGGAGATGGTGCGCATGTCCAAGCCCCGAAAAAAGCCGCTGGGAACCCGAAACATCGTCGGCGCGAAGGTCGCAAAGCTCCGAGTGAAGAAGGATATCAAGCAAAAGGATTTTGTCGCCATCCTGCAAAGCAGCGGGATGGACATCACCGAATCCCGTTTTTCACGTCTGGAAGGCCAGGAACGGTTTGTCGCGGATTACGAGGTGCCCATTCTCGCCAAGGCCCTGGGCGTATCGGTGGAATGGCTTCTGGATCAGGATCAGGAACCCTGATCCTTTTTTATTTCCTCTTCCAGCTTTTGATACAGCGCTTTGCTGTCTTTGTTGTCCTGTTGGGCCTGCGCTAGCTTTTCCCGTGTTTCCGTTTCCTCTGGGAGACACTGATCCAGCAGGGTGAGCAGTACCTCCGCGGCCATGCCCAAATCCCCGACCAGCATATGGTTAAGCTTCAAGCCCGCATCATCCGGGGGGAGAAAAAAGCCCGTCTTAGTAATACCGCATAGATCAGACAGTTCATCCGCTGCCGCTCGGAAAGCGCCGGGAAGATCGTTTCCCATGACCTTGCGAAGCGCGGCGATCAATGCCGCGTCATTCACCGCGCAGGCTTCATAGATTTCCAGCCGACTGTCTGAATCCATCTCGTCATGCAGCGTGAGATAGGCTTTGCACAGCCAGTCGGCCGCTGTTCCCAATTGCTCCCATTCCATGGGTGGCCTCTCTTTCTGATACAGAAATCCGCAAAAGAATTTCTTCTTCATTTTCGTTTGTCCTGTCAGTAGGACATAGAATCACATTTCTTAGTATATGCTGTTGGCGTGTCCTAAATCAAGACATTTGGAGCGCATCATGAAAAGAATTTTGGACGCCCACAGCGTGAGACGCCTGAATATCACAGGCGGAAACATCAAGCGTCTGCGGGAAGCAGCGGGGCTGACCCAGCAGGAATTATCAGCAAAGCTGGAAACAAGGGCTATTTATGTATGCCGGGGTTCCTTATCCCGCATCGAAAACGGAAGCAGGATGGTATCGGACATTGAGCTTCAGGCAATCGCTGATATTCTCAATGTGCCTATTGAAGATATGTTTCAGAATCAGTTATGACAGCGGGAAGCGGAAATGCTTCCCGTTGTTTCTTTCCACAATCATTATAATGCGTAATTCGCATTATTTCAAGTGCGGCAGTCCACAGTATCTCCTGAATTTGGGGGAATCATTCTTTCTGATCTTGCGTAAACTATTATAGTCTATATAACGGCTATGGTCAAGAACGGAACCTCCCGATAAAATGAATTTTACAGGGAGGTGATGCTGTGATTACCTATGAACCATTCTGGGAAACGCTGAAGGCGTCCCCGGAAACCACCTATACCCTGATCAACCGTCACCGCATCTCCAGTTCTACAATTGATAAGCTGAGGAAGAACCGGCCGCTCAATACCACCACCATCAACGATCTTTGCCGTATCCTCCAATGTGAAGTGGGAGGGATCATGAAATACGTTCCGTCTGACGAGGATCAGCGGCTATGAGACAGGCGCTTGAAGGAATGAGCGTCTGTTTTCTTTATGCGTCGGATATTTCGCAGGAATAGGTCGCGCTGAACAGCACGTCCGCCTTGGTCAGCGTGATTTCCTTCACACCGGTATGGTTGTCATTCCAAATCCTGTCGGCGGTGGCGTCCTGACTGCTCCGTTTCCAGGCGAAGCGCGAAGCCGGAAGGTTATTGGTGATTTCCGTGTTCCCGTGCCACACCCGCGCCTGAATGGTGGTGGAAGGAACGTAATCAGAGAGCACATCGCCTTGGCGAGTGTACAGCTCCACCCGGTAGCCCACCGCCTCCTCCACAGTCCTTTCCACCTTGAGGGTAATGGATTCGTTGCTGGACAAATCCAGGGATTCGCCCACATCGGAAGCCAGTTTGTTGGCCGTAATGGTTCCGGCCTGGATGCGGTCGGCGGAGAGGAAGCCTGTCACCAGCATGTCGGCGGTGAAGCCTTCGCCAGTGCCGAATGTGCGCCAGTCCCATTCGCCGGTGTCCGTCCGGCTGCCCGCGATCATGAAGCCTTCGCCGCACAGCTTCATGGCGCTGCTTCCGTTTACGGATTCCAGGATCAGGTTGCCGTCGCTGTCGGTATACCAGTTGGACACACTGGATGAGAGCCGGGTCTTCTATACGTCGATCATCCCTTCCAGACGCTGGGCGGGAATGGAGCCGTTGTCCGATATGGCCTTAGCCCGGTCATAGAGCGCTTTCTTCTGCTTTACGGTATCCGCGATGCCGGTGATCTGGCTGAGGATGCTGTCCAGGGATACAGCGCCGATGCTGGTCAGGTCGTTGGTGATGCTGACATTGTCCTTTTCCGGCGCGTCCAAATGCTCGACCAGCTTGGAAATGTACGCCTTATCGTTAAGGGACAGCGCTTCGTCCCAGATCCGCAGCAGCATCCCGATCCTGAATACCTCCTGTTCATAGCCGCTGACGCAGGAAAGGTTCTGGATGCTCACGTTATAGGAAACCGCGGGCTTGGAAAGCCGCTCCATGACCTCGCAAGCCTCCAGGTACAGCAGTTCTTCCTGCCCTGGCGCGTAATTGGTATTGCTCCAATACCCGTCAATGAGCATATCACCCATGGCCAACGCAAAGCGGCGCTCGATTTCCTGCTGGTTTTGAAGAGACGATTGATATGCAAGCCGCGTGTCTTCCAGCGCCAGGGCTGTTTCCACCGCTTCCCGCATTTGAGCGTACAGCCCGTCTTCCATTTCCGTTCCCTGATAAATGGCCCGGATTTCCAAGGTCAAAGCGTCGATCTGCTCCTGTAAGCTAGCCCGCTTGCCTTCGTCTGCTGTCTGTTCCTTTTCCCGCCGCAGGCTGGCGATGCTCAGCTCCTTGGATTCTATGGCCACCTCCTTGCCTCCAATGCGAGCAGCGGGCTTTTGGATGAACTCGACGGCGTAATCAATGGACTCGCCAAAATCCCATCCCGTCTGGCTGTGATGCTGACCATCCGGCGTCAAAACCGTGAGTGTATCGTCTGTATGCTGCTCCGCTTGGCTTTCAGACGCCCCGCCGCCCTATACGGTGCGGGTCAGCACACCATCCTCATAGGCGTAAATCACATAGATGATTTGTCCCCAGAGCTCGTTCAGCGTGTTTTCCAGCGCCAGCAGCCGCGTCATGGCGGCGCTCCCCGCTGCCTTGGCCTGCTGAATGTCCCGCAGATATTCCGAAAGTGCCTGCTCATGCGCTTGGGTGAATACGCCCAGATCCCGGAAGTAATCGAAATTCAGAAGGAACGGAAGCCCGGTAGGATTCACATCGTCGATCCCCACATAGCCGGAATCGCTGTATTCCCCCTCCACATACAGGCGGGTCACGATGTTTTCAGTGTCCTCCTTTCGCTCGATGCTGTCCAGGTTCTTGCCGAAATTCTATTCCAGCATTTCTTCATACCGGTTCAGGGAATACACGCTGACGGTGCGGGCGTCCCCGTCGAAGACCGGCCGGGCGCTGAACAGTTTGCAGATGTCCGCGATCAGCAGATACGCCCCGCGCTTTTCGTCCGCCTCCAGGGAGCGCACCTTTTCTGTGACGCCGTCCGTTTCATAAAAGGTTTCGCAGTAGGCCAGCGTCCAGCCGGTATTCGCCAATGCCTGATTCAGCAGGTACTGCGCCGTGCCGATGCCGTTTGTATCGTCGAAGGTCAGATACAGATTCTTTTTGGAGAGCAGCGCGCAGACATGCTTGCAGGTGATCATGGCGGTGACTGCCAGCCCCTTGTGGCTGCGCTTCGGCGCGTTCTACAGGAACCAGTCCTTCAAGCCGTTTCGGTTCACGCAGATCATATATCCGCTTCGGATGAAGGCCCAGCGGAAATTCCGTACGCCATTGATTGTCTGCGGCTATGTGAAGGACTATTCCTTCCAGCCGGAAATCTCTGTGGTCAGGGTAACGCCGTAAGCCTGGCCTTCCGCTTTTTGTTCCGAATCAAACAGCTCGCACAGCCTGAACCGGTTCATGTCATGCACGGTAATCCGCGTTCCCGTAGGCGTCGCCCCCTTTCCTGTGATTTATCTGACCCTGGGAGTATAGCTGATTTCAAAGGCTGTCAGGTCAATGCTTTCTCCTGAGATTTCAATTTCGTTCATGGTCACGACGGGCGTTTCCGCTGTGCCACTTTCCGACATTGGTTCAGAGATAATAGCGGTATGAGTATCGTTGATCTGACGGATTCGCTTCCAGCCGTCCAGGTATATGAACTGACCGATCATGCTGAGCTGGAACGTATCCAGGGAGGTGACGATGTTGCTGCCCGCCGTAAAGGTGATTGGGAAAGAACGGACGAAGGGCGTACAGGGAGCCAGGGTGATATAGCTCTCGTCATGAAAGGCAAAAGCCATTTCTACATTTTCACCCAGCACGATCCGGGTCTGGCCCTTTTCACTGTCCTATTCCAGATACGCCCCTTCCAGCAGGCTGCCGCTTTCCAGATTCACTACCCTGCACCGCTGTCCGGTGGTCAGGTTGCGGATCAGCAGACCGTCTCCCACGTCCCCTGCCAGGCGGATCACCGTATGGGCCGCTTCGGTGCCGGGGTTGTACAGCAGGAAGGAACGGGAATTGACGGTTGGCACAGGCGGCATGATGGCAGTGGGAAGGATGCCCGTCCGCGCCAGGGTGCGTGGGTCACAGGTATCTGCATAACTGGTCTGATTCATCCTGCCGAAAGGATCATAGCAGGTAAAGACCGCCGTAAAGGTGCCGCTGTAACACACCTGCCCGGTCATGTCCTCATGGTCGTACAGGCTGATTTCTATCCGCTTGCCGGTGACCACGCGATATACAGCGTAGGGCTTATGGTCAAAAACCAGGCTGCCCCAGGTGTCCCGCCGCAGCCAGCGGTATATCTTTTCCAGGGTTTCTTCCGAAACATCCTCAAAGAAACAATCCTATTCAAAAACGCGAGGCTTCACCCGCGCTCCGATATAGTACCCGCCGTCCCGGTGCTCCGGGATGATCTCGCTGATTTCGTATTCCTCCATCTCCCGGCCCCGGCTTTTTGCGTCCGGCCTATAATAGCAGCCTAAGGCACCGGAATGGACGCCGTTAAACGTGAATCCGTCCATGATTCACCTCCTTCAAAGGGCGGGGCGGATCACCCGATCCGCAGCCCGCCCACGCTCATGCCGCGCATGGCTTTTTCCATGATCTGTTCGCCGACCTTTTCGGCAATGGTCTCATAGTCGTCCTCAGTCTCCAGCTTCTGCACCTGCACGGTAATGTTTTCTATGGTATAGGAAGCGCCGCCGTTTTCCGGCAGCTGCGGGATGACAGAAGAAACCGGCGCCCTGAACCTGCGGATCTCGTGCAGGGAACGGATCATATCCTCAAACAGCTCCGTCTGATAAGGATTCAGGATGCGTTCCGGCTTCTGCTTTGTGCCGTCCAGCCAGGCGATGCCAGTGTCAAAGCTGAGACCGCCTTTCTCATAGGCCGTTACCTTGATCTTTTTCTTCAGCTCCGCCGCCCACATACCGATCATACTGCTGCTGCTTCCGCCAAGCTGTCTGCACGCCTGATTCACCCAGGCCTGGGCTGCCTTCAGGGCTTCTTCTTCCGTCTTATACCCCTTCAGATCCTGACTGGGATAGCCGGGACCCACTTCGGGCACGGTGGCCTTGTACAGCTTGGTTTTCTTTTGCGTGGAGGAACCTGAACCTCCAGAGCCTGACGTACCGCTGCCGGTGGTTTTGCTTTCGCTGGTGGGCGTATATTCCGCCGCGGTGATCGTTGCGGTCACCTGTCTGTGGGCTTTCTCCTAATCCTCCAATTGTTTTTTCCATTCGTCCACATAAGCGTGGGCCTGCAATTCGCCCGCTTCCTTGTAATCGGCGCTGTGGGCTTTCAGGAAAGCGATGATGGCGTCGTCGCCCTGGGTGATGATGGTTTCCACCTCGTCCCAATAGACTTGGGTGTTGCCCCGCATATCGTCCAGCATTTCCTGCCATTCGTTCCGCATTTTCTCCCGGGTAGCGTCCGTCGCCTTTTCGTAATCCTCCTGGTTCTTCGTCAGCCAGTCCAGGATCTCCGCGTCGGTTTTGGTGAGCAGCTCCTGCATTTCCGCGATCAGCTTCCGGGGATTGGAGAGCAGCTCCTCATAGTAGGTTTTTACATATTCCATGTAATCGTCGATGCTCTCCATCTGGGATTCGATAGCCTTCTTCTGGGCTTCGACTTCTTCCTCCGCCAGCTCCCAGGCGATTTCCTCCCGCAGTTCCGCAATCTCCTCCCGGAGCTTCAGCTCATCTTTTTTCCGGGTAGGGTCGGCGGAGACACGGGCCAGCTGCGCCTCCAGCTCGGCCAGCTTTTTTGCCCGATCCTCCTGCTCGTTCAGCTTCTTCCGGACAGCTAACTGTTCGTCCAGCAGGTTCTATTCTTCTTCCAGCGCGTCCCGTCTGGCTTGCGCCAGCTCCAGCAGCTGATCCCGTTCCTTTTCATACCGCTTGGTGATGATGCTGATGATCTCGTTTTCCAGGTCGATGGTACCGTCCAGCATCCGGCGCTTTAATTCCTCCCGATCCTGGATGGCACCGTGGATCAGCTTCCTGAGATCTATTTCCATACCGCGGATGGTGTCCCGCTGTTCCTGCATGGCTTGATCCAGCTTTTCCAGGTCGATCCTATTTTGAAGCAGCGTTTCAGAATAGGCCTTGTGCCGCTCCTGCAGCGCCTCCAGGTCCGCCAGCGCCTGCTGGTATTCCTTGGAGCTTTGCTGTGTCCGGGCCATGACGGCGCGCTGGGCGTCCAACTCCGTTTCCAGCTGCCGGATATAGCCGGTCAGCGTATCGCTGTTTTCCTGGACAATGGATTTTTCCTTATCCAAGTAAGCGACCACGCCCTGCAATTCACCCCGCGCCTCATGATACTGCTGCGCTAACTGCGCCATCTTGCGGCGGTGATCGTCATAATCAGTCTTTTCTTCCATGCCGCTGAGCAGCTTCTGTATGGATTCAGAGACACTGACGGAGGAATTGCTGCTACCGCCTCCGCCTCCTCCGCCACCACCGCCGCTGCCAGAAGACTTTTTGCCGCCGCCCTTCAATGGATTGCTCCCGGCATATTTGAGCACCGTCTGGTTGGTGTTCAGCCGGGTGCGCGTCCAGGTGCCACTCAGGGGATTCCACTGCGCCCCTTCCTGTGGCAGGGTAATGGTTTCGGTAGTCCATTGCCCGGTGGCGATCAGGGCCTGTACGGTTTCGGCCGCCAGGTTCTGCACGCTGATGAGGCCGTTGGTCAGGGCTGAAAAGTCCGCCACGGACGTGCCGGTGATGGTAATGAAAGCCGCTTCGTTCAGCCGGTCAAAGGCGGCTTCACCTTCGGCCTATGCGCTGGCGATGAGGGGGCCTACCTGATCCCAGTTTTGCAATAGAGCCGTGGGGTCCATATTGCCCAGATATTCCGCCAGGTTCTCCACCTCGCTGGAAGCGACCTCTGTCCCCGCCGCCATTTTTGCGGACGCGGCCGTATACTCTTCATTTGCCTTTACGGCTTTCTCCGCTTCCTTGTTATAGGCGGCAAAGGCTTCATTTGCGCTGACGGTGCCATGCCGCAGGTTTTCAATGGCTGTGGCCGTATTCTTAAAGTACCGGGCTGCGGACGCCTTCTGCGCGCTGTTCAATTCTTTCCCAAGTGCTTTGATCTTTTTCGATGCGTTGGAGGAGGCGTCGGAAAAGACGCTTTCCTGATCTGCTGCCCCGTTCATTCCCTCTGCAAGCGCTGCCGCTGCTTGATTGGCATCGTCCTATGCGATTATCAGAGAGGGATAAGTTTCAGCGATGGATTGCTGAATGGCTTCGTCGAAACTGTTCCAGGTTTCCATAGCGGATACAATGCTGCCCGAATCAAAGGCGGCGGACAGCGCGTCGACCTGTTCCCGGTAAGCGTTGGTTCCCGCCGTATTGGACGCCCGTTCTTCCCGCAGCGCTTTCGCAGTATCCGACAGGGTAATGGCCTGTGCCGTAGCCCGCATTTCCTGGAGTTTTTGGGCGATCTAAGCCACATTCCCGCCGCAGTCCGTCGCCAGATTGGAAATATCGCCGAATAGCTCGCACATGGCTTCCAGGTGTCCCGCCTCATCCAAGGAGGATAAAGCGTCCTTCCACGACTGTGCGATATCCTTTCCGCTGGCCTCCGCCTGCCGCAGCGCTGTTTCAAGGAACGCAACGCCGCCGGCATAGCTGTTCTTATCCGTTTCCGCATATTGTCGTTTTTGCGCGCCTGTAGCTGCTGCCTGGGCTGCTTTGGCCTGGAGAGAGGTCACGACGCCGTAGGCCGCCGCTTCCTGATAAACAGCCGCGGTGCTCTCCTGCACCAGCGCCTTGGCCTGGGCCAGGTATTCCGTGGAACCCCGCTGCAAAGCGGTCAGAGTGGTATATTCCTTTTCTAAGGTTTCATAGGCTTCCAGGGCAGACAGCGGATCATAGCCGGAAGCGCCGAGGTCAATGGTCTGGAACGCCTTGGTTAGCTTGTCCGTATGCTCCAGACTGGCCTGTAGGGTATCCAGGTTTTCCATCCGTGTCAGGGCGGCATACAGGGCGTCCGCGTCCTGGGTTCCTTCCAACAGCAGGGTACAAAGCAATCCATACTGATCCAGCAGCCCTGAAACGTCCACATCTTCCTTGCTCAGCTCCATGAGCCGGTGGTAGAATGCCTCCTGCCGGTTTTCGGCACCGGATACTTCCGTAATGATATTCCGCATGACGCCGGTGAACAGGGCGGATTGCTTTCTTAGCCCCGCTTCCGTTTTGTTGAAGTAGCCTTCCCAGGCGTCCTTTCCTTCCTTGGTTTCCGCCTCGCGCAGCTTGGCGATGGCCGCTTCAAAATCTTCCGCCGCGGCGGTGCCCGCGTTGAGCTTGTCGATCAGGGAAGGCATGGCGTCCGAAATGGTGCTGATGGCCTCCGTCGAGAGCGCTTCAAAGGCGGAGCGCATCCCGGCGGTATTCCCGGCTGCGCTCAGCGCCTTCATATTGGTCAGGCCGCTGATGGCTTCGTTTAGGGCCAGGGTTCCGCTGTGCAGGGATTTATAGGCATTCTCCAACTTGGTGGTTTCGGTTGTGGCCGCGTTGGCCGCCTTGCGCATGATAGCGACGGTTTCCTCCACCCCGGCGGCCAGCCTGCCGTTTTCGCCCATGACGGCTGTGTCGATGTCCGTGTACATGTCAAAGAAAGCGTCCACGAACGCCTGAGCCTGGGCGTGGATTTCCTCCGCCGTTCCATCCGGCAGTAATTGTTTGGCCCAGTCTTCGGCGTATTGATACAGTCCCTTGCCCTCTGGCTTCAGCAGTTCTTCCCAAAGGGAGGAAGCGTCCAGGGAAGCCATATCCCGTTTTGCCTGTGTCAGCGCGTCCTTGAGCTTCGCTTCGGAAAAGAAAGCTTTCCAGGGATTGGTGGCTTTCGCAATGCCGTCTTCCCAGCCTTCGGTCAGCATGCCGGTGGCGGTATCCACATATTTCAGGATATCCGGGTAAGTGTCCAGCAAGCCTTCCAGCAGCTTTTCGCCCATTTTCCCAATGGTTGATGCATCCGTGATCCCGAAGGCATCCGCCATTTCCTGGGCCGCTGCCATGACCGCGTCGTGCAGATTCACAAACTGATCTTCTCCCTCGCCCAGCCTGGACAGCACGGAAAGAAAGCCGTTGGCTTCTTCCTTGGCCATAGCCAGATCCTTGTAGATGGTCGCCGTATCCAAAGCGGCGATGGTTTCCTGAACAGCCGCGGCGCTTTCCTTGGTTTTTTCGAAATCCTCCGCCGAAAGGGGCTGGATCAGGGGGATTTCGCCGTTTTCCGCTCCGTTCAGGGTGTTGTAGGCTGCGATGTATTCGTTGATCAGGGGAATCAGTTCATTCAGCTCGTCGATGCTCTCCTGCGTTTTAGCTCCGGCGGACAGGGTATCGAACCGCTGAACCAGATCGGAGAAATCAGCGTTGTTCTCCACATACTCCACCATATCGGACACATAGCCACTCAGGTCGGCGGCCATGGCCATAAGATCGCCGTCAGCCAGCTCCGCCTGCCGGTCAATGGCGCTGACATAGGATTCGTAATATGCTTTGGCAGCCTGCTGCATGAAGGATGGAAGCTGGCTGAACTGGGTGCCGTCCGTCATGACGGTATACAGGTCGTCCAGGATCGGCTGCCAGGTTTCGTTCAACGCCTGCCTGTTGGCATCCGCGTAGGAGGAGGCCGCGATATTGAATTCCAGCATCTTGTTGGCGATGACTTCCGTGGAGGTGGAATAGCCGATTTCCAGGGCGTTCATTTCCTTGACCACATTGGACCAGAAGGTGGTTTCCTCCTGAATACGTGCCTTTTCCTCAGCGGAATACCAGAAATGGGAACGCTGGGACGCTTTGCCCTGGGCATAGGAATAGAAGTTTTCCGGGATCAGGACGGAGGAGCCGAATTCCATATCCGGGTATTCCTTCAAGTACGTGCCCTCCGGATGCTCCGCTATGAACTGCCGGTACGCCACGTCAATATCCCCGTATTGGTTGACGGAGGTGAGACTGCCCTGGGCGTCCTTGACCGCGGTGCGGTATGCCTTATCCACGTCGCGCAGGTTTTGCAGGGCGTCCGCCGCTTTCAGGCTGCGCAGGGACTGTTCCGTTTTGGCGACCTCGCCCCGGGCGGCAGCCGCCTTTTCAGCCAGGGTGTCAAAGCCCTGTCCGCCGTTTTCCAGCGCCGCCTTCATGGACAGG
>JAFXSH010000073.1 GCA_017525805.1 Clostridia bacterium | reverse complement strand
GGTTACGGCCCATGATGTGCATTGGGAAGGCGTAGGCAACTAATTGATCTGTATCTGCATGTGACGTTGCGTCAGCGACAGGAGGATGTGCTGCATTGAGTAAAGAGAATAAGCTTGTGCTGGTGCTGGGCGGGGCCCGCAGCGGGAAAAGTGAATTTGCGGAAAAGTTTGTGCTGCATGCGGGCAATCTGTGCGGCTATATTGCTACGGCCGAAATTCTGGACGAGGAAATGGCGGAACGTGTGAAGCTGCACAAAGCCCGCCGGGAAAAACGCTGGATCACCTTTGAAGCTCCCTACGAGGCGGAGAAAATTTTCCCGGAAGCGGGAGAACGTACGGATGCAATTTTATTTGACGATATTACCCTGTACCTGAGTAACATGCTGTATGGAAAAGATGCGCCCCGGGGCACCACGGCGGAAAAAGCCGCTGTGGTACGGCAACGTATGCAGGCGCTGCTGGATGCGGCCAAAGCCTGCGGCAGGACGGTCGTGTTTGTTTCCAATGAAGTTGGGAACGGCATCGTACCGGATAATGCCATGGCCCGGGAATACCGTGATATTTCCGGCTGGGTGAACCAGCAGATCGGGGAGGCTGCCGACCAGGTTTTTTATGTGGTAGCCGGGCAGGCGGTGGATATCAAACGGCTTGCGTTCCGGTTTGAATAAGTTTCTGAATGGAGCAACAGTTATGTTAGAAGATTTATATATATCTTTGCCAAAGGAAAACATCCGTAAGGAAGTGCTGAAAGAATGGGCGGCTCTGGCTCCGGGCGAAGATTTTGGCATCCTGCCGGGCCTGACGGCGGATTATCTGATGATGACGGACGGAAGAGGCATCCGGGGACTGAAACCGGTGATGCTGCTCATGTGCGGGGATCACGGTATCTGCAAATACGGCGTCAGCGCCTTCCCCCAGGAAGTGACCCTGCAGATGATCAACGGGTATGGCCGGGGCACGGCGGGCGCCAATGTGATGGCCCGTCATGCCGGTGCGGATATCGTTGTGGTGGACGTAGGAACGAATTTTGACCTGAACGGGTTTTCCCATGTGCGGCAATGCAAGATTGCCTGGGGCACGGAGGATTTTACCCAGGGACCGGCGATGACCTGTGAGCAGGCGGTTGCGGCGCTGGAAACCGGCATGCGTATGGCTGATGAAGCCATTGACGGCGGCTGTAATCTTTTGGAGACCGGGGAGATGGGAATCGCCAATACAACGTCTACGGCTGCTATTGCCGCAGGCTTTCTGGATCTGCCTGCCGAGCTGACGGTCGGACGGGGCAGCGGCATCAACGATGAACGGCTGAAAATTAAAACGGAAGTGGTCCGCAGGGGACTGGAAGTAAATAAACCGAAACCCGGGGACGGGCTGGATGTGCTCTGTAAAGTGGGCGGCTATGATCACGCGGGACTGGCCGGTATGATGCTGGCAGGCGCGGCCCGGCATGTTCCCACTATGGTGGACGGGGTGAACGCCACGGCTGCCGCGCTGATTGCGTACGGAATCAATCCCAACTGCGCGAAATATTTGCTGTGCTCGCATCTTTCTTCGGATTTAAGCGCCAAAAAGATGCTGGAAGTACTGCAGCTGAAACCTGTCGTACACGCCGGCATGCGTCTGGGTGAAGGTACCGGCGCTTCGCTGGCCATCAGTATTTTACGTTCGGCGCTGGAT
>JAFXSH010000072.1 GCA_017525805.1 Clostridia bacterium | reverse complement strand
TGCAGAACCTGCAGGACAATCTTCGCTTTGAATTCTGGACTGTAGTGCTGGTAATTCATGGTATCCTCTCCCTCGTCTTTTATTCTACCATGTTCACCTTTTTTTCGCTACTGCTGGTCCAGTTTCACGGGGACATTATAAATCCATGAGCGCCTTGTTCCGGGGCAGGGCGATCTTCAAGCCCCTGAACACGGGCTGGATCGACGGGCATGTGGCCTGCGTGCGGGAATGGATCGCCAACATCTTCTTCTACATGAAGAACGGGAAAACCATTATGATCGACGCCGGATACAACTATGAGCGTCTCAGGGAGAAGATGGGCTGGCTGGACATCGATCCGGCCTCCATCCGGGATATCCTCATCACCCATCAGGATACCGATCACGTAGGCGCGCTGGAAACGGACAGTGAATTATTGTTCAAAAACGCAACGGTCTATATCGGCGAGATTGAAAACCGCTATCTGACCGGAGAAAAGCGTCGGAAGGTCTTTCATGGGCTGTACAAGCTGCCGATGGTGAAGATGGACAACAAAAAAACGCTGTTGAAAGATGGACAAATCTTCTTTATTGGTGATATCAAGATCGAATGTATCTTAGTGCCGGGCCACACCTGGGGGCACATGGTCTATCTGATCGACGATACCTATCTTTTCACCGGCGACACGATCTGGTTCGGGGCGGACGGCGGGTACAGCTTCATCAGCACCCTGGCAGAGGATAACAGGCTGGCTGTTCAGTCCCTTCAGAAGCTGGAAGAAAACATTCGCGCCCGGAATCGCCGGATTGCGGTCATTACCGGACATACCGGATGGACAGACGATCTGGATTTTACCTTTGCCCACCGGGCAGAAATTTGCAAGCCCTTCACCAGGCATTATTCTGATCCCCAAGCTCCCTACGATGGCTACATCGAGGATGACGACACAGAAGAAAAGGCCAGAACCATCAGGCTGGAAAAGAAAAACCACTGAAAACGAGGTGACGTGCAATGAACATGGACACAGGAATCGGTCTTCTGATCCCATTTATCGGCACGTCCGCCGGGGCTGCCTGCGTATTCTTCATGAAAAAGTCGCTTTCCCAGAGCGTTCAGCGGGCTTTGACCGGTTTTGCCAGCGGCGTGATGGTGGCGGCCTCTATCTGGAGCCTGCTTATCCCCGCCATGCAGCAGGCAGAGCCCATGGGCAAGCTCTCCTTTCTGCCCGCTGTGATCGGCTTCAGGTGCGGCATCCTGTTTCTCTTGCTTCTGGATTCCGTCATCCCGCATCTGCACATGAACGCGAATCAAGCGGAAGGCCCGAAAAGCAGGCTGGCCCGAACCACCATGATGGTTTTGGCCGTTACGCTTCACAACATCCCGGAGGGCATGGCGGTGGGCGTTGTGTATGCCGGCTTTTTGTCCGGATCAGCGGAAATCACCGCAGGCGGGGCACTGGCCCTTTCCCTGGGTATCGCCATTCAAAACTTCCCGGAAGGGGCTATCATTTCCATGCCGCTCCACGCGGAGGGAAAGCGCAAGGGCAGGGCGTTCCGGGACGGGGTGCTGTCCGGCGCGGTGGAGCCTATCGCGGCGGTGCTGACCATCCTTTTGTCCTCCCTGATCGTGCCCGCGATGCCGTATCTGCTGAGCTTTGCTGCGGGGGCCATGATGTATGTGGTGGTGGAAGAATTGATCCCGGAGATGAGCGAGGGCGAGCACTCCAATATCGGCGTGTTGATGTTTGCGGCGGGCTTCACGCTGATGATGGCGCTGGACGTGGCGCTGGGATGATCTGGAAACGGAGGGGTATTCTTTGACGAAAAAGATATGGGACTTATACGCGCCGATCTACAAGCAGGCCATGAAAGCCGATCAGCACATCTACGATTTTATGTATCAGCGCATCCCGGAAAAGATACGGGGCATGGAAGTGCTGGAGATCGCTACAGGCCCCGGATTGCTTGCCAGGCACGTGGCTCCGGCGGCGAAAAAGATGATTGCCACG
The DNA here is from genome assembly GCA_017525805.1 of Clostridia bacterium. The sequence goes on along the minus strand of JAFXSH010000072.1, from coordinate 5,403 downwards.
GACTATTCCGACGGCATGATCGCCCAGGCGAAAAAGGGCGAACTCATCTCCAACCTGACCTTTGAGGTGGCGGATGCCATGAACCTGCCCTATGCCGACGGTTCTTTCGACGCTGTGATCATCGCCAATGCTTTGCACATCGTTCCCGATCCCGGGAAAGTGCTGAATGAAATCAAACGGGTGCTGCGGCCCGGCGGGCTGCTCATCGCCCCTAACTTTGTGGAGCATAAAGGGACGCTGGGAAGCCGTATCTGGTCAGGCATCCTGCGCGTTGCGGGTATTCGTTTTGAACATCAATGGACGGCACAGCAATACTTGAGTTTCCTGGGGAATTACGGTTGGCGCGTGACCTTCAGCAAAGAAATGGCGGCGCGTATCGCCATGATGTACGCGGAATGCGAAAGGAATGACGGGGAATGAAGCAATATACGCCCGAAAAGCTGGTAGCTGTCAGCCGTTATAAAGTGCTGTTTCCTACGCTGTCCCCGGAGATTCAGCGGGACGTGTATAGCCGGATGCGGGTGCTGATCGAAGAAGAAAAACAGTATTGCGATCAGGGCAACTACAAGCATCTGGCGCAAATTCTGACCACCATCGCACTGTATGAGGTATTGCAACAGCATGGAAAAAGCGAACCCGAGACATTCAAAATCATTTCCGAATCCATGTGGGGGGGCACTGAAACCCCGGAAGGCGTTTTTTCAGCGGCTGGCCCGGTTGCCCTTTTGCCTATCACTGATGAAGAAGGTCCTGCCCTTCGGTTTCCGGCACGGCTCCGGGGCGGGCTGGCAGTATACCTGGCACCTGGGCGAAGACCCCGAAGACCGTTTCCATTTCGAGTGCCACGAATGTCTATACAAACACATCTTTGGCAAACGAAACCTGATGAAGCTGGGAGCCATGTTCTGCCATTCGGATGTGATCGCCTTTGGCAGCCTGCCTTACACCGACTTTAAGCGCACAAAAACCCTCTGCCAGGGCGGAGATTGCTGCGACTTCGATTTCGTTCGGCACAAGACTGACGCCGGAGACGGATGGAAACGCAGCGAAAGTATCTGAAAGGAGCAAACCAGAATGGGACTGTTCAAAGATTTCGTGAGCCAGACGCGGAAACCGGAGGGCTTTCTTGGAAAGATGATGCTGAATGGGATGAACTCAGGACACGCCAAACTTGCGGACTGGGGGCTTTCGTATTTGCCTTCCATCACGCCGCAGAAAGCGGTGGATCTTGGCTGCGGCGCTGGGCGAAATGCCGGGGAATTACTGAAGCGGTATCCTACAGCCTATGTGACGGCTATCGACTACTCTCCACTGTCAGTGGAAAAAGCAACAGCCTACAATCAGCAGATGATATCGGCTGGCCGATGCAACGTTCAGCAGGGTGACGTGTCAAGGCTGACGCTCCCGGCAGGAACCTATGATCTGGCTACCGCCTTTGAAACCGTCTATTTCTGGCCTGGGCTTGAAAAATGCTTTGCACAGGTGGCGAACGTACTTAAACCAGGCGGACTTTTCTTGATCTGCAATGAGTCGGACGGCAAGGATCAGACCGGCCAGAAGTTTGAAAAGATCATCGATGGGATGAAGTGCTACACGGCGGAACAGCTTGAAGTGGAGCTACGGAAAGCTGGTTTCTCCGAAGTGCGACTCGACCACCATACATCCAAGCCCTGGATCAGAGTGTTGGCAAAGAAATGATCCTTCCGAAATCATCTATCTCGCTGGAGGTATCTGCATATACACAAAAGGCTTATCCGCAGACCGTAGAACGAGAGTTCAAAGGGCTTGCCCATGTACGATGGCATTGTCACCCGCTCGACCTTCCTGGGGAAGCTGTTGGACAGTCTGGTCTGGGGTTTGGACGCGGAAAAGGCGGCGCAATGGCTGAATGACGCGCTGTCCCCGATCCCCGGAGATTTCGCGGGAAAGCTGCTGGAAGTACCGATAGGGACAGGCGTGCTGACCATGCCGCTGTACAAAAGCCTGCCGGATGCGGACATCACCTGCCTGGACTATTCCGCGGAGATGATGGCGCGTGCCGAAAAGCGGGCAGCGGTCATGGTTGTCGGAAACGTCCGCTTTCAGCAGGGAGATGTGGGCGCTTTGCCATTCGCAGACGAGAGCTTCGATATCGTACTCTCCCTGAACGGTTTTCACGCCTTTCCCGATAAAGAAGCAGCCTATCGGGAAACCTGCCGTGTGCTCAAAAAGGGCGGCGTCTTCTGCGGCTGCTTCTATATCGCGGGAGAATTTGCCCGGACGGATTTCTTTGTGAAGAAGATGTATGTGCCCAAGGGCTTCTTTACCCCGCCCTTTGAAACGAAGGAGAGCCTGGAAAGCAGGTTGAATGGCCTTTACCAGGAAGCGGCAGTACACGTCGTCCGGGCGGAAGGGATTTTCCGGTGCGTAAAGTAACAGACATCATTGTTCACGAATTGTTTTTCCAATCTTTTTCTTCTTGACAATCAGTTGGAGGCATTATATACTATACGCAGGGTTAGATATATCTAACACTCAAAAGCATGTTTTTCCAAAGAAATCATGCGCCTCCTTTTCTTCTCCCAAAGAGCGTGTGCTATGCGGCATCATGGCACACGCTTTTTGTTTCAGAAGATGATCCTGTCCATTCTGCGGAACCACGCATGAATAAAACCTTGCTCAATGTGAAAGCTCCCGAAACCCTTTATGGACTTCGGGAGTTGCTCTCCATAAAAAAAGCTCATAGAGCGTTTGATAAATACTTTTTCAGCGCCTCAAACGTGTCCGGCTGAATCGCTTTTGCCAGAGAAAAAGATTCAGCTTCCGCAATATCCGGATCGATTCCGGCCGCCTCAAGCAACTGTTGGAAGTATCTGCTCCGATCCTGATGGGCCTGGACGTATGCTTTGCCCTGATCTGTCACTGCCAAATTGCCGTCCTGCTCCATCACCAGCAATCCTTCCTTGATCAGCCGATTGACGGAAACGCTGACCGAGGGCTTGGAGCATTTCATATAATGCGCCACATCCACCGAACGGACGCAGCAATATTTCTTTTTCAGCAGCAGGATCGCGTACAGGTAACGCTCCATAGCGGCGCTGATGACCATCATTATTCTCTCTCCTTCGGCGGAAGATTGCTGGATGAAAGACGATAGGCTGACGGGGTCATTCCTGTCAGCTTTTTGAATACGTGGGAAAAATGGGCGGAAGAAACGAAGCCCACTTTTTCGCCGATTTCTGAAATGCTCAGGTCGCTTTCCGTCAGCAGTCCTTTCGCTTTTTCGCAGCGAAGATGGCTGTGATACCATAAAAGGGTATGGCCCGTATGGGCTTTATAAACGCGAAGCAGATAACAGCCGTTGATATACAGGGCATTAGCGATTTCCTGAAGGGAAAACTTTTCAGCGCTGTGCTGGGCAAGATAGTTTTCAGCAGCGGAAACAAGTCTCTTTCCCGTATGTGCTGCGTGAAAAGAGGAGGCAGGCTTCATTCCTCCTTCGTCCATTCATGTCCCTTCTTTCCTGCGGTTAGTCATTACTTACTGTATATTAGCATATTCTAACTCCGTTGCCAAGGGTTTTTTTAAATCAGTCAATATCAAGCAAAAGCTGGTCAATATCAGAATAGCGAAGGAAGTTAGATTATGCTAATATAAATGCCGGGTTAGATGCGCCTAATGCCGACCGTCATTCGCTGATACCCTGGCAGGCGCGTTTAGTCAGAACAGAAAGGAAGTCCCTGGCGATGGAAAGACAAGGATGGAAACGGCTGCTTTGCTGTTTTTTGCTGCTGATGCTGCTGCTGCCCGCAGGTTCCTCTCTGGCGGAGGAGAGCGCCTCCACCCGCTGGGCGGACGCTGCGGACGAGATCGACAAATACCTGGACGCGGCCTTTGAAGCCTACCTGGACGGTGACGCTCAGACTGCCTATAACGATGTGAGCAATGCCTACTTCCGGGTGTATGAAACCACCGGTTTTGAGCGGCAGACCATGAGCTATGTGTCCGGCAACCGCAAAAACGCTGTGGAAATGCAGTTTTCCGCCTGCAAGGCCGCGGTAAAGAAAGACAATGTCGACCGGGAAACCATCGTGTCCGTGCGCAGCGCTCTTTTGAAGCTGAAAGCCATGATCCGGGAGGACGGCAACAAACTGGCGTCCATGCAGGGCGGCGTGCAGAGCGAAAGCAAGTATTACAAGCGGGGCGAATTGGTGTCCGCCGACCCGTATCCCGAATACAGCGCCGATCCCGGCGCAGCCGCCAAATACGCGAATTGGTACGAAGCCGCCACGCTGGTGAAGGAACTGCTGGACACCGCCTATATGGGTTATCTTGACAAGGATTTTGAAGCCGCCCTGGATAACCTGAACACGGCCTATTATTCCGTTTATGAGGAATCCGGCCTGAATCACAGGGTATATACCGATCTTGGCTTGAAAGACCGGCAGAAGATGGACGGGTATTTCTCCGATCTGCGAAGCCTGATCGCTTCCGCGTCGGCGAAGTATCAGAAGAATAAATACCGCACCACCACCGACGGGGCGAAGAACCTGGTGCTGAAGCTGGCGAAGACGCTGGACAATCAGGAAGCGGAAGCAAAAGCCGCCCTTGCCGAGGAAACAAACGCGGCAAATACGGAAGCGGTGGAAGAAACCAAGCAAAGCGATCCCCGGCTGCTCACGTTCCTTGGCGCGTTCGGCATCATCGTGCGCGAAGGGCTGGAAGCCATTCTGGTCATTGCCGCGATCATCGCCTATCTGACCAAGAGCGGCAACGGCAGGAACCTGAAAAACGTCTACATCGGCGCGGTATGCGGCGTGATTGCCAGCTTCGCCGCCGCTGCTGTATTGGCCTGGGCCAAGCAGGCATTCGTGGGCGCGGGACTGGCGCAGGAAGTCATCGAAGGCATCACCGCCCTGATCGCCGTGTGCGTTCTGTTCTATGTGAGCAACTGGATGATCTCCAAAGCGGAGGCCGCCTCCTGGAGCCGTTATATCGACGGGAAGGTTCAAAGCTCTGTGGAGCAGGGCAGCGCCTTTGCCCTCGCTTTCACCGCTTTCCTCTCCGTATTCCGGGAAGGCGCGGAAGTGGTGCTGTTCTATCAGCCGATGCTTTCAGAGGGCAATCCCGGCATGGTATGGGCAGGTTTCGGCGCGGGCTGTGTGCTGCTGGTGTTCGTGTACCTGGCGATCACCAAACTGTCCATTAAGCTGCCCATCAAGGTGTTCTTTACCGCCACTTCCATCCTGATGGCTGTGATGTGTGTTTCCTTCCTGGGCAGCGGCATCAAGGAACTGGCCGAAGGCAACGTGTTCGATCTGACGCTGAATGTGCCCGGCATCCCGGAAAACGACGTGATCCAAATCTTTGGTATTTATCCTTGGCTGGAAACGCTGCTGCCGCAGCTGATCCTGGCCATCGTCC
>JAFXSH010000071.1 GCA_017525805.1 Clostridia bacterium | reverse complement strand
TTTTGTGGAGGTGAGCGGACCAAAACCCCTATAAAACTACGGAAAACTGCGAAAAAGCGCACACCCTGCTAAAGTGCTGAAAATCAGCGAAAAGTATCACGGGGCAAATACTGCGATTAAATTTGTAATACTCAAAAATAGTGCGTAAATTTGCCCCTGTAAATGATTTACGCACCAGCGCAGATTTTTACGCACCAGCACGATAGAATACAATAAGCTAGCAAACAATGATTGCCTTCTACCTTGACAAACGAGCCGACAAGCACGGGGACTGCCCGATAAGAGTGTCCACCCGCGCCCAGGACGGCCGCCTGCTGACCTCTATAGGCTTCAGCATTAACCCCGACAATTGGGACACCGACAGCCAGCAAGTGAAACCCGGCACGAAGAAGGCCCCCGTAGCCAACGCGAAGGGAATCCCGGCCGCCACGATTAACGCCCGGATTGCCGCAGTAAGGGCCGCGTTTGCCCTGATTGAGGCACAACCAGGGGCCAACACCCTGGAAGCCCTGCAGGGGGCGCTGGACGGGATTACGGGCAAGGCTGAACGCGCCGCCCGGAAGCCCGGCATAGCCCGCACCAAAGAGCCGGACCTTTCCCCCGTGCTGAAGGCTTTTGAACAATTCTACAGGGAAGAAAGCGCCCGCAACCAATGGGCAGAGGGAACGCTTGCTAAAATGCAGTCCTTCCGCAGATCCCTGCAGGATTTCAACCCGCGCCTGTCCTTCGCCGACCTCAACGAGAAGGGAATAACCAGGTATATAGATTTCCTGCGGAAGCAGGGGCAAGAGGAAACCAGCGTGCAGAAGCGCTACAGCAATTTGAAATGGTTTCTTTCCTGGGCTATCCGTGCAGGCGTGTGCAAGGAAACCGCAATACAAACCTACCGCCCCAAATTCAAAGTGCTGGCGAAGCCCGTCATTTTCCTGACCCGGCCGGAACTGCTGCGGCTGTATAACTATGAGATCCCGGCAAACCGCACCCTTGTAGAACTGACCGACAGCACCGGGCGGCAGTACACGAAGCGTGTAGAGGAAGCCGGGGGGCTGGAAAAGGCCCGGGATTTGTTTTGTTTCTGCGCCTTCACAAGCCTGCGTTATTCCGATATGGCGGCCCTGAAGCGCAGCGACATTGTGGGGGATAATATCGTTATCACTACCCAAAAGACCAATGACCGCCTAGAGATCCCGCTAAACAACTATAGCCGGGCAATCCTGGAAAAGTACGCCGACCTATGGGACCCCCAGGGCCGGGCGCTGCCCGTCATTTCCAACCAAAAAATGAACGGCTACCTTAAGGACCTGTGCGAACTCTGCGGGATCAATGAGCCAATAACAAAAGTGTACTACAGGGGCGGCCAGCGCTGCGAAGAAACCCGCGAAAAATGGGAACTTGTAGGGACCCACGCCGCCCGCCGGACCTTCATTTGCTACGCCCTTACAAAAGGAATCCCGCCGCAGATCGTTATGAAATTCACGGGGCACAATGACTACAAGGCAATGAAGCCCTATATTGACATAGCCGGGGCCGATGCAGCCGCCGCAATGCAGCTGATGAACGATTAAGCGCCCAGGGATATGAAAGCGAAACCTACACTAGAGCAAGCCCTGTATGTAGAAGGGCTGCCGGAAATCTTTGTGCAGCACACCCCGGCCGACTTTTGGACCCGGGAAGCCTTCGCCCTATTCCAGGCGGCCGCCCGTGCCGGAATCATTGCCTTTGATGATCTAGCCGACAGCTGGACCGCTGGCCCGACCTACCCGAAAGCCGCCCTTGCATATTTCTGCAAGAGAGCCAGCAAAGCGCTGCACCTCAACCAGGGCAGCCGCACCTATTGGCGGCCCTTTGAAATAATGTTCAATCCTGGCGGCCTACGCTGGCCCGATGATGCAGCCGACACGCCGCCGGAACACCAGCCCGCCGTCCCGCTGCGCCTGGCCCTTCATAACCTGGAAGAAAGCGCCGGACAGGAAGCGCTGAAGGCCCGGATAGATAAGTTTTTCACGGACTACGGGCAATAGACACCCGGCCCCGGCAGATCCTGCCCAGCTGGCCGGACCGGGCCGCCACCTCAACGCCAAAAGTACAACCCTATAAACAACTGCAGACAATGGAAACCACGCACACCCCCGCCCCTACTATCAGCCCCGTAACGGCCGCCCTGCTGGCCGCGCTGCGCACCTATGAGCAGGCCGTAGAACACTACTATTGCGCCGTGTCGGAACTACGGGCCACCAGCCCCGACACCTGGCCGGAACTGAAGCCCGAAGAACAAAGCGCCTTTGAGGCTGGCCGGGCCGTTATCTACGGGAAGATCCAGGAACGGCTAAACCTTTGGGCAAACACCACCGACCCGGCGGCCCAGCTGTAGCCCAGGCCCCGCCGTTGAGGCCGCCAGCACGCCAGCTGCCGCCGACACCTCAACGGCCGCAGGGAGCCAGCAGAGAGCCCCGCATGCGAAGGATAGAAGGACGGACGGACACCAACCCCGCCGCGCCGGAAATCGTGCCTGCAGGGGCTTTTTCTATACCCCGTTGAGGCCGCCCCCGGCTGGCCCCCTGACCGGGCCGCAATAGTGTCGGCCACCAGCGCCGGGGAGCCTTCCGGCAGCCGGGCCAGCGCCGCCACCTCAACGGCCCCGGGGAGCCCACAGGCGAAGGATTGCAGGGCGGCTGGACACCAGCCCCACCCGGCCGGAAATCGTGCCTACAGGGTCCGTTTCTGCCGCCGTTGAGGCCCCACCACGCCGGGGGCTGGCCGGGCCGCAATAGTGTCGGCTGTTGGAAGGCCGCCAGCTGGGAGCCGGCCCCCTGGGAGCCCCGGCAGATCCAGGACACCCGGACCCCTTCGCGCCCGCGCGCCTGTGAGTGTCCAACAGGGACAGCTGAAGCCCTGCGCCGTTGAGGCTGCGGGGCTTATTTTGTGCCCTATAGTGGGCTGGGCGGGGGTTTGTATACTTTTGTTGGGGTTTTGAATATAGCCGTATTTATATGCCCGTAATACCTTTGCAACGCAGTCCGATAGTACGATTAACAACCTAGCTTTGACTGCGTAGCTAGCAAACACAATTACTATGATCCACAAGGTATTTTATTCCCAAAGCGGAACACTGCAGGCAGATGAATTTGAAGGCCGCGCCGCCGAACTGCAAGATTTCTTTGATTGCCCCTGGCAAAAGGTTATTTCGGACAATAACCAAGTTATTGAAGCGCCCGACCGCTTGCAAAATCAGCCCTGTAAGGTTTTCGTTTACCGCAAAAATCCAAAAGGGTATTTCCAGCAAGGAGCCTTCCACCGCGACAAACAAGGCTACGATACCCTACGCAATGAGATTGCCGACAGCATTGTGGCAACCTACCGCAATACCACGATTTTCTGCGTAAGGTTTGAATACTAGACCACGCAGGGAATAAGGCCCGCAGGACGGGCCGACACCAGCGGCCGGGGCCAATCCTCAACCCCGCGCCAAAAGTCCCTACACCGGGCCGGGAACGGCCACCAATGACACAGCCGCCGGGGAGCCGATGAATGCGAAGGCCAAAAGAGAAACACCCCGAAGCACAGGCACAAGCCCCGGCGGCTTTTGAAAACCAACCTCAACACCATTGCTATATGTTCACGCAGGAAATCACACCCGAAACGCCCCTTGTGCAGATGACAGCCGGACAGCTGGCCGACTACCTGGACACCCGCGCAGCCACAGCCGCCCAGGCGGCCCAGCCCGCGCCCACCGCCGCCGGATCTGCTGCCACCCCGGGGGCAGCGCCCCGCCGCTTTGTGTACGGGATCAAAGGTATTATGCAGCTATTCGGCGTTTCCAATGTTACCGCCCAGCGCTACAAGCGGGGCGTAATCCGGGAAGCCGTGAGCCAGCACGGCCGTATTATCGTTGTAGATGCAGACCGCGCCCTGCAGCTATTCAATGAGCGCCGGGGGGAATAAGGAAAGGCGGCCGCGCACAGCTGAACGCTGAAGCAACGGCCACCCGCTAGCAAACGCCACAAAGATACGCAATTTCCGCGAATTGTGGGCCACGCTGGCGCAATATCCCAAGATATGAAGCTATGAACGAGCAAAAGCGAATCCGCTTTGACTTGTGGCCCCGGGCCGATGCAGCCACCGCAGACGGGCCCCTAGTTGTCCCCTACCTAGACCTGGCCGGGGAAGATGATCCAATAGATTTCCTGTTTACCCTGGGCGGCCGCTACGGCCTGATAGCACGGGCCAACCTTCACACCCTGCAAGGAACGAAGAAGGCCGGAAAGAGCGCCGCCGGACTGGCGCTGATAGCCGCCGCCCTGAAGGGGGAATTTATCGGAATCACGCCCAGCCGGGCAGACCTGGAAATCCTTTGGATTGACACCGAACAAGACCGCAACACCCTGCGGCAGAAGGCCCGCGCCGTGCTGGCTATGGCCGAACTTGAAGCAATGCCGGACCGCGTGAAAATCGTAACCCTGCGGGGCTTTGGGAGCCCGGCCGACCTGCTGGCCGCCACCCTTCAGGCAATAGCCGACAATTCGGCAGATTTCGTTTTCCTGGACGGGGTTGTGGACCTCTGCCCGGCCTTCAATGATGAAGAAAAGAGCCGCGCCGTTGTGCGCCAGCTGGAAGCCTACGCAGAGCAATACGGGGCCGCAATCCTGGGCCTTATCCACACCAATAAGCACGATAACGAAGCACGGGGCCACCTGGGCGCAGTCCTGCAGCAGAAAAGTGCAGAGATCTACCAAGTAAACAAGGAAGGGGACACCGCGAAGGTAACGCAGCCCTTCAGCCGCTTTGCGCCTGTGCCGCCCTTCTCGTTTGCCTTCGCCGATGATTTCAAGATAGTAGCCGCCGGGGGCAGCACGGACACCGAACAATGGCGCTATTATTTCCAGCAGTTTGAGCCGCTATTTCACGATACTGCGCGCCTGCAGAGCAAGGACTTGATACAGGTATATATGGACTACCACCTGAAGGCGAAGCGGACCGCCCAGGAAGCCGTGAAAAGCGCCGTGTACTACCACGCCCTTGAAAAGCGGAAAGTAGGCACAAGCGTTTTCTATAGCCTGCCCTTCGCCGTTGAGGAAGCCGACACGGACGGGGAGCCGGACGGGACCGCCGACACCGACACCAGCGCCCAGGACACCAGCACCGCCGGGGAAGATGATCCGACATTATTCCGACCTGGTGCAGAGTAGTGCAGCGCTATCTATATAGCGCGCTGCACCACTGCACCTGAAGGCCGTAAGGGGCGCAATTGCACCAATTCTGCACCTGTTTTGCACCTCTGCACCTTTGAACGCAAAACCTTGTATAACAATGACTTATAGCACATTATCTAAATTGCACCTTTGCCCGCTGGGGGCCAGCCGCCCGGGGACCGCCGGGGCGCAGCTGGCGCAACATAGTGCAATGCACCTATAGCGCAGATTTCAATAAAACAGCGTATCTATCTATGTATCAGTCCATTTTTACCGCAAAAGTGTCATATCTTCCCCGTGTGGACGGGGCCGATGATGAACTGAAAACTATTTCCCTGGGCCGGGCCCTGATTGCGGACACCTGGCGCGCCCAGGTTGAGGCCGTGAGAGCCGAAACGGACCCCGCCAAACAGGAAGCGCTGAAAAAGGCCCTGCCGTGCTTCACGCCTTCCGGGACCTTCAGCCACATATCCCGCACCGGGCTGAAGCAGCACAGCGGCTTTATATCCATTGACATAGACTGCAAGCCGGACAAGGGGATAAACCCCGCCCTTGTGGGCTTTGACCTGAAGGCGGCCGTTGCGGCCGTGCCGCACATTGCCTACTGCGGCAGATCCTGCCGGGGCGCTGGCTATGTAGTTGTAATCCCGATTGCGGACCCCACGAAGCACAGCGAATATTTCCGGGCGCTGGCCTACCACTTTGAGCGCGCCGGGCTAGAGATTGACCGGGGCTGCAGGGACATTTGCCGCAAGCGCTTTGTTTCCTGGGACCCCGCGCCCTATATCAACACCGCCGCCCGCCCCTGGGCGCTTACCCTGCCGGAACGGGACCACAGCACGCGCGAAACCCTGGGCCGGGACCTGGACACCAGCGAAACCGCCGCAGCCGTTGAGGCCGTAATAGAAGCCTGTGAGCGCAACCGCTGGGATATAACCGCCGACCGGGGCGAATGGGTGCGAATCCTCGCCAGCCTGGCGCAGACCTTTGGGGAAGGCGGCCGGGACTACGCGCACCGAATCAGCGCCCTATATCCCGGCTACACGCCCGAAGAAACCGATAGCAAGTTTTCGGATCTGCTGAAGCACAAGGAATATAAATGGGGAATCGGGACCTTTTTCCACATTGCCCGGCAGGAAATCGGGAAGCACGATTTTGATGATTTGCTGCTGTAGCCGGAAGGCCGCCGACCGCTGGCCGCGCCAGCTGCCGCGCCGCCACCTCAACGCCCAGGAAGGGCCAGCACGGACCCGGACGGGCAGACCCACCAGCCGCAGGCCGGAAGGCCCGCAGGGAGCCCGGGAACGGGCAAGGATTGAACACATAAAACCACCTCAACGAATGACTAGCAAACAATATGAAATGCCGGAAATTACCCGGCTAGAGCAAACCCCCTTCAGGGGCGAAGCGGGGGCGCTGCTGGCAAAGAAATATGACAGGCTGATGAAGCGCCAGCAGGGCGTAGTCCGACAGCTGCAGGGGCTGCGCTGGGCCCTGGACCTACTGCCGAAGGGAGCCGACCGCAAAGCAATTGCCGCGCAGATCCTGCAGGCCGCCACCGAACACGCCCGGCAGGCCGAACACCTGGCGCGGGACATAATGAGGGAAGCCACCCCGGCCGGGAAGCAATAGCCGCCAGCTGGCCGGACACCTCAACAATAACACCCTTAACACCTCAACACTATGGCAGAGAAACACCGCCTACCCTGGGACCCGCCGCCGGGCCCTTCCCCCTTCCCCAAGAAAACCAGCCGCGAACAACCGGGCGCACCTTATCACACCTGGCGCTGGACAAAACTATCTAGGGCTATCCGTGTAGAGCAGCCCCTTTGCGCAGAGTGCAAGCGCCGGGGAATAATTCGCCCAGCTACCTGTGTGGACCACATAGAGCCCTGGCCGATCTGCGGGGAACAAGGTTTTTTTGACCGCCGCAACCTGCAGCCCCTTTGCGATGATTGCAACAACCAAAAGGGCCTGCGGGACAAGGCCAAAATAATAGCCTGGAAACGGGCGCACCCTGGCTGGGAAGCCACCGCAGGGGCCCGTGTGCCCGGATCGCCGCGCAAGCGGAAACCCCGCAAGTGCTGACACGCTGCCGGGACCGATAAGGAAACCCGCCCGCGCAGTCAAAACGGCCTTCTAGACACCTGGGAGGCCGTTTTTTGGCCGAAATGCCGGCATTTTCGGACGGCTGCACCCGCTGACAACAGGGCAAAATCGGCCTTCTAGGCCCCTGCAAGGCCGAAAAGTGGGTTTTATTTCCTAAAAATCACTTTTATTGCGAGTGAAACTAGGGGTGCGCTTTTAGAACAATGCCCAAAAGGGATTTTGCCCCCTACCCCTATCTGCTTATATATCAGCACTTTACGGCTAACACCTACACCAGCGCTGCAGGATAGCCGACACGGGACGGCCGCAGGCCGATGAACGGGGCCCAGCCGGACACCAGGACCGCAGCCGCAAGCTGGCGGGGAGCCCTGCCGACACCGCCCAGGGCCAGCCGTGAAAGGGCCAAAGTACGGCACAATAGCGCAGGCCAACCGGGGCAAGATACACCCCTACAGGCGGCTATAACGGGCCTATCCGCGCCCCCAAAGGGCCAAAGGTTTTGCCCGTGTGTGTAGAAGGCTGGCGGCGGGGTTATGGTTGGCACACCCCCTGCGGAAAAACACCCCCGGGGACTGAACGGGAAGCCGACACCCCGGCCCCTGTGCTGCCACCTCAACGCCGGACACCTGGACCGGGACACCCGCCCAGCCTTCGCCGGATCTGCCGCCGTTGAGGCTCCCACGCCTGCAATAGTGTTGGCCACCAGCCACCAGCCGGGACACCTCAACACCAGGGAAGCGGGAAGGCCAGCACGGCCCAGGACACCCGCCGCAGCCAGCCGACACCGGGCAGGGGCTGCCACCTCAACGCCGGACACCTGGCCCAGCTGGACACCTCAACACGGGGAGCCCTGCAGCCGTTGAGGCTCCCACACCCGCGCACGCGCCTGCACCCGCGCGCCTGCGCTGTGGGCGAATTGGGCGAGATCTGCCCAGGGACCGGGGCTAGCGCTGCCACCTCAACAGGGGAAGGGCCGACCGCCGACACGGGCCAGCCTGCCCAGCTGGACACCTCAACGCCCCTGCAGATCCTGCCGCAATAGTGTCGGCTGCAGCCAGCCAGCGCCACCCCTGGACACCAGCCGCCCAGGGCTGGCCGGGGAGCCCTGCCGGACACCTCAACGCCGACCGCTGGCGGGGCACGAAAAAAGCACCAAACCCGCAGAAATGGTGCGTAATTTGGTGCGTAAAAACGCTAACTTGCTGAAAATCAGCGTATTTTGTGGAGGTGAGCGGACCAAAACCCCTATAAAACTACGGAAAACTGCGAAAAAGCGCACACCCTGCTAAAGTGCTGAAAATCAGCGAAAAGTATCACGGGGCAAATACTGCGATTAAATTTGTAATACTCAAAAATAG
>JAFXSH010000070.1 GCA_017525805.1 Clostridia bacterium | reverse complement strand
CTTGAAACTGAAAGAATTTCGCCGCGTCGCTACCCGCTATGATAAGCTCGCTGACCGTTTTCTGGCTTTTGTCTATCTGGCCTGTATTCGCATACTTCTTGCATAATGCAGGCGGGTATACTTTTAGAAACACACTCTAGATAGAGCACTGCCATACACAACGCGAAAGGATAAATACTGCTCGTTGAATCAAAGCGCCTGAGCGCTCAGGTCGTAGGTATCTGCGCCGGTGATTTTCGCCATGATGAATTGATGCTCCTTCAGCGGTTCATTGCTGAACAGCATGATTTCTCCGTCGGCGTCGGGGGCTTCCCACTGGGAACGGGCTGTGTAGTTAGTGCCGTTATGGCCGGTGACCAGTACTTTTTCCGTTTTACCGATCCGCAGGCGGTTCCTTTCCAGACTGATCTTGGCTTGCAGGGCCATCAGACGGTTCAGCCGCTCCTGCTTGACATCCTCATCCACCTGATCGGGCATGGTTGCCGCAGGGGTATCCTCTTCGGGAGAATAGGCGAACGCGCCCATGCGGTCGAAGGCCATTTCCTCGGTAAAGGCCATCAATTGCTCAAAGTCCGCTTCCGTTTCGCCGGGGAAGCCCACGATAAACGTGGTGCGCAGGCAGAAGCCCATTTTTCGGGCGGCGGTGAGCATTTGCCGTATGTGGGCCATTTCTCCCCGGCGGTTCATTTTTTTGAGCAGGGCGGGGGAGGCGTGCTGGAGGGGAAGATCAAGATACTTGCAGATGTTGTCATGGGCCGCCATGGTTTCCAGCAACAGCATATCCGTTTCGTCCGGGTACATGTACAGGCTGCGCAGCCACTCCACGCCGGGGATTTGGCAGGCATCGGAAAGCAATTCGCGCAGGCTGGAACCAATGTCGATGCCGTACTTGGTGGTATCCTGAGCGATGAGGATATGTTCCCGAACGCCCTGCTCTGCCAGAAGAAGCATTTCCTCCAAGATGGCGTCCTTAGGCCGGGAACGGTAGCCGCCTCGGATCAGGGGAATGGCGCAGTAGGCGCAGCGGTTATCGCAGCCGTCGCCGATCTTGATATAAGCGGAGCTGGGCGGCGTGGTCAACACTCGGCCGCATTCTAAGAAGCCATTGTTCCGGCGGGTATCGGCGGGGCGGCTGCCGGATAGAGCTTCTGAAAGATACTGCTCCAGATGCTCATACTGGCTGACGCCAAGCAAGCAGTCGATTTCCGGGATTTCCTTCAAGAGATCGTCTTTGTAGCGCTGGGCCAGGCAGCCGGTGACGCACAGCACTCTGCACCGTCCCGTATTTTTATACGCAGCCATTTCAAAGATGGCATCAATGGATTCTTCTTTTGCCGGGGCGATAAAGCCGCAGGTGTTCACGATTAGCACGTCGGCTTCCTGGGGCTCGTGGGTGATTTCCATGCCGGCCTTTGTCAGCTTGCCCAGCATCTGTTCGGAATCCACCCGATTTTTCACGCAGCCTAAGGAAATCATGCCGATTTTCAATCCTCGCAGGGCGTCCAACGTTTCTTCACCGCCTTTTCTTACAGCACGGTCATGCCTTGGATCATCAGGTATTGGGGGCCTTCATACGCGCCTTCTGTTACGATGCTGCGGGACAGGCGCAAGGAGGCCAGGGCGGCGCTCAGCTTTCCGCTCATGGAAATACCGGTGACGGGCACCGTCTTTTCTCCGTCAAAGTAATAGGCCAGACGGATTTCGCCGCCGATGTAATCGTTGTACAGGTCCAATTGCAGCCCCGACATGGAGGCGCATTCTAAGTATGCCGCTTTTTTCATATCAGCTTCCGTCAGAGTGCCCGCTTCCGCCTGGATGCAGGGCAGATTGCCGGTGGGACGCTCAACGCCTAAGTATTGGCCGAAGCGGCTGCTGCCGAAGTTCGCGGCGGCAACGCCGTCTCGGATGACGCAGGTATCGATGAAAGCCGCGCCGTCGGCATCGAAGCTGGCTGATTCTTCGCTGCCCGGTACCTGGGCCTTCATGGTCACGGTCAGCTTGTCACCGTCGCCGTTTTCCTGTAGATCATCGCCCGTCTTATGCAGATTGGCGTGCATATACACCGACTGATAATTCAGATCGTCGGCCAGTTCGGACAGCAGCTCCGTGATCTCATGGTGCCGCAGCAGTACGTTGATTTCCATGGGCACGTCGGGCTTTTTCGCCGTGAACCGGTCCCGGGCTTCCGCCATGCGGCGGGAAATCTCGGCGGTAACTTTCGCGGGATCAAAATCGGTGAACCGGTGATCCTCGTACAGCTCCACTGATTCCGCGCCCTCGGTGAAGGTGGGAATGGCTTCGATCATCACCCAATGCTTTTGCTGGATTTTGTCGATCCCCCGGCTGTTGATCACCCGCACGGTGTCCCGGTACAGAAAGATTTCGCAGGCGTTGATGGAGCCGCCGGGCACCGTGTCCGCGGCGAAGACCGCGTCGGCGATTTGCTGGCCCAGTTCCTTCGGGTCCCTGTCCTTCATATTGGAGGGCAATTCCGCTGTTTCCGCCCCGCCCTCGGGCAGTTCATATGGTTCGTTGTATACCAGCTTGGCCCTGTGCACGGCGGTTTCGATCTTTTGCTTGATATCGGCTTCCGTCATGGCGGCGCTGATATCAAAGGAGGAATCGCCTTTTTTGCCGTCATGATCCACATAAACGGTCACGTTGGTGGTAACAGTGTCCGTAGCCCGGATGGTTTCCAGCTTCCGATGCACGAAAAACAATTCATAAGAGACCGTGTTCATTTCGTTGATGCGCCAGCCGCTGAGATCCCTGTTCTGTTCCAATAAACGCTGGATCACGCTCATCCTAACTTCACCCTCACTTTCAGGTTGGGCCCGCCGTCGGAAACGCGCACCCATTCTTTGTAACCCTTGCCGCACATACCCGCACCAATGACCTTGAACTGATCGCTGATCATGGAAATGGATTTGAGCAGCTCGGGCACGGAACCACTCATGACCACGGGGGAGACGTAATGATCCGTCAGTTTGCCGTCCACGATCTCAATGCCGTATTCGGCGGTGCACTGAATTTGCCAGTTCTTGGGATCCTCCATGCCGTTGTTTGTTTCAAACAGCATGTAGCCGTGTTTCACGGAGGCAATCATATCCTCTAATTTGTCCTTGCCCGGTTCAAAGAAGGTATTGGTCATACGGGCATAAGCCTTGCGCTTGTATGAATCCCTGCGGCCGTTGCCGGTGGGGTCGGTGGCAAGCTGGGAAGCGGAGGCCAGATCGGACAAACCGGCCGCCAGGATACCGTCCTTGATGATCTGGGTATCGTGGGCCAGCACGCCGTCGTCGTCAAAGAAGTAGGATGCCACGGAATGGGCAGCCGCGGCGCCGTCGTGCATGTTGGTGATGGGGGAGGCCACATACTGCCCCATGCAGTGCTTGGCCATGGCCCGATCCTTCACGAACTGATCCATTTCCACGCCGTGACCGAAGGCTTCATGGGCGATCAGGCCGGTGATGGAGCTGTCAGTGATTACATCATACACGCCGGGCTCAATGGGCTGGGCATGGGTCAAGTGCTCCGCGAGGGTTATCACGTTATCGGTATGGGCTTTCATGCCAGCGATGATTTCCGCCATCTTGTCCGAACCCTCCACATGCCGGGCCTGAGCCATCTTTTCACCACCGTATACCACCATCAGCGCGCCGTTGGCCCAGCCGTAATGCTGGCTGAGCTCCCGATTTTTGGTGATAAACAGTTTGGATACCGTGAAGGGCTGGATCATGGCGAAGGCGTTCAGAACGTGTTCGTCTTTTTCAAGCAGCTCCTGGCTCAAAGCCTTGCAGGTTTCCAGCAGGGCTTCCTCGTCATAGTCCGCGAAATCCGTTTCCCGCACAAAATCCTTTTTCAGTGGCTCATCCTGGGGCAGGGGCGCTTCGATCATGCGGCCTTCCAGAGAGGCGGAAACAGCCGCCTCCCGCAAGATTTTATCCGCCAGGGCGTTCATGTCGCCGGAAAGAGCGTCGATGGAGTATTCAAAGAAGGAACGTCCATTGTGCATTCTCACCACGAAGCCGCATTCTCCCCGGCCATCCTGCACAGCGGAGCTTTTTTTATCCGCGCGGATCGCAGTGGCGCGTACGTCCGTGCCCAAAATACTCACATAGGGGAAATGCTGCCCCAGCGCATGAACCAGCGCGCGGCAATCCGCGCGTTTTCCATCCAGATAAGAAGAGAAAGGCATAAACCAACCTCCTTGCAGAAAATGATAAAAGCCCTTTGCATGCTTGAAACAGGTCGGCAAAGGGCTGAAAGAATATCAGTTAAAGGTAATGTACTTTTCCCTGGGCCGCGCGGCGGGCTCCGCCGCAACTTCCCTGAAGGTGACGATCTCCCGTCCGTCGCCGCCGGTGCGTTTTTCGCATTTTGCGGTGAGGCGGTAAAAATGCCGGGTGGTGGGCTTCAAGTTACCCTGGGTGACCCACCCCATTTGCTGGATATCGTTGGCGCAGCAGGTCATGGCCAGACGGCCAAAGTAGTAGTATCCCTGCGGAATGGAATTTTCCGGGAAGGGCTGGCCCACGAAGCGCACGGTCTTGCCGTCGTAGCGCTCGGGATGATCTAAGGAATCAATGTAGAAGATGCCCAGCTGGTCGTCGCTGATATCAATGATATCGGCCTTCATATCATAGGGCAGATCTTCATCCGCGATGCCGTCCTCGGAGCTGCCGTCGTTGTTTTCAAACAGGATGGTGGTATTCTGGTTCAGCGCGCGAATGGAACGCCGCCACTGGGATTTGGGCATGCTTTCGGTACAGCGGTTGAACAGCACCAGATCGGCTTCCTTCAAAGGATCGGTAAGGATGGTGCGCACGTTGGCCATGTAGTTTTCAAAGGTGGTGGCGTCCACCGTGGTGATCACCTGCACCACCCGCCACAGGGCGGGCATTTCTGTGCTGCCCATGTGGTCGATGGTCCACATGTTGTTGTATTCGATGATCACGCGCTCGGGCTGCACCTGGGCGTCGATGCGGCGCAGGTTTTCTTCGTTCCACTGATCCTTGTCATCCATGGTGACAAGGATACAGTTGTTTTCAAGCAGTTTTTTGTCATCGTATTCCTCGATGCCCTCTTCGCAGCTGATGATCAGGGTTTTTTCCCCACGGGAAAAGCCCTTGTCCTCCAGCATGGAATGGATGAGGGTGGTTTTGCCGCTTTCGATGAAACCCGTAACGACGTATACGCCTACGATTTTCTGTGTCGTTTTCATTTTCTATCCCTTACAGTTTGAAAAGCTCCCGTAGGGCTTTTTCGTCGATGTTAGTACCGATGACCACCAGCCGTCCGGCGTAATCGGGAGAGCAGTCCCGCATTTGCAGTTCGCCGGGCACATAGTCAAACTGGAACCAGGCACCATCGGGCGTTTGCAAAATGCCCTTTGCGCGGAGGATCAGGCCGTATTCTTCTTGATCGGAAAGCGCCTCGGTCATGCCGCGAATCTCATCCTGGGTATAGCGGCGGGCTGTTTCCACGCCCACGTTTTCAAACACCTCGTCCGCGTCGTGCTCGCCGGGCTTATGATGATGGTGGTGATGGTGCTCGTGGCCATGTTCGTGGTCATGATGATTGTGCTCATGATCGTGTTCATCCTCGTCATGCTCATGGTGGTGATGCTCGTGCTCATCCTCATCGTGGTCATGGTGATGATGATGCTCATGCTCATCTTCATCGTCGTCATCGTCGTCCAGATCCACATGGATTTCAATGGGTTTGCCGCTTTCGATCACTTCCAGCACTGTGTCCGCGTCCAAGTCATCCCAAGGGGTGGTAATGATGCGGGCGTCGGGGTGCTGTTCCTCGATCAGGGCACGGCTCTTTTCCACCCGGTCGGGGGGCAAAAGCTGGGTGCGGCTGAAAATGATGGTGGCGGCGGACTTCACCTGATCGATGAAGAATTCGCCGAAGTTTTTCAGATACATGCGGCATTTGCCCGCGTCCACCACGGTGGCACAGCCTGCGATCGTCAAATCGTCATGACGGGATTTGGCTTTTTCCACGGCAGCGATGATTTCGCTCAGTTTGCCAACGCCGGTGGGCTCCACCAAAATGCGGTCAGGATGATAGGTGTTGATCAGCTCGTCGATGGATTTCTGAAAATCCCCCGCCAGGGTGCAGCAGATGCAGCCGGAATTCAGCTCTGTCACGGTGATACCGGAATCCTTCATGAAACCGCCGTCAATGCCGATTTCGCCGTACTCGTTTTCCAGCAAAATCACCTTTTCATTGGCGATGGAGCCGACCAGCAGTTTTTTGATCAGCGTCGTTTTGCCCGCGCCGAGAAAACCTGAAATGATGTTGACCTTTACCATAATGATACACTCCTTTTGCGGTACAGAACGGAAATGGTGGAATCATCTGCCGCACTTCTTATTATATCAGCTTTGTCAATAGGGAAAAAAAGGATTTTCAGGAAGCTACAGCGGCATGGCAGAGATACTAACTGCATTAACATACATTTTTTAGAAAAGTATTGAAAAATCCGATAAAATAAGGTATCATAAGAAGCGCAAATCAATTATTTTGAAAACATGGTATTGCTTTCAATGGGAAACGAAAGGAGAAAAACTATGAAGAGGACATGGATACTGATTCTGCTTGTTTGCATGCTGGCGTTGCTTCCCGCCGCGGTACTGGCGGAAAGCCCGGAAAGCAATGAAAGCTCTGAAAGGCCGGAAACTGTGGGGACAAAAGAAATCATTTCCTCGGTTACTGCGGAAGGTCTTCAGTTTGATATTCGATTCGAGTATATGCCTTCCATCAAGCCGTTGCAAGGCACTAATTTGATCATCTTGGAATCCAAAACGGATAATACCCTTGCCGTATTTACGACCGAAGGCGAGGAAGTGATCCCCTATGGTCTTGCCGCTGTGAACGCGCTGACAAACGGCTTTCTGACGGTTTCCAAAGATAAGGAAAATGTGAACGGTCTGGCTATCTATAAGACCGACGGCACCAAAATCAGCGATTTCGTGTACGGATCTGTAACAGTTTATGATGCCCGCTGGGTTGCCGGCATCGTACTTGCGGAAGCCTCCGGCGGAGAAAAAGACCTGACCGTCAACAAAGTGAATTATTTGATCGGACGCTGCGATCTTTATTTTGTCTCCGATGAGGGCGTATCCCTGGTAGCGTCTTTGGACCGTACCCAGTTTAAAGACGCCAAGCAGCATGGGGATTATATCTACATCCAGGACAGGAATGACGTGGTAACTGCCTATGATCGGGAATTCCAGCCGATCGATTTGGAACTTAAGGATCTCAAAACCATTTTTTATGATGTAATAAACTACGAGATCGTCAGCAAATTGACCAATGAAGTGATTGCCACCGGCTATACCGGAGTAGCGGAGGCTGATCTGCCCAATCGGTTGCTGCTTCTGGCCAGCACTACCGCTGCGGACGGCAGCAAGCGGCAGGCTATTCTGGACACTGACGGCAAGGCACTGATGCCCGCCGAATACACCGTGGTCACCATGGGCGATCCCTATGTGGTGGTCGCCAACGGAGATGGACTGCGCGGCCTGTATTCGCTGGCAGAAAAGCGTCTGGTGGTTCCTTGTGAATTTACCAATATTATTGCCTCCAAGACTTCCATCGATCAATATGTAAATATGGGTTACGTGGCTGTGGAAAAAGATGGAATGAGCGGTTTTGTAGATGTACGTACCGGTTCAATTACCTGCCCGCCCGCCTATAATAGCCGTATTGCCAAAGTCTACGGTTGTTCTCTTGCGTTTGACGGCGAAAAAGGCTTTGTGCTGATCGCGGCCGACGGAACGCGTACCGAGCTGTATGAATATCAGGAAATCGCTGCCTCCCGCGGCGACGGTTATCTGATTGTCGCCAAAAAGAATGGATTTTACGGCGTGATCGATTGGCATGGCAATGAACTGCTGCCGTTCACCCATAAAACCGCCATTACCCTGACAGACGATTCCAAGGCGATGATCCGCACCATCATGGGAATGGAGCTTGACGTGATCACAGCCCGATAAAGGAGGAAGTCTATGAAGAACAGAAAGCAAAGGCGGTTCGTTTGCTTTTTGCTGCTGGTTCTGACGCTTGCACCCATGCTTTTTCCGGCGCATGCGGAAGGTGAAGTGACGGTTCGTGAGCTTTTGACGGAAATGGGCGAGTTGGTTCCGGTGCAGAATACGCCTTATCTTCTTGCCAAGGAAAGAAAAGGAACCAAATGGGGCGTGTATAATACGGACGGGGAAGAATTGATCCCATATTCTTACGTCTCTTTATCTTACCTTTCCTGCAATTGCTTTGACGCGTCGAATACCGTTCCTAAAAATTTGAACGCGGTGGGGCTGTGGGAAATCAATTCTCATGCCATTGTAACCGCTGATGGAACACAGGTATCGGATTTCCTGTACGGGATTGTGCAAGCTTTTACCCCTTATTGGGCCTGTGGATGGGTGCTGGAGGAAAGCGGCGCGGAAGATTATGACTGTGTGATGAATGGTTCCTTTTACTACCGCATTCGGCGCTGTGACCTGTTCTACTTGGGCGATCACGCACTGCTTGGCAAAAAAGGAACAGAAGCGCTTACCCCGTGTCTTTCTCTGACGCGTGATGATTTCATGGATGCAGCGGGTCACGGAAAGTATCTGTACGTGCAGGATCGTCAGGACCAAATCAAAGTATACGACAGCCAGTTCCAGCAGATAAATATTGAGGTCAAGAAGCTAACCGAACCGATGTATGTAATCAAAAACTGGGCTGTGATGCCTCGTGGGATAAACGAAATCCTGATTGACGGTTTTTCAGCCGTTCAGGAAGTGTCCACCGACGCGGGCTTGCTGCTGAAAGTGACGCGGCTGGACTCTTCCGGTAAAAAATGGTACAGTGTGTTTACGCTTGAAGGCGAACAACTGATGCCGCTGATCGAGGAGGAAATCGTTACTGTTACGCCCATTTATGCAGTTCTGTCTGTCAACAAAAAACAGGGACTCTACTCTATATGGGAAAACAGGCTCTTAATTCCCTGCGAATTTGACAAGGTGATAGCAAACAATACTACACTCGATCCTTATGTACTGCATGGATATTGCTGCGTGGAAAACAACAAAACGCGCTATTATCTGCAAATCTCTGACGGTACGATATTCGAAGCTGCCAATTTGAATAAAAAATGGAGTAAGATCGGCGCTGCATATGTTTTTAAAGATGGCTCAAATTCGAGATACACCGTATTGGCGCCTGATCAAGTAGAAAGATATGTTAATGATGCAAAAATAGAGAAAAGCCAGAAGCGTGGCAGCGGATACATGCTTTCGTTTGCATCCGAATTCTACAAGAACATGCTCGTCACATGGTATGGAGAAATTGTGCTGAAACACTATGTAAATCCTTTTACGATCACAGACGACGATAAAGTGATTGTAGAATCGTTGAACAATGGGTACAAACTGCTCGAAATCGTAACGGAAGAATGACGGAAAAACACATAAGAAAAGCGCGGTCAGCCGCGCTTTTCTTATGTAAAAGTTGTTTTATGATTTTGTCAGGTTCAAATCCGACAGGATGCTCTCCGGATTCGTTAAAGGCCGAACATAGCCTTCCAGCAATTTAGCTTTTACCGCCAAATCACGGGATTTGGGGTTGATATAGATGCGGCTTTTTTCCAGGCCGTTCTTTGCCTCCTGGATCAGGTTCAGCGCGGCGGAATTGCCATCAAAAGCCAGAAGGAGCGACGGCTTTTTTTGGAAAATCTCATAGGCAAAGCTCTTATACAGCCCCATGCCGGAACTTTCGATGGATATAAGAATACCGATTTTCATCTTTTCCAGACGTGTTTTTTCCATGCGGGTGATCTGATTGGGAACGATGGCAAAAACGGCAAAGCGGCCTGCAGCCCGGCGCGCTAAATATCCTTCCAAGCCGGACAGCGTATGGCCCACAACGAAACATACCTTATCGTGATCGGCGCATTGTAAAAGCGTATCGATAAAGGCGCGTTCCTCATCTCTTATCACGGTGCGGCGTCCGCTGCTGTTGAAGCTGCCGCCCGCGACCACGATGGGAAACAGTCCTTCCGGGAGGGATGCTATCTGCCCCTTTAATTCCCTTTCCGCACTGATCCGGCCAGGTGCTTCCCATAGCGTCTTAGCCATACGCGCGGCTTTCTCCAGTCTGCGGCTGTAATAAAGTGCTACGTCTCCGGCGGGACAATCCTGCCGGAACGAATGCATCTTTTCTTCAAATACGCGGCGGCTTTCCGCTAAGGTTTCGTCCTCCGCCCGGCGCATGCGGCATAATTCCTCGTGCGTCAAGTTCAGCAGTTTTTCAAGGCTCAATTCTTCATCGATGGAATTGGTGCCGTACAGCGCGCCGCCGTCCGTTCCCTGGACGCAGCGAATCCCCGCTTGCAAGTATTGCCGCAGGGGGTGCCTGTCCAGGCTGCTCAGATTGTTGAGCCGCACGTTGGATGTGATCTGAAACTCCAGCGTAACGCCATATTTCCGCATATCCGCCAGCAGCTTTTTCCCCTTGGGGCTGCTCAAATCACAGGTATACAGGCCGTGGCCCAGCCTGATAGGCGGCATGGGCTTCCCTTCCTTCAGCGATTCCACCACGCAGCGGATGCTGTTTGCCACGTTATCCCGGAGTCCGTCGTTTTCCCCGGCATGAACGCGGATCACAAAGCCGGGATGTTCTCCCGCAAGGGCGGTCAACTCTCCGATCACGCCCCGCAGTTCCAGGATATCGTTGATTTCCTCGCCGATAATATCGCTGCCCGCGATATAGGGATCTCCCGCGATCACGCGCAGGCAGCGCAGGTTTTCTATCAGATAATCATTGGGCGTTACCTGATCCCGGACGATGGTCAGGGGAATGCGGCGGATGCCGGTCAGGAAGCGCAGCAGCACGCCGGTTTCGCGGGTCACGGTGGGCATGATTTCATGAATTTGGCGCAGCTTTTCTGGAAATTCCGCCTTGTTTAGCAGGGAAGTGTCGCTGATTTCCGCGTATTCAATGCCCCGTTTCCGGTATTCCCTGGCGATCCACAGCAGCAGGTCCTGATAAAGGGTATTGCTCCGGTACCGGCTGTCCTCCCGGTCCTGGCGCATTTTCTCCGCGTATGCGTATACCTCCCGGTCCGGGATGCTTTCGATATTGATGCCGGAAAAGGGATGCAGATCGGGAACGCCCTTGGTAAATACGTACCGGTATAGGTAGACCTTTTCCAGATCAGCAAATACCGCTTGGCCGTCCTTGGGAATGGTGAGGGAATTGCGGATTTTCTCGATGTTGGCGGCGGCATTTTGGGGATTGCCCAAAATCAGATCGGCAAAATTGATGAAGGTGAAATCGTCGATCCGGCGTTCCCGATGGCGGCCTGTCAGGGCGCTCAGGTCCAGGTTCTTTTCCGCTTCGACCCTTTCCGTTTCCAGAAATACCCATTGGGAATCCGTACACAGAAGCCCTAACTTTTTGATGTAATAAAGCGGATACCGTATCTGATGGATGATCCCTAAAGCAATCAGGGCGTCCGGCGGCAGGTTGCCGTTCATGTGGGTATGCAAGTCTGTGCGGAATTTGCAGTCGCCCCGGATGTAGGTTTTTACGATGGTTTTTTCCACGCCCAACCGGTAGTCCTTAGTCTGGCTCATGAGCGTTTTGGAAATGGAGGGAATGGAAGCTTTCAGTTCCACCCGCCCGTCCGGAAAAATATTGGCGATCTTGGTATTCCCCAGCCGCAGGATGTACATTTTCCGATTGTCTCCGTCGAAATAACAGGGAATTTCGCCGCGGATCACCTTTAATCCATTTTCATCCTCCGCAGTTTCCAGCGCGCAAAGCCTGGCAAGGTTGGTGATCAGGTTGCCCGTATGATGATTGGGCGTGCGAATCACGTATAGAAGATGGTCGCCTTCCATATACAGGTCCACCACAATATCCTTTTCACGATCCAGATAAAACTGCTGAAAAAAGACCATCATTCCCGCCCTTTCCGCCTTAATAGCGTCTATGATCGAATTGATTATTTTCCGCTCAGCTTTCGGCTTATTGAAAGATAAATGGCAACGCTCACCGCAGCAAACGCGGCGCCAATTGGATAGCTGACGCCCGTGCTGAGATGGAAGCCCTCGGGGGCCATGAGGATGTAGGTCGTACTCACCGCCGTCATAAAGGCTGCGGGAAGAGCCGTGAGCAGGCTTTCCCATTTATTCTTATGGCTTTTCAGCAGATAGGCCGTGGCGACCCAAAGAGATACCATCGCCAGCGTCTGATTGCTCCAGGAAAAGTAGCGCCAAAGCACGTTAAAATCCAGCTGCGTCAGTACTGCGCCAGCGCCCAGCAGCGGCAGCGTAATGATGAGGCGGCTGCGAATATGCTTTTGATTCAGTCCAGTGATTTCAGCCAGAATCAGCCTGGCGGAGCGGAACGCCGTGTCGCCGGATGTGATCGGGCACGCGATCACGCCAACGATCGCCAAAATACCGCCCACCGGCCCCAGCATGCCAGTGGAAATATCATAGACCGCGCCGGACTGGCCCAGCTCGGAAAGCGCATTTTGCAGCCCGCCAGTGGCGCCGTAAAAAGCCACGCCGCCCGCCGCCCAAACCAGGGCGATTACGGATTCGGAGAGCATGGCCCCGTAGAAGACCTTGCGGCCCACTTTTTCGGACTGGATGCATTTTGCCACCATGGGCGACTGAGTAGCATGGAAACCGGAAATCGCCCCGCAGGCCACGGTAACAAACATAAAAGGCCAAACGGGAAGCCCTTCCGGATGCAGACTTTGCAGTGTGATTTCAGGGACATTGTAGCCGCCGAAAATGACGCCGCCCAGGATGCCCGCCGCCATGATAATCAGCACCGCGCCGAACACCGGGTACAGCTTGCCGATGATTTTGTCAATGGGCAGCAGCGTCGCCAGAATATAATAGATGAGGATCACCACGATCCAGAAGGTTACGTTCAGCGCGTCCGGCGTCAGCCTTGCCAGCAGCGCCGCAGGGGAAGTGACGAACACCGTGCCCGTCAGCAGCAGAAGCAGAATGGAAAAAATACGCATGGCCCATTTTGCGCCCTTGCCCAGATAGATGCCGCTGAGCTCCGCAATGGACGCGCCGTCGTGCCGCTCGGAAATCATACCGCTCATGTAATCGTGAACGCCGCAGGCCAGTACAGAACCGAGGATGATCCACAGGAATACCACCGGCCCAAAGCAGGCCCCCATCAGCGCGCCGAAAATCGGCCCGGTGCCCGCGATGTTGAGCAACTGCACCAGGAACGCTTTCCAGGTGGGCAGCGGAATAAAGTCCACACCGTCCTGATTTGCATAGGCAGGGGTCTTCCGATCATCGGGCACAAACACACGATCCAGCACCCTGCCGTAAACAAAGTATCCCGCGATCAGCACCGCGAAAGAGATCGTCAAAGAAATCATTAAAACATCCCCCCATTGTATACTTTCAAAAAAAGGAGCCGGGCCGTTTCCAGCGCCAACCCTATGCGGAAAACCGGCGGAAAAAATATCCGCGCATCCAAAAAGGATACACGGACAAAAAGGGCGGTATCAGCGCGGCCCTTCGTCTGTCTCCTTTTCAAATACGGAAGGTGCGGCCGTTTCCAGCCGCGCCCTGAACCGGGCTTTCCGGCGCGGCCCATGCTCCATAGCGTTTGCCACAGGCGCATGGGCTCGAAGACAAGTTTATTATGTCATATTCGGGCGCGCATTGTCAAGTAAAACACAAAAAAGTTTACGCGGTCTTTGGCTTTTCCTTATGCTGCATTACCACGATGCCCGTCACGAACAGCACCGTGCCGGAGATGATCCAAAGGCTGACCGGCTCATGGAAAAACAGGATGCCCCAGGCCAGGGCGAAAAACACCATGGTGCTTTGCAGCAGCGCCACCATGCGGAAGGGAACCAGGGGAATTGCCTTGGCATTGAGATAAAAACCGATGCCGGTGACAAAGCCGAACCAGATCACAGCGGCAATGCAGGTCAAATCCGGCGGGGAAGCGGGCAGGATTTCGCCCTGCGCCGCTGGAAACAGAAAGGCCAGGACCGCAGCCAGAGCAAACATGAACAGATTGCTGTCCAAAATATCAAAATCAGCGGACACCTTCTTCTGGGTGAATACGAACAGCCCGGCGCAGAAACCGGAAAAGATATACAGCAGCGTCAGCGTAAGCTGTTCACCCAGCAGGGCGTCCAAAGGAAGGCCGTTCCAGGAAATGAGCAGAATACCGGTAATGCAGCACGCCACGCCCGCCCATTTGGCGGCGCTCATTTTTTCATGCAGCACCGTCACGCCCAAGATGGTCAGCAGGATCATCTGGGCGGGCTGCGTCAAAATGTTTCCGTAGGAAACGCCTATGGATAGGGCAACGTTTTCCATAATGTAGGCCGCCAGTTTGGCGCAGGCACCGAAAACCAGCCATTTCCAATGCGCCATAAATGACGGCCAGAAATCCTTCCGCAGCCGCTGCCGCTTTACGGCCTTTAAACCGATCAGCCAGAAAACCGCCACGAAGAAGCGGAGAAACGTGATCATGAACGGCGAAAAATAAGGCCGAATCAGTTTGACGGACGTGCCGCCAAAACTGAAAAACAGCGCGACCAAAACGAGATAAAAATATCCCACCGGACGATCCCCCCCGTACTCACTTCCCCGCGTTCATCGCGGCATATTCCTTTTGCAGTTCCCGATAGAGGCGTTCCAGCGTCCAGGATCGGTTCGTGGGCGTCAGTACCGCCATGAGGCGCGGCCTTTCCACACCGTTTTTGCGGAGGGCCTGGAACAGCTGGTCGATCAGCGCATCCGGGAAAAAGGCCATCACTGCCATTTCTCCGACGACTTGCGCCTTTCCGGCCGCCGGACTAATCGGCTGTAAGCCACACAGCGTTTCCAGTCTCTGCCCAAATTGATCTTCTTTTACTTCCTTTACAGTAATCCCCAAAGAACCAGCGATCAGGGAAACGCGCATGAGTTTGCCCGGCTCCATCCGCGCGCAAAGCATGAGCGGCTTCATTGCATCAATCCTCCCATCCCTGTTCCTACTATACAACACATTTCGCGGCACATGCAAGCATAATGAAAACATTTCAGTTGCTTTTTTTCGCCGTTTGAGGTAAAATAATAACCAACATTGAAGAGGAGGTGCGTTTCCCATGCGTTCTGTACCCATCAAGCTCAGTTTTGCCGAAGAAGTAAAAACCTTCGTAAACACGGTGAACCGGTATCCCTACGAAGTAGACCTGCGGGCCGGCCGCCATGTGGTTGACGCAAAATCCATCCTGGGCATCTTCTCCCTGGATCTGAGCAAACCCATTACCATGGATGTGTATGACGATAACTGCGATGATCTGATCGCCGACATCCAACCCTTCACCATCTGAATATCAGCAATCGAGCAGGAGGGGGGACTGACCTCCGTCCTCTCACCGCGCCGTGCGTACCGTTCGGTACACGGCGCGTCCAATGCAAGCAGACTGAATGCGCTCATACGCTTCGGATAAGTCAAAGTATCCGGGGCGCGTATGAGCCTTTCGTTTGATATGGCTTTTTACGGTGGTGGTTTCCGCCATAAACCAGTAAGCTTTCCGACTGTTGGCCGCCATTCTGGCGAATTATTCCGGGATGCCCAGCTTCATCAGATTTCGCAACTTGGTCCCGGGATTCTTCCACTGTTTTCAGATGTACTGCCTGAATCGTCTGCGAAGCCATCCGTTTCATTCTTCCATTCGGTTCTTCATGGACGCTGCCTTCCCGTGTTCTTTGAGCCATGGCAGCGCCGCTTCCACGGTCATCCCGTCTCCTTGTTTGTCTTCACCCGCTTGTAAGCATTGTTCAGGTTGTCCCTGCACAATACTTTTCCAGCAGTTCCGGCTGTCTGCTTCCCGTTTCTCCTGGCTCGGTCTGAACAGCACTCCGCGCCTCCGCATACCCTTCGCATTCCGTGTTATCTCTTTGCGGGCAGCCGCCGTTCCCAACGTATTCTGCTTTCTCCATGCTGTTCTCCTTTCGACCGCTACTCCGGGCTGTCTTGGTTCCGCCCTTCCCTCATTTTTTGAGGTACTATGGCTTCGGCTTGTTCGGCAGTCTTACCCTCATAAGCGACCTTCTATGTGGTTTCTCTTCGTCAGGCCAGAGGTTTGCCCGTGGTTAGTCTGCTCCCACATCCAGATTCCGCCTCGCGGCGGACCCCTTTGCCTTCAGCCTGCTACCGGGTGGATTTGGGTCTTGCACCCTTTAGTAACGTGCCCCGCCGGGCGCACGCAAAGAAAATCGCCCCTGCTCAATGACAGAGGCGATTTTCTTTGCGCGTTTTTTATTCGGCTGTCGCTCCCTGAGTGGCGGTCAGGGCATCAATGGCTTCCTGGTGATACACGATATCGTGCTCCGCGATCCAGGCTTCCAGCGTTTCAGCATAGTAACCATTCACCTTTTCGGTGTAAAGGGAGGCTTCGATCTCGGCGCTGATCTCGTCCGTCAGTTCCGTGGTGCCGCTGGGAATATCCCGCAGATAGTGCAGGATGTGAATGCCATAGGAGCCGACCACAGGATCGGATGTGTCGCCGGGCTGCTGCATTTTTTCACTGAAAGATCCGGCGATGAACACGGGATCATAGATCACGCTGTCCTTATGCACGGCGTAGCCTTCGGTCAAATAGGAGCCCTGGGTCATGCCAGGGTCCTCGCCGTACTGGGCGATCAGCGTTTCAAAGCTTTCGCCTTGGGCCAGGCGGGCGTAAATATCATCGATTTCCGCCTGCTTGCTGGCAAGCACCGCGGCTTTAGCGGCATCCACAGCGGTTTTCTTTTCCGCGTCGCCTTCCGGGGCTTCTTCGGTCACGGTTTCTTCATAAGCGGCCTGGGCTTCCTGGTAGGCGGACAGCAGTTCATCGTCCACCTTCATCAGGATATGGATGATGCCCCGGTAGCCTTCGGGCACATACCAAAATTCAGCGCCGTAATAATTCTTATACAGTTCATAAAGATAAATATTGCCTTCGATTTGAGCCTGCTCCTGGGCGGCGCCTTCTTCAAAAGCGGCGCGGATCTCTTCTTCAGAAATCGTTACATCCTTGCCTTCCAGGATCTTCTGCTCCAGCCTTTCATAGGCCGCGCTCTGCTTCAGGCTTTCTACCAGACCTTCTTCACTGTAGCCGTAGGCGGTAAAATAGGCCGCGCCGTCCTCGCGCGCCTGGGCGCGGGCTTCGTCGGTGTCCTCCGTCAGGAAATAGCTGACATAGGAATCAATGGCGCTTTCCCATTCATCATGGGCTTCATTTTTGAAAGCTTCCATTTCTTCTTCCGTAAACTGGTCCAGACCCAATTCCGCGATTTTTCCCACCATTACCTTATCCTGAATCATGTATTCAATGGCCAGGGCATAATCATTTTCATTGGCATAGCCTGCGGTAATCAACTGGTTCAGCATGTAATCCACGGCGTCCAGACGAATATCCTCACCGTCGATGGTGAGCAGCACCGGAGCAATCGTAGGCTCAGCAGTGGGTTCAGGCGTAGGTTCAGACGCTGCCTCGGCAGTGGGTTCGATCGTGGGTTCGATCGTGGGTTCGGGCGTAGGCTCGGCAGTGGGTTCGATCGTGGGTTCGGGCGTAGACTCGGCAGTGGGTTCGATCGTGGGTTCGGGCGTAGGCTCGGCAGTGGGTTCGATCGTGGGTTCGGACGTTGGCTCGGCAGTGGGTTCGATCGTGGGTTCGGGCGTTGGCTCGGCAGTCGGGGCAGCGGTGGGCGCAGGTGTCGGTTCAACAGCGGGCGTTCTCTGATGAAAAATATCGGTAAACTGATACACCAATATGAAAGCGGCAACAAGGACAAGCAGACCGATCAGGATTCCCAGCTTTTTTTTCATGGATACAAATAGCCTCTCTTTTCTCCCTGAGAACCAGGGTATTCTGCGCTCCTATTATGGCACAGGTTCAAAGGTTTCGCAATCGTTTTTTCCGCAAACTGCAAAAGTTACATTCTGTTCATTATTTAGCCGTTTTCTTTTTGCTTTTTCAGGCAGGACAAGCTGTCCATACGAAGAAAAACGTGCTATACTATATTTGAAAGCGCTTTTTCTGAAAAAAAACGTTCAGCAGCTCCCGACAGGATGGCTCCAGCACGCCCCCCGCGCAGGGTACGCGATGGAAAAAAGCGGGGTCTTCCGGCAGGGCATACACGCTGCCACAGCAGCCCTGGCGGGGATCATAGGCGCCGAACACGCATTGATCGACCTCCGCCATCATCAGCGCCCCCGCGCACATGGGGCAGGGCTCCAGCGTCACGTACAGCGCGCACCCGTGCAGGCGGCGCGTGCCCAGCGCCTGGCAGGCGCGTTCCATAGCAAGCATTTCGGCGTGGGCAAAGGGTTGGTTTCCCTCCCGCTCGTTATGGGCCCGGGCAATCACGCGTCCTTCATATACTACCACCGCGCCAACCGGCACCTCGTTTTCATCTTTTCCGGCTTCCAGCAGCGCTTCCCGCATAAATGCCTCATGTTTCAGCATCACCGATCACCACCCATCTGTACTATACCATAATGCTTTATTGAAAAGCAAGAAGGAGGATCAACAATGAGCAACGAAACTCTGCGCCTCATTTCCGCCCGCCGCAGCCACCGTGCCTACGAAAGCACACCGATCACGGAAGAGCAGCTAAAGGCCATTCTGCAGGCGGCGGTGGAATCGCCCTCTGCCGTCAACCGCCAGCCCTGGCATTTTACAGTAGTCCGCAGTCAGGCTTTGCTGGACGATATGAACAAGGCCGTGTGGGAGCAAATGATGAAGCGCGATCCTGAAAAGCGCAGCCCGCGTTTTTCCGACGGCAGTTTTCATGTTTTCTACCACGCCCCCACGGTCATCTTCATTTCCGGCATGCCGGATAACCCCTATACGCCCATCGACGGCGGCATCGCCGTGGAAAATATCGCCCTGGCGGCGGAAAGCCTTGGCCTTGGCAGCGTGATCCTCGGCATGCCCCGGGACGCTTTTGCCGGGGAAAAAGCGGATGCTTTCCGGCAGGCTCTGAATTTTTCCCAGGGCTGGGATTTTGTGATCGCTATCGCCATCGGCGTGCCCAAAGATACCAAGGACGCGCATGCGGTGAAAGAAGATCGGATTTCCTTTGTGGATTGAAGCTATAAAATCGTCTGTCCCGCCCATGGGCCGCGCCTTTTCAGCGGCCCACGCGAGCGGGACAGGAAATGCATGGAAGTTATTCCATAGACCCATCATATGCGGTTTGTGAGGAATATATGTGACATGAATGAGGCAAAAAATGAAATCGGCTGCACGGACGCCAGGCTGCCCCGCACGGGGGGCAACGAGAATACCGGGCTGCTCAAGGTCATTGCCATCGTTTGTATGATCGTGGACCATGTGGGTGTGGCGTTTTATCCAAGGGTGTATGAACTGCGCCTGATCGGGCGCGTCGCCTTCCCCTTGTTCGCCTGGTGCCTGTGCGTGGGGTCGGTGTATACCCGCAATATTTGGAAGTATGCCCTGCGGCTGCTGCTGGTGGGCATCCTGGCCCAGCCGGTTTACTTCTGGGCCATGAACCATCAATGGAGCGACCTGAATATTTTTTTTGAGCTGTTCATCGGTCTGCTGGCTATCGCGGGAATGCGGGAAAACTGGAATGGCAGCCGGTGCTGGGGGCCGGCGCTGGCATTGGTGGCCAGCCTCGCTCTGCCGCTGAAAAGCAGCTATGGCTGGCAGGGAATTCTGTTCATCCTTTTGCTGTATGCCTGCCGCTACCACCGCTCCTCCATTGCGGCGCTCATGACCGCTTTTTGCCTCTACTGGGGCCAAGGAACGATCAGACTAACGACCCTGTTCGGCTGGACCCTTCCCAATGAGATTTCCTTCCTGCCCAACGCATCCGGTCTGCTGATTGATCTTTCCCGCATCCAATTCGGGGCCCTTCTGGCGCTGCCGCTGATGCTGATTCCCACTGGCAGGCGGCTGCGTCTTCCCAAATGGATCCCATACGCGGC
Organism: Clostridia bacterium; assembly: GCA_017525805.1. The sequence goes on along the minus strand of JAFXSH010000070.1, from coordinate 33,329 downwards.
TTATCCTCTCCATCTTTTGGTGATTGGCCTGATCCGTCATTGGAGCCAAATTCAGTCCATGGTCAGTCAATGGCGGTAGTCTGAAAAGCGCCTGCCTGCCGCATGGCCTTGCGGTGCCGGGATATGACCTCGTCCAATTCCCGATGCTGGACGGGAGCCGCAATACGCATATTTGGCATACGCATTGCGGGCTTGCTGTTGTTTTGGTGTTCGGGAACTTTTTCCTGCGGCTGTTTAGCGTCTGTGGGCTGGTAATCCAGTTGACGGGAGCGCCATTCCAGCCACCGGTCCTGCTGCTCCTGGTAAGTGAGCGCCGAAAAGGGAGACGCCACGGAAGCTTTATCCTGATCCATCGTTTTTTCCTCCTTGCGCTGTTTTCCCTATCATGTTATGCCGTGCGGGGCTTGGGGTGCTCAATCGCCGGATTGCCAGAAGAGAGAAAGGGCGTCGGCGGTGTAATCGTCCTGCTCTTTATTTCCAAACAGCAGACCGGAAATATCCTGCCATATCCTGCTTCCAGTGGAGGGCGCTTTGGCCGTGGCTACCTGTACGGCCTGCTTGCCCTCCATCAATATGCCGTTGTTCAGCAGTTCCGCGTTGATGGGAATGATCCGGTAGGTGTATTCCACGCCTAACTTGGCTTTCTTGTCGGTATAGTACAAGGTTTCGCCCGCGCTGCCATACAGCTCGTTCAGAATGATGCATTCTCCGATGGCGTCCCGCTGAATGCGGTACACCCCCGCGTCCGCCGCCGTGATCACCAGCACCGGGTTGCCCTGATTGTTGTGTGTCACGTAGAAAGCGGATGGGGTGCGCGGGGCGCTCCACACGTTGGATTCCTTGGTAGGACGGTTGGAGGATAAAAACACCTCCGAAATGCTGTAGCTCTTGGGCGTATTTTTTGTAGCCAGCATGGGTTCGCCCGCCCACTCGATGGCTTTCAGGTCGATATTGAGCCATACGATGCCGTCCGCCTTGAGAAAGGCGGGTTTTTCTTTGTCCGCGTAATAGCTTTTAAAAAAGCGCGTTGCCATGGCTGCGGTGTAGTCACCGCCGGATACCCAGCTTTGCAGCTTGTGTTCGTTGTCCGGGTTGTCAAAACCCATCCAGAAAGCAGTAGAAATATCGCTGTTATAGGCGGCCATCCAGATATCCCGGTTGCCGCCGCCAGTCATGTTCACAGTGCCCGTTTTACCCGCGACCGGCGTGCCTGCCCCGCTCAGCTTGGCCCCGGTACCAGAGGACGTGACCGTTTGCAGCAGACTGGTCATCAGATAGGCGGTTTGGGGAGAAAGCACCTGATTCCCATTCACTTCATGCCGATACAGCACGTTTCCCGCCGCGTCCTCGATGCGCTCAATAAAATAGGGCGCGTAAAAGGTGCCGCCGTTGGCGAAAGGCGCGTAAGCCGCAGCAAGCTGCACGGGGGATACGCCGTAGGTCATGGCGCCAAGCGCCAGCGACAGGTTCCAGTCCCGATCGTCCAGCTCGATGCCTGTTTTTTGCAGATAATCCCGGGCGGAAGCCACGCCGATTTTGTTGAGCAGAGATACCGCCGCCACGTTCAGGCTGTTTTTCAAGGCGGTGCGGATGGTCACGTTGCCGTAATACAGGTTGCCGCTGTTGCGGGGCGAGTAATTGCCGAATTTCTGGGGTGTATCATTGAGCACGCTGGCGGTCATATACCCATGGTTTTCAATGGCGGGGGCGTATACGGCCAGGGGTTTCAAGGACGATCCCGGCTGGCGGCGCATCTGGGTGGCCCGGTTGAGGCCCCTTTGCACTTCATATTCCCGTCCGCCCTCGATGGCCCGTACCGCGCCGCTGTGCACGTCCACGCAGGCCATGGCGGCCTGGGTCCGGGTGCCGTCGGAAGCGTTGGCGGGGAAATTGGCTTCCGTCTCGAAATGACCGTCGATGATATCCTGCTGCTCCGGGTCAAAGGCCGTATAAATGTGATAGCCGCCTCCAAGCAGCGTTTCAGCCTGCATAGATAACAGGCTTTCCGCCTCGTCCAGCACCGCGTCCACATACCAGCCGTAGCGCGTTTCCTGCGCTTTTTGCTGGATCAGGGTCACGTCCTGGGCAAGAGCCTGCTGATACGCTTCTTCCGACAGCATATCGTTTTCCCGCATGGTGCGAAGGATGTATTCCTGCCGTTGACGGTTAGCCTCTGGGTGCAGATGCGGGGCGTAGGCGGAAGGGGCTTTGATCACCGCCGCCAGCACCGCTCCCTGGGCGGCGGAAAGTTCGGAGGCCGAAATGCCGAAGTAAGCCCGCGCGGCGGCTTCGATACCGTAGGCGCCCCGGCCAAAGTAGATGAAATTCAGGTACATTTCCAAAATTTCATCCTTGGTGCATCGGCTTTCCAATTGCAGGGCCAAATACATTTCCTCTAACTTTCGGGCGATGGTTTTCTGGGCGCTCAAATGGCTGAGCTTTACCAGTTGCTGGGTGATGGTGCTGGCTCCCTCCGCGTATTCGCCGGAGCGCAGATTGGATCGAAGAGCGCCAAAAATGCGCAGGGGATCAATGCCGAAGTGCTGGTAAAACCGCAGGTCCTCCGCCGCTAAAAAAGCGTTTTGCACGTCCTTTGGCACGCTGGACAGGGGCACGCTCACTCGATCCTGCGTGGATTGTATTTTTGCTACAAAATCGCCATTCCGGTCGTAAACCGCTCCGGTCTGGGGCAGATTGACGATTTTTTGCAGATCAAGCCGCTGCCAGGAGGCTACGTCAAACAGGAAATAAAAGGATGCAGCCCCGCCTAATAGAGCAATCAACAATCCCGCCCAAATGCCGCGTTTTAATCCCCGGCGGCGGATGCCGTCCAGCGTTTTCAGTTCTTTCCGGCTTTCCCGATCCGTTTTCCCATCCATCCGGCGGATAGCCCGTCCCCATTTTCCTTTTCTCACGCAGCGCCGCCTCCCGTTTATCATCCTTTTTTCCATTTTCTCAATTTACTATGTTTTTCAATCTGTTATTATTTGGAAAGAAGCAAGATATTACCATAGATTTTGGCCTTGTTCCTTTGTATAATGACAGTACACGAAAGAGGAAAATACGAAGCGGGAACGGGGGATGGAACAATGAATCGCAGGCGGCGGATGGGGCCGGCGGTATTTGCCGCGGTTGGCTTGCTATTGCTGCTGATTGTTATGCGCGGTGCGGAGGATCAAGCCGTGATCCTTTCTTATTCTGATTTTTGGCTTCTGGCGGAGTCCGGGCAAGTGGAAAGCGTGACCATGGGCAGCGGCGAATACTGGCAGACCGTATTGACCGACGGCACGGCCGCCAGAACGCCCAATCCACGGGCTTCTGACGGGAAAGAACGATTGCTTTCCCTGGATATCGCGGTAAAAGAACAGGAAAACAGTCTGCCCGGATGGATGCTTGGCCTGATAGCGATTGGCGCGATTTTTCTGTTCTCCCGTTCTCGGGGAAAAAACGCGTTGGGGCTGAAAAAATATGCCGCCGTGGAAGCGGATGAACGGATTCCAAACGTTTCTTTTCAGGATGTAGCAGCCTCCGGAGAAACGCTGCAAAGCCTTTGCGATCTGGTGGCGTTTTTGAAAGAACCTGCCCGATTTACTGAATATGGGGCACGGTCCCCCAAGGGTGTGCTGCTTTACGGTCCGCCTGGCACAGGCAAGACCCTGCTGGCTAAAGCGCTGGCGGGAGAAGCGAAGGCTCCCTTTTTCGCTATGAGCGGCGCGGACTTTGTGCAGGTATACGTTGGCGTCGGCGCTTCCCGGGTGCGGGAGCTGTTCCGAAAAGCGCGAAAAGCGGGCGGCGGGGTGATCTTTATCGACGAAATCGACGCCATCGGCAAAAAAAGGGACAGCGGCAACGATGAACGGGAACAAACGCTGAACGCCCTGCTGACGGAAATGAGCGGGTTTTCCGATTCCGATGGCATCATCGTACTGGCCGCTACCAACCGATTGGATACGCTGGACCCGGCCCTGCTTCGGGAGGGACGTTTTGACCGCCGCATCGAGGTGGGCTTGCCAGACTATGACCAGCGGTTAAAAATCCTTCAGGTGCACGCTCGGAAAAAACCGCTGGATGACAGCGTTTCGCTGGAAAACTGGGCCGGACAGACGGCGCTGTTTTCCGGAGCGCGGCTGGAAGCATTGCTGAACGAAGCGGCCATCCGCGCGGCCCGGCGGGGAAGCGGCCCCATTCTGGAATCCGATTTGGAAAGCGCGTTCTGCGGCGTGACAGTGGGGGAAGAATCTCCACGGCGGATGACGGACGCTGAAAAACGCGTGACCGCCTGGCACGAGGCCGGACATGCCCTGATCACCCATTTTTTGCTTCCGGATGCCCGGCTGACCCGCGTGACCATCATTCCTTCCACGCGGGGCGCGGCGGGATATTCTATGAGCGTGCAGCCCGACCGCCTGCTTCATTCCCGACAGGATATGATGGCGATGATCTGCGCTGCCTTGGGCGGGCGCGCGGCGGAAGAAATGCTGCTGGGCCGGGAAAACGTGACAACCGGCGCGGCGAACGATTTGAAAAAGGCCAGGGAAATCGCCTCCGCCATGGCGAAGGATTACGCCATGGGGGATACAGGCGACCCGGACCGGGATGAAAGCCTGATCCTTCGCCAGGGCATGGACCGAACCCGCGCTTGTTTGAAAGAGCATAGAGAAACACTGGAAAAACTGGCGAAAGCATTGCTCATCAAAGAAACCCTGCGTGAAAAAGAGATTTCGGAAATCCTGACCCAAAACTGAAAAATGACCGGAGGAAGCGCGTTGATGAACTGCTTCTTCCGGTCATTTTTTACCCGGAAACGGTTTCCAATTTTGTCACATGACTGGACAGCGCGTCGCAAAAAGCTGGAAGCTGACGCTGTTTTTCCTCTAATTCGCCGCCCAAGAATTCTTTGCAGTCACGCAGCAGGTCTTTGACGGCGAGCTGCAAATCCTTCACCTGGATCAAAAGCAAATCTCGCTGCACGCGCAGCCGGTCATTTTCCGGCGTGGGATCATTGACCCGCCGAGCAAGGGATGACAGGGCCCGCAGGATGGCCTGCACGTCCGGATCGGCTTGCGCGGGCTGATTCTCCATGGGTAAGGGAGATACCGTCACGGTCACGTCCGGGCAAGGCAGCCCTTCCTGTTTCAGTTCTCTGCATACCTGGTCGATCAGATCCGGCTTTTTGCGCAGAATGGCGCGATACTTATTTTGGTAGCGCAGCATGCGGCTTCGGTCGCCGCCGGACATTTCCATCACGCAGGCACGGACGGACCGGCCATTTCCACGGCCCAGCAGCACTTTGCGAAGCAGATCGTGAACTTCCTCCTCGGAAAAGGTATCGAAAGGGGCGGCGCGTTTCATATCCTCGCCGCCCTTTTCCCTCATTTGCATGTAATAGTAATTCCTTACGCTGTTGGGCTTGCGGCCCAGGGCTTGGCCTGTGCGGTCAAACACGCCGCGCAGGGGCGTGCCCGCGTCCAAAGCGGAGTGAATTTCTTTCCACAGCAGATCGGTTTCTTCCTGGGTCCAGCCGTTCCGGCTCATATGCGCAGTCTGTTCCATTGCATAATCCCTCCATATTTGCCTGTATGCTCCATAGTATGCATGAAGGATGGAAAGAATATGCGCATGGATCAACTTTTATCGTTTGAGCGTTTCGTAAACCTTCACAAAAGCGTCCTTCGGATTCAACTTCACCGTGAACAGGCCGCCGTAGGGGCTGTTCAAGTTGTACACATAATTGCCCTTGGGCGCGGTGGTGTCGGTTAAGCCCCAGATGGAAACGGCTTTCAGGGGATTTCCGTTTTCACCGTTCAAGCTCATGAACATCTGGAACAGCTTTCCATAGAATTCCGCGTGCTTGTCCGCTTGTTCCAAATCAAAATTTCGCACGGCCATTTCGGTGATCTGCACTTCCAGGCCCATGGCAGCGTAGTTGAGGATCTCGTCCCGGATCATGTTCACGTGGCTGTCCACCAGACACCCTTCCTGCACGCCGTATCCGCCGATATAGCCCTGCATGCCCACGCCGTCGCAAAGCTGACGGAATTCGCCGTTATCAGACTGGGCGAAGGTATTTACGCTGTCGATCAGGGCGCGGATAGCCTGGGCCTTTTCCTCAAAATAAGCGTTATAGTCGTTATAGTACAGCTTGATGTCCGCTCCTAAGGCTTTCACCGTGTTCTTGGCGTACAGAAACGAAAGAGCTACGTAATCATCGCCCATGAGCTCTTTAAACAGATTGGGATTGTCGCCGCGCACAGTGCGCAGATGGCGCGCGTCGCCTGCCGTATATTCGTTTTCATTGTCGCCCACAGCTTCGTTCACCACATCCCAGCAGTAGACCACGCCGGGAAACTTTTCTTCAAAATGCGTTATGACCTGGGTGATATAGGATTCCGTGCGGGCTTTGATGGTTTCCTGATCGGCGTAGGGCTTTTGGCTGTCGTAATCCTCCCGGAAGAACCAGTCGGTCATGTAAGCGTCCCACACCAGTACGTGGCCGCGGACGCCGATGCCGTTATCCTGGGCCCACTTCACCATCTTGTCCGCCGCCGTGTAATTCATGCCGGGCATGCCGTCGGTGCGGGCTTTGGTGGCCTGCAGGTTCAGCAGGGAATAAGCTTTCATTTCGTTGGTAGCGGTGATGGAATTGAAATGAGACTTGACCAGGTTCAGGTATTTCAGATTCATCGTCTGATCGTAGGACAGGGGCGCGCCCATTTTAAAGCCGTAAGGAGCGGCCAGCGTATACAGGGGTTCGTAGTTTTCCTCCGCCAGAACGGGCACGCAGGCGCACAGCAGCGCCAGCACGGATATAACGGCAGCGATTTTCTTCATCGGTGAATTCCTCCTGTTTCATAAGTTCGCATGTTTATTTCTTGGCTGAAAGGATTAATCCTTTTCATTTGATGCGCTTCATGTGATATTTTTTGCTTTTCGCATCATTTGAGCATAGGTGGACAAGAAACACACAGGGGCCGCGTTGATTTTTTTTATAAAATATGCGAAAATGCAGATAAGCAAACAGAGCAAATTTTAAGGAGGGAAAAAGCATGATTCGCAAGGTGAAAACAGAAAGCGGCTGGGTGAAGGGCCTGCCCGCTGCCGATCCCCGAATTACCAGCTATAAAGGCATCCCTTATGCCGCCCCGCCCGTTGGGGAAAATCGCTGGCGCGCCCCACAGCCTTGCGCCGCCTGGGAAGGAGAACTGGAAGCCTACGCCTTTTCGCCCATTCCCCTGCAAGCGCCCATCAGCGCGGACCCCAAAAACCTGTACGATCGGGAATGGCACGTAGATAAGGAAATCCCCATGGGCGAAGACTGCCTGACCCTGAATATCTGGGCTCCCGCCGACGGCAGGAAAAATATGCCGGTGTTCGTGTGGTATTTCGGTGGCGGCCTCCAGGTTGGTTATAGCGCTGAAATGGAATTTGACGGGGAACGCATCGCCCGGCGCGGCATCGTGGTGGTCACGGTGAATTACCGGGTAAATGTGTTCGGCTTCCTGTGCCATCCCGAAATCACAGCGGAATCGCCCGACGCTTCCGGCAATTTCGGCTTCCTGGATCAGCAGGCGGCCACCCGATGGGTAAAAAGAAATATCGCCGCTTTCGGCGGTGACCCGGAGAATATCACCATCGGCGGCCAGAGCGCCGGCGGCATGAGCGTATCCGCTCAATTGACCAGCCCGGCCAACAAGGGGCTGTTCCAGCGGGCCATTATTCAAAGCGGCGCGTTCGCCCCGCCTTATCCTTTTCACTTCGGCCTGTGCAGCGATATGCGCACGGCGGAGGACGCGGGCAAAGCTTTCTTCGATTTCTTGGGCGTGAAAAACCTGAAGGAAGCCCGAGCCATCGACGGCGTGACCCTGCGGAACAAAGCCCTGGAATGGGACGGCATTCACGGCTGGGGCAAAACCTTTGGCGAAGCGGTTGACGGCGTATTCTCCCTGCGCAACAGCCAGCAGTGGTTCCTGGATGAAAACCGGCTGCCCGTGCCCGTGCTCTTAGGACATACCAGCAGCGAGTTTTTCGGATTCCCTCCGGCAAAAAATGAGGAAGAGCTTGCCACACTGGCGAAGGATAACTACGGAGAGAACGCGGAAAACTTCCTTAGCTTCTTCTCTCATCCCGCCACAGAAGAAAGCATCAAAAAAGAAGGCGCGGTCAATTCCATCGAGTTCGCCGTGCGAGCCGCCGCCCTGTATCAGCAGCGGACCCCAAAAGATCTGCCCCTCTACTATTACGAATTTGACGCGGAGATCCCCGGCTGGGATCATCCCGGCACCTTCCACTCCGTGGACCTGTGGTTCTTCTTTGAAACGCTGGCCAAATGCTGGCGTCCCTTCAAGGGAAAGCATTACGATCTGGCCCGGCAGATGTGCGATTACTGGTGCAATTTCATCAAAACCGGCGATCCCAACGGGGAGGACAGCCAGCAGGAAACGCTGCCTTACTGGCCGCAATTTGATCCCAAAGAACCCGTGCGCATGCGGTTTGCCGATGCCGCCGCGCCGGTGAAATGCCCTGAAACAGCTTTGAAGCACTTCCTGCTGGAAGAATATTTGAAGAAGGTGAGCGAATGAAAAAGCAGGCGTTCAATCCCTACCTGCCCTCCTGGGAATACATCCCCGATGGGGAACCCTATGTGTTCGGCGACCGGGTGTATGTGTACGGCTCCCACGATTTTTTCAACGGCTATGTGTTCTGCATGGGCGATTACATGGGGTGGTCCGCTCCGGTGAACGATCTTTCCGACTGGCGGTGCGAGGGCGTGATTTTCCCCCGCGACGGCGATCCCGCCAACGCCGAGAGGAAAATGTGTCTGTACGCACCGGATGTGACCCAAGGCCCCGACGGGCGGTATTACCTGTATTATGTGTATGATAAAGTGGGTTTCGTGTCCGTGGCGGTGTGCGATTCGCCCGCTGGCCGGTATCAGTTCTTGGGCTATGTACACGACAAAAACGGCGTGCGCTTGGGCGACAGGCCGGGGGATGAGCCGCAGTTTGATCCCGGCGTGCTGACCGAAGGGGACAAAACCTACCTGTATACCGGCTTCTGCGGCAGGGGAGACAAGAGCCGCCACGGGGCCATGTGCACCGTGCTGGGGCCCGATATGCTCACCATCGAGGAAGAACCTGTGTTCGTGGCTCCCGGCTGCGAGTACGCGGAGGGCACGGGCTTTGAAGGCCACGCTTTCTTCGAGGCATCCTCCATCCGCAAGCGGAATGACATCTATTATTTCGTTTATTCCTCCACCGTGATGCACGAATTGTGCTACGCCACCGCCAAGGATCCACGGGGCCCCTTCACCTACGGCGGCGTGATCGTGAGCAACAACGATCTGCATATCGATACCTACAAGCTCGCGGAAAAGCCTGTGGCCTTTGGCGGCAACAATCATGGCAGCATTGTGGAAATCAGCGGCCAATGGTACATTTTCTATCATCGCCAGACCAACGGCACCTGGTTCAGCCGTCAGGGCTGCGCGGAGCCCATCTTCTTTGATGAAGCGGGCCGCATCCAGCAGGTGGAAATCACCTCCTGCGGTCTCAACGGCGGCCCCTTGAAGGGGGAAGGGGAATATCCCGCATATCTCGCCTGCCACCTTTTCACCGAAAAACCGGTGCTGTACGCGGGCGATCCCGGCCTGCCCCGGATCACCCAGGACGGACGGGACGATGACAAGAATCCGGGATTCATCGCCAACATTCAGGATGGCACCACCATTGGCTTCAAATACTTTGCCTGCGAAGGGGTGAAAGGCATTTCCATCGCCACCCGCTGCTACTGTCACGGGGAATTTGAAGTGAAAAACGCGTGGGACGGGCCGGTGCTGGCCCAAATTCCCGTCATCGGCTCCAACGTATGGGAGAAGTATACCGCCCGTTTTGATTTCCCGGATGGGAAGCAGGCGCTGTATCTCACCTATCGGGGCACTGGTACGCCCTCGCTCAAATCTGTGGCGTTTGAGAAATAATCAGAATCATGAAAAGGGCGCACAGCAGCGCCCCCAGTCCCCAGGCAACCTTACGGGGCAGGGGCAGGCTGAGCGCCCTTTTCCCCATGGGCAGGACAAAACCAACCACGCCTGTATACAGCAGCAGATCGAATATCAGGGAAGCATCCCAGGGCGCTGAAAAGCGGCGGATCACCCAAACGGCTCCGCCTGTGAGAAACGCGGTCAGCGCGAAGCAAAAGAACAGCTTATCAAGCCGTGTTTTGCGCTTTCTGGGATAGGAATATTTTTCCCGGCACGGAAACAGAGCGCTGATTGCCAGCCACAGCAGCAGCGCGGCCGCCGCGCCGCCCGCGTGCCAGCGCAGGCCGCCGAGCACCATGAAGGGGGCGGCTGCCAGCAGCCGCGCGCGCAGGCGGGCGGCGGAACAGATCATCCGCCGTATACGGTAAGCTGCTTGAGCATTTCTTCCGCCCGTTTGTTCACATCTTCCAGGGATGAAGCGCCTTTCAGGGCTTCAGTCAGCGCCTCTATGCCGGTCACCAAAGGTTCGTCGCTGGTAACGGCGACCTTGACAATATTCTTATCCACCGTCTGCAAACGGGCCAGCACCATTTTTTTCAGCCTGTCGTCCGTTCCTCCCTGGTATTGGTTTTCAAATTCCAGCCCCACCAAGGCGGTATCACCAACGGTGATCACGTAGGCGTCGTCCACCTCGCTGAGCTTTTCCAACGCTTCCTCCATAGCCAGCGTGGCCTTTCGGGTATCCTCAATGCTGGCGGCCGGGGCCGCGGTACCGTCCGGCTGCGTTGTCGCGTTATCGGTCATGGGGCTTTCCGTGCTCATCCCCGTGCCGGGCATCAGGTTTTCCAGCATATTGGTCGCGCCGGGCGTGGGGGACGCCAGCGTGTCCGCGTTGCTGGCGCAGCCGGTGAGCAGCACCGCCGAAAGCAGGGCAAGCAATAGAAGCATCCAAGTTCTTTTCATAGCAATCGCCTCCTCGCGGCTATTGTGCGCAAGGAGGCGATGAATTATCATTGGCAAATTTATGTTGAATGCGGCGTATCGTACAGCGTGCAGCCGCCGATGAATTCCCGCAAAAGGGACAGCGGCGGAATATCCGGCATGGCTTCGTCGGGCGCGGGAAGGATATAATGGAGGATTTTCAGCAGACGCCGGGAGCTTAAATGCACCGGATTTTCCGGCGGGATGGCTTTGAGCAGCTCGTATGCGTAACGCTTGAGCACGGGCAGTTCGTAATGCAGGGCGGAGTTGAACACGAAATCCGCCTGTTCCTGATAGGGGAAAATCCACTTTTCTTCCCCCCTCCGCACGCTGTTCCACATGTTCAGGGTATCCTCCGGCGGGGTGGAACGGAATTGATGATCCCGCACGATTCTGCGCAGGAGCCTTGCATCGGTGGTGCGGATGCGGTTGTGATGATCCAGGTTCAGGCAGGTCAATTCGCTGATGTACACCTTGCAGATCAGTTTCGGATCAAAGCCTTCGTGCAGGGAGGGGTTCAGACCGTGAATACCCTCCATCACCAGAATTTGGTCATCGAACAATTGCAGGGGATACAGCTTTTTAAACCGTTTGCTGACGGTGAAGTCGAACCGGGGCATCATGACCCGATCTCCCCGCAGCAGTCCCGCCACGCATTGCCGCAGCATGTCCACGTCCAGGGCGGAAAGCGCTTCCAAATCGGGCTGTCCGTCGGCTTCCAGGGGCAGCGCGTCCCGGTCCAGATAAAAATCATCCAGGGAAACCAAAACGGGTTTTAAGCCCAGCACCCTTAAATGGATGCACAGACGGTTGGAAAAGGTGGTTTTTCCGCTGGACGAGGGGCCGGCCACAAACACCGCCTTGGCTTTTCTCTGATAAATGCCCTGGGCGATCTCGCCGATGGACTGGTCATGCAGCGCTTCGTTCACGCGGATGAACTGGGGCAGCTCACCGCAGATGATCATATCGTTCAGGTCGGCGGCGTTCATGACGTTCAGAATATCGCACCAGCGATTGGATTGGGCAAAGGTGCTCAGTATTTTGGGCCGGGAAACGTAAGGCGCGGCAATGTTAGGATCGGCGGGGGAGGGCATTTGCAGCACCATGCCCGAGCCTTGCAGCCGCAGACGGAAAGCGGGAACCCAGCCTGTGGAAGGAAGCATGGCCCCATAAAAGTATTCCGCGATACCCCCGCACTGATAGATGGGAAAATAATCATAAGGCCGATAAGCCAGCAGGCGCGTTTTATCCAGGCGCCCCGTTTTCTGGAAATAGGAAATGGCCTTATCCCGGCTCCATACCTCCCTTTTAAAGGGCAGGTCCTCCTTTACGATCTTTTCCATTTCCGCTTGGAGCTTATCCACGATCTGCTGATCGGCATCCCGGTCCAGCAGGCGCATATATACCCCGTAGCCGATGGAATGCTCGATGCGCACATCCGATTCCGGCAGCGCACGATGCAGGGCCAGCAGCAGCACAAAGCGCAGAGAGCGCTCGTATATGCGCCGGCCTTCTTCGTTCTGGAAGGTGATGGGGTGCAGTTCGCAGTCGCTGTCCACCTGTTCCGTCAGTTCCAGCGCCCGTCCGCCACAGAAGCAGCCCAGGGCTGTGCCGGTATACTCCGGCGCCATGGCCGCGATGATCTCACGCACGGTCATGGGAGAAGCAAAGTTTTGGTCTTTTCCCAGCATGGTGATCTTCATGAACGGCCCTCCTTTTTATTCGTTTTCCTGCTGCATGGCCATTTTCTGGGCCCACTGCAGATGCTTGGTATGGACGTAGGCGGCGCTTTGCTCGTCGGACAGGGAAGAAGAACGGATCATGATCCGCTTTCCCTCGTCATTTTTTCCCAAAGTGATCTTCACGAAAGCCAGCCCATGCTGGGGACAGTCCGCCAGGGCCATATACTGTTCCCCGTGCTGGCGAACATACCCCTCCGGTACCTCCATGCGTTTGCCGCAAATGGGGCAGGGGGGATTCATGGCGGCGGCGCTCTTGAAAGCGTCCTTGGCGGAACGCACGCGGAGGATGGCGGTGCTTTCCTTCTTGGCGCGGTCCAAATGCTGCAATTTCCGGGCGGTCAGGGGATACTCCAACACCTTGGCCGGATCGGGCATTTTGGCAAATACCAGCGCCGTATAGTACGCGTCGTTGACCGCGTTGTGGAAGGGCATGGTTTCCTCGTCCGGCACGATCTCCATCATTTCCATGGCGGCTTTCAGGCCCTTGCGTTCCTTGGGCGTACCCGTCACATCGGAAAACAGCTTCTGGGCGTCGTAGATTTTGGAAAGCTGGGTTTCGCACTGAAAGAAGGACATGTTCTGGTTCAGCACGGAAATATCGTCGCAGCCCCAGGTAAGCAGGGCGTAATCCTCCCCGCACCACGCCGCGAAAGCGGCCACCGCTTCGTTGAACTGGGGCGCGTCGGCCAGATCGTCCTGGGTGATATGGGTGATGCGGGAAATGCGGGGATGCAGGCGGACATAATGCTGGGGCTGAATCAGCTGGGAAAAAGAATCCACCACCTGCAATTGCTCGTTCACCTTGACAGCGCCGATCTGGATCATTTCAAACAGCAGCTTGCCGCCCACGCTTTTGTAGGCGGGAGAATGATAAGAAATGGGCTGGTTCCACTCCAGGTCCAGGATAATGTACTGCATACGGGAAAATCCTCCGGTTTGTGCTACTTGATTTTATACTTTTCAAATGTCTTTTCAGCATCGATGTGCATTTCCTTGCCGATCGAAAATAAAAACAGAGCGAACGCAGCGCCCATGGCCCACCAGGAAAACCACAGGCAAAGCAGCGCGAACAGGAACGCGCCCGCTGTCCACCAGGTGAACAGCTTTTGATAATCCTTCGCGATAGCGGCTTTATCGTACCGGCATTGCTGTTCCTCGGTAAAGAAATTGAAGCCGCCGATGAGCTTGCAGGCTTTTTCCTTTTTCACCGCGAAAACCACGGCGAAAGCCAGGAACAGCACGCCTGCGACAGCCAGAATGACTGCAAGACCGATGCCCGTTTCGCTCATGGCGCTTCCTCCAATACAGCTTCTGCGGCGCTTTTTCCCGCCAGTGCGCCGGTGCTCCAGGCGATTTGCAGGTTGTAGCCGCCGGTATGGGCGTCCACGTCGATTACTTCTCCGGCGAAATACAGGCCGGGTACTTTTTTGCTTTCCATGGTGCCCGGGGAAAGCGATTTTACATCCACCCCGCCCCGGGTGATGATCGCCTCGTTGATAGGCCGGGTCCCGATGACGGTCAGGGGCAGAGCTTTGAGTTTTCCGGCGATTTCCGCCCGCGTTTTTCCCGATACCTGGCTGCAAGGTTTTTTTCCATCCACGCCGCAAAGATCGGGAAACAGGGCGGCAAAGCGCAGGGGCAAAAGCGACTGCATCACGGTGGAGAGCTGCTTTTTTCCGGCGGCGGAAAGCTCCCGGGTCAGGCGCTGGTCCAATTGCTCCCCGGTCAATCCTGGCTTCAAATCCAGCAGCAATTCACATTGCCCGCTTTCCGGCAAATGGCAGGAGCATTCGATGGCCAGCGGCCCGGACACGCCGAAATGGGTGAACAGCAATTCACCCTGCTCTGAATATATTATTTTACCACAGCTATACCCCGTTAGGCAAATGTTTTTTAGCGTCAACCCCTGGAGTTCCATGGGCCAGGTTTCCTTTGTGCGTAAGCCCACCAGAGAAGGCCGGGCAGGGGAGACCGGATGCCCCGTTTCATTGGCCCAGCGGTAGCCGTCGCCTGTGGAGCCGGTGGACGGATAACTGATCCCGCCGGTACACACGATCACCTTGGAGGCATTTAGGATTTGTCCGTTTGCCAGCTCCACGCCGCGAACACCCGTTTCATCGGCCAGCACTCGTTTTACTTCTGTGTGCAGCCGGATTTCCGCCCCGGCCTGCCTCAGTCCCTTTTCCATGGCTTTGGTCACGTCGCTGGCGTGATCTGTAACTGGAAAGGCACGTCGGCCCCTTTCGATTTTGGTTTCGCAGCCCAATTCGTTCAGCAGGGCCAGCATATCCAAAGGGGAAAACAGCCGCAATGCGCTGTACAGAAAGCGGGGATTGCGGGGCACCTCCCGCAGAAAATCCTGAATGTCCTCGCATACGTTGGTCACGTTGCAGCGGCCTTTGCCGGTGATATACACTTTTTTGCCCAATTTCTCGTTTTTTTCCAGCAGCGTGACCTTCGCCCCTGCTCTTGCGGCGAACAGAGCGGCCATCATGCCCGTCGCGCCGCCTCCGATCACCAGGATATCACTGGTTTTCCTTGTTGATGTATACACTGTAAGCGTCCCAAATTCCTTCCAGTTTTTCAAGATGGGTATTCAAGTCCTCCCGCTTTTTCAGGGCCAACGCCACAAGCAGGGCGTTGATCACCGACAGGGGAGCCACCAGCGAATCCACGAAGGAAGCCATATCCGTGCGGGCGGAAAGGCAGATATCCGCCTCCCGATGCAAGGGGCTCATGGGCCCGTCGGTCAGGCCGATCACCTGGGCTCCGCTCTCATGGGCAAACCGCATGGCTTCCAGCGTGCGGGTGGAATAGCGGGGAAAAGAAATGCCCACCAGCACATCGGTTTTGCGGATGCGGGCGATGGACTGGAACACGTCAGTGGTCCCGGCGGCCACCTCCCGCACGTCGTCGAAAATAAAGCGCAGGTAATAGCTGAAAAACTGGGCCAGGGGCGCGGCGGAGCGCAGGCCCAGCACATAAATGGTATCGGCAGAAAGCAGACGGCGCACCACTTCGGAAAACTCACGTCCGTTCAATTGCTCTACCGTGCGGCGGATATTCTGCATATCTGCCCGGATCACGGTGGGCAGCACTTCTTCTTCCGAAAGGTTGACCGACATATCAAACCGCTGGGCGGCGGTCAGCCTGTGCCGGGCCAATTCCTGCAAAGAATGCTGCAATTGAGGATAGCCCTCGTAGCCTAAGGCCATGGCAAAGCGCACCACCGTGCTTTCGCTGACGCCCACCTGCTCGCCCAGCACGGCGGCGGTCATGAACACGGCCTTGTCGTAATGGGCTACGATATAATCAGCGATGCGGCGGTGGCTTTTGCTCAGGCGTTTTCCGCTCAGGTTCAGCCTCTCCACCAGGTTTTGCTGGTCATCCATGAAAGCCTCGCTTTTATTTTAGAAAATCCTGCATGCTTTGGCAAAAACCGTCGTTGTAATCGATGAAGTTGCCAAGGAATGTGCAAGTGATGTGACCGGAACGCAGATAGTAATAATCGCTGCCGGGTTCGGGTTCTTCCATCGGTACGCCGGATGTATCGTTGGCTTTGAGCCAGAAATAGGTCTGTCCTAATGGACTGACCCGTTTTTCATACCCGTCCAAATAATACGTTTGGGAGAGGGGGCACACCTGCATGGGTTTGAGCTGTTTCGGCGGAATGGCGGGAGCGTTCAGGTTGATGATGGTAAAGCGCGGCAGCTGGATATGCTGGAAATGCTCCGCCATCCGCACGGCTATATCCGCTAAATGGGCTCGCATCTCGTCGTTTGCTCCCGGCATGATGGATACCGCCATGGCGGGGATATAGCACATGGCGGCCTCCCTCGCTGCGGCCACGGTGCCGCTGTAATACACGGCGCTGCCCGCGTTTTCTCCGTTATTGATGCCGGACAGGCAGAAATCAAAGGGAGTATCCACCATAAAGGGAGCGATGCGGGCACAGTCCGTGGGCGTGCCGTCGATGGCGATGGCCTCGGCCCTCGGCCAGTTGATTTCATGGGCCAGCAGCGGCGCGGTCAGGGTGATATGCTGGCTGTTGGCGCTGCATTGGCTGCTGGGCGCGCTGATGGTCACCTTGTGGCCCCGCCCAATCGCCGCTTCCGCCAGCGCTTTCAGGCCCACGGAATAAATGCCGTCGTCATTGGTAATCAGAATATGCACGCGAAAAGCCTCCTTTGAATGCGTACTCACTTTCCCATTATACGGGAAAACAGCGCCGTGCGCAAGCATGAATCCGTTTTCTATGCCATATTCTGAAAGGAAAGGGGTGAAGTGTATGGCGTTTGGTTATGCGCTCTTGAAAGGCCGGGCCGGCGCGGCGGGCTACGTAAGGGAAAACGGCAGTCAGCGGGAGGTTTTCGCCCGCGATTTGCCGCCTAAAGCATCCTGTTCGCTGTATGCGCTTCAGAATGGAGAATATAAACTGTGCGGGACTAAAACCACAGACAGCGGTGGAAGCGTCCAATGGACAGCGCCCAAGGAGGGCAGTCTTTTTTTGACAGACGGCGATAAGGTGCTGCTGTGGGATGGGGGAGACGAAGCCTTTCTGCGGGCAAGCGCCTGGCTGAAAGGACAAAGCAGCGGTAAAAATGTAAAAACCGCGCCGGAAAAAGAAGATATCCCGGAAGAGCATGCGCTTTCCGCTGAAACGCTGGAAGCGTGCAATATTCCCGCGAAGGAAAAGACGGATCAAGGAACGGCTTTTTCAGAATGCCAGCAGCCCATAAAAGAAAATGAACAGACAAAAGAAAGCCCGCCGGAGCGGGCGTATACCCTGCGTCTGGCAGGGAATGGCGAACCGGTGGATACCCTGCCGGAACGCGAATGAAATTGTTTTATTTTCCTGCCTGGGCGGCGGCGTCAATGGAGAGGGTCTCCGCGTCGAAGGGCAGGAAAGCGAAGCGGAAGGAACGGGCTTCTTTCAGGTACAGTTTATCTTCTTCCAGCGGTTCGGGACCGCAGGAATTGGTGCCCAAGGGGCCCATGGCCCCGTCAATCAGCCAGGTGATGGCGTCGGTACGGCCAAGCTCCACCGTATGCTCCGCCTTGGTGAGCATTTCGGGGGTGTAATGATGTACGGAGAAGGAGTAGTTTTCGCCGGAAACCATGAGGCCCATGCCCCGGTCATTCAGCAGCGCGGCAAAGGCGGTGTCCTCATGGGCGCCGTTTTCCTGGGGGCGCACGTAAGGCTCGTGGGTTTCGTCCACGGTGAATTCCCAGCGGCCCAGCAGCGCGCCGGTCTTTTTGTCGGGATAGCTCTCAAAGGGCCCCCGGCCCTGCCACACCAGACGTTCAAATCCGGCGGGCATCTCAAAGCGCAGGCCCAAACGGGGCAGATAATCGTCAATCTTACGCAGGGGATCGTAGGTGACGGTCAGGGTCACTTTCCCTTCCCCGGTGACGGTATAGCGCTGGGTCACGCGCATCATGGGCGGCAGCACCTTGGGGCCGCACAGACACACAATATCGACCACCGCGCCATTGGGCGTTAGATTGGCTTCCAGCTTTTCACCGCGGCTCTGCATATGGTTCAGATACAGCTTATTCTCCCACTTGCTGGCCGCGCCCTGCCAGCCCAAGTCGTTGTCGGTAGGCGCGCGCCACAGGTTCACCCGCAGGCCGTTTTCCATCATGTTTACCCCGTGGAAGATCATGCCGTTCATACCTTCCAGGCCGAAGCTCACTTGGAAATCATTGCCTTTCACCGTGAAACCCTGGTGCGTTTTTTCCAGCGTCAGGGGAGAACGGGGCAGCAGCTGAGCAGGCTGTACAGTGCCCAATTTCAGGGCAAGCTGATCCTGGGCCACGATGTGCCCGGCGGGGGCCCAGGAATCATCCCGTTTCAGGGCAAAAGTGAAGTTGAGGTAGGAACCGGCGGGATACGCGCCCAAGTTCAGGGTGATTTCCTCTGTTTCCCCGGCGGGCGTGTTTAAGGTAAATTCGCCCTGGGCCAGGGTTTCTTTGCCGCTGACCACAGCATAGCGCCCGATCAGATGGGACAGGGACAGGAAACCGTAGTAATTCCGGAAAGAAACTACGCCCTTGGCTTCGTCCGCCATGGAAACGCGCACGGGACGGATCACATGCTTGTATTCCAAAAGGCCGGTATGGGGCGTGCGGTCCGGGTAGGTCAGAGCGTCCACGCAGAAGCATCCATCATGGGGCCATTCGCCGAAATCCCCGCCATAGCCGTAATATTTTTGGCCGTTTTCTTCCTTCACGATGCCGTGGTCGGCCCACTCCCAGATGCAGCCGCCCATGAGCTGAGGATATGCCTGGAAGGTTTTCCAGTAGGCTTCAAGCAGGCCGGGACCCTGGCCCATGGCATGGCAGTATTCACACTGGAACAGGGGCTTTTTGGGGCTCCCTTCGGCGTATTCCTTCATGAAATCGATGCTGGCATACATGCGGCTGGTCACGTCGGCGGTGATGGCTTCCTTTTCCCACTGGTCCCGCTCGTAATGGATGGGCCGGGCGGTGTCGATCTTCCGCATGGCCTCCGCCATGGAAACATGGCAGCAGCCATAGCCGGATTCGTTGCCCAAGCTCCACATCACGATGCAGGGATGGTTCCGGTCCCGCTGCACCATGCGCACGCCCCGGTCCACAAACTGCGTCGTCCATTTGGGATCGGTGGCCATATAATCATAGGATTCAAAATGATTCACGCCGTGGCATTCGATGTCCGTTTCGTCCACCACGTAGAGGCCGTATTTGTCGCAAAGATCCAGGAAACGGGGATCGTTGGGATAATGGCTGGTGCGCACGATGTTCATGTTGTGCCGCTTCATGAGCAGCACGTCCTTTTCCATCTCGCTCACCGGAGTATAAAAGCCAAGCGTGGGGTGGGTGTCGTGACGGTTCACGCCCAAGAGCTTTACGTTTTTGCCGTTGATATAAAACACGCCGTCTTTGATTTCGATTTTCCGAAAGCCGATGAATACCCGCTCCGCCTGACCGGCGATTTCGGCGATCAGCTCGTAGCGGTGGGGCGTTTCCGCCGTCCAGGGCTTTACATTTTTGATTTCGGCGGTCAGGCCCGCTTCCCCGTCGATCACATCGCAGTTCTGGCTCAGCAGGCATTGGTCCCCATCCATGAGGGATAACTTCACCAGGCCCGCGCCCTCGATTTTCGCGGTAACGGTCAGCAGGCCGTCTTTGTAATCATTGGTCAAATCGGTATCGGCCCACAGGTCGGCGATCCGGGACCTGCCGAAGGACAGCAGTGCCACGTCCCGGAAAATACCGGCATGCCGCCACATATCCTGATCCTCCAAGTAAGTGCCGTCGGACCAGTGCAGCACGATCACCCGCAGGGCGTTTTCGCCCTCCTGAACGAAGGGGGAAATATCAAATTCAGCGGGGAGATGGGGGCCCTTGGAAAAGCCCGCCAACTGGCCGTTGACATACACGTAATAGCAGGAAGTTACGCCTTCAAAGCGAATCACCGTGCGGCGTCCTCGGAAAAAACCGGGCAAAACAAAAGTTCGATCATATACACCTACCGGCGTATCGTCCGGCACAAAGGGCGGATCAAAGGGAATGGGGAAGCGCACGTTGGTATACTGCGGCGTGCCGTATCCCTGCAATTCCCACACGCCGGGCACCTGGATCTTGCCTTTTGTGCCCTCGCCCGCTTCGCCGGACAGTTCTTCCACGTCGTGATAGGATGCATAGTATGTGAAATCCCATTCCCCGTTCAGCCCCATGTAGTAAGGAGACATGGCCCGTTCGCCGAGCCTGGCGGAAGCGGCGTCCGGGTAGGGGATCAGGGTGGCCCTGGCAGGCAGACGGCACAGGTTGGTACAATTCAGGTCCTGAAACTCGGTGCGCATGGCTTTTTCCCTCCATGTAATCATTCGATGATATTGCTGGTGATATAGTCAACGCCCCATTCGGCAAGGCGTTCAGCATCTTCCAGGTGATCCACGGTCCAGACGTTCACTTCTTTTCCGGCATCATGAAGCGCCTTTAGCCTTTCTTTCGTGATCAGGCCGAAATGAGCGTCCAGGTCCAGGCGATACCGGGTCAGCGCGTCCATTACAGACTCCCATTCCGTATTCCGGTCCACCAGGTATTGGACCTTCTGATTAGGCAGTTTTTCACGCACATAGATCATATTGGGCAGATCAAAGGAAATGAAAATGGTTTGATCCAGCCAGCCCTCCTCCCGGATCACATCGATGATCCGGTCGATATCCTGGGGCTGCATGTGGTTTTTCAGTTCCAGCACGCTCACTTTTTCATACTTTTTGCAGATCTGAATGTATTCCGCCAGAGAGGGAAGCACCAGGTCCTTTCTGCCGCGCTGGCCGTCTTTATCGCAAAGATGCAGGGAACGAAGGGTTTCGTAGGTGGATTCCTCCACCGTCAGGTTATCCAGCGCAACGCGCCGGGTGGTATCATCGTGAATGATGATGAATTGACCGTCCTTCGTTACGTGCACGTCGGTTTCGATGCCAAAGTAGCTTCGATTCCCGGCGGCCACAAAAGCGGAGCAGGTATTCTCCATTTCGATGCCGCTCAAGCCGCGATGGGCGACCATACGGGGCTTCGGGGCTTCCAGATGAAGGGGTTTCATGAATGCGCACCTCCCATATTTCTTGTTTTTTGTTTTTATCTTATCACGTTTGTGTTCGCCCCGCAAGTAGGGAAGAACGAAAACAAAGTCAGCGCTTGATTTTCCGCAGAATAGAAGTATCCGTCGCCAGGCTGTCCAAGGAATAGAGGAAAAGCACATCGTCCACGTGCCCTACGGATTCCAGCGCTTCATTCAGCGTGCCGGACAGGTAGCGCGCGTCCGCCGCCACGATGCGGGAATAATTCGCCGCTAAGAAGGGCAGCTCGCAATTGGCGAAAGAATCCTTGCATACAAAGAGGGTACGTTCCGGCGCGGAGTGGTTTTCGATTTCGATCAAGCCATGGTTGCCCTTGAGGAAAATGGCGTACCCGTCGTAGGTATCGGCTTGCTCCGGGAAAATCAAATGATCGTATTCCGTACCATCATCCAAAATGCGAAGCGTCACGGAAAACAGCGGTTCCGCGTACTCCAGGGCGTCCGCCGCCGCGAAGGGCAGACCGGACCGGGAATAAGTGGTGCCTAAAAAACGCGGAGCATCATCACCCGTGACCCAGGAAAATTGGTTTTTCTCTGCCGGTGTCAGTCCAAGGGCTTCGCAATAGTTCAGATAGGCCTGCCACGCGCCGGAAAGATTCCAATGATGATCTGTTCGGTAATACAGCCGGGCAGAAGGCACAACAGCAAAATCGGCCAGTATCTGCACAGCGTTTTCCTGTTGGAACACCGTTTTGTACAGCGCCGCGTCCTCGTCGTATACGGCACGCCGGACTCCCGTCATTTGGCCGCGCAGCAGACTGCCCGCCGTGGGCGGCGTCAAAAACCAGTGGGGGATATCGCCCGCCAGAGAATTCAAAGCGTCTATATGCTTCTGTACCGCTTCGTGGGTGGCGGAAACCGGCTTTTCAATAAACCGAAGGCTCCCTTCACCGTCCATTTGCGGCCAGGCGTCCAACTGTACGGCCCGGCCCGTGGCCGTTTCCAGTACGGCGTGAATGTTCACCAGCGCGCGGCGTAAGGGGACTTGATCTGACAGATAGTTTTCCAAATCGGTTTGCAGCGTCCAGTCCGTAAGGGAATAATTGGACGGCGCTTCGGCAAGAACCCGCCGTTCCCAAACGGAAAAATCCATGGGGAACAGGAACGCGGCGATCCCCAGCAAAAGCAGCAGCCCCAAACCTCCATATACGGCCAGCCCATCCGGCAGAGTGATCTTTTGCTTCATAACGTGTCCCTCTTAAAACTGGAAATAAACGAACGGCGCGTAGCCCTGCGCGGCCAGGGCGGCAAGGCACAGCAACATCAGCACAGGCACCGCAAGCTTTTTTCCGGGCAGCTTGATTTCAGGCATGAATGAAACGGCGCAGCAGAGCAGCAGAACAGGCAGGTAGGAAACGCAGTCCAGGGCCGTCATTGCCGTTCCTAAGCCGTATAGACCGAGCATAGCGGGAAACACATCCAGCTTTCCAGCGAAGAGCCCCCAGCCAAGCAGTACCAGCAAATACATCCCGGCCTGGCGCATCGGAGAGGGCAGGCTCTGATAACCGGGACGATCCAGCAGGAATCGTTTTTCCAAAATGAGCAGCACTCCGAAATACAAACCCCACAGCACGAAATTCCATCCAGCGCCATGCCACAGGCCAGTGAGCATCCATACGATCATCAAATTGATATCCCTGCGGACCTTCCCCCTCCGGCTGCCGCCCAGGGGAATATACACGTATTCCTTGAACCAGGTGGTCAGGGTCATGTGCCACCGCCGCCAGAATTCCGTGAGGCTCAAGCTTCGATAGGGTCGGTCAAAGTTTTCCGGGAAGGTAAAGCCCAGCGCTTTGCCCAGGCCCAGCGCCATATCGGAATAGCCGGAGAAATCAAAGAAGATTTGAAAAGAAAACGCCATCAGCCCCAGCCAAGCGCCGGGCAGACCGGCAGCCGGGAGGGAAACGCTCATTTTGCCCCAAAAGCGGCCCATGGCGTCCGCCAGCAGCAGTTTTTTGCCAAGGCCGATAATAAAGCGCCGCATGCCCTGCCGCATCCCCGCCGCATCCACCTGGGCGGGGGATAAAAGCTGTTCCTCCAGGTCCTTGTAGCGCACGATGGGCCCCGCCACCAATTGGGGAAACAGGCTCAAATAGACGCCGAACAGCACGAAGCTGCGCTGCACCTTGGCGTCTCCGCGGTATACGTCGATCAGGTAGGAAAGGCCCTGGAATGTAAAGAACGAGATACCGGCTGGCAGAACGGGGCTGTCCATGGAGATGAAAACGCCCGTCAGCACCGCCAGCGTATCCCGAAAAAAGACCGTATATTTAAAGTATAAAAGGGGCAGCAGATTCAGCGTCACCAACAGGATCAGCAGCGGCTTTTTCCAGTTGAGGCGTTTGTCCATGATCAGCGCGCCGAAATAATCCACCGCCATGACATACAAAAGCAGCAGCAGCCACAGGGGAGAGCCCCAGCCGTAAAAAACCAGGGAAGCAAACAAAAGAAAAGGCCGTTTGGCCTTTTGCGGCAGGAATCGATAGCCGAGAAGCACTGCCGGGAGAAAAAACAGAAGGAATGTAAAAGAACAAAATACCATGGTTTACTCGCCTGCCAGAAATGCTTTGGTTTCTTCCGCTGAATGAGCGCCCACGATCAGCACCGCCGTCAGATTTTTACTTTCCACCTTCGCCTGGCTTTGCAGCTTATAGGCGTCCGGCAGATAATTGCGGGTTTCTTCCATGCGCTGGGAAAGGTAATTTTGCAGCGCGTCCGCCGTCTTTTTCAAGCTTGATGCATCCTTGGCCCGCACCGCGATGATTTCCCGGCCGGAAAGGCTGTCGCTGCCCACCAGGAAAAGGGCTTCCGTATAATCCTCCGGCAGGATGCCCATTAAATCCGTCAGGTCGTCCGCCGTATAGGCAACCAGACTGTCCTTATCCGTCAGCGCTTTTTCCACCGCCTCCCGCAAGGGAAGGGCGGCGGCCTTTTCGGCGCTCTTTTCCTGGCAGCCTGCAAACAGCATGGCAAGCAGCATGATTCCGATCAGCAAAAACGCGCGTTTCATGTTCATACGTTATCCTCCGGCGTCCACAGGCCCAGTTCATATTGCGTCTGCGCGTAATCCAGCAGCGCGTCGATCCACAGCTTGAGGCCCGCGGGATTCAAATGGTATTTTCCATCGCTGGAATAGTCTTTGTTCAAATACCCGTCCTCGTCCTTGAGGCGGGCGGCGATATCGATATAGCCCGCTCCGCGCTGTTCGCACATGTCCTTCATGGCCTGGTTATATTCATCCCATAAGGTCCGGTAATCCTTTTTTCGGCAGAAAGCAGGCGTGACCGGGGTGAGGGATTGAAAAATGATTTCCGTATCCGGACAGAATTCCGCGGCCAGATCGACGATGCGTTCATCGTAGCCGATGCCCTTTTCGATCTGCTCGCCGATGTAATCGTTCACGCCTAAGAGGATCAATGCCTTGGTGGGCTTCATCTGCTGCAGAATGGCGCACAGAGGCATTTCCTGGCCCCTGTATTTTAAATTGGGCGCGCTGGAGAGCAGATTCCGGCGGCTGGCCGTGTAAAGGGAATAGCTCTGCGCTGTCAGGAATTTCACGCCCTCAAAGAAAAGAGGATCCTTTTGCTGCTGCTCCCGCACGTAAACCAGCAACTGCGCGGTAATGGAATCCCCAACGAACACGGCGTTTTTATAAAAGGAAAACAATTGCGCGTCTGTCAGCCTTTCAATGCCGTTCTCAGCGCAGGACGGAAAAACGCAGCAGGCCGTCAGTATGAACAGCGCCAGGAGAACAGCCAGCTTTTTCATGGCAAAACCCTTTCCCTTCCGGAAGAATGAACGCCCATATTGTACTATCCGCCTAATTATTTGTCAAGCGGCGCGCAAAGAGGCGGAATAGGCGGACAAAGTAGAAACTGGCGGATTGCTGAAACTGTCATTGTATGATACAATACAGTCCTGACGAATACTTTCGGAAGGATGCTTTTCTGTGCTGAATTATGATGCTGTGATTTTTGATCTGGATGGAACCCTGACCGATTCCCGGCCCGGCATTTTCGCCTGTACGGAATACGCCCTGAAAAAGATGGGCTTGCCTGTGCCGCCGGAGGGTACCTTGCAACGCTTTTTAGGTCCGCCCCTGGCGGAGAGCTATATGAAATACTGCGGCATGACGGAGGAACAGGCGGCTTACGCCACCGATTTATACCGAGAAAGGTATATTCCCATCGGCTGGAAGGAAAACAGCGTGTATCCCCGTATCCGGGCGCTTCTTGCGGCGCTCAAGGAAAGGGGCGCGTATTTGGCTGTGGCCACCGGCAAGCCGGAGCACACCTCCGTTGAAATCCTGCGCTATTTTGATCTCCTGCAATATTTCGACGCGGTGGCGGGCCCCACGCCGGAGGATTTGCACGCCGATAAAGGAACGCTCATCCGCCGGGTGCTGCCGGAGGGCAAAAAAGCGGTGATGATCGGTGATATCGCGGGGGACATCAAGGGCGCGCGGGACGCGGGCATCGATTCCATCGCGGCCCTGTACGGCTACGGGAGCAGGGAAGAAACCCTGGCCCAAGGGCCCGCCCACGCCGCGGAAACCACGCAGGCGCTGTGTGACCTGCTGTGCCCCGATATGCCCGCCCCCAAGGGTTACTTTATCGCCCTGGAGGGCGGCGACGGCTGCGGCAAATCCACCCAGAGTAAGGCGCTGGGGGAAAGGTTTACACAGTTTGGCTATACCGTGCGCCGCACCAGGGAACCCGGCGGCTGTCCCATCGCAGAGGAAATCCGGAAGATTGTGCTGGCCAAGGAAGACGGCGGCATGTGCGCCGAAACGGAAGCGCTGCTGTTCGCCGCCGCCCGGGCCCAGCACGTGAAAGAAGTGATCCTGCCCGCCGCGCAAAACGGTGAAATCGTACTGTGCGATCGATTCGTGGATTCGTCCCTGGTGTACCAGGGCATCGCCCGGGGTTTGGGACTTGATTGGGTGCGGGAAATCAACCGGGTGGCCTATCGGGAGGGCGTGCCGGACGTGACGGTGTATCTGCGTATGGATCATGAGGCAGCCATGGCCCGGCGGCTGGCCGTTTCCCAGCCGGATCGCATCGAAAAGGCGGGGGATTCTTTCCACGCGCGCACGGAAACGGGGTTTGAGCAATTGTACCGGGAAAACCCGGAACGGTTCCTGACCGTGAACGCGGCGCGAAAGCCGGAAGAAGTGACAGAAGAAGCGTTCCAAAAGCTGTTTGAGCGGATGGAAAAGGAGGGCGTTTTGTAAATGCGGGTGGTGGTTGGCATGTCCGGCGGGGTGGACAGCGCCGTTTCCGCGCTGCTGCTCAAGCGCCAGGGATATGAAGTGATCGGCGTTTTCATGAAAAATTGGAACGAGGATAACGAGGACGGCGTATGCACCGCCGAAAGCGACTGGCGGGACGTAAGGGACGTGTGCGATAAAATCGATATTCCTTATTACTCTGTGGACTTCGCCAAGGAATACTGGGACCGGGTGTTCACTTTGTTTTTGAACGAATATAAGGCCGGGCGCACCCCCAACCCGGATGTGCTCTGCAACCGGGAAATCAAGTTCAAAGCGTTTCTGGATTTCGCCATGAAGGCCGGGGCGGAAAAAATGGCCACGGGCCATTTCGTGCAGACCGACGGGGAAGGCCATTTGCTCCGGGGAGCCGACCCCAACAAGGATCAAAGCTATTTCCTGTACATGATCCACGCGGAGCAATTGAAAAAGGCGATGTTTCCCGTGGGCGGGCTCACCAAATCGAAAGTGCGGAAAATCGCGGAGGAAGCGGGCTTGCCCGTCAGTAAAAAGAAAGATTCCACCGGCGTTTGCTTTATCGGGGAAAGGAATTTTAAGAAATTCCTGAATACCTTCCTGCCCGCCCAGCCCGGCGATATGGTGACGCCGGAAGGGGAAAAGGTGGGGCGGCACGACGGGCTCATGTATTACACCCTGGGCCAGCGCCGGGGCCTTGGCATCGGTGGCAGGGGAGACGGACGCAGCTTCTTCGTGGTGGATAAGGATTTAAAAAACAACCGACTGATCGTGGCCCAGGGGGAGGATCATCCCCTGCTGTACAGCAAAGGATGCATCGCTGATCAGGCCACCTTCATCGGCGAACCCATACCGGAAAATACGCCCTGCCGCCTGACCGCCAAGTTCCGTTACCGCCAGGCCGATCAGACCGTCACCGTGATCCGGTCGGGCGACATCCTGCGTTTTCAGTTTGACACGCCTCAGCGGGCAGTCACGCCTGGCCAAAGCGCGGTGATCTATGACGGCCCCTGCTGCCTCGGCGGCGGAATCATCAGCACCATCGAGCGCTGATCAGCGCTCATTCCATATTTTTTATGGCATGCAAGAACAAAAGCATGCCTTTTTCGATTGGAACCCGGTATGTTTTGGCGGAATTCAGTCTGTTATGCTTTTGAAACACAATTTCTCCAAGAAACAAAATTGTAACAATAATGAGGTATAGAGTTGACAAAAATGAAATTTTTTCGTTATAATATCCATGGCAGAAATGCCAATTACAATTTATGGTATTTATGGTGAAAATGATGAAAACGGATGTTGTCATTGTTGGCGCGGGCCCGGCGGGGATTTTTACGGCGCTGGAAATGCTGCGTAAAGGAAGCAAAAAGAAAATTACCATTGTGGAAAAAGGCGCGGCCATTGAAAACCGCCGCTGTCCCAAGGTGAAAACGGGCAAATGCATGAATTGCAAGCCTTATTGCCATATCACCACGGGTTTTTCCGGCGCTGGCGCGTTTTCAGACGGCAAGCTCAGCCTTTCCTATGAGGTAGGCGGCCAACTGCCGGAGCTGATCGGCGAAAATAACGCCCAGGAAATGATTGACTACACAGATAAGATTTATCTCGAATTTGGGGCCGACAGCCACGTGGAGGGCATCGGCCAGAGCGAGGAAATCAAGCAGATTCGCCTGCGCGCCATCAAGGCGGGGTTAAAGCTGGTGGATTGCCCCATTCGGCACTTAGGCACGGAAAAGGCGCAAATCATTTATGGGGAAATTGAAAAGTATCTGCTGGCCCACGGGGTGGATATCCTGTTCGGGTGCAGCTGCGAAAACCTGATTTTGGACGGCTCGCGCTGCATCGGCGTTTCCGTGGAGGAAAAGGGCGTATGTAAGGAAATCCTGGCGGATCATACCGTGGTGGCTACGGGCCGCCGGGGCGCGGACTGGCTGGAAAAGCTGTGCGAGGAGCACGGCATCGCCCATCAGCCCGGCACGGTGGACATCGGCGTGCGGGTGGAAGTGCGCAGCGAAGTAATGGAAATCGTGAACCGGGCGCTGTACGAAAGCAAGCTGGTGGGCTATCCTGAACCCTTCCGCAACAAGGTGCGCACCTTCTGCCAGAATCCCGGCGGTTTTGTGAGCCAGGAAAACTACGATAACGAGCTGGCCGTGGTGAACGGACATTCCTACAAGGAACTGAAAACGGAAAACACCAATTTAGCCATTCTCTGCTCCCACAATTTCACCGAGCCCTTCAACCAGCCCATCGCCTACGCCCAGAAGGTGGGCGAGCTGACCAACATGTTAGGCGATGGCCGCATTCTGGTACAGCGCTTCGGCGATATCCTCAACGGCAAGCGCACTTGGCAGAAGGAGCTTTGCCGGGCCAATGTGCGCCCCACCCTGCCCGACGCCGTGGCGGGGGACATCACTGCCGCCATGCCCTACCGCGCCATGACCAATATCATTCATTTTATGCAGGCCATGGATCAGGTGGTGCCCGGCTTTGCTGCCTCGGAGACGCTGCTTTATTCCCCGGAACTGAAATTCTATTCAAACCGAGTGAAGATGGATCAGGACTTTTGCACTAACATCCAGGGACTGCACTGTTTGGGCGATTCCAGCGGATGGACAAGGGGCCTTATGATGGCTTCCGTCATGGGCGTGATCATGGGGCAGCAATTGGCAAAAGAAGGCTGAGCTGCCTTTGATTCACCATTGATTTTTCATAAGAGCGCATTGTACAATCAATATCAATCAGATACATCGAAAACACAGAGGTGGAAACGATGAAGAAACGGATCGGACTGTTGCTTTTATCGGTCATTTTATGCGTATGCTTCGGCGCGGCGCTTGCGGAAGAAGGGCTGAAGCCCGGCGATTCCGGCGACGCGGTGCTGGAGCTGAACACCCGGCTCCGGCAATTGAATTATACCACCGTCCGGGCCAGCGACCAGTACGCCGCCGCCACGGAAGCGGCGGTTTCCGCCGTGCAGGAGGCATACGGCCTGAAGGTTACGGGCATTGCCGATGAAGAAACCCTGAATATCATCTATGGCGAATGCTACCGCCCCCTTTCTTACGGCGCGACTGGCGAGGATGTGAAGCTGTTGCAGGAAAAATTAGTTGAACTGGGCTACTATACCGGCAACATCACCGGCAGCTACTTAGAGGGGACCACAGCGGCAGTGCAGATTTTCCAAGGCGAAAACAGCATGGAAATCACCGGGACCGCCGATGTAAAGACCCAGGAAAAGCTGTTTTCCCTCGCCATCCGTCCAACGCCTACGCCTACCCCCGTTCCTACCGCCACCCCGATTCCCACGCCATCCCCTACGCCGGGGCCTTATCAGGCGTTCACGCGCAAGCTGGCCTACGGTTCAACCGGCACGGATGTGCAGAAGGTGCAGCAGCGGCTGATGGACCTGGGCTTTTTTACCTACTATAAAGTTACCACCGGTTATTACAAAAACACACAGGCCGCCGTGGAAGCGTTTCAAGCCCATAACGGACTGGAAGTGACCGGCGCTGTGGATGAGGCCACCTGGAACGCCCTCTTCAACGATCCTTCCACTGTGGACGCGCAAAGTGAACCCAAACCCGCCTACGAACCCACTCCGCTGCCTTATTTCTTCGAGGTGGACGTGGCAAATCAGGTGGTAAAGGTATGGAAATACGACAAGAAAACGGAAGGCTACACTGATTTGGACCGTGCTTTCCTCTGCGCCACCGGCACTACCACCTATCCTTCTCCTTTGGGCACGTTTACCCTGTCCGGCCGCCGGTCCGCCCACTGCAAATTTCCCAACTGGGGCGGCGGCGAAGCGCGCTGGTGGACCAAGATCACCGAGGAAATCGCTTTCCACAGCGTGCTTTACAGCGACAGCGGCAATGACGCCACCCTGAAAGTATCTTCCCTCACCGGCCTTGGCAAACGCGGCTCTCACGGCTGCATCCGCCTCACCGTAGCCGACGCCAAATGGATCTACGACCACGCGGAAGCGGGCATGCAGGTATGGATCCACGACGACGCGGCCGCCGATCCTGAACTGCGCTACAAGATCAAACCCGGAGAGTTGAACACCAAAACCATGATGCCCAATGTGACGCCCGATCCGCCCGTATATACTTACGATGGCAAAACCGCGCCGCTGACAGCGGAACGCAGTCTGAAAGTCGGTTCGGAGGGCCAGGACGTGTACTGGCTGCAAATGAAGCTGAAAGAGCTGGGCTTCTATAGCGGTACCGTTACCGGCCAGTACCGGGAAGGCACCCAGAAAGCCGTATTCGCCTATCAGCGCAGCCGTGGGCTGGACAGCAGCGGCACGGCCAATATCAGGACCCTGGAAACGCTGTATAATGAAGTGCGGGAAGCCAATAAAACGCCCGCGCCCACCCAAACGCTCATGCCGGACACCCAAACGCCCCAGCCTTAATCTTTTCGCGACGCTCCCTTCGTCTGAGAGGGGAGCATCGTTTTTATCGCCGATTGACAAAAGCGGGATAAATCAGTATAATTTGGTGCAATTGGAAAATGAATTTTGATGCGGTCAGGGAGGTATGAACATTGAAAGTATCCGAATTGGCGCAGTTGATTGAAGCAACGAATATGACCCCTGGCGTGGAAGAGGATAAAGAAATCTCCTGCGGTTACACCTGCGACCTGCTGTCCTGGGTGATGGCCCACGGCTGCGAGGGCATGGCCTGGATCACTGTGCAAACGCACATGAACGTGGTGGCGGTGGCCGCGCTGGCGGAAATGGCCTGCGTGATCCTGCCTGAAAGCATCGATATGCCCGAAGCGATCCTGCAAAAAGCTTCCGATGAAGGGCTTTGCGTGCTGAAAAGCCCCTTGTCCGCCTATGCCATCTGCGGCCGCATGATGGAAAAGGGCGTGCCGGAAAAGGCAGAGTAAAATGAACCTGTTTGCCGATCTGCATATCCATTCCTGCCTTTCTCCCTGTGGCGATAATGATATGACGCCGGGGAACATCTTAGGCATGGCAGTGGTGAAGGGCCTGGACGCCGTGGCCATCGCCGATCACAACGCCGCCCGGAATCTGCCGACGGCCCAGAAGATCGCCGATGCTTACGGCCTTCTTTTGGTGCCCGCCATCGAGATCACCACCAGGGAAGAAGTGCATATGTTAGGCTATTTCCCGGATGTGTCCACCGCCGTGGATTTCGGGGCCATGCTGAAAGAGCATCTGCCCAAGAAAAAGAATAAGCCCTCCTTTTTTGGGGAGCAATTGGTGATGGATGAGGACGATCAGGTGATCGATACCGAGGACGCGCTGCTGATCGGCGCCACCGACCTGCCCCTGGAAGAATGCGCGGAAAGAGTGCGCGCCGTGGGCGGCGTACCGGTACCCGCCCATATCAACCGAGGCAATAACGGCCTGCTGATCAATTTGGGCTTCATGCCGCCAGAGCCCGTGTTCAGCACTGTGGAGGTATGGCGCGATCTGCCTTGCCCCCTGGAGCCGCTGGAAAACAAACACGTGCTGCATTCCTCCGACGCTCATTATTTGGGCGATATTCAGGAGCAGGTGTTTTCCCTGCGCCTGGAGGAAAAAAGCGTGGCATCACTGCTCAATTGGATGCGCAGTCAGCAGAAAACCGCGTGATTTTAAGCGGTTCAAAGACGGCGCTGAAAATGCGCCTGAAGAACTTGCAGTTCTTAAAAATTGGGGATTGACAAGAGGCTTTAAAAGTGCTATAGTAAGCAGGCACTTCGATGAGGCTGTCAGCCGCAGTGTACGGAGGGATGGCCGAGTGGTTGATGGCGCTGGTCTTGAAAACCAGTGATGCTGAAAGGCACCGGGGGTTCGAATCCCTCTCTCTCCGCCTTTTTCAAGATATCGAGCCAAATGGAGAAGTACCCAAGTGGCCGAAGGGGCTCCCCTGCTAAGGGAGTAGTACGAGTGAATCGTAGCGAGAGTTCAAATCTCTCCTTCTCCGCCAGAAAAAGTCCAGGAATTTCAAGGTTTCTGGGCTTTTTTGTTTGCTTTATACCCACTTTAGTACCCACTTTATCTTTTTCAACGATTCGGGGCGCTTCAGAGCGATTCAATGAACCTTTGCATCTTGTCAGCGCTGTCCTTCATCATGGTTTCTGTCACATGTCCATATTTATCCATGGTGAATGCTGTGGTAGAGTGGCCTAAGTTATTGGAAACTGTTTTGACATCTACCCCATTTTGCAGTGCCAGCGTCGCGTATCCATGCCATTAGGGTATAATAATGACAAAACGGGAAACCCTTATGGCACAAGGGTTTTGAGCAATTCGGGCTGCTGAATTCAGTTCCTTTTCCACTGAAATGAAGGAAGCAGAAGTGAGGGTAAGGAGGGCCCATGTAAAACCAATGACAAAAAAGTTTCCCGTTTTCAGCGGCTAATAACCGCAGTAAGTGACGCCCCAAATCATCGAAGGGTCGTCACTTTTTCAATCACAATTTCATAGCCTGCTGTGATGACCTTCACAGCGTCAGAGGGCGATCAGAACGTTAATCATTCTGGTCACCCTTTTTCTGTTTTTGGACTGAACAGGAGGAAAAGAAAATGGCAGTTATGCGCGTTGAGAAAAACAGCAACTATACCGTAATGGCAAATTACCATCTGCGGGACAAGCGTCTTAGCCTAAAGGCCAAGGGGCTGCTGTCTGTGATGATCTCTCTTCCAGCGGAATGGGATTATACCCTGGCCGGTTTGGCATACATCAGCAAAGAAGGGGTCAGCGCAATCCGGGCGGCGATTCAGGAGTTGGAG
>JAFXSH010000069.1 GCA_017525805.1 Clostridia bacterium | reverse complement strand
GGGGTCATGCCCCAGTTGGTGGGGCAGGTGGACAGGAATTCGATCAGGGTGAAGCCAAGGCCCTGCTGCTGAATTTCAAAGGCTTTGCGGATGGCCTTTTTCGCCTGCCGCACGTGGGCGGGGCTGTCCAGCGCCACGCGCTCCACATACGCCGCGCCGTCGATGGTAGCCAGCATTTCGCTCATTTTCACGGGCATGCCGTTCAGTTCCTTGCTGCGGCCGTCCTGGCTGGTGGTGCTCTTCTGGCCGATCAGGGTGGTGGGGGCCATCTGGCCGCCGGTCATGCCGTAAATGCCGTTGTTGATGAAGAAGGTGGTGAACTTTTCCCCGCGCACGGCGGCGTGAATGATTTCGCCGGTGCCGATGGAGGCCAGGTCGCCGTCGCCCTGGTAGGTGAACACGATCTTATCCGGGTGTACCCGGCGGATGCCGCTGGCAACGGCGGGGGCGCGGCCATGGGCGGCCTCGCACATATCCACGTTCATGTACTGGTGGGCCATAACGGAGCAGCCGATGGGGGCCACGCCGATGGTGTTGCCCAGCATGCCCATTTCGTCCAGCACTTCCATGATCAGCCGGTGGGCGATGCCGTGGGTGCAGCCGGGGCAGTAATGGGTGGGCATTTCGGTCATGCCCTTGGTGTATTCAAAGATGGGCTTCATTTCAATCCCTCCAATACAGCCTTGGCGCGCTGGGCCACCTCGGGCGTAGTGGGCACCATGCCGCCGGTGCGGTGGGCCAGGTATACGGGCAGACGGCCGTTCAGCGCCAGCTTCACGTCGGTGATCATCTGGCCCATGCTGAGTTCGGCGGAAATGACGGCTTTCGTCGTGCCGAAGTCGATTTCGTCAAAGGCCTTGTCCGGGAAGGGCCACAGAGAAATGGGCCGGATCAGGCCCGCCTTGACGCCCTGGGACGCCAGAATTTCGCAGGCTTCCCGGCAAATGCGGGCGGTGGTGCCGAAGGCCACGAACACGACCTCCGCGCCCTTCAGATTTTCGGTTTCGTACCGGGCCAGTTCTTTTTCCATCCGCGCGTACTTTTGGAACAGCTTTTCCACGTGCTCTTCCAGCTTTTCGGGCTGCATGCGCAGGGACTTTACCACCCGGCGGTTCTGGTCGCCGCCCCGGTCCGCGTAGCCGGTGCAGGCCCAATCCCGCTTGCCCGCGATTTCATTGGGGGCAAGCACGGGTTTGAATTCCGGCAGACGCACGGGCTCCATCATCTGGCCGATCATGCCGTCGGCCAAAATCATGATGGGATTGCGCCAATACTGCGCAAGATCGGTGCCCTCGTAGAGCAGGTCGACGGCTTCCTGAATGGAAGCGGGAGCGAACACGGGGATCTTATAGTCGCCGTTGCCGCCGCCCCGGGTGACCTGGTAATAGTCCGCCTGGGCGGGCTGGATGCCGCCAATGCCGGGGCCGCCGCGGGAAACGTTCATAGCCAGCAGCGGCACTTCGGCGGAGCACAGGAAGCTCATGCCCTCCTGCATCAGGGCGATGCCGGGAGAAGAAGAAGAAATGAACACGGTGCCGCCGGCGCTGCCCGCGCCGTAAGCCATGTTGATGGCCCCCAGCTCGCTTTCCGCCTGCACGAAGCAGCCCCCATGCTTGGGCAGTTCCCGGCTCATATACTCGGGCACTTCGCTCTGGGGGGTAATGGGATAGCCGAAATACAGCCGCGCGCCGCCGCGGATGGCGGCCTCGGCAAAGGCTTCGTTGCCTTTCATCAGCACTTTATCGGTGGTCATTGTTCCCCCTCCTCCAACTGATAAATGGCGATCGCGCCGTCAGGACACATCAGCGCGCAGCTCTGGCATCCGATGCACGCTTCCTGGTTCACGGCGCAGGCGGGGTGATACCCCTTGGCATTGACGGTGGCCGCCATACCGATGACGCCTTTGGGGCATACGGAGCGGCACAGCTCGCAGCCCTTGCACTTTTCCGGACGGAAAACCAGCTTAAACGCCCGCATACGTCTTTTTTCCTCCTATATATTGATTTACTTATCCAGATAAGCGGGCCGCATGTACAGACCCAGAGGACGGAGAGGCGCGATGCCTTTTAGTTCCTCCGGCTGAACGATGCCCGCGGGATAACAGGTGAATAATAAGGGAATGTTCATTTCCTCCGACAAGACTTTTGCCTTTTCGTACCCTTCCCGGATGATGTCCGCCGTGGTTTCGCGGAGCAGATGGGTGTTGTTCACAAGGCCTGTCACCTTGATCTGCAATTCGTTCTGAATGGCTTCCACGTGCTCCCTTGCCGTTCCCACGGTGAGGGTCTCGTATCGGCGGAAATTCACCACCGCCCACAGCTCATGATCGTTTCCCTCAAAATACTTGCCGAATTGCCGCAGCACCCGGGCCCCGGCGTCGTTGCCGCCAAGGTCCACGATGGTCTGGCACCCCTCGTCCTCCAAAGGGGCCCGCAACGCCGCCGTCAAAGCAGGCAATTCAGCCGTCGCGCCGGTGGAATGAAAGGTGTCGCCATACACGGACACCCCGTGGGCTTCCAACACGTCCATGCGCTCCCTGGAACGGAAATAGGGGTTCGCCACGTCCAGGTCCACGATGGCAAGGCGCGGATAATCCCGCTTTCCCATTTGGGCCAGTTCCATGGCAAGGCTCACGGCCAATTCCGTTTTCCCGCTGCCGTAATGGCCAGCGATCACGATCATGCGCCGCATGGCTCTCCCTCCTTCCCGTTCAAAGGGTACCATGTCATTATGAAACCGCGCGCGGAAAATGTCAACCATCAAATACTGTATTTCTTTTGTATACAAGGAAAGAATCCGCCGAATTGCCTGTTGACTTTTCCCTTTTTATCTGCTACACTACATGCAATCGCATACCAAAAGGCGATGACGAAGAAGGCGGATGGAATGTCCACCCACAGAGAGCCGGGAACGCTGAAAACCGGCGGCGGGTATCCATCAGGCTGTGGCTTCCGAGCCGGGCACTTGAACAGGGGCGGTTCCCCCAAGTAAGTTGCTCCGCGAACGCCGCGTCAGTGCGAAGGGCTTCATGGGAGTCCGCGAGGGGCGCGATCACACCGCGCAATTTGAGTGGTACCGCGAGCTGATGCTTATTCAGCCCGTCTCAAAGAAACACTTTGGGGCGGGCTTTTGTCTGCCCACCGACAGGAGGTTTTTCAACATGCCGACTCAGGCCCCCGAAATGCTGCGGGACGTGGCTGCCCGCATCCGTGAACTGAAAGACATCGCCGGCTATACCACCGCCGATCTGGCCCGCATGACGGGTTTCAGCGAAGCGGACTGCGCCTGGTATGAAACCGGCAGCGTGGAAATGCCCTTCTCCTTCGTCCACAAGTGCGCCGCCGCCTTCGGCGTGGACATCGTGGACCTGATCGAGGGCACCAGCCCCCGCCTGTCCAACTACACCGTCACCCGCCACGGGGAAGGCGAGGTGGTCACGGATATCAAGGGCATCAAGATGCTGAACCTGGCTCCCATGTTCCGCAAGCGCATTGTGGAGCCCTATTTGACCCGCTATTCCTACGATCCCGCCCTCCAGGCGGCCCCCATCGAAACGGTGAGCCACCCCGGCCAGGAATTTGACTACATTCTGTCCGGCGTGCTTAGGGCCCAGATCGGCGAGCACACTGAAACCCTGCGGGCGGGCGATTCCGTGTTCTTCGATTCCTCCACCCCCCACGGCCTCATCGCCGCCGAGGGGCAGGACTGCGTGTTCTTAGCCGTGGTCATCCCCGGCGAGGAAACGGATTACAACCCCCACATTCACGACGCCGCCGCCCCTGCCGCCCAGACCCAGGCCATCATCGCCGACCGGTATGTGGACGCTAAGGTGAACGAAAAGGGCACGCCCGTTTCCGTCCATTACCACGATATCGACCGCTTCAATTTCGCCTTCGACATCATGGACGAGCTGGCCAGGGAGCATCCCGATCAGCTTGCCATGGTGCACCTGGACATCAACAAGAAGGAACGCCGCTTTTCCTTCCTGGATTTCCACAAAATGAGCAACCGCGCCGCCAATTATTATAAGTCCCTGGGCATCAAGAAGGGCGACCGGGTGATGCTTGTGCTGCGGCGGCAGTACCATTTCTGGATCACCATGCTGGCCATGGAAAAGATCGGCGCGGTGGTGATCCCGGCCACGGACCAGCTGCTTTGCAAGGATTACATTTACCGCTTCCAGACCGGGGAGGTCAGCGCCGTGGTGTGCACCAGCCACGGCCAGGCGGCGGGCGAAATCGAAAAGGCCCTGCCGGAGTGCCCCGGCATCAAGACCCTGGTGTTCTGCGGCGGCCAGCGGGAGGGCTGGCACGATTTCGACAGCGAATACAGCGTGTTTTCCTCCCATTTCGACCGCACGGAGGATGCGGCCTGCGGCGACGATCCCCTGCTCATGTTCTTTACCTCCGGCACCACGGGCTATCCCAAGCTGGTGTGCCACAGCCACAAGTACCCCCTGGGCCATTACATGACCGCCAAATTCTGGCATAACGTCCTGCCCGGCCAGCTGCACCTGACCATTTCCGACACCGGCTGGGCCAAGGCCTGCTGGGGCAAAATCTTCGGCCAATGGATGTGCGAAGCCGCCCTGTTCGTGTACGATTTCGACCGCTTCCATGCCGACGATATCCTGCCCCTGTTCAAGCAGTACGGCATCAAGACCTTCTGCGCGCCGCCCACCATGTACCGCATGCTGATCAAGGAAGATTTGAGCAAGTACGACCTTTCCTCCATCCGTTACGCCACCATCGCGGGCGAAGCCCTGAACCCCGAGGTGTTCCAGAAGTTCAAGGAATCCACCGGCATCACCATCATGGAGGGCTTCGGCCAGAGCGAAAGCGCCATCATCATCGGCAACCTCACCGGCATGACCCCCAAGCCCGGCTCCATGGGCAAGCCCGTGCCGCTGTACGATGTTGATTTGGTGGACCCCAACGGCAATCCGGTGCCGGTGGGCGAAGTGGGCGAAATCGTGATCCACACCGGGGAAAACAACCCGCCCTGCGGCCTGCTGACCGGTTATTATGGAAGCGACGACAAGAACGTGAACGGCAACTGGCACGACGGCCTCTACCATACCGGCGACACCGCCTGGCGGGATGAGGACGGTTACTTCTGGTACGTGGGCCGGGTAGACGATTTGATCAAGTCCTCCGGCTACCGCATCGGACCGTTCGAGATCGAAAGCGTCATTATGGAACTGCCCTACGTGCTGGAGTGCGGTGTTTCCGCCGCCCCCGATCCTGTCCGCGGCCAAGTGGTCAAGGCCAGCATCGTGCTTGTCAAGGGCAAAGAGGGCACCGAAGAACTCAAGAAGGAAATCCAAAGCTACGTGAAGCAGCGCACCGCGCCTTACAAATACCCCCGCATCGTGGTTTTCCGGGACGAGCTGCCCAAAACCACCAGCGGCAAAATCCAGCGCGCTTTGCTGTGAATTACCGGGGGAAACCATTCTTTGCCGCCCAAAGAATGGTTTCCCCCGGACCCCTTTCCAAGAAAGGCTTTACGGAAGCGTTTCAGGATACGGCAACGCTTTCGTAATCTCGTTCATCATCGGTATGTTTTTGTCCTCCTTGAAACGGAGGATTTTCTTTTTCATATTTTTTGATAATATTCAGAAAAACATATTGACAAAACATATATTCTAATGTAATATGATTTCAGAAATCATATTGAGGAGGAAATATCCATGGATAAGAAAACCAACGCCGTAAACGAGACCCTGCAATTTCCCCTGGGAGACGCCTTTGAAAAGGCCGTAACGGAATTCATGGAGGCGCACCCGGAGGGCGACGCTGAACTGACCATCGCCGTGATCGACCTGGACAGCTTCCTGCACATCAACCAGAATTTCGGCAACGCGGCCGGGGATCAGATGCTGATTGAAACCGGACGGCAGCTCGCCGCCGATCTGCCCCAAGGGGCGGCGATTTACCGTATCGCAGGCGACGAATTCGGCATCCTGTTCCCCGGTATGGAAAAGGAAGACGTGTTTTTGCTCATGGAAAAAAAGCGGGCGTCCTTCAATGTGAAAGCGCCGGACGGGGAGGAAATGACCATTTCCGTCGGCATCGCCGCCGCTTTTGACGACGCTTCCCGCTATCAGGAATTGATGCGCAAGGCCGAAAGCGCCATGTTCCGCGTGAAATACGCCGGGCGCAATAAGGTGGCCCTGGCGCGGGAAGAAAAAATGGTGCCCAAAACCTCCCATTACACCGCCGACCAGCTGCGCCGCCTCACTGCCCTGTCCAAACGGGAGGGCGTGGGCGAAGCTATCCTGCTCCGGGAAGCCCTGGACATGCTGCTCAAAAAATACCCCAATTGAATCTGCTCCTCCGCCTTCTCCCAAATCTCCGCCCAGCCGCGGAGATTTTTTGCTCTACGCAGAAAAGATTCGTCACTTTTTCTCTTTTTCCGCGCCGCTTTTTCTCATCCGGTATGATTTGCATATCATTTGTACATGTTTTTTATCTGTTTTTTTATAATTTTTTTCGCAAACCCCATGCTTTCTTAACAATTTTGTTGTATAATATGATTAAATTCGGACCGGAAATCGGGTCCAAAGAATAACAGGAGGTAGAACCCATGAAGAAGTTTGCCCGTTTGCTGCTTGCCGTTGCTCTGGTCATGACCATGATGGTTGGCGCTGCCCTGGCGGAAATCACCGTCGGCATCGTGAACAATCCCCCTTCTGAATCTGGCTATCGTGAAGCCAACGTAAAGGACTTTGAAACCGTGTTCACCGCCGAAAACGGCTACACCGCCAAGACCTTCTACAGCCTCAAGAACGACGAACAGCTGGCCGCCGCCCGTCAGTTCATCACCGACGGCGTGGATTACCTGCTGATTTCCGCCGCTGAAACCACCGGCTGGGACGCCGTTCTGAAGGATGCCCAGGAAGCCGGCATCGGCGTGTTCCTGTTCGACCGTATGATCGACTGTGATCCCGCCCTGTTTGAAGCCGCCGTGGTTTCCAACATGGCCGACGAAGGCGAAACCGCTGTGAACTGGCTGCTGAGCCTGGATCTGCCCGAATACAACGTGATCCACATCCAGGGCGCTATGGGCAGCGACGCCCAGCTGGGACGCACCGGCGCTTTGGACGCTCAGTTTGAAGCTGGCAAGATGAAGAAAGTCGTGCAGCAGACCGCTACCTGGGACGAAGCCGAAGCCAAGAAGATCGTGGAATCCGTGATCAACTCCGGCGAAGACTTCAACGTGATCTACGCTGAAAACGACGGCATGGCCCGCGGTGCTGTTGCCGCTCTGGACGAAGCTGGCATCACCCACGGCGTGAACGGCAAAGTGGTCGTCATGGGCTTTGACTGCAACAAGTGGGCCCTGCGGGAACTGCTGGCCGGCAACTGGAACTACGATGGTCAGTGCAGCCCCTTCCAGGCCTCTGTGATCGATCAGATGATCAAGACCCTGCAGGCTGGCGGCGCCATCGAAGGCCTGAACGAAATGAAGCAGATCATCTCCGTGGAAAAGGGCTTCGACGCCCGTGAAATCACCGAGGAAGACATCGCCACCTACGGCCTGGGCGAATAATTCCCCAAATCGCAAATTGAATCCATAAAACCGGCGCGGTGTGGAATGCAGTGGAGAAAATCCGCGTTCCGCACCGCGCCCTTCATTTTATTTGATGATTGGGAGATGAACGGATGGAAAACGGGGTCGTTTTAACCATGCGCGGGATCGGTAAATCCTTCCCCGGCGTCAGAGCCCTGAATAACGTGGATTTCACCCTGCGTCAGGGCGAGATCCACGCGCTGATGGGGGAAAACGGGGCGGGCAAATCCACCCTGATCAAGGTGCTCACCGGCGTGTATCCCAAGGACGAGGGAGAAATCCACATCGCGGGCGAACCGAACGCCATCGCCATCCGCTCCCCGGAGGAGGCGCAGCAGTACGGCATCAGCACCGTGTACCAGGAAATCACGCTGTGCCCCAACCTTTCCGTGGCGGAAA
This sequence comes from Clostridia bacterium, assembly GCA_017525805.1. The sequence continues at coordinate 112,711 of JAFXSH010000069.1, read as the reverse complement.
ACATGTTTATCGGCCGGGGAAAGGACGCCACGGTCAATTGGCGGGAGATGGAAAAAAAGGCGGGCGCGCTGCTGGAAAGCCTGCATATCCCCGCCCGGCCCAAGCAGCAATTGGGCAGCTGTTCCCTGGCTGTGCAGCAGATGGTCGCCATCGCCCGGGCGGTGGATACCGAATGCAAGGTGCTGATCCTGGACGAGCCCACCTCCTCCCTGGACGAAAAGGAAGTGGAAATGCTCTTTAAGCTCATGCGGGATCTGAAAGCCCGGGGCGTGGGCATCATTTTCGTCACCCACTTCTTGGAGCAGGTATACGCGGTATGCGACCGCATCACCGTGCTGCGCAACGGCGAGCTGGTGGGCGAATACGAGATCGAAAAGCTGCCCCAGGTGGAACTGGTGGCCAAGATGATGGGCAAGGAACTGGAGGGCCTGTCCGTGATCAAAAAGACCGGCGTAGCGGACGGCGCGAAAGCGGACACCCTGTACGAGGCCCAGGGCCTTTCCAGCGTGGAAAGCCGCCCCTTCGATTTCCGCATCGCCAAGGGCGAAGTGAACGGCTTCACCGGCCTGCTGGGCTCCGGCCGCAGCGAGAGCGTGCGCGCCATTTTCGGCGCGGACCGGGTCACCGGCGGCAAAGTGACGGTGAACGGACAGCCCGCACACATTCAAAAGCCCATCGACGCCATGAAGCAGGGCATCGGCTATCTGCCGGAGGACCGCAAGCGGGACGGCATCATCGCCGACCTCTCCGTGCGGGAAAATATCATCCTGGCCCTGCAGGTGATGAAGGGTTTCTTCCATCCCTTCTCCCAGGCGGAAACGGAGAAATTTGCCGATGAATATATCAAGGCGCTGGGCATCAAGACCGCTTCTCCCGAAACGCCCATCAAATCCCTGTCCGGAGGCAATCAGCAGAAGGTGATCCTGGCCCGCTGGCTGCTGACCCATCCCAAGTACCTGATCTTAGACGAACCCACCCGCGGCATCGACGTGGGCACCAAAACGGAAATCCAGCGCCTGGTGCTGCAATTGTCGGCGGAGGGCATGAGCGTCACCTTCATTTCCTCCGAAATCGAGGAAATGCTGCGCACCTGCTCCCGGCTGATCGTCATGCGCGACCGGCACATCGTGGGCGAGCTAACGGGCGATGAGCTGACCCAGGACCACGTGATGTATACCATTGCGGGAGGAGGCGACTGAAATGAGCAAATCATCCTATCGGAAGGGACGTTTCCTTGCCAACAATTCCCAGCTGCTGGTGCCCCTCATCGCCATCCTGCTGCTGGTGATCTTCAACCTGATCCGGGACCCCAGCTTCTTTTCCGTTGGCCTGGCCGCCAATAACAACGGCGATCCGGTGCTGCAGGGCAACCTGATCAGTATTTTGAACGGCGCATCGGAATTGGTGATCCTGTCCATGGGCATGACGCTGGTGACGGCGGCCTCCGGCGGCCAGGATATTTCCGTGGGCGCGCTGGCGGCCATTGCGGGCAGCGTGTTTGTGAAGGTGCTCAAAAGCGGCGCTGGCATCACGGGTCTCTCCGTCGTGGGCGGCTTCCTGCTGTGCGTGGCGGTTGCCATGGTGTTCGGCGGGCTGAACGGCACGCTGGTTTCCGTATTCCGCATCCAGCCCATGATCGCCACCCTGATCCTGTTTACCTGCGGCCGCAGTATCGCCTACTGGATCAACGGCGGCGCCACCCCCACGGTGGACAGCCCCATCATTACCGCCATCGGCAGCTTTATCCCCGGCATGCCGGTGCCCACTCCCATCCTGATCGTTTGCCTGATGGGCGTGCTGTTTTTCCTGGTGTTCCGGTTCACCAACTTAGGGCTGTATACCCAAACCGTGGGCATCAACCAGGGCGCGGCAAGGCTGAACGGCATCAACGCCGTGGGCATGAAGCTGCTGGCTTTCGTGATCCTTGGCGCGTGCTGCGCCGTGTCCGGCGTGATCGGCGTGAGCCGCCTGAGCCTGATCAACCATGAAACCCTGCTGATCAATATTGAAATGGACGCCATCTTAGCCGTTGCCATCGGCGGCAACTCCCTGGGCGGGGGCAAATTCCGCATGATCGGGTCTGTGCTGGGCGCATACGCCATCCAGGCTCTCACCATCACCCTGTATGCCATGAAGGTGCCCTCCACCGACGTGAAAGCCCACAAGGCCGTGGTGATCATTCTGCTGGTGGTCATCGGCTCCCCCGTGGTGAAGGAAAAGGTCAGCCGCTTCTGGCGCAATCGGAAACGCTCCGCGCATGCGAGAAAGGAGGCGGCATGAGCATGAAACAACCTTCTTCCGCTCCCGCCCCACGCAAAAGAGAGCCAATCTCTGATACCCATCTTCTGCTGACCATCACCATCTGCATTTTTGTGTGCATGTATGTGGCGGCTATGCTGATTTGGGGCGGCGGATTCTTAAAGCCCCAGATGATCTTTGATATGCTGAATGAAAACGCTTTCCTGATCATTATTTCCTGCGGGCTTACGCTGGTGATGATCTGCGGAAGCATCGATATTTCCGTAGGCGGCGTCACCGCCCTGGTGGCCATGGTGGGCGTGATGGTGCTCAACGGGAATCTTGGCCTTACGGCGGGATTGCCGGATGGGCTGCGCATCCCCGCCGCCCTGGTGCTTGCCCTGCTCATCGGCCTGGCTTTCGGCGCGGTTCAGGGTTATCTGATTTCCTACCTGGAGATTCAGCCCTTCATCATCACCCTGGCCGGCATGTTCTTCGCCCGGGGCATGATCACCATCATCAGCGTGGACCCGCAGAAAGCTCCCTCCAGTTTCATGGACATTCTGCAATCCCGCATCGAAATCCCCTGGCTGGGTTCGCCCAACAAAAAGGGCGTTATGATCCCCGCCCGCATGGAGATCGGCGTGGTGGTGGCCCTGGTGATCGTGGTGCTGGTGTTCATCCTGCTTCGGAAAATGAAGCTGGGCCGCCATTTCTATGCCTTGGGCGGCAACCGGCAAAGCGCGCTGATGTTAGGCGTGAACGTGCGCAAGACCCGTTTCCTGGCCCACTTATTCAGCGGCCTGCTGGCTGGCGTCGCGGGCTTCGTGTTCATGACCCACACCGGCGCAGGCAACGCCACCAACGCCACGGCCTCGGAAATGAACGCCATCGCTTCTTCCATCATCGGCGGCACGCTGCTGACCGGCGGCGTGGGCAGCATCGTGGGCACCTTCTTCGGCGTGCTCACCCTGACCACCATCAAATCCATCGTGGTCACCTCCGGCCTGCGGGACCCCTGGTGGCAGTCCATCACCACAGGCGCCATGCTGTGCTTCTTTATCCTGCTGCAAAGCGTGGTGCTGTCCCATCGCGGACGGGGCGGCTTCAAGAAGCATTCCGATTCAGGCAAATCATGACGTTTCCCGGCACACTACAAATTTCCCCCGGCGCTGCCGGGGGATTTTGCATACTGAGGATGTATTATGCTGTGGCTTTCTTCGCCAGGGCGCTTCGGGAAAGGCGGATGATCAGCAACGTGGAGCACATGATCCATCCCATGGGATAGGCCAGGGCAACCGCCAGGAAGCCCGCGCCCAGCGCTTTGGTCACCGCCAGGTAAATCTGGCGGAATACCACGAAGGAGGCCAGCATGATCACCGTGGGCATGGTGGCGTCGCCAATGCCCCGCAAGGCCCCGGCGTAAATCTGGTTAAAGCAGATAGTGATATAGAAGGGCGTTACGATGCGGATGAACCGCTCTCCAAAGGCCACCACCTCTTCCTCGGGCGAGAAGATGAACAGCAGGGGCCGCGCCAGCACGAATACCACAAGGCCCAGGGTCACCGTGGCCGCCAGGCTCATGATCGTGGCCGTGCGCACGCCCTCTCGGGCGCGTTTTTTCTGCTCCGCGCCCCAGTTCTGCCCCACAAAGGTGGTGGAACTCATGCTGATGGCCTGCACCGGGATCAGCGCGAAGGAATCCACCTTGTTGTAAATGCCGTAGCCCGCCATGCAGGCGGAGCCGAAATGATTGATGTAGGACTGCACAAACACGTTGGAAAAAGCTGTGATGGCGGACTGGATGCTGCTGGGCATGCCGATTTTCAGGATATTCCGCAGGGATTCCCGATCGACGCGCAGTTGCTTCCACCTCAGGCCGTAATCCCTTTCCTCCCGGGTGAGCGTGGTAAGGATCAGCAGGGCGGATATGATTTGCGCTAAGATCGTGGCATAAGCCACGCCGTCCACCCCCATTTTGAACGCCAGCACGAACAAAAGATCCAGCGCGGTGTTCAGCAGGGCGGAAATGATCAGGAAAACCAGGGGCCGCCGGGAATCGCCCACGGCTTTCAAAATGCCGCTGCCCATATTGTAAAACAGGATGCCCGATATCCCGGCGAAATAAATGGACAGGTACGTGTGGGATTCCGGTATCACATCCTCCGGCGTCTGCATGAAGCGCAGCATGGGATCGATGATCAGCAGGCCCGCCAGGGTGGCGATGAGGCTCACGATAAAAGTGACGGCGATGGTGGTATGCACCGCCTTGCTCAAGCCCTCCCGGTCATGGGCCCCGTAGCGCTGGGAAATCACCACCGACGCGCCGGTGGCAAGCCCCGCGCAGAAGCCCACCACCGTGTTGATAATGGGGCCGGTGGATCCCACCGCCGCCTGGGCCTGCTGGCCCACGAACTGGCCCACCACCACCGTGTCCACCGTGTTGTACAGCTGCTGGAACAGCAGGCCCACGGCCATGGGAACAGAAAACCGCACCAGATGCCGCCAGATGCTGCCCTGGGTCATATCCGAATCTGTTCTCGCCACGTCACCAGCGTCCTTTCCATAAATTCGTTCAAATCCTCAGCGCCTTGCCAAGCCTTGGCGTCAGGAAGGACGCCAGGGCGATCTTGGCCGCGTCCCCCGGCAGGAAGGGGATCACGCACAGGGAAAGGCTTTCCGAAAGCGTGCGGCCCGACATATGCATGAACCAAACGGTACCCAGTCCGTAACAAACGGCGGTACCCAATAAAAGCAGTATGCAGCGGCCAAAGAAGCGTTCCCGCAAGCGGGGAATCTCCATCCCGGCAATCATCGCGTAAAACAGATAGCCCACAATGTAGCCGCCGGTGGGGCCCGCCAGCCTGCCCACGCCTCCCTGAAAGCCCGCGAACACCGGCACGCCCACGGCGCCCAGCAGGATATACGCCCCCAGCGCCAGCGCGCCGAAGCGCCAGCCCAGCAGCAGCCCGCACAGCATCACGCCCAAGGTGGCCAAGGAAACGGGCACGGGGCCGATGGGAAGCTGCAATTGAGAAAGAACGGCGATCAGCGCTGTAAACAGCGCGCAGAAAACCAGCTTTCGGGTGTCGCTTTTTATCATGAATTCCTGTTTCCTTCCACGATCCTGCGCAGATAATGGATCAATTCTTGCGCCGTGCAGGGCTTCCCATTGGCGTACCACCACCGCATGACAGCCACCAGACCGCCCACCCAGAATTCCGTCAGAATGGGAATGGCGCGGTTATCGTCCCCCGATTTTAACGCATCCCGTTCGTTCAGGCGCACGACCACCTCGTCCGCGCAGTGCCGCAGAAACCCTTCCAGCATCCGCAGCCCCCTCTCCCCCGTTTCCATCACCACTCTTTCAAACGGCTGATGCTGGTTCATATAGTCCAGCACGCCGATGGACAGCAGCAAAAAATGCTCGCCGGGATCTTGGGGCGGAATCACGTCGGCGATACATGCGGAAAACTCCTTGAGCCTTTCCCGCATGCGCCAGCGCATAAAATCATGCTTGTCCTGAAAATGCTGATAAAAAGTGGTGCGGCGGATCATGGCTTCATCGCACAGCTCCTGCACCGTAATTTGGCTCCAATCCTTGCGGAGCAGCAGTTGGGGCAGGGCGTCCGTCAGCTGCTCAAAGGTACGCTGGATCCTGCGGTCCATTTTGCCGCTGTCATTGCCTTCCGTCATGTTTCCTCCCCCTTAGATAATTGACACAATGTAATATATGTAGTATACTGTACTTGGGGGAAAAAGTCAAATCTTGGCATATTTTTGTTCATTTTTGCTTTTTTCACTCATTTTCCGCCAGCTTCGCGGAAACCAAAGGAGGATCATCATGGATTTCAATTCGATTTATCTAAAATTGAAACAAAGCTGGATTTGCTCCGCTATCGTGACCATCATTTTAGGGCTGCTCCTGGTGCTGTTCCCCGCCGCCGCGCTCAACTCCGTCAGCTACGTGCTGGGCGGTATCGCCATCGCCATGGGCGTGATCCGCACCGTGCGGTATTTCAAGCAGGATCACACCTATCCCTACCTGTTCCAAAGCGATTTGGTGGTGGGCCTGCTCAGCGTGGGCTTCGGCATTTTCATGGTGTCCCAGCCGGTGACGGTACTGTCCGTGCTGCCCCACATTTTCGGCATCCTGATGGTAGGCTGCGGCATCGGCGGCGTCCTGCGGGCGGTGGACGCGAAAAAAGCGGGCTTCGCCTATTGGGGCGTGCTGTTGGCGCTGGCCATCATTTCCATCGTCATGGGCTGGCTGATCATGGACAATCCCTTCAGCGTGATGGAAACGGCGGTCATCATCATCGGCGCCAGCCTGATCTATCAGGGCGTGACTGATATCGTCTCCACCCTTGTGGTTGGCAAGCGCATCAACGAGTGGAAAAAATCCCGGCCGCAGTAACATCGGGTTTTCCCGCATGCTTTCTCCCCCTGCCGCATATGCTCCGGCAGGGGGATGATTTTTTTGAAAAAGCTATTTACCGTTCTTTTATTTCTGGCCCTGTCCGCCGGGCTGTTTTTTATGCTGCCCGACGCCTTGCGCGCGCCCGGCGAGCAGGCGGACCCCTTCGTCATTCTGCGGGTATGGAACGCGGAGGAAGAGCCCGCTGTGCAATCCTGGCTACGGGATCAAGCCAAAGCTTACGAACGGGCCACCGGGCAGCGGGTATACCTGCGCACAGCCGCCGTTCAGGACGCCTTGGACAGCGCCGCGCGGGGCCTGCCCCCCGACGGGCTGATCCTGCGAACGGGCGATTCGCTGCTGGCCCTGCGGGGTTATGCCCTGATCGTGCGGGACGACGCCGCCCTCGTGACCCCCGCGCCCACCGGTGCGCTGTTTTACCGTCCCTCCCCCCCGCCGGAACGGATGGAAACCCCCGCCCCCTTTCCGGAAGAAAACCAGCTTCGCGCCGTGCTGTGCCCCGAAGCGCTTTTGAACGCCCTGCCCGGCACGATCATCAGCGCCCAGCCCGCGGCGGATTTTGCCCAGGGCAAGGCAGACGCCGCCCTGCTCACCCCCGGCCAGGCCGCCGGCCTGAATACGGGTTATCGCGCCTATGCCGTGCCGGAAAGAAAGGGCTTTCTGCCCGTCAGGGCTACGGCGTATTCCGAAGCGGGCGAAGCGTTTCTTGCCTGGCTACAGGACGACGCGGCCCAGAAAGCGCTGGGACAGGCGGGCCTGTTTTCTCCCCGGCTTCGGTTGTACGGCCCCGATGATCCCGTGCGGTATCTGATCGAAAACAGCCTTTTTACCGAGAATTGATGGTTTATTCTTCCTTTTTTGGGGCATACTGCTGCTGAAAAAGGAGGGGAACCCTGTCATGAAGGAAGATACCTGCATTCTCTGCCGCCGTCCCGCCGCCCTGGGCCTGCACATCATGGGCTGCGTGATCTGTTTTTCCTGCGAAAGAAAACTGGTAAAAAGCGCCGTCCCGCCTCCGCGCCGCCGCAGGCTGCTTAAGCTGTACCGGCATGCCGGACAAAAACGGGCTTGCGTTTTTCCGTCCCGTGCGGTATAATGAACGCATCACGAACGAAAGAGGTGGAAGGATGCGCAAATAACGGTACTGCCGTTTTGAGCGGACAGCGAAAGATGAGCGTGAAACCACGCCTTGTTTTCGTGCGTCTCGGCAGGCCGGAATTGAAGCGCGTTCTTTTTGCGTTCATTTGCATTGAAAAACCGCGTTTGTTTCCGCGCCTGCGAACCAGTGATATGGAGGATATTATGGCGCGGATACAGGTATCTCATTTGACTTTTGCCTATGAGGGCAGCCCCGATTTGATTTTTGACGACGCCAGCTTCCAGGTGGACACCGACTGGAAGCTTGGCTTTATCGGCCGCAACGGACGCGGCAAAACCACTTTGCTCCGCATTTTGGCGGGAGAACTGCCCTCTCACGGCGCGGTTTCCTCCCCCGTTCCCTGCGATTATTTTCCCTTTCCTGTAAACGACAGGCAAAAAACACCTCTGGACATCGCATCGGATATGGACCCAGAGGGCCAGGTGTGGCGCTTTATGAAGGAAATCGCTTGTTTGGACGTATCGGACGATATCCTGAACCGTCCCTTTGCCACCCTGTCCGGCGGGGAACAGGCCAAGGTGCTGCTGGCGGCGCTCTTTTCCCGGGAAAACCATTTCCTTTTGATCGACGAACCCACCAATCATCTGGACATGCGGGGCCGCCAGGTGGTGAGCCGCTATTTGAACGGCAAAAAGGGCTTCATCCTGGTATCCCACGACCGGACGTTCCTCGACGGCTGCGTGGATCACGTATTGTCCATCAACCGGGCCAACATCGAGGTGCAGAAGGGCAATTTCAGCACCTGGGAGGAAAACAAACGGCGGCAGGACGAATTTGAAATCAACCAGAACGCCAAGCTGAAAAAGGAAATCTCCTCCCTGCAATCCGCCGCCCGCCAGGCCAATGCCTGGGCGGACAAGGTGGAGAGCACGAAAATCGGCATCAAACCGGGCGGAAGGGAAAAATCTATGGATGCCCGCGCTTTCATCGGCGAAAAATCCCGCCGCATGCAGCAGCGCCGCAAGAACCTGGAAAACCGGATGGAAAAGAACATCGAGGAAAAGGAAGGGCTGCTGAAAAACTTGGAGCTGGCCGACGACCTGAAAATCTTTCCCCTGACGCATCCGTCCGGGCGGCTGATCCAATGCCGGGACGCGTCCATCGCCTATGGGGACCGCACCATCTTGGAGCATCTGACCTTCACCCTGGAAAACGGGGATATCTTAGCCCTGGTTGGCAAAAACGGCTGCGGCAAATCCAGCGTGATGAAAGCCCTGACCGGAGAAATCGCCCCGGCGGCGGGAGAGATCCGCTTAGCCAGCGGGCTGATCTTGTCCGTGGTCCCCCAGCAGGCGCATCTTTCCGGCAGCCTCAAAGATTACATCCGGGAAAACGGCATTGACGAAACCCTGTTCAAAACCATCCTGCGCAAGCTGAATTTTTCCCGGGAACAGTTTGAAAAGCCCATGGAAGATTTCAGCGCCGGACAGCAGAAAAAGGCGCTGCTGGCCCGCAGCTTATGCCAAAAAGCCCACCTGTACCTGTGGGACGAGCCCCTGAATTACATCGACGTGCTCTCCCGCATGCAGATCGAACGGCTGATCGCGGAGTTTCGTCCTACCATGATCTTGGCGGAGCACGACCAAACGTTCCTGGAACACGTAAACGCCCGCGTGCTGCGGCTGGATTGACTGTTTTTTCCTTCATGGCATTGACAGGCGGAAGCCGCGGCATTATGATAGACGAAAGAGAGAAGGGAGGCGCTGCCCATGTACGAAGGGAAGCTGGTCAGGCTTCGGGCCTTTGACAACAGCGATTTGATGCATTGCCTGAATTACAGCAATGATTATGAAGTCATGCGCGGGGCCTCCGGGGCCATTTTGTTTCCCTCCACGGTGGACGACGAAGCCCGGGCCATGGGGCAGAACACCAGTTATACCTCCGGGGAATACCAATTCGCCATTGAAACCATCGAGGGCAACCGCTTCATCGGTAAATGCGGCTTTACCCGGGTGAACTGGAAAAACCGGCTGGCGGAGCTTGCCATCCTGATCGGAGAAAAAGATTGCCGGGGCAAGGGCTACGGAGCCGACGCCATCCGTACCCTGTGCCGTTTCGGCTTTGAAGAAATGAATCTGCACAAAATCAAGGCCCTGGTGTTCGATTTTAACGAACCGGCCCTGCGCTGCTACGCGTCCTGCGGCTTTCAAAGGGAAGGGCTGCTCCGCGAGGAAATGTATCGGGAGGGCGCGTACCACGACGTTGTTGTTTTAGGCTTGATCCGAAATACGGAGGAATGAATATGGACTACACAGAAGTAACGGTCTCCACCACCACCCAGGGGGCGGATCTGGTATCGGATATTTTTCTGCGTTTGGGCGCGGTTGGCACCCAGATTTTGGACCGGGCGGACTTGCCGGACCCATCCAAGCCCACCGCCAACTGGGAGCTGATGGATCAGTCGGTGATCGATGCCATGCCCGAGGACGTGCAGGTGAAAGCCTGGTTCGACGAAGAGAGCCTCAAAAAGGTGATCGGTCCCCTGCGCGAGCAGCTTTCCCTGCTGAAAGCGCCCAATATGGGCACCCTGCAGGTGAGCATGCAGGGTGTAAAGGAGGAAGACTGGGCCGAAAACTGGAAGCAGTATTATAAGCCCTTCCGCATCGGCCAGCATATGGTGGTGAAGCCCACCTGGGAGCCCTGGGACGCCCAGGACGGCGACCTGATCATCGAAATCGACCCCGGCATGGCTTTCGGCACCGGCACCCATGAAACCACCGCCATGTGCGTGAGCCTGATCGAAGCCTACTATCAGGGCGGCACTTTATTGGATGTGGGCACCGGCAGCGGTATCCTCGCCATCGCCGCCGCCCGGTTGGGGGCCAAGGGCATCGTGGCCGTGGATATCGACCCGGACGCCGTGCGCGTCGCCAAGGAAAACGTGGCCCACAACGGGCTGGAAGCCATGATCGACGTGCGCAAAGGCGATTTGCTCCAGGGCCTGTCCCAGCAGTTTGATTTCGCCGTGGCCAACATCTTGGCCCCCGTGATCTGCATGCTGGCCGCGCCGCTGAAAAAGCATTTAACCCCCGGCGGCCGTTTCATCTGCTCCGGCATCATCGCCGAGGCGGAACCGGACGTGAACAAAGCCCTGCTGGACGCTGGCTATATCATCGACGAAATCCGCCATAAGGGCGATTGGGTAGCTTTCGCCTGTCATACGCCCTGATTTCCCGTTCCTTATTCCGTTCCGGGTTTTCCGGGACGGTTTTTTCTTCTGTACAAGGCCGGGAAAATATGGTATACTCTAAGCGTCAGGGAAAAGCAGAAAACAACATTTCCGCTTGATCGAAAGCGGTGAGGGAGGATACTGCCTTGATACAGGCGGTGATTTTCAATTTAGACGGGGTGCTGGTGCGCACCGACGCGTGTCATTACGAAGCCTGGAAACAGCTGGCCCATGAACAGGGAATCCCCTTTAGCGACGATGTGTTCCGCGCCATCGCGGGCAGAAAACGCATGGACGGCCTGCGCGTCCTGCTGAAAAAAGCCGACCGCGCCTATTCGCCCATGGAGCTGTGGGCCCTGTCCGCCCGGAAAAACGATTTATTCAACGATATGCTCCTGAAACTGACCCAGAACAGCATTTTGCCCGGCGCGATCGACACGATCACCCATCTGCGGGAAATGGGAATCAAAACGGCGGTGGCGTCCTCCAGCGAAAACGCGACGTGCATCCTGCGTCAAGTGAGGCTCACGCCGCTCTTTGACGCAGTGGTGGACGGGCAGGAGACCGAAAAGGGCAAACCCGATCCCGAAGTGTTCCTGCTGGCCGCCCGAAAGCTGCGCATGCCTACCGGCGAATGCCTGGTGGTCGAAAACACCGCCGCGGGGCTGGAAGCCGCCCGGCAGGCGGGCATGAAAACTTTGGCCCTGGGCGGTACGGCAGGGCCCGAAGGGCTCAAGGATATCGACCTGCCCGCTATGCTGCGGGAAAGAATTTAGTCAATCAACATAAAGGAGGTTTTCCATGCTCAAACAGGATGTGGCCCAGGCGGTGCTTGCGGAAGCGCTGAAAACGGGCGGTGACTTTGCCGAAATCTTCTTGGAAGACCGGCTGAACACCAACATCTCCATGCTCTCCGGCAAGGTGCAGAGCGTGAACAGCCGCAGGCTCCATGGCGCGGGCGTGCGGGTGTTCAGCGGATTGCAGGGCGTGTACGTGTACACCAACGACACCACCCGGGAGGGCCTCATGGCCTGCGCCAAACGGGCGGCGCTGGCTGTCAAGAGTGAAAAGTATTACACCGCCGGGGACCTCAAATGGACAGACGTGCCCAACATTCATTTCATTCAGGAAATGCCCGATCAGGTGAAAAACGCCCGCAAGGTGGCCAAAATGAAGGAAGCCCAGGCGGTGCTGAAGGATGAACCGGAAATCGTTCAGGGCAGCATCGGCTACATGGACAGCGTGCAGCGGGTGTGGATCGCCAACAGCGAAGGGCTGTTTGCCACTGATACCCGGGTGTATACCCGTATGAACGTAGCCGCCATCGCCTCCAACGGCACGGAAAACCAGACCGGCGGCGTATCCCCCGGCGGCATGCAGGGCTTTGAAATCTTCAACACAAAAATCGATCCCGAGGCCATGGCAAAGGAAGCGGCGCAGCAGGCACGCACCATGCTGCACGCCCCCGTGTGCCCCGCCGGGACCATGCCCGTGGTGATCGACAACGGTTTTGGCGGCGTGATCTTCCACGAGGCCTGCGGCCATTCCCTGGAGGCCACCTCCGTGGCGGTAGGCAACAGCGAGTTCTGCGGCAAATTGGGCCAGAAGGTGGCCGCCGACTGCGTGACCGCCATTGACGACGGCACCATTCCCAACGAGTGGGGCAGCCTGAACATCGACGACGAGGGCACCCCCACCACCAAGCTGGTGCTGATCGAAAACGGGATTCTGAAAAACTACATGATCGACAAGCTGAACGCCCGCCGCATGAACATGCCCATCACAGGCAGCGGACGGCGGCAGGGCTATATGTTTGCCCCCACCTCCCGCATGCGCAACACCTATATCGCCGCCGGGAACGACGATAACGACGAGATCATCGCCACCATGGGCGACGGCCTGTACGCCAAGAAAATGGGCGGCGGCAGCGTGGAACCCACCACCGGCAAATTCAATTTCGCCGTCAGCGAAGGCTATCTGGTAAAGGACGGCAAGATCGCTCATCCTGTGCGCGGCGCGTCCCTCATCGGCCGGGGCAGCGAAATCCTGCCCAAGATCGACCGGGTGGGCAAGGATATGCGGATGGCCCAGGGCATGTGCGGCTCCATCAGCGGCAGCATCCCCACCAACGTGGGCCAGCCCATGATCCGGGTCAGCTCCATGACCGTAGGCGGACGATAAGGAAGGGAGGAACAGGCATGACTATCGATCAATTCATTCAGGCTTTATTGGACGAAGCCCTGAAAGCCGGTATTGAGGCGGCGGAAATCTATCTTTCCTCCGGCGACCGTTTCCGGGCCATGTGTGTGAAGGGCGAAATCACCAATTACACCGTAAACGCCACAAGGGGCCTAAGCCTCCGGGGCCTGTACCAGGGCAAAATGGGCTACGCCGCCACCGAAGCCTTTGACGAAGCGGCGATTTCCCAGCTGGTAGAGGCAGTCAAGGAAAGCGCCAGCCTTACCGAGGACGAGGACGTGCAGGAAATCTATCCGGGCGACAAGGAATATCCCAAGGTGGACGATTACAACCCCGCCCTGGATCAGGTGGACGAGAGCCGGAAGCTGACGCTGATCCAGGACATCGAAAAAAAAGCCCTGGCCCTGGACGAAAGGATCACCGCCCTGAATTACAACATGATTTCCACCAGCAGCGGCGAAACCCGCATCGTCAATTCCTACGGCCTGAACCTGAAGCATCGGGACAACATGGCCGTGTGCTACGTCAGCGCCACCGCCAAGGAGGGCGACCGGGTCTCCACCGGCGCGGGCTTCAAAGTGACGCGGAACTTTGACGAACTGGACGCCGACGCCATCGCCAAGGAGGCGGCGGAAGAAGCGCTGTTCATGCTCAAGGCCGCGCCCGTGCCCAGCGGCGCCTATCGGGCCATCATCGAAGCCAAGTGCATGCCGGATATGCTCGGCGCGTTCGCGGGCGTCTTTTCCGCTGAAAGTGCCCAGAAGGGCTTAAGCCTTTTGGCGGGCAAGGAAGGGGAAATGATCGCCTCCGAGGCCGTCACCCTCATGGACGATCCCCTGCTCCCCGGCGGCCTGGCCAGCCAGCCCTTCGACGCGGAGGGCGTGGCCACCTTTACGAAAGCGGTCATCGAAAAAGGCAGGCTGACAACGCTGCTGCACAACCTGAAAACTGCCCGGAAAGCGGGCGTGAAAACCACCGGCAACGCCGCCAAATCCGGCTATGCCGGAGCGGTGAACGTGAGCCCCAGCAACTTCTTCTTAGCTCCCGGCGAAAAGAACTTGGACGCGCTCATGGCTGATATGGGCGACGGCCTGGTGATCACCGAAGTCAGCGGCCTGCACGCGGGCGCCAACGCCATCAGCGGCGATTTCTCCCTCATCGCCCAGGGCTACACCGTGAAGGACGGCAAAAAAGACGCCCCGGTGGAGCAAATCACCGTGGCGGGCAACTTCTATCAGCTTTTGAAGAACATCCGCGCCGTTGGCAGCGATTTGCTGTTCCCCGGCAGTTCCATCGGCAGCCCCTCCGTGGACGTGGGCGAAATCTCTGTGGCGGGCAAATAATATTGCGGGATGATCCCCGCAAGCCGTCAGGCAATCTTTTGTGCCTGACGGCTTTTCTGTAACCTCTATCATTATAACCGCTGTCTTTGCATGTACTCGGCCTGGGCGATGCGGAGCATTCTCTCCCCGGCGTGCTCAAACAGCATGCGGAAAACCGGGCAATAGTAGTTATGATTGCCGTCAGAAGTGTGAATCCAGTCGTTCTTGCAGCCGCCGTTGCATAGCATACGCCAAGAGCTGGCCTGCTGACGTTTTTGCGCCTCGTCCGCGTAAAAGCAGTATCGGCAGCGCGGATTGCACAGGCTGGAAGCGGGCTTGATCAGAAAACTGACGCGCTTCACGGCTCAACTTCTCCTGAAACCATGATGCTGTATCCGGATGATCCAAAAACCATCCGAATATAGCATCATTTTGAATCCAATTGTTTATGCGCCGAACTTGTCCATGTAATCCCAGGCGCCGAGCATGTACATGATGCCCAAGGCGCGGTCGTACAGGCCGTAGCCGGGGCGGACGCTGCCGGGCTTCTCATCCCACAGGTGACGGCCATGGTCGGGGCGGATGTAGCCATCAAAGCCGCCGTCATGGTACGCTTTCAGGATCTCTAAGATACCGGTGTCGCCGTCACAGTCCCGGTGGCTGGCTTCGGAAAAGTCGCCATTGTCAAAGTGCTTCACGTTCCGGATGTGGGCAAAAGCGATGCGGTCGCAGTGCTTTCTTACGATGGCGGCCACATTGTTCTTGGGGTTGGCGTTGAGGGAGCCGGAGCAGAGTGTGAGGCAGTTGTAAGGATCGTCCACCATCTTGAGGAAGCGGTCGATGCTCTCCGCGTCGATCAGCAGCCGGGGCAGGCCGAAGATGTCCCAGGGCGGATCGTCCATATGCACGGCCATCTTGATGTCGCACTCATGACAAACGGGCATCAGCTTTTCCAGGAAATACCGGAAGTTGGCCCAAAGCTTTTCCTTGGTCACGTCCTTGTACGCTTCGAACAGCTGGTCCAGCTTCGCCATGCGCTCGGGTTCCCAGCCGGGGAAGGTCATGTGGTATTTTTCCGTCAGGCCCATGACGTAATCGGCCATTTGCTTGGGATCGTCCTGAATCATATCCTTCTGGTAGAACAGGGCGGTGGAGCCGTCGCCCACCGGGTGGAACATGTCGGAGCGCGTCCAGTCGAAGATGGGCATGAAGTTGTAACAGATGACCTTCACGCCGAAGGGGGCCAGATTGCGGATGGTCTGGATGTAGTTTTCAATGTACTGGTCCCGGGTGGGCAGGCCGATCTTGATATCGTCGTGAACGTTCACGGACTCCACCACATCGGCGTTGAACCCGGCGGCCGTGATCTGGTCCACTACCTTTTTGATCTCTTCCGGCTGCCAGATTTCGCCGGGCATCTTATCGTGCAGGGCCCATACGATGGTGCTCACGCCCGGGATCTGCCGGATATCGCTGAGCTTGATTTTGTCGTTTCCTTCGCCATACCAGCGAAAACCCATTTGCATCGGCATATTCTCTCCTCCTGCTTTTTTATTCATTATATCAAATGTCCTGAGCGATGGCAAGCGCTTATCCCGGGAAAGCGCGCGATTGCTTTACAATTTGTTCACGCAAACTTGCGTTAATATGTGATATAATGAGTTTGTCAGTGGAAAGGGGGCGGCGCGCGTGATCGCGTTCGAGGGGATATCCAAGCGTTACGGGGCGCACCAAGCCCTGCAGGACGTGCATTTTACCGTGCCCAAGGGCCAGATTTTGGGCCTGCTGGGCCAAAACGGGGCGGGAAAAACCACCGCCATGAACATCCTCACCGGCTGTCTGGCCCCCTCCACCGGCCACGTAACGGTGGGAGGCTTCGACGTGCTCACCCAGCCCCGCCAGGCCAAACGCATGATCGGCTACCTGCCGGAGCAGGCTCCCCTGTACGACGAAATGACGGTGCGCGCCTACCTGCGCTTTGCCTGCGAATTAAAAGAAGTGGAGAAAAAAGCCATCGGGGCGCACGTGGAGGCCGTGGCTGGGAAAATGGGCCTGACCGACGTACTGGGCCGCAAGATCGGCAACCTGTCCAAGGGCTACCGCCAGCGGGTGGGCATCGCCCAGGCCCTCTGCGGCGCGCCGGAAGCCATCATCTTGGATGAACCCACCGCCGGGCTGGACCCCCGCCAGAGCAGCGATGTGCGCAAGCTGGTGCGGGAGCTGGCCGGGGAGCATACGGTGCTGTTTTCTTCCCACATTTTAAGCGAGGTGCAGTCCGTCTGCGACCGGGTGATCATCCTGCACCATGGCCGGGTGATCTGTGACAGCGCCATGCAGGCCCTGCGCTGCGGCGAACAGCGGCTGCGGGCGGTGATCGCCTGCGGGGAAGGCACGCTGCTGCCCGCCCTGCGCCAGCTAAACAGCGTAAGCCAGGTAAAAACGGAGCGGGGCGGCGAACCGGGGCTGACCCAGGTGGTGCTTACGGTGAAAGCTGGCTGCCCCGCGGAACGGGAACTGTTCACCCTGCTGTCCGCCATGCGGGCCCCCCTGCTGCGGCTGGCCCCGGTGGAAGAAAGCCTGGAAGATATATTCTTAAGGGCCACCATGGACGAGACATAAGAAAGGGATCGGTTGAATGGGCGCGATTTACCGCCGGGAAATGCAGAGCTATTTTTATACCCCCGCCGCTTACGTATTCATGGGGGTTTTTCTGGCGCTGTCCAGCATCTTTTTCGGGGTCACCAATTTAGCCTCCCGGTCCTGCAACATGCTGGAAGTGCTTTCGCAGATGAGCTATTTATGGATGCTGTTAAGCCCCCTGCTGGCCATGCGCCTGATCGCGGCCGAACGCAGGCGTCACACGGATCAGTTGCTTTTGTCCTCCCCCTGCTCTTTAAGCGGGCTGGTGCTGGGCAAATTCTTTGCCGCCTGCACCGTGCTGCTCATCACCGTGGGGGCCACGGGCATGTACGCCCTGATCGTGGCGCTTTACGGCACCCTGTATCCGGCGGAAACGGCGGTGGGCTATTTGGGCCTGGTGCTCCAGGGCTGTGCCTTCCTGGCGCTTGATTTATTCATATCCTGTTTTGCGAAAAGCCAGACCACCGCTGCCGCAGCGGGCATCGGGGTGAACCTGCTGGTGTGGCTGGCGGATATCTTAGCCTCCGCCGTCACGGTGGACTGGGTCAGCTCTGCCCTGAATTTCATCAGTCTCTATCAGCGCTTCGCTCCCTTTGCCTTGGGGCAGCTGAGCCTGTCCAATGTGCTGTATAACCTGCTGTTCATAGGCGTGATGCTGTTTTTAAGCGTGCGGGTGCTGGATGCCCGGCGATGGAGCGAGGCATAGGGCATGAAACGAATCAAAACGTGGTTTGAAAAAGTTAAAAACAATCGGAAATTCCGCTGCGGCGGGTTTTCCGTGCTGCTGACGGCGGCTGTGGTCGTACTGGTTCTGCTCGTCGGGATGCTTTCGGACGGGCTGGAAAAGCGCTTCGCCCTGCAAATCGACTGCTCCTTCAACGGGGCAGCCACCCAAGGCGCGGTGACCAACGCCGCCCTGGCGCAGCTGGACAAGGACGTGACGCTGTACGCGGTGATTCCCGCTTCCGGCGGGGATGAAACGCTGCTTTCCCTGCTGAACCGCTATGCCGCCGTGTCCAATCGGGTGACGGTGCGGGAAGAAAGCCTGGTAAAAAACCCCGTGCTGCAAACCCAGTTTACCGACGCCGCTGGCCAGCGGCAGGTAACGGAGGACTGCCTGATCGTATCCTGCCCGGAAACCGGCCGGGCGCGGGTGCTAAATGCGGAGGATTTCACCCTGTATTCCTACAACAGCGAAACCGGGTATTTCGATCTGACCAGCTATTCCTATGAAAAAAGCGTCACGGAAGCCATTCTGTTCGTGACGCGAAGCGACGTGCCGCGCATTCAGATTTTGACCGGCCACGGGGAAATGTCCTTTTCGGAAACCGAAGCCCTGGAAGATACTTTGGCCTCCGCCAATTATCAGGTGGAACGGGTAAACTTGGCTTCCGGCGATTCATTGGACCCCGAAAGCCTGCTGATGATCCTTGCCCCCAAGTATGATCTGACGGACTGGGAGCTGGAAACCCTCATGGACTTTGCCCGGGCCGGGGGCGACTTTTTCGTGGTCTCCCAGTATTCCGACCCGCTGAATTTGGAGCATTTTCAGGCGCTTTTCCGGGCCTTTGGCATTGAAGCCTATCCCGGCATGGTGATCGCCAAGGAGGAAGACACGGACAGTTATTACGCCGATTCCCCCGTGATCCTCATGCCCTATTTGCAGGAAACGGACGCCACCCGGCCTCTGCTTTCCGCCGGTGAAGACATTCTGCTTTTGACCGCCCCCCGGGCCTTCCGCCTCTCCGACACCGTGCCCGAGGGCGTGATGCTCTCCCCCGTGCTGGTGACCGGGGACGCCTATATCCGTAATTACGAGGATGGTTCCTCCACCGCCGAGCAACAGCCCGGGGACGAGGAGGGCCGCTTCTGCGTGGCTCTGTGGTCCGACAAGATGTTTGAGGACGGCACCGTTTCCCACGTTTTCATCATGGGCGATATGACCATGTTCCTGAATTATTGGATGCAGAGCAGCACATCTTCCACCGCGTTCCTGCTGCAAATGATCCGCTCCCTCCAAGGCCAGGAGCCGGTGAACCTGGATATCCTGCCCGTCACCGCCCAGCGGGGCGCGCTGACTTTGGGCAGCCTCACCGCCCCGGTGATCGTGATCGTGATGCTGCCGCTTCTGGTGCTGCTGGGAGCGGTGCTGGTGCTGTGGCCCAGGAAAAACTTATAACGAAGAATGATTTGAAAAAAGCAATATTTCTGATATCGACGCATGGGATAAGGAGGCACATAGCATGGACATCAAAAAAGCCCAATGGATCACCCCCAACCGAAGTTTGGTGGACGTTTGTCCCGTATTCCGCCGGAGTTTTTGCACGGAAAAGCCCGTTAAAAAGGCCGAGCTGGAAATCACCGCCTTGGGCGTGTACGAAGCGGAGCTGAACGGAAAACGGATAGGCGATTTCGTGCTGGCCCCCGGCTGGACCAGCTATGAACACCGCCTGCAGGTGCAGGCCTACGACGTGACGGGCTTGCTTTCTCAAAGCAACGAGCTGCGCGTCACCGTGGGCCGGGGCTGGTTCCGCTCCCCCATGCCGGGCTGGGAAAACGAAAAAGACAGAAAGAAGCGCTTTGATCAGCCCTGCGGCCTGATCGCCCTGCTGCGCATCAGGTACACGGATGGATCGGAAGAAACGGTCATCACGGATGAAGCCTGGGAGGCGAGCGAAAGCGCCACCCGGTTCAGCGAAATCTATGACGGGGAAACCTGCGACGCCCGCATCATACCGGACAATTGGCAAAAGGTCAAGGCGCTGGAATGGAGCAAGGACATCCTGATCCCCCAGGAGGGCGAAGAAATCCGGGAAATGGAAAGGATCGCCGCCAAAGAAATCATTCATACCCCCGCCGGAGAAACCCTGGTGGACTTCGGGCAGGAGGTCACCGGCTGGGTGGAATTCACCGTGAACGCCAAGGCGGGCGATTTGATCTATTTCAATCATGGCGAGGTGCTGGACAAAGACGGCAATTTCTATAACGAAAACTACCGCAGCGCCAAAGCCGAAGTGCGCTATACATGCAAGGACGGAAAGCAGACCTGGCATCCCCGGCTCACCTTCTTCGGCTTTCGCTATATCCATTTGATTTCCTGGCCCGGGGAACCCAAAATCGAGGATTTCACCGCCGTGGCGGTGCATTCCGATATGAAGCGCACCGGCTGGCTGAAATCCGGCGATCCGCTGTTGAACCGGTTCTTCTCCAACGTGACCTGGGGCCAGCGGGGCAATTTCCTGGATGTTCCCACCGACTGCCCCCAGCGGGACGAGCGCTTAGGTTGGACGGGGGACGCGGAAGTGTTCGTCAAAACCGCCACCTATTTTTATGACGTGGAAAAATTCTTCAAAAAATGGCTGCACGATATGGCCGCAGAACAGTTCCCCAGCGGCGGCATCGGCAGCGTGATCCCCAACGTGCTGGAAAAAGTGCCCACCGGCGCGGCCTGGGGCGACGCGGTCACCATCTGCCCCTGGCAGATTTACCAGACCTACGGGGACAAGGCCGTGCTGGCCGATCAATTCGACAGCATGAAAAAATGGGTAGATTATATCGGCTCCGTCACCAAGACCCCCGATCTGTGGATCGGCAGCGTCCATTTTGGCGACTGGCTGAGCCTGGACGCGGCGGAAGAAGGGAGCTGCGGCGGCGGCACCCGGCCGGATTTTATCGGCAGCGCCTACTACGCTTATTCCACCTCCCTGGTGGTCAAGGCCGGAAAGCTGCTGGGAAAAGACGTTAGCGTCTATGAAGCCTTATATACCCGCATCGTTGCCGCCTTCCGGCAGGCCTTCCCCACCTATTTGACCCAGACCGAACATGTGCTGGCCGCCCATTTCCGTCTGTCGCCTGACCCGCAGAAAACGGCGGACGCTCTGACCGAAATGGTGGTCAAGGCCGGGGTGCAGCTGCGTACCGGCTTTGTGGGCACGCCTTACCTTCTGCACGTGCTCACCGATTACGGCCATGCCGACTTGGCCTGGACGCTGCTCCTCCGCCGGGAATACCCCGGCTGGCTGTATCCCGTCACCAAGGGAGCCACCACCGTTTGGGAACGCTGGAACGGCATCAAGGAGGACGGCTCCTTTGAATCCGCCGGAATGAATTCCTTCAATCATTACGCCTACGGCGCGGTGGCCGATTGGGTGTTCGAGCAGGCGGCGGGCCTCCGCCACAGGGAGGACCAGGCGGGTTTTTCGGAACTGATTTACGCGCCACATCCCGACCAACGGGCGGGCTGGCTCCAGGCCAAAGTGGTCACCCGCCACGGCCCGGTCAGCGCTTCTTGGCAGTGGGAACAGGACGGTGTGCGTTACGAACTGGACACCCCTGTGGCCGCCCTGATCCGCCTGCCCGGCGGAGAAAGAAAGGTCGCTCCCGGCAAATATACCTTCTGGGAAAAGCATCAATAAAAGAACGCTATATAACAGAATCACCGCCGGTTCGTCCGACGGTGAATTTTTATACGGTAAAAACGATCACCGTGCCGGGGGCGCAGTGTTCTTTGATAAACTGCTCCATGGGCAGCACGCAGTCCTCCAGGCCGTCGGCCATGTTGAAAAAGCGGAAGCTGTTTTCCCTCTCTCGAATATAGGATACGAAGTGGGGTTCCAGCCCCTCCCGATAACGGAAAATTCCCGCCCGGCTTGCTTTCGCCGCGTGAAGAGCCGCCTCCCGTCCCACTGTTTCCCGAACCTCTGGCACATGCTTTTTCAGGTATTTGCGCATCACGCACATCAGCGTGGGCCCCGGCATCCGCAGGAAGTGCATTTCGTCCAGTTCCCGCCGTACCTCGTCATAGCTCGTTCCTTGACCCAGGAATTTCAGCAGATTGTACGCGGCGATCCATCCGCAGCCATTGTAATTGGCGGGAATGGTGCGGTAAGTAAAGCTGGAAAAACAATCCTGATCGATGATGTATCCATCCTGGGAAAACCCCATATCCAACGGTTTCGCCATGCTCATGCGTTCCTGCCTCCCCTCCGGTTTTACGCACGGCACATAGCTTATCAAAAATCGACAGAATTGTCAATTTTCTACCCCATAACGACAGCGAAAAACCGACATTTTCAGGGTGGAAAAAATCGGCATTCTGTTATATACTTATGAAAGACGCGTAGGTTTTTCGCGTTTGCCCAGCGCGTCGTTTCGATAAAAGGAGGTCACTTTCATGCAGCGCGTCTCTCTTCCCGATCCCCGTTTTCTTCCCTTAGGGCGGCATGACCCTAAGGAAAACAGGACAAGCCTTTGGTGGTCCGGCTCCGGCGTGCGGGTATGTTTGGCCTGCAAAACGCTGGAAGCGGACATCACATCCAGCGCCCGGGACCACGCGCCCTGGATGGGCGTGCTCATGGACGGGGCGCCGGTGGCCCGGTTTCCCCTGCTGCCCGGTACCCGCCGTTATCCCCTGCTGGCGGGGCTGGACGGGAGCTTTGCCCATGAGGTTTCCATCATCCGGGACACCCAGCCCAGCTATGACGAGGACGGCCCCGTTTATTTAGACGCCGTCTATACCGACGGGGAACTGGTGCGCCCGGCGGAAAGGCCCCTGCTGATCGAATTCATCGGCGACAGCCTCACCGTGGGTGAAGGGTGCTTGGGGCCGGAATCGGCGGAAGAATGGCGCTTGGTCTGGATCTCCCATATGCCCGCTTTCCCCACGCTGGTTTCCGAACGGCTGAACGCCGAAAAGCGGGTGATCGCCTTGGGCGGCTGGGGCGCGGCCCGCAGCTGGGACAACCAGCCCGAATCCCGCATCGGGCGCGTCTACAATAAGCTTTGCGCCATCACTCCCGGCGGCGATGTGCCCGCCGATTTCCCGGAGCGTGCCGCCGACGCGGTGGTGATCAATTTGGGCACCAACGACGCTTCCGCTTTGGCGTCCATGGACCCCAAGGAACGCCCTGCCGCTGAACAGGAGCTGCGCGTCCGGGCCGGGGAGCTCATGGAAATGGTCCGCGCCCGGTATCCGCGGGCGCTCATCTTGTGGGCCTACGGACTGTGCGGCAAGCAGGTGGAACCCATTTTACAGGCCGCGGTGAAGGACCGGCAAGACGCCGGGGACCGGAACGCGCGTTACCTGTCCCTCACCCCCGCTTTCTCCAACGGCTCCCGCATGCACCCCAGCCGGGAAGCCCATCAAAAAGCGGCGGAAGAAATCGCCAACGTGCTGAAAAAGCTGCTGCAATGATCGATCAAAGGAGAGCTGCCGTGATGAAAGACATTGAAATCCATTATCAGCGCTGGTTAAAGGAAGCGGACGCTTCCCTGCAAGCGGAACTTTCCGCCATGGACGGCGCGAAAAAAGAGGACGCCTTTTACCGGGACCTGGCTTTCGGCACAGGGGGCCTGCGGGGCGTGATCGGCGCGGGCACCAATCGCATGAACGTGCACACCGTGGCCAAGGCCAGCCAGGGCTTGGCGGATTACGTGTTGAAGCGCTTCCCCGCGGGCCAGCGGAAGATCGCCGTCAGCTATGATTCCCGCATCTTAAGCGACGAATTTGCCAAGGTGGCCTCCGGGGTGTTCGCTGCCAACGGTATCAAGGCGCTGATCTATCGGGAACTCATGCCCACCCCCTGTCTGTCCTTCGCCGTGCGTGCGCTAGGCTGCGCCGCGGGCGTCATGGTGACCGCCAGCCACAACCCCGCCAAGTACAACGGCTACAAGGTATACGGGGCCGACGGGTGCCAGATCACCACCGAAGCGGCGGCGGACATCCTAAGCGAAATTGAAAAGCTGGACGTATTCACCGGCGCGAAACGGATGGACTTTGAAACGGGCCTGCAAAACGGGCTGATTTCCTATATCCCCGATCAGGTGTACACCGATTTCGTTACGGAAGTGAAGCGCCAGAGCCTGCTGGGCAGTGAATCGGTGGACAAGCGCGTGGCCATCGTGTACTCGCCCCTGAACGGAACGGGATTAAAGCCCGTTCTCCGCACCCTGCGGGAAAGCGGCTATGAGAACGTGACCGTGGTGAAGGAACAGGAGCAGCCCGACGGCCATTTCCCCACCTGCCCCTATCCTAACCCTGAAATCCGGGAAGCCATGCGGTTGGGGCTGGAATATGCCGCGAAGCTGAACGCCGACCTGCTCCTGGCCACCGACCCGGACTGCGACCGCTGCGGCATTGCCGTGCGGAACGAAAACGGGGAATACGAGCTGCTCACCGGCAACGAAACCGGCCTGCTGCTGCTGGACTATGTATGCAGCCGCCGCCTGGCCCTGGGGAACATGCCGGAAAACCCTGTGCTGGTAAAAACCATCGTGACCACCGACATGGCGGAGCGCGTCGCCGCCCATTACGGGGTGGAGACCCGAAACGTGCTCACCGGCTTCAAATTCATCGGGGAAACCATCGGGAAGCTGGAAGCGGAAGGGCATCCCGAACGGTACATTTTCGGCTTCGAGGAAAGCTATGGTTATCTGTCCGGCACCTATGTGCGGGATAAGGACGCCGTGGACGCCGCTTTCCTGATCTGCGAAATGTTCGCCTGGTACAAGCAGCAGGGAGTAAGCCTTTTGCAAAAGCTGAACGCCCTGTATGGGGAATACGGCTACTCCCTGAACACCCTGCACAGCTATGAATTCGAGGGCGCGGCGGGCTTTGAAAAGATGCAGCGCATCATGCAGTCCTTCCGGGGCGGCCTTACGGAAATCGGCGGCAGGACCATCGAAAAGCTGCTGGACTACGCCCCCGGTTTGGACGGCCTGCCCAAGTCCGACGTGCTGAAATTCAAGCTTTCCGGCGGGGCGTCCGCCGTAGTGCGGCCCTCCGGCACGGAACCCAAGCTGAAAATCTACATCTCCGTTTCCGCCCCGGATAAGGCAGCGGCGGCGGCGGAAGAAAAGAAGCTGGCGGACGAACTGGCAAAATTCATGGCTTAAAAAATTGAGGAGGATATACACATGAAAAAAAGCTTATCCCTGCTGCTGGCGCTGTGCCTGCTGTTGACGCTATTTGCCAGCGCCGCCCAGGCGGAAGTGACCATACCGGACCTGACCATCACCCGCCGCCCCATCCCGGAAAACGAAGCCATGGACTTCTTAAAGAGCATGGGCGTTGGCTGGAACCTTGGCAATACTTTCGACGCCATCAAGGGCAGCTGGAACCGCAACGCCGATGAAATGACGGTGGAAACCTCCTGGGTGGGCATCAAAACCACGGAAGCAATGATCGAAGCCATCCAGAACGCCGGTTTTTCCTCCATCCGCGTGCCCATTTCCTGGCATGACCACGTATCCGGCCCCGATCACGAAATCAGCGAAAAATGGCTGAACCGGGTGCAGGAGGTGGTGGACTGGGCTTACAATCGGGGCATGTATGTGATCATCAACATCCATCACGACGAAGACCAGTTTCTGCCCGCAAGCAGCCATTATGAAGAATCCGCCCACTATGTGGAATGCGTCTGGCGGCAGCTGGCCGAACGCTTCCGGGATTATGACGAGCACCTGATCATGGAATCCATGAACGAACCGCGCCTGGTGAATACCGCCTACGAATGGACTTTCAACCCTTCCGCCCCGGAATGCGTGGACGCGGCGGACTGCCTGAACCGGCTGAATCAACTGTTCGTGGACACGGTGCGTGCCTCCGGCGGCAATAACGCCACGCGCTATCTCATGGTGCCCGCCTACGACGCTGCCCCCGGCAACGCCGTCCGGGATTCCTTCCTTCTGCCCACGGACAGCGCGGACAACAAAATCATTGTATCCGCCCACGCCTACACGCCCTACGACTTTACCCTGAACCAGAACGGAGGCAATACCTTCGGCACGCAGAACCAGAAAGCGGATATTGTGGGCTTCATGAACAGCCTGTACAATCAATACATCGTCAACGGCATTCCCGTGGTCATCGGGGAATACGGGGCCATGGTGAAGGGTGATAACCTCCAGGACCGGGTAGACTGGGCGGCCTTCTACGTGGCCTCCGCCAGCGCCCGGAACCTGCCCTGCCTGTACTGGGACAACAACGTATTTTCCGGCAATGGCGAACGTTTCGGCCTGCTGGACCGCAAATCCCTTTCTTTCCCCCACCAGGTCATGGTAGACGCCATCATGCGCTACGCCGGCTGGGATAACCTGCCGGAAGCGCAATAATAATCAAATTATTAGAAAGAAGGATTGATCTCAAATGCCCAAGTATACCATGTACGCCCCCAAGCTTTCCAACGTACCCTGGCAGGAAAAGCCGGAAGGCCACATCAACAGCCCCCTGTGGCGCTATACCGAAAACCCCATCATCGACCGCAATCCCCTGCCCGGCGTAGCCCGCATCTTCAATTCCGCCGTGATGCCCTACGAAGGCAAATTCGTGGGCGTGTTCCGGGGCGAACAGACCAACGGCGTGCCTTACATTTACTTAGGCTGGAGCCAGGATGCCATCCACTGGGACTTCGAGCCGGAAAAAATCCCCTTCGTGGATGAGGACGGAAAGCCCTTCATGCCCATTTATGCCTATGACCCCCGTTTGGTCAAGGTGGATGACACTTATTACATCATCTGGTGCCAGGATTTCTACGGCGCGGCCATCGGCATCGCAAAAACCCAGGACTTCAAGCATTTCGTGCGCATTGAAAATCCCTTCCTGCCCTTCAACCGCAACGCCGTCCTCTTCCCCCGGAAGATCAACGGGAATTTCGTCCTCATGTCCCGCCCCTCCGACAGCGGCCACACCCCCTTCGGCGATATCTTCATTTCTGAAAGCCCGGATATGGTCTACTGGGGCAAGCACCGCCACGTCATGGGCCGGGGCAATACCTGGTGGGAGGGCCTGAAAATCGGCGGCGGCGCGGCCCCCATTGAAACCAGCGAAGGATGGCTGCTCTTCTATCATGGCGTCACCCAGACCTGCAACGGCTATGTGTACTCCATCGGCGGGGCCATCCTGGACATCGACAATCCCTCCATCGTGAAATACCGCTGCCAGAATTACCTGCTCACCCCCGAGGTATGGTTCGAGGAACGGGGCTTCGTGCCCAACGTCACTTTCCCCTGCGCCACCCTGCACGATCCTGACACCGGCCGCATCGCCGTGTACTACGGCGCGTCCGACAGCTATGTGGGCCTGGCCTTCGGCAACCTGGACGAAATCATCGATTACATCAAGGACAACAGCAAAGTCACCGAAACCGACACCGAAATCGGCCGGCGGTAAGCTAAATTTCTTCTGGGGGGAACCTCTCTTTGGATTCCAAAGAGAGGTTCCCCCCAGACCCCCTTCCGAGAAAGAAATATACTCGTAAATGAATTTCTATGCCAACGTGGGAAGCATGCGTTCTTTCAAATTCTCCTTGCCGACCCCTCAGTTGGCTTCGCCGACAGCTCCCCTAAGAGGGGAGGTGGCGCGAAGCGCCGGAGGGGTTCTGCCAGGAAGCCGGACTGCAAAGAATAGCGTTAGTGAGTATAATATTATCCTCATATAAAAAGGAGATCGTCAGCATGCAACGTTTTGGATTGTCACCCCTTTTCCGCGACGGGGCGATACTGTGCCGGAATAAAGAAATCCGTGTTTGGGGCACGGCGGAGGACAATACGCGCCTGACCTTGGTTTTAAAGAATGAATGGAATCAGGAGTTGGGCCGGGATGAAGGAACGGCGAAAGAAGGTAAACTTCTTTTCCGTCTGCCGCCGCAAAAAGCGCAGGTCAAATGTACCCTCACCCTTTCCGATGGGCAAAACAGCGTTTCCTATTCGGACATTGCCATCGGTGACGTGTTCCTGGCCGGGGGTCAGAGCAACATGGAATTGGAATTGCAGAACGCCGATGAAGGAAAAGACCTGATCCCCGTTCACAGCAATCCCCTGGTACGGTATTTCAACGTGCCCAAGTTCGCCCGCTTCACCCCCGAAGCGGAGGAAGCCAACGAAAACGCCCGCTGGCTGCCCGTGGTCCCCGGCACGGCCCAGGACATGAGCGCCGTGGCCTATTTCTTCGCCATGAAGCTCCAGCCCGAAATTCAGGTGCCCATTGGGATCATCGACTGCTATTGGGGCGGCACTTCCGTCACCTGCTGGATGGACGAAGAAGCCCTGAACCGCACGGCAGAGGGTCAGCGCTACCTGCGGGAATACAAGGAAATGTGGGCCGGGAAATCCATGGAGCAGTATTTGGCGGAAGAGGGTGCGTTTTTCAGCGGTCTGGACGAATGGGCCAAAAAGGCCGACGCCCTGAAAGCCGCCCACCCCGAATACACCACCAAAGAAATCAACGCCGAAATCGGCCCCTGTCCCCCCTGGAATCCCCCGGTGGGTGAAGGCTCCCCCTTCCGGCCTGACGGGCTGGTGCATACCATGCTGGAACGGGTGATTCCTTTTACGCTCACCGGCGTGCTGTTCTATCAGGGGGAAGAAGATACCTGGCGCACGAAGTGTTATGATATTTTGCTTACTTCCTTTATCCTGCGCCTGCGGGAACAGTTCCAGGATAACGATCTGCCTTTCCTGAACGTGCAGTTGCCCATGTGGATGGACGGCGCGGCCACTGAGGACAGCAAGCTCTGGCCCGCCCTGCGCCTGTCCCAGCAGAAGGTATACCGCAATCTTCGCAATACCGGCTTAGCCATCATGCTGGATCAGGGGGAATTCGACAACATCCACCCCACCAACAAGCGGGTGGTGGGCGATCGGCTGTATGAAGCGGCGCTGGACGTGATCTATCAGCGCAAGGCCCGCCTCTCTCCTTTCGCCCTGGGCAAATACACGAAGGACAGTAAGCTGTTCATTTCCCTTTCCGCCCCCGTTTTTGATCGGGGTCAGGGCGAATATTTGATGGAAATCGCTGGGGAGAACGGGCAATTTCTGCCCGCCGAAACCGTGCTGCACGGCGATGAAATGATCCTGTCCAGCCCCGCCGTGCCCCATCCCGTTGTGGCCCGCTACGCCTGGACGGATTACGCCATCGTACGCCTGTTCGGCGCAAACGGCCTGCCCTTAGCGCCTTTCTGGCTGGAATAAGCAAATCACAGTGGCGGATCATAAGACCCGCCCCTGCATTATATATCGAAACAATTGCCCTTGTTCGCGCTGAGTTTATGGAAGTCATTGACGGCGAAACCGTGATGCGGATGGACATCTACTACCGCTTCATCGGCAAGGTTGGCAACGAGGACAATGGAATCTTGATCACACCGAAAACGCGCCGGGCCAGCATCCCGCTGGCTCCCGGCGCGTGAACAGAACGTGTGGTGCGCAATAAACATTACGCCCCAGCGTCTCCTGCCTTACCACAGCGTTTCCACGGTCACGTCCCGGAAATAGTCGCTCACGATTTCCTCCGCCGTTTTGCCTTCTTCCGCCAGGCTGTAAGCGCCCCACTGGGGCATGCCCACGCCGTGGCCGTAGCCTTTGCCGGACATGGAAACGCCGCCATTTTCCGCTTTCAGTTCGGTCAGCAGGGTGGAGCGCATTTTGGTGGCGTCCAGGGCCAGGCGAAGCTCCGGCGCGGACACGGCTTCCCCATTGATCCGCAGGGTCACGGCCCGACCGCTTTCACCCTTTTGGCCGATTTCCAGAGATTCCACGCTGCCGCTGCCCTGCCAGCCCGCTTTTTTCGCCGCCGCCAAAAATTCTTTCTCGGAGAACCATGTGCTCCATTCCTTCACGTCATCCGGGGCCAGGCTGCTTTCCCGGCCTTGAGCCACCTTGGTGTAGCCCGGTTCCTCGTTTTCATAATGCAGCCCTTCCACCGCTCGCTCCGTGACGCCGCCGGAATGGGAATGGAACCACGCGTAGGGCAATTCGCCGTGATAGGAGAGCACCATACCCTTGGTTTCCCGCACGGCCTGCTCGATGCGCTCGTTGACGCCGGTGGCGTCATAGGCCTGGGCTTCCTCGATATCGGTGGAAATATCCGCGCCCTGATACTTGCTTTCCTTTTCCGTGCAGAATTTCAGCACAAAGGTGCGGGCCAGGATGGCCTGGGCTTTCATCGCTTCCAAAGGCCAATCGTTTTTCATTTCTCCCGCCAGCACGCCCAGCAGATAGGTTTCCAGGTCCATTTCGGCGGTCTGTTCTTCATCCACCTGGTACACCCGCAAAATCGGAATGCCCGCCTGATTGGTTTTCAGTTTATCCGGCAGAGGCGGTTTTACCGATTTTTGTTTTTCTTCCGGGGCGGCTGGTTTTTCCGGTCCGGTTTCCGCGCCGCCGTTCATGGCGCACCCGCTCAGCACCGCCGCCGCCATCAGTATGGTCAGCCCCAGCGCCATCAGTTTCCACAGCTTCTTCAAACAAAATCCCTCCTATTCGGAGGGTAGTTTCCGCCGTTTATTCCCACGCTATTCCGTCAAAAATTGACAGACACCGACACGCAAAACCCGCCGGAAAACCGGCGGGCAAATCGATCTTATTACTTTGGCAATTCAATGTTACAAAAGGCGCGCAGGATGGAGCAGTCATATGCAAGGCGGAGAAAGGAAGCGTAGTGGGGCTACGCTGACTGACGGCAACTTGGCAGATGACGCTCCAGACAATCAAATTTTGGAATGATTTAGTTGCCGAAGCAATAAGATGAATGGGGAATCAACCCACGGGCACTTCGTCTTCTGCCATTCCGCCCAGAATCTCATTCAGGGTCGAGAAGGTCTGAGAACCGGCGATACCGTCAACGGTGAGTCCCTCGTCTTGCTGGAACAGCATCACAGCCCAGGCGGTGATGGGGCCGAACTTGCCGTCATCTTCTCCATCCGCCAGATAGCCCAGCTTGATCAGCGCCTGCTGCAGCTTTTTCACCTGCTTGCCGCTGGAACCGCGCTGCAGCTTGCGGGTGTAAGCGCCCACGGACGTTTTGTTATCATCCACAACGGTCTGCTCGGCGCCGGACACGTTCAGTGTCTTGATCACTGCCCAGGTCTGGGAGCCGACGATCCCGTCCTGCTTCAGGTTGTAAGCTTTCTGAAGGCGGATGACGGCATCCTTGGTATCCTTGCCGAAAACGCCGTCGGCCGCGCCGAAATAATACCCGGCGGCCTTGAGCCGCATTTGCATGTTGGCCACATCGTTGCCAGAATTATTCAGTTTCAAGGTGCGCTCGGTGTAGGGATCGTCCGGGGTGCCCTCATACTGCTTTTCCTGTTCCTCTTTGTCGTTCACCGTGGTGGGCCACAGATAGCGCCGCATGGTGGAACCAACAGTGCCGTCCACTTTCTTCAGATTATTATTCTTCTGGAACTGCTTCACCGCGGCAGTGGTCACGGAATCAAAATAACCGGGCGTGTAATAGTTCAGCGTGTAATTCAGGCTGATCAGCTTCAATTGCAGCACATACACATCCCAGCCCCGGCTTCCCTGGGACAGATCGCGCACGGGGATGCCGCCGTTGAAGATTTTCGCTGTGCGGTTATACAAAGCGTCCAGCGTGCGGGGGCCCGCCTTGCCGTCGGCATTGAGCCCGGCGGAATTCTGGAACGCCTTGACGGCCTTGAGCACTTCCGCGCCGAAAACGCCGTCGATTTTTCCCGTATAGTAATAGGTTTCACGCAGAGCGCGCTGCAATTCCCGCACCGCTTCGCCGCTCTGTCCGATGGACAGGGTCTGGTCGGGGTCGGGATCCGTCTTGCCCAAGGCAGTATTGGAATTGAGCAAAGCCAGGGTCTTGGGGCCGATCTTGCCATCCACCGCCAGCTCGTTCCTGCGCTGGAACTGCTTCACGGCAGTGAGCATCACGCCGCCGAAGCTGCCATCCAGGGGGCCGGTATAGTAGCCGTAATACGCGAGCCGGACCTGAGCGGCATACACATCCTCGCCCTTCATGCCTTTGGCCAGCGTGCGCACCGGCTGAGCGATAGGCGCGCTGGTTTCTTCCGCGGGCGCGGCGATAACCTCCGGGTCATCCGCCAGAGCAAAGGCCGGGAGCATCAGGCACAGGGCCAGCAGCAACGCGATAAAACGCTTCATGATAAAAAAGCCTCCTCTCAAAGAATACAGATCAAGCTCTGCTTTCCTATTCATCCGTATCCGCGTCTATTGTATCACAAAGGCTGTGAAAAACCTATTCCAGAAATGTTTCAAAATGGCGAATTTACATGTAACAAGTGTAAACATCCTGTCACACCGCCTGCGTTTCACGATCTTTCACCCGGGCGAAAATCATGCGGCCCGCGCTGGTCTGAAGCACGGTGGTTACTTCCGCCTCCAGCGTTTCCCCCACCCGCCGACGGCCGTTTTCCACCACCACCATGGTGCCGTCGTCCAAATAGGCCACGCCCTGGCCCGGTTCCTTTCCTTCCCGCACGATGCGCACGGGCATTTCCTCCCCCGGCAGCACCGCCGGGCGCAGCGCCCCCGCCAGTTCGTTCACGTTCAGCACGGGCACGCCCGCCACCCCGGCAACCTTATTTAAATTGTAGTCGTTGGTCATTACCGCGCCGCCTAAGGCACTGGCCAGGCGAAGAAGCCGCACATCCACCTCGGCGTCTTCTTCCTGCCGCACGTCCTCCACCCGCAGACTGCCGCCCAGTTCCTCCTGCATTTTCCGCAGCATATCCAGTCCCCGCCGGCCCCTGGCCCTGCGCAGGGCGTCGGCGCTGTCGGCGATATGGCGCAGCTCGTCCAGCACAAAAGAGGGCACGATCAAATCTCCCTCCAAAAAACCCGCGCGGCAGATTTCCAGCACGCGGCCATCAATGATGACCGAAGTATCCAACACTTTGGGACAGGCTGCGTTCTTTTCCTGAACCGCCGTTCTTTCCCCGGCGCACAGTCTCACACCGCCCCGGAAGCCCAGGGTCATCAAGGCGGCGTACAGCAAAAAACCAAAGGCGCACACGCCCGGCCCGCCGGGCAGCAGGCGCATGGGCTGGATGAGCAGGGCAGCCAGGGCCGCGCCGGAAAACAGGCCCAGCAGCCCGGCTTTGCCTTTGGTCAGGGGCGGAAAATGAATGGATTCCATGGTGAGCAATTCCTTCTTTCACAATAAACTCCACAGTCAGTATGCGCCCATCCGCCCCGTTTCATGCGCATACCGGCTGTGACCGCTCAGGCGGAGGGCAGCAGGTCCAGCACCGCCATGGCCTGGGCCACGGTGTCCACGCCGTGGAGGCTCACGCCTGCCGGGGCTTTCAGATGACGCGCGCTGTCCCGGGGACAGAGGATATGGGTAAAGCCGAGCCTGCGGCATTCGTTCACCCGGCGTTCCAGCTGGGCGATGGCCCGTACTTCCCCCGCCAGGCCCACTTCGCCCATCACCGCCCATTCAGCGGGCACGGGCCGGTCCGCGTAGGAGGAGGCAACGGCCATGCAGAAAGCCAGGTCCGCCGCCGGTTCATTCAGGTTCAGGCCCCCGGCCACGTTGATATAGCAGTCCCGGTTATACATTTTGAGCCGCGCCCGCTTTTCCATCACCGCCAGCAGCAGCATCACCCGGCTGGCATCCATGCCGTCCGCCGTGCGCCGGGGCACGGCTAAGAAGGACTGGGAAACCAGCGCCTGAATATCCACCAGCACGGGGCGGCTGCCCTCCAGCCCGCAGAAAACACAGCTGCCGCTGGCTCCCTTGGCCCGCTGGGAAAGCAGGGTTTCCGAAGCGTTGCCCACGGGGCGCATGCCCGTTCCGGTCATTTCAAAAATGCCCAGCTCGTTCACCGAGCCGAAGCGGTTTTTTACCGCCCGCAGCAGCCGGTATTCGTGCTGCCGGTCCCCCTCGAAATACAGCACCACGTCCACCATATGCTCCAGCACCCTCGGCCCCGCCAGGGACCCTTCCTTGGTCACATGGCCCACCAAAAACATGGCGCAGCCCTCCTGCTTGGCGTAGCGCATGAGCAGGGCGGCGCTTTCCCTTACCTGACTCACGCTGCCGGGGGCGCTGCCCATTTCGGGGCGGTACATGGTCTGAATGGAATCGATCACGCAGAATTCGGGCTGCACGGCACGGAGTTTTTCTTCCACCTGATCCATGTCGTTTTCGGTGAGCACCATAAGGTCGCTGTCCGAAGCGCCTAAACGCTGAGCCCGCAGCTTGATCTGCCGCGCGCTTTCCTCACCGCTGACGTACAGCACCCGTTTCCCCGCTTTGCACAGATGATCGCACACCTGCAAAAGCAGGGTGGATTTGCCGATGCCGGGATCGCCGCCCACCAGCACCATGGAACCTTCCACGATGCCGCCGCCCAGCACCCGGTCCAGTTCCTCCAGGCCGCTTCCGGTATACACCTGGCTGTCCGCGTCGATTTCCTTTAAGGGCCGGACGCTGCTGCCTGTGCCGCCCCGCTGCTTGTACTGCTTCGGGGCCGCTTCCTCCGGGGCGGGCATGATTTCCTCCATGGTGTTCCACGCGCCGCATTCCGGGCATTTCCCCATCCAGCGGGGATTTTCATACCCGCAGGCGGTGCACTGAAAGCTGGTCTTTTTCTTCGGCATGGCCGTATCCCCCGTTCGTCTTTCGTATGAACCCATTATATACCACAATCCCGGAATGCGCCAGCAGAATCCTTCGTCATAAAACGGCATCCCGGTGAAAAAAGTGCCTGTTCACGTATCTTTAGAACAACCAAGCAGCATACCCGCGAGGGGGGGTGTCGGGGAAACTCCCCCGACTGTAATCGTATCGCGGGGCTCTGCCGCGCGGGCGGGGTTTTCCGTCAGGAAAACTTTCCTTGCGGATTTTCCGCCCGGGAGCCTTAGCGTCGAGCGCAGCGAGACTGAGGGCGTGCAATCCTTAGATTGCCGCCCGAAACCCACGACCAAGCGAATGCGCAGGGCGTGGGGCGTAAAAGGCGGCAGGATAATCTGTGCGGGGGGACGAACCACGGGCGACCGCCTGTGGCGGGAGTTTCGCCCGTGCTGAGATCAGCCGAAACGAGCAATGTCCGCGTGAAGCGGACTTGCAAAGATTGAGGCTGCATGGTAACGAAAAAAGGGAAGGGCCATGCCGGTCCGATCAGCACGGTCCTTCCTTTTACGAATGATTCAGCGGCGCCAATTAACTCTCGCCGGCCTCGTTTTCTTTGGCGCCCACATAATAGAAGCCCAACATGGTAATATCGTCAAACTGCGGCGCATCGCCCACGAAACCGTTTATGTCCCGCCGAATCGTGCGCACCAGGGATTGGGGGGAAGCGCTGGGGTTGCGGTTCAGGGAGGCCAGCATGCGGTCCGTGCCGAACAGCTCGTTGCTGACGTTGGTGGCTTCCGGCACGCCGTCGATGTAGACAAACAGGCTGTCGCCGGCATGCAGTTCAAAAGGATGCTCCTTGAAGCGCGCGCCCTCTATGGCTGCCAGCGCGGGAGAATGACGGTAGACCACCAGTTCATATTGGCCATCCTTGCGCCGGATCACGGGATGCTCGTGGCCCGCGTTGGCGGCCACGCCCTTGCCGGTGGAGATATTGATGACCGCCACCCAAACGGTAACGAAAAGCTCCGCCTCGTTGCCTTCGCACAGCTGTTCGTTTACATTTTTCAGGATCTCCGCCGGGCTGTCGCCCATCATCGCCCGGTTTTTGATCAGCGTTTTGGCGATCACCATGAACAGCGCGGCGGGAACCCCCTTGCCGGAAACGTCCGCCATCACCAGACAGATATGATCGTTATCCACCAGGAAGAAGTCGTAGAAATCTCCGCCTACCTCCTTGGCCGGGGTCATGGAAGCGTAAATATCAAATTCTTTTCTGTCAGGGAACGGCGGGAAAATAGACGGCAGCATATCCGCCTGGATCTGGGTGGCGACGTTGAGTTCCGCGCCTATGCGCTCTTTTTCGGCGGTCACGCTCACCAGATTGCGGATGTAGGCGTTCATGTCGTGCTCCATCTGGGAGAGGCTCACATACAGCGCGCCCACCTCGTCATGGGAACGAATGGTAAGCTGATTGAAGATGGACGTTTCCGTCCCCTCGCTGGACTGCTCCTCCACCAGCTTTTCCGCGGCGGCGGACAGCCGGTTGATGGGCTTTGCTATGCTGGTAGACGTGATGCGGATGAACACCAGGGAGAATCCCACCGTCAGCACGGCCATCAGCAGGATCATTTGCCGCGCGAAATGGCTCAGGTCGTTCATCACGTCGGTCATCTGGATATCCACGCCCACATAACCCGCGGGCTCGCCGGACGAGGTCTTCATGGGATAGTACACGCTCATCAGCCAGCCGAACTGCTCGTTGCTGACCAGCGGCTCGATGCGTTCGCCCCGGGCCATACGCTCGGCGTTATCGGCGAACGCGCCCTGGTAGTACGGCTCGTGATAGCCCAGGGGGATGGCGTCCTCCGAGGGGTCGGTGTCCAGGACGTACCACACCTCGTCCCGTTCCGGCTTGACGACATACAGGTACATCACGCCGCCGTTTTCCCGGATATCGCACAGCGTTTTGTACACCGTTTCATAGGCTTCGTCCTTTTCGCCGGTGTCCAGGTAATACTGGATCCTGTCCGGGTCCAGCTGGGACGCCGCTACCGCGCCGATGTTCATGGCGAACTCCTCGTAGTGCGCGTACATTTCGGTTTTGTAATGCTCATAGTTCAGCAGGATCATCACCACGCTCAAAGAGAGGGTGATGGCCGCCACCATCAGCGTCAGCTTCCTGCTGAGGGGAAACATTTTTCTCTGCCCTGTCTTTTTTTCATTCTGCTTCATCTTCTCACCTCACAGCCGGATGACCAGTGTATTGAACCCCGAATAGCGCCTGTAATAAAACTCCTTGGACGATTTTTGCACGATGCGCACGCCCAGCAGCTCCGCCTGTTGCTCGGCGGTCAGGTCATCGGCGTCCGTATCCGTTCCCAGCGGATTGTACGCAAAGGCATTGTCCCGCAGGAAAAGCGTCGTGTCGCCGCCTTCCACCACGACCGTTACCTGAATATAAATATCCCCCATGTGCTCCTTGCAGTGCTCCACGATGACGCAGCACACTTCCTCGATGGTCAGGCCGATGTACATGACCTGTTTGGGCCCCGTGCCCCGTTCCTCGCAGAAGGATTGAATCTGCTGAACCACATCGGAAATCGATTGGGAGGACTGCTCGATCACCACGCTCTTGGTGCTGCTGACGTCGATATCCCGAAGCTGGAGAAAGCCTCCCCGGGCGATGGCAGCGGGCACCCACACCAGGAAGGACAGAACCTCCGCCGTGACAAAAACGTACCAGAAGCCGCTCATGCCGTACCGCGACAAAACCATAAGCGCCAGCAGATAGAACACGAACGAGCGAAGGAACGTGATGAGATACGAAAGCCACTCCCGCAGAATGGACTGGTAATACCCGCAGAACACCGCGTTGAGCATGGCGGGCAGCACGCTGAGTGCAAAGATGCGGATGCCCGCCGTGGCGTAGATCTCCCCCGTGCCCCCGCTCATGCCGAACACAGCGCACAGCTCCGGCGCAAAGAGCGCCAGCGCGGCGGCAAACACCAGGGAAATAAGGCCGGACCACAGCAGCGAAAGCCCTAAGGTGATTCGCACATTGCCGAGATTTCGCTCGCTGCGGTAGCTGGAAAGCATGGGCTCGGTGGCCATGTTCGTGCCGTCCGTAACGGATGCGCACAGAAAGGAAATGTTATACACCACGTCGAAAGCGGCCACAGCGAGCCCGCCACCGATGCGCACCAGCAGGCGGTTCACCAGAATGATCGTGATGAACTGATACAGGTATTGCAGCGAGGTGGCAAAGCCCGTCCGGGCGGAGCGGCCTACGGACTGCCAGTCCATCTTCGCCCAGGTGAAGCGCAGCGCCCCCCGGCGCTTGAGGATGTGCCAGCCCGTTATGCTCAGCATAACCACCGCGCCCACTACCGTGGAATAGACGGAGCCGCGCACGCCCAGCCCCATCTGGATGATGAAGATATAGCTGAAAACCGTATCCAGGATGCCGGAAGCCGACATGGCCAGCGCCGCTGTCTTGGGCCCGTTGTCGGCGTTGACGAAGTAATAGAACGGCCCCTGGCAGAACATGATGGGAACAAAGATCAGCTGCGTGCGGATGTAAGAGCGCGTCAGTTCGTCCGCCGGATCAGCGCCCAGCAGCGTCATGAGCTGCGGCAAAAACAGCAGGCCCAGCGCCGCCGTGGCCAGATACACCGTCAGCAGCAGCCGCAGGATGGTGTGGAAAATACGGTTTCCCTCGTCCTCGCGCCCCTCCGCCAGCCTGGAGGCGTAGTGGATGGAGCCGCCAATGGAAAAACCGTAGCTTAAAATATTGTAAAACAGATAAACCGGCTGGCCAAAGCCGATAGCGGCAAGGCCGTCCGTTCCGATGCCGCGGCCGACGAACACGCTGTCCACCACGCCGGCCACCGCCATCCAGAAGCTGCTGAACAGCGCCGGGATGAAAAACCGCCGGAATGCCCCGCGCACAAAATAACGGCTTCGCGTCCAATGCAGTTGTTGCTGTGCGTTTACCATGTCATCGCTCCGTTTCCGACTCCAGTAGAGCATGGATTCATCAACAAATGTAAAAAAGCATAAAACACCTCTTCCATCATAACACAAAATCGGAATAATAGCCAGAGGGAGAAACGCGAACAATGAACAATTTTTGGGTTGTAATAATATTTTTTATGCGGCTGCGCTGATTTTGGAAAGCCCGGCGCGCTGTAAAAAAGCCGAAAACTCGCTGCTTCCGGCTTTGGTCAGGCAATTTTTATTTTTCCGGCACCAGTTCCGATACCCCGAAGCCCGTGATGCTGGTGGTCTGGCGCAGATCTTTTACAGAACTCCAGTTCAAAATTTTGCCCATGAACACCAGGGCGGTGGTGCCGCCGCCGTCTAAGTTGATGCCCTCCTGAACGCCCCGATCCAACATCTTATCCGCCAGCCAGTTCAGGTACACGCCGTCGGAATCGCTGGTGCGGCCCTTCACTACGATCAGAAAATAATGGTAGGGCTCGATCATGCCGATGGCGCAGCGGGGTTCCCGGTAGGAATAGTATTCGCTGCGCCGCATGTATTCGCTCAATTCCCCGTTCTGAATCAGAATGGGGCCGAAAGCATAGGTGTCCACCGCGCCCATATCGATGTATTCCTGGGCCGTGTAGGCGTCGCTGGCGAAGGTTTTCATGCTGCCGTCGCTGAACAGCGCCAATACTTCCAGATTGGGGAATTTGCCCTTCCCGTCGGCAAAGGTTTTTTCGCCGATGATCTCCCCGTTGCGCACGATCACGCCGGTTTTGTTGCCCGCGTTCCAGCGGTCGCCGAAATTATCGTCGGCAATGGCCAGCACCACCCGGTTCTGTTTGGCTAAGTTCACGGGGCTGGAATAGGCTTTGCCCTGATACTTTTTGCCCTGGGTGAGGTACGCCGTCATGGGGGTTTCGGCGCTGGCGCGGATATCCGCCTCGAACCAGATGATAGGGTTCCGCTTGTCGCTCTTATCCTCGTACCGGCGCAGGTCGATGGACAGGGAGGGCGTCAGATAAATCCAAATACCCTCTTCCTCGTTGGCATACACGAATTCGTCCGTACCCGCGTCCTCCGCGAGGAATCCTTCTTCCGTGCGGGCGGGCAGCACGCCGCTCAAGTCAAGCGGCGGCTTGGGCGTAGGGGCGGGGGTGGGCACGGCGGAGGGCTTGGGAGCGCCCTTGGCTTTCACCGCGTTCCCGGAAAACACCAGCTCCTGCAAGGCCGCGTCGGCGACGCCCGTCTGCTCCAGGCCGTTGTTTTTCTGCAATTGCTTTACCCGTTCCTCCGTGGTGCGGGTAAAGTTGCCGTCCAGGTTTTCGGTGGTGAAGTACCCCAGCCAGTACATGGCCTTTTTCAGTCTTTGTACATCGTCGCCGTTCATGCCCAGTTTCAGTTCCCGGTATTCCTCGGATAACGCGGTCAGGCAGCACAAGCAGAGCAGCAGGGCGATCAGCCCTGCCGCGATCCAATGCTTTTTTTCTAATTTACCGCGCATTCTTCACCTGGCTCCAGAAGGAGTTGTAAATCGTGAGGAAGTTATCGGGGATATCGTGGAAGAACTCGCACCGGTCGATCACTTCCTGGGGTGGGTTGATAGTGGCGTTCTCAGTGTAATCCTCGCCCATCAGCTCGATAGCCGCGGCGTTGGGGGAGGAATACCAGATGTATTCGCAGTTCATCTGGGCGATGTCCGGGCGGCAGAGGAAGTTGATCAGCTTTTCCGCGTTTTCCTTGTTCTTGGCGGTGGCGGGGATCACCATGGGGTCGATCCACACGTTGCTGCCCTCCATGGGCACGGCATAGTCCAGATCCTCGTTCAGTTCCATGGCGTACAGGGCGTCGCCGGAATAGACCACGGCCAGGGCCGCGTCGCCCGCCACCATCTTGTCCTTGGTTTCATCCACGTAGTAGGCTTTCACGATGGGCTTCTGCTCAATGAGCTTATCGGTGGCGGCTTTCAGTTCCACCAAGTCGCGGGTGTTCATGGAATAACCCAGGTATTTCAGCGCAACGCCCATGGTGTCCCGGATAGAATCCAGCATGATGATGCTGTCGGCGTACTTTTCATCCCACAGGATGTCCCAGGATTCCACGGGCCCGTCTACCATCGTGGTATTGTACAGGATGCCCACGGTGCCCCACATGAAAGGCACGGAATACTTGTTTTCCGGGTCGTAATCCGGGTTCAGCAAGCCGGGTTCGATATTCACCAGGTTGGGCACGTTGTCAAAATTGATTTCGGCCAGCATGCCTTCGGCGATCATGCGCTCCACGCAGTAATCGGAGGGGAACACCAGGTCATAAGCCCCGGGGCTGACGCGCACCTGCACCATCATATCCTCGTTGGTGGTGAAGTACATTTTGTTTACGTGGATGCCGGTTTCTTCCTCGAACATTTCAAACACGGTTTCATCCATATAGTCGTACCAGTTATACACATTCACCACTTCCTGAGCGGCGAAAGCGTCGTTCAGGGGCAGCAGGGACACGCACAGAACCAGGGCGGCGACCAACGCAATGAACTTTTTCATTTCGGTTTCCTCCATTTTATATTGATTTCGCCCGTGAAAGGCGTAAATCACACGTTTAATTGGAAATCAGAAGTATTCCCTATAAAAAGGATGCTTTCTCGGATGGGGGCCTGGGGGAAACTGCTCTTTGGCATCCAAAGAGCAGTTTCCCCCAGCATTTCCAAATCTCACGCTTCTTCCTTTTCGGAGCGCTTGTTGACCACCAGCAGCAGCACCAGCAGAGCGATGAACATGAGGGCGGACAAGGCGTTCATGGTGGGTTTGATGCCCTTCCTTGCCTGGGAGTAAATGAGGGTGGACAGGTTCTGCACCAGGGGGTTGGTGGTGAAGTAGCTGATGGTGAAATCGTCCAGGGACAGGGTGAAGGCCAGCATGGCCCCGGTGATCACGCCGGGCATGATCTCAGGCAGGATCACATGGAACAGGGCGTACATAGGGGTGGCGCCCAAATCCAGGGCCGCTTCATAGCTGTGCTTGTTCATCTGCTTGAGCTTGGGCATGATGGACAGGATCACGTAAGGCACGTCGAAAGTGATGTGGGCCAGCAGCATGGTCACAAAGCCCCGCTCCACCTGGGTAAAGATGAACAGCAGCATCAGGGAAATACCGGTAACAATATCCGGCATGGTCATGGGGATGTTGTTGAGGGTGAGCATCAGGTTCTGGGGCCTGCGCTTCATGGCGTGGATGCCGATGGCGGCGAAGGTGCCTAAGATGGTGGAAAACAGGGCCGCCAGCACGGCGATGGCCAGGGTGATCACCAGGGCGTTCATGATGTTGGGGTCCTGGAACAGTTCCTCGTACCAATGGAAGGAAAAGCCCTCCCATTTGGCGCGGCTCTTGCCCGCGTTGAAGCTCTGCACGATCAGCACCACGATGGGGATATACAGGAAAAAGAGGATCAGGCCCAAGTAAAACCGTTTGAGAAGCTTCATATCATGCCGCCCCCCTCTCCTTCGGGATCGACTTTATTGAGCAAGCCCAGGGAAAGCAGGATCAGGATCATCATCACCAGGGACAGGGCACTGCCAACGTTCCATTCATTCAGGCTGGTGGACAGGAACTTGGCTTCGATCAGGTCGCCGAAGAGCTGCACCTTGCCGCCGCCCAGCAGGCGGGAAATGTAGAAGGTGGTGACGGCGGGCATGAACACCATGGTGAT
Organism: Clostridia bacterium; assembly: GCA_017525805.1. The sequence goes on along the minus strand of JAFXSH010000069.1, from coordinate 70,513 downwards.
GCCGCTGACCACGCCGGGAACCGACAGGGGGAGGGTCACCTTGTAAAACACGTGCCACTTATCGCAGCCCAGGTCCATGGCGGCTTCGCTCAATTTGTAATCCATCTTGTTCAGCACGTTGTAGATGGGGAACACCATGAAGGGCAGAAAGTTGTAGATCATGCCCACCTGTACGGCGGCGATATTGTTCAGCAGCTTCTGCCGCCCGATGCCTACCCATTCCAGCACGTTATTGATGAGGCCGCTGTCCTCCATGAGGCTCATGAGGGCGATGGTGCGAAGCAGGAAATTCATCCACATGGGCACCACGAACAGGATCACCAGGGTGGGGCCCAGTTTGAATTCCCGATCCGCCATGATATGGGCGGCGGGATAGCCCAGCAGCAGGCAGATCGCCGTGCACAGGAAGGCCATCCACAGGGAGAACACCAGGGTATCGATGTTGATGGAATCCCGGCCCAGGCCCAAATCTTCCAGCGACAGGCCCATGGATTCGTACAGGGCCAGGTCCTCCGGGTTCATGGCCTTGCGGGCGTTGTAATTGCTGTCCCAGAAGCTTTTGAAGTTGTCCAGGGTGAAATTGCCCTGGGGATCGGTAAAGGAAAAGTAAGCCACCAGGAAGCAGGGGATCACCGTGAACACCACCAGCCACAGCACATAGGGCGAAGCGAAGATGGGCCGCCGGAAGCCCCGGTTTTTATGGATATAGGCGATCAGCATGCCGATGAAAGCGGCGAAGCCTACGCCCATCATCCAGTAGCCCCACACGGGCACCTGAAAATTGGTCATTTGGCTTTTTCCTCCGTCGGCTTTTCGTCCTCCATGGGGTGCATGATGTGGATGTTGAAGGGCACCACGGCCAGGCCCACCCGGCTGCCCTCCGGCTGCATGGTGGTGGAATGCACCTTCCAGATGGAGTGGCCCGCGTCGATCATCATTTCATAGTGCACGCCCTTAAAGAGCACGGACTTGATCACGCCGGTCACCTGACCCACGTCTTCGCCCACCAGCAGAATGTCTTCGGGCCGGATCACCACGTCCACGGGCTTGTCTTCCCCGAAGCCGCTGTCCACGCAGGGGAAGTCCACGCCGCAGAAGTGCACCAGCTCGTCCCGCACCATGGTGCCGGGGAAAATGTTGCTTTCGCCGATGAAATTGGCCACGAACGCATTTTGGGGCTCGTCGTAAATGGACTTGGGGGTGCCGATCTGCAAAATCTTGCCGCCGTGCATCACCACGATGGTGTCTGACATGGTCAGGGCCTCTTCCTGATCGTGGGTCACATACAGGAAGGTGATGCCCAAGCGCTGCTGCATGGCTTTCAGCTCCAACTGCATTTCCTTGCGCAGCTTTAAGTCCAGCGCGCCCAAGGGTTCGTCCAGCAGCAGCACTTCGGGCTCGTTGACCAGGGCCCTGGCGATGGCGATACGCTGCTGCTGCCCGCCGGACAGGGATTCCACCGAGCGCTTGTGGTAGCCTTTCAGGTTCACCAGGTCCAGCATATAGTCCACCTTGCGGTTGATCTCGTCCTTGGGCATTTTCTTGAGTTTCAAGCCAAAGGCGATATTGTCCCGCACGTTCAGGTGGGGAAACAGGGCGTATTTCTGGAACACGGTATTCACCCGCCGCTTGTAGGGCGGAATGCCGGAAATATCCTTGCCGTCGAACATCACCCGGCCGGAATCCGCCGTTTCAAAGCCGCCGATAATGCGCAGGGTGGTGGTCTTTCCGCAGCCGGAGGGGCCCAGCAGGGTCACGAATTCCTTTTTGCGGATGTACAGGTTGATATTGTCCAGCACGGTGGTGCCGTCATACTGCTTGCAGATATTCTCCAAAGAAATCAGGCGCTGTTCTTCCATGGTGGGGCCTCCATTCGTGAGAATTAAGCGTTTTTATCAGAAGGTCGGCGGCGTGGATACCCAGATGAATTGGGCTTTTCGTTTGCCGCTGTTTTCGATCCAGTGGGAAGCGCCGGGATGCAGGCAGAAGCTCTCCCCCGTCTTCACCTTATGGCTGCCGCCGTCCAGGTGCAGCGTCACGGTGCCCTGGAGCACGTAGCCGAATTCCTCGCCCTCGTGGGGCGGCATTTCCTGGGTGCGGCCCCCCTGGTCCAAGTCCACCAAAATGGGCTCCATTTCGTTTTTCTGGGCGCTGGGCACCAGCCAGGTGATGCTTCCCCGCAGGGAATCGGCGTCCTCCTTCACAAACATGTCGGCCCGGGTGAACACCGTTTTTTCCTCGGTTTCCGTTTCCGAGAAGAATTCCTTCAAATTGCTGCCCAAGCATTCCAGCATATCGGTCAGCGTGGCGATGGAGGGCGAGGCCAAATCTCGTTCCACCTGGGAAATAAAACCCTTGCTCAGCTCGCACCGGTCGGCCATTTCCTCCTGGGTCAGATTTCTTTGCAGCCGCAGGCGGCGCAGCTTGTCGCCGATGTTCATTCTCCCTCTCCTCCTCTCCGGAAAATGTTTAGCATCGCTAAACAGAAAATCGCTGTTTGAGTTTAGAATTTCTAAACTCTAAGGCAGGAAACATTAAACCACAGGAGCATGGAAATGTCAATAGGCCAAAGCGAATATTTTGTCGAAAGGCATTGTGCTTCTGGTCAAATTTCGTGCAGAAATATAAAAAACCGGTAAAAAAAGCCAAGAAAAAATCCCCGCGTTTTTTGCCGCGGGGATGCGGGAAGCGGATGAAACGCTTCACTGTTATTTCAGGTAATGGGTCACCATATATCCTTCCGTGCCGTCATAACGGATTTTGCTCCACAGTTCGCCCCATTCCACCACGGTCACCACGCTGCCGCTGGGCACCTGGCAGATCACGTTGGTGGTGCTGTCGCTGCTGCGGGAAGACCGCAGATACACAAAGGAATTGTTGGGATGCGTCACGGTGGCGCTGCCCAGCGGGGCGGGTGTTGTTCCCGGCATGGGCGTGGGGGTAATGACGCCGGTCTGATAAGCGGCGAGGTAGCGGGTCATCATGTAGCCCGTTTTTCCGGCTACGTTCACATAAGCCCACGTCCCATAATTGGCGATCACAGCTACCTGCGTGCCGTTGGGATACAGGCCCAGGGAGCCTGCGTCCGTGCTCATGTTTTCCCGCAGGTGCAGTTTGCCGCTGTTGCCGGTGGCAATATACATCAGGGTGGAACCGGTGGGCGCGGGAACAGGCGTTACCGGCGCGGGCGTAACATTAGAGGAAGAAACCGCCAGGAATTTGTTCATCATATAACCGGTCAGGCCGTTCACCGTTACATAGCTCCAGCCGTTGCCCATGTCCACCGCGTACAGCAGAGTGCCGTTGGGGAACAGGCCCAGGGAGCGGGCGTTCTGGCTGGCGTATTCCCGCAGATGCAGCTTGCCGGTATTGCCCGTGCGCACATACATCACGATGGCCTTGCCGGGGTCCACCGTGGGCTGAACCGTGGGCGTAACGGGAGACGAGGCGGTGAGGAATTTCAGCATCATATATCCGTAAACGCCGCCCACATTCACATACGCCCATTGGCCGTAGCGGGCAGTCACCGTCACGGCGGTGCCGTTGGGATACAGGCCCAGGGACCGGGCGTTCTGGCTGGCGTATTCCCTTAGGTGCAGCTTGCCCGAATTGCCCGTTTGCACATACAGCGTGGTGTATTCCGTGGGCACGGGAGTAACGGTGGGGTTGGTTGGCGGCACGGAGTTAAGGCAGTTCAGGCTCATATATCCCCTTTGGCCGTACACCTGCACCAGGGCCCAATTGCCGCTGATGCTCTCCACCAGTACCGGCGTGCCGTTGGAGAACAGGCCCAAGCTCTGGGAATCTACGGAAGGCAAAGCACGCAGGTGCAGCCGCCCCGCATTGCCGGTTTGGATGTACATATAAAAGCTGCCTGTACCGCCGTCAGCGTTGGCGTTAGCCGGGAGCGCCGCGAAAAGCATGACTGCCGCCATCATCAGCGCGCAGAGGGAAACAATAATTGACTTCTTCATCATTTTTCTTCCTTTCCTCCGGTAATCCAGAGCGCAAGCGGGTACAGCCCGCCTGATTGACTGTATTATATCACGAAAAATTTTCCTTTTCTACCCATTCAGGCCCAAAAATAGCAGGATTTACACAGGTAAAAATCCGAAAAATGCCCACGGAGGAAGAAACAAAGCGGCCCTCTGTTTCGTCTTATCCAGTTAGACCTCGGGGGCGCTTCCAGTATATGCGGCGCTGGTTCGGAAATATGCCTGCGGAATATGCTCTTTCCGCTTCTTTTTCATGGTCCATTCCGCGGGAAAAACCAAAAATATTTCAAATTCATTAAACAATCCCGCGAAATACCACTTTCCTTGAAAAAAAAGCTTGCATTTCAACTAAGGTTGTGCTAAAATAGTCAAGCTGTCAATGAGGATGTTTCGCGGCTTTCCGCGTCACCAAATGACCAATTCCCCGTGGAGGTAATGATTATGGGCAAGTTTTGTGAAGTGTGCGAAAAGGGCTTGATGACCGGCCACAACGTCAGCCACTCCAACCGCAAGAGCAGCCGCACCTGGGCTCCCAATGTGCAGCAGCTGCGCGTGGTAGTGGGCGGCCGTCCCATCCGCGTGAACGTGTGCACCCGCTGCATGCGCACCATGCGCAAGAACGGCATGATGCTGTCCGCCCTGGCTCCCGCCGCGGAAGCCGCCGGCGAAGAAGCCTGATTTTCCACCGCACCGCAATGAGCCGTCTGAAACAGGGCGGCTTTTTGCGTACCATTTTTCCCACTGAAAAACGCCTCCCGGCGAGGGGAGGCACTTTGCTTTATCGGGATCAGACGCTGAGCTTCCGTTCCATGATCTGGGCGGTGACCACATACATGACGATGGCAAAGCCCAGGGAAATCAGGCTGAACGTTAACAGCAGCGGAATCGTGGCATTGATGCCGGAAGTGATCTTCCGTGTTGTCCAATCGGTGAACCATGTCAGGAGCATGAACAGCGCAAAGCTGAGCAGGCCGTTGAATTTTTTTCCGTTCAGCAGCGCGGAGCTCACCACGTCGGCCAGATAGGCGGTGGTCACAGCGAGGATCCAGGCGGTGAGCAGATTAAAAACCACCGCAGCCATGGTAGGCGTATCGATCGTCAATGTATGGCCCGCGATCATGATATTCTGCAGCACGTCCTGGATCATATCCCAAATCTGGTTCAGCCCGCCGTCTTCGGCGAACAGCAGGGAGATATCCAGCGCGCCCAAGGCGAAGAAGAAAGCGCCGGTGACCAGGATCGAAAGGCTGCATTCCAGCACCTTGGCCCCCAAAATCTTATAGCTGCTGTTGGGCGTCATGAACAGCATGTAGCTCTGCTTGGTGTTCATGTCCCGGTGCAGGGTCAGCACGCTTTCCAGGCCGATCACCAGCACGCCCAAAGACGCCGCCATCGTCAGCAGCCCGATGGCTATGACCAGCGTATCTTCAAAATTCGCGTACAGCGAGACCAGGAACAGCACTTCCAGCGCGGCGGTAATGCCCAGCAGCACCAGCTTGGTGAGCCAGGTTTTCCGGAATTCATATTTCATCAGCTTCAGCATCTGTATCACCCCTCCGTATGGCCGTAAATCTGCCGGTAGCGGTCCGCCATGGACACGCCCTGCTCGGCCCGCATGGTTTCCAGGTCCACGTTCTCCACCAGTTTGCCATTCTTGATGAACACCGCCCGGTCAGCCACCGCTTCCATTTCCTCCACCAGATGGCTGGACATGAGCATCAGCTTATCCTCCGAAGCGTATTTCAGGATGCAGGCGCGGATGTCGTCCCGGGCCAGCAGGTCGATGCCGTTGAAGGGCTCGTCCAGCATGTACACCTTGGCGTCCCGGGCCATGGTGACGGCGATTTTCAGCTTGGCCATCATGCCGCTGGACAGGGTTTTGGTTTTCATTTCTTCTGTCAGTTCCATTTGCCCGAGCAGTTCCAGATAGCGGTCGTAGGAAAAATCCTCAAAGAAATCGGCATAGTATTTTCCCACGTCCTTCACCGTCATCCAGGCGTAAAAATACGGCTCCGTGGACATATAGGCCACATGGCGGCGGCTTTCGATGTTCACCGGCGCCCCTTCAAACAGCACCTGGCCGTTGGTGGGCTTGATCAGCCCAGCCGCCATCTTCATCCAGGTGGTTTTGCCGCTGCCATTGGGGCCTAACATGGCGTACACGTGGCCCTTTTCCAGCTTCAGATTCACGTGATCCACCGCGGTTTTCGATCCGAAAACCTTGGTCAGTTCCTTGCTTTCCAGCATTTTCGCTTATTCCTCCTTCAGGATCATCCCCGCGGCTTCCTGCCGGGTGATGCCCAAGCTTTCGATTTTCTTGAGAAACAGTTCCACAGCCTGCCGGGCCAGTTCCTCCCGCAGTGCGTCGATCCGCCCTTCGTCGGCGGTCACATAGGTGCCCATCCCCCGCCGGGTTTCGCACAGCCCCGCTTTTTCCAGTTCCTGATACACCCGCGCGGCGGTGTTGGGGTTGATGCCGTAAGCGACGGCTAGTTCCCGGCCTCCCGGCAGCTTTTCCCCCGGCTGCCGCGCCCCGGCGGCGATGGACGTTTCGATTTCTCCCATCACCTGCAGCCAGATGGGCCGCATGGGATCGTACTGCATCCGTCCCCCCTCCTTCCTGAGTGTTTTAGTGAACTATGTACATAATACACTAAGACAATCCAAAATGCAAGACCCAAAAATAAAAAAACCGCAGAAAATTTTCCTGCGGCTCAAACTCGGTTTTTATACTATTCTCAGTATAACTGTTATGCTATGAAGGGTGATACACTACAAATTCTATCAATCGTTTCCTGGCTTGCATTAGATCTTCCGGTATCAAGACTGCTGATAAAACCTGATGAGCGAGAGATAGAGAAAGCAAACTCCTCTTGGGAAAGGCCAAGGAAGGTTCGGAGTGCGGTTATGTTTTCTTTTATCAAACCACAACCCTTCGGCTTGGTCTTCTTCTGGTTTTTCTCCCTATGAATGGCCGTCTCGTCCAATTTGCTAACTTTGTCCCATACGGCATCGGAAACACCGCGCTGACCGCTTTCGAGATTCGATATATAGGGTCCGGGTTTGCCTATCAGATTTCCGAAGTCAATCTGGTTTAGCCCCATGCGTTTTCGCTTTTTGTGCAATAAGCCCAACATTTCCTTGTTTTTGGCCGCTAAACAGGCTTTATTTTTGTGCGCCCGGGCAGTGAAGAATTTGTTGCCAATGAACCGCCCTTGACCCTGGTGCTACGGTTGCTCCAAAACCACAATATCTTGTGGTTGCGCAAAACAGTCACCACAATACCTACTTTATTACCCTAACTCTTCTCCCATTTTATCCGCCTCGCTTTTGTATCCGCATGATTAACCCGCATACGGGTAATGTTAGAATACAAAATAATCAGCGGAAAGTCAACCCGTATACGGGTAGATGCTGCATGAAAAGCCCTTATCATGGATACAACCCATAAACGGGTAAGTTCATCATAAGGGTGATCGTATGGAGTACAATGACATTTATATTCGTCGCATTCGCCAGCTGTGCGCCGAGCGCGGGATCGCCATTAACAAACTGGCCACCATGAGTGATGTTCGGCAATCCACCCTGGACAACATCGTGCGCGGGCTTACCAAGAATCCCCGTGTGCGGACGCTCCACAAGCTGGCCATCGCCTTCAACATGACCCTGTCCGAGTTTCTGGACTTTAAAGAGCTGAACGACTATTCATTCGAGGAAGGTTCCGAAGACTGAAAAAGCCCTAGTACCCATCCCAGACTGTCGCGGTTGACAAAGCTGGAAACGTACCAGGGCTTTTCGCTCCCTTATTGAACCGATTGAGCAGGTTTTCTGGTCCTGGTCGGGAGAGTATAACCATATTTCAGCATTTCTGCTTTGAACTCTTTTGTTGGAAGGCTTGCCTCCAATGCCGCGTTCTTGATGGTCATTGTTCCTCTCTGTACATAACCGAAAAGGTCAAACATTCTTGTCTGCTTAATCAGGCTATCTACTTTTTCACACATATCGCTTTTCCCTTGGTCAGTTAACCATAGACATGTTACGCAGTCACGAGGGCTGACTTCTGTCGGAACTCCGCTACTGTCATGTTGGCTTCAACAGCTGCTTTGTCTTCAGAAAGGAGTCCCTTTCTTACGAGGCTAACAAGCATGGCAAAACCGCCTTCTTCACGATCTTCTGCTCTGGTTCTTGCTTCATTGTACTCAGTAATGCACATACGTTTCACCTCCGCTCGGTTCTCAATGAGAAACGCTTTGATTTGGCAGTCATCCGGCATCTTGTCAATTGCTTCATCCACCGCTGCTTCCAGATTGTTCAATTCTTTCTGACTTTCATTTACTGTAGCGACAAACCAGGAATACTCTTTAAGTGGCTCACAGGCATCCAGCAATTCTCTGTTTCTACCATAGTTGATGTTGAGCATGGTAACCTTGACTTCAATATCAGCTTCTTCATCAAATGCATCTTTCAGGCTCAAAATAACCTTGTCTTCCTTATCCTGTTTGCCGTTGTAAAAACAGATACACTTGGGGGTCGGCGCTTTCTGTTGAGAAGAGCTGTACTGATGGTATGAGTCACTTTGCTCAATGTACTTAGCGTAAACCATTCCTGCATAAATCAGGAATCGCATCGGCATGTTGGGATTAAACGTCGACTGTTGCTCGTAGAAGTTCATGATGTTGGCCACAAGGAACGAAACGTCGTTTTTCATGTTCATGTAGACAGCATCTTCAATTGTTGTAAGCCTTATGCTCTCAGCATCCGTGTAGGTTGTCCCGTTGACTGCGTTGTAAAGGCTCAGTGTCCAAGCTCGATTTTGCGGATTGCCGAAAATGAACTTAAACAGCCTATCCTTGTACTCTCGATTTGCTTCAGGCATTTGATCCACCTCCTACACTTCCAAACTTATTTTACCACAAAAGCCCCGAAACATCAACGTATTTCAAGTTTTCCCAAAAGAAAAAGCGGCAGCCGAAGCCACCGCGCAATTATTAGGTGCCGAGGGAGTTAAGTATCTGCCGCTGAATACTGAAGCTGTGCCTGCAGCTCTCGCAGGGCTGCAAACTGAAGCTCCTGCAACCGAGGCGGAATGCCTTCCTTGGTGATGAGTTCCGCGAAGTGCATGATCATCGTTATATCAGCTTCCTTCATATCCCATCCTCCGAATCATGCTGTAGCTTTGGCCTGCTCATCATAATCTGCCCTTCCCGCCGCGACGATCTCAACGCCAGTCTTGCTGACCAGCACCTTGTCTACACCCTCCATAAAAGCCCAGACATCAAAGTTATCTTCCCCTTGCCAAGTCCAGCCCAGCTCGTCTGAAATCTCGTGCAAAAGGTCGACTTCATTGACATGTCGGCATCCGCATTCGCCAGTTTTCACACGCCCCCTGCACCTCCAAGTTTTGTAGTATCCAGAGACACGCTTGGCTGTAAAGCGCCGGTATGGTTCTCCGCACTCAGCACAGAACACTTTCCCATACAGAAAATGCGCCGTGCTTCGGTTGCTTAATCCTTTAGCCTTTTCAGCCTCTGTCCTCTTCATCCGATCCTGCACCGCATCCCAGATTGCCGGAGAAATTATGCCTTCATGGTCGTTGTAGATATACTTACTCTCGTAGGCTTCATTGGGATCTGGCTTCTTTGTCAGGTAATTCTGAGGTGCGGTTTTCTGAAGATGGCGGTCACCTACATAGGCTTCATTTTTCAGAACAAGCAGACGCGCGTTTTCCCGACGAGCACGGTCATGTTCACGAAGTCAACGTTCCACACGATGTCCTTGATCGTGGTATAGGTGCCCTTCCAGCCGTAGGCTTCATGATTGCGGTCCGCGCAGGGCACATAATAGGTGATGGTGGCCACCGGTCTGTTCACCCTCGCCATCCGGCCATTGAAGGTCAGGTTATGCAGGATGGTGAAGCGCCTGTTCAGTTCGGCCTGCTCCTCTTCTTCCAGAATGCGCTTGGGCACATAGGGCACTTCCTTGCTCATGATCGCAAAGTTGAAGCCCCGCAGCGCATCAAAGGGCGCGAATATCTTCGCCCGATGGCCCGTATCCATCATAGGATGTTTCTTGGGCAGGCTGGGCTTGCCCCGATCATAGATGGCCTTGTACCGAAAGTCCGCTGGCATTGGCATATAACCTACGGTCTGCATTATTATCCCTCCTTACGCGCGGTGTCCGCCGATCTGCTCGTTGCGTTCCCGCATGGTCGCGCCTTCGATGAAATTGTTCCCTTTCAGGATAGCGTTGGCGCCATAGCGTCCCCGCACCTCCATCATGGCCGCCTGGATGCGCTTTTCCTTCTCCAGCGCCTTGTAGTCGGTGAACATATCCAACTGAAAGACGCCGTCGTCGTCCTTCACCGTGTTGGCGCACACCCCCAGTCTGCGAAACAGGAGCCGGTTGTCAACCAGGGCATCGAACTGGCGAAGGATGGCGGAAGCGATCATCTCCGGGCTATTGGTGGGCAGCGCAGTTCGGACGGTCCCGTTGTCATGCGCCGGATGCAGCCGCCCATAAAAGTCTATGGCTACCGGTCCGGTATAGTCCGGCACTTCCTTCAGGCTCTTGTAGTCGTAGCTCACCCACCAGGTGAACACCTGGGACACAATGTTCTTCTTGAACATATCGTAGGCCAGCGCCTCGATCATCTCCCGCAGCACGTTCCGCGCCTCCTCGTAGTGGTAGGGTCTCGGGAGCACCTGACCGTTGGAGAGGCTGTGGTTGTCGCTGCGGTAGCCCTTTATATCCTTCATCGTCACCGGCTCAACGCCCCAGGCGTGATCCACCAGAATCTCCGCGTCCACGCCGAAGTTCTTATAGAACCACTCCATATCATACTGGCTCTTGGCGGCCACGTCGCCCATGGTAAAGAGGTACGCCTTTTGCAATCGCCGGGCTTTCCCTGGCCCCAGCATCCAAAAGTCCGTCAGCGGAGTATGATCCCACAGGAGATATTTATAGCTGTCCTCGTTGAGCTCCGCGATGCGCACACCGTCTGCGTCCGGAGCTTTCTTCTTGGCCACGATGTCCATAGCGACCTTGGCCAGGTACAGGTTGGTGCCGATCCCAACCGTCGCCGTGATGCCCGTGGTCTTGAGAACATCCCGAATGATGGTCATGGCCATGGTGTGCGCCGGGTGAACATTGGCTTTCTCCGCTTCCGCCCGGTAAAAGTGGAGGTACGGTGTGCAGTCGATGAAACTCTCGTCTATGCTGTACACGTGGATATCGCAGGGAGCGACATAGTGCGTGCAAATGCCGTAGATCTGAGCGGACACGCGCTCATACTCCGCCATGCGGGGAACGGCAATCAAATAAGGTATCTTCTCGTGATGCTGCCGTTCCCACTGCTGGATAGCCTGCTTGGCCTCGAACAGCCGCGGCCGGCTGGGGACGCCCTTGGCCTTTAATGCAGGAGACACGGCCAGGCAGATCGTCTGGTCGCTCCGGCTCTCGTCGGCCACGAGGAGGTTCGCCTTCAGCGGGTCCAGGTGCCGGTACACGCATTCAACCGAGGCATAAAACGACTTCATATCGATGGCGATATACGTCCGCTGCTCCTTTTTGGGTATACGAAACACACCTCCCGGTTTCCCGGTGTTTCAAAGGGAATATTTGTTCGGTTTAATGGGGAAAAAGGAAGGCGACCGTCAAGGGAATCTATGGACGCGCCGCCTTCTATTACTTACTCAGAGAACATTGCCTCGGCATCCTCATACAGCATGCGTTCTTCATGCGTGGGAACCATGTCCTTTGTCACCCGGCACAGCACCCGCCCAACAGCGCGCGCGCCGTCATCGTCGGGAACGATATCGTCAAACTTGGGATTGAGGGAATGCAGTCTGTCGCAGGCCACCTGCTTAATGACCCCGCCATGGCCCGGTACCATGAAGACGCCGATGTCGCCGGGACACAGCGCGTCCGATTCGCAGTATTCCACCAGGACGGAATCGCCATCGTGGAACTGGGGCTCCATACTGTCGCCGTTGACCTTGAACACCTCATCCGCACGGCTGACCATAGGTGAATCATACAGCAGCACGGCTTCCTCTTCCGGGTAGTCCTCCCAATCGGCGCCGTCGCCCGCGGCGACCACCCTGCCCATGTCCTTCACCGGATTGATCTTATCGTAGATCGTCTTCAGCCTGCGCACCTCAGACCTGGATACCATCGTCTCAGCGATGCTTTCCAGATCCTCTTTGCCCGCGGCATCCAGCGCACGGTAATGCCCCAGTAGCGCCCGTTCATTCGTCGTCAGCAGCGTGCCGATGCCGCCGATGCCGAAGAACTCGTTGGGCTCCACATCCAGAATGGTGAACATGCGGTAGAGGTACTCAGGATCAGGGCGCGCCACACCGCACTCCCAGTTGCGAACCGAGCTCTTGGAAATCTGGAGAATGTCTGCCAGCTGATCGACGGTCATGCCCGCCTTCATCCGATACTTCTTGACGCTCTCGCCATACGTTTCCAGATTGCGCTGTCTGATCTGGGCAACGGTCAGGTTCTCCAGTCCCGCAATGTTCTTGTACCCCTTTTTCATGCGCTACCTCCCAACCCACGGGCTCCTTCGCGCCGTGAATCGATATCGGACTTATCTCACGCCATTTTTACTGGCGTCTATATTCTATACCAGTTAAACCGGCTTGTCAAGCCCCTGAAAAAACGCCAGAAAAATCGCATTATAATATGTAGACTTGTTGAACTGGCGGAAAATAAATATTTTTGGCATTGACATTCTATTTTAATTGGCGTATCATATACACATGGTTTTCTTCCACTACGAATTCGAGACCGGGATTCAAAGTGGATCTTGTTTTCTTGATAGCCAGTTGAATTGATTCAGCCCCAAATCAACAGTGCTGGCTCCTTACCAACAACATGATAGGCACGTTGTGCCAGCAAGGAGCAGAACATGATGGAAGAATTCGATTACCTCGGCGCGCCCTACGCGCCCATTGACGAGCATCCTGAGTATTCTCAGCCCATTGAGCAGGATTGCTCCAACGGCGTCATTCCACAGGACGCCACGGTTATCGGCACCCCCACGGAGGATGGCAAGCGGAGAATCCTGGTGTCCGAAGTGACCACCATCAACAAGCCCTTCTTCGACAGGAACAAGGCCATGATGACCCGCTATATCAACACCCAGCTCCAGAACGGCAACATGCGCAGGATCGTGCCCTTTCCCTTCACGACCAAGCGAATCAACTGGCTCCAGCGCGATTACAAGTATGTGAGCTTCTGGAAGGTGGACCGCACCCACTTCATTGCGGATGTGGAGGTTCATCTCAACCTGGACACCAAGGAAGGCGTCAAGGAATGGGTCGGCATCATGGTTCTCTTTGGAGACATTGAGAAAAACTGCGTCTGCACCATCGAGGACCTCGTGGACAAGGCTGATTTTGAAAAGCGGGAGCTGGTGGCCCTGAGCTGCTTCCTCATTCCCATCTACTCCAACAAGCAGATGGACAAGGAAATGGAACGGCTCTGGCGCCGTTATCATCCCGAAGCCCTGACCGACCCTTCTGTGCGCAGCGCCTATGAGCTGGCAAAGCGCATGGGGCTTACCATCATCAGGCTGCCTGTCTACAACCACAACGCCACTCCCAGCATCCTGTTCTTCGTGGAGGACACTATCCTGGTCAAAGAGGCCAAGAGCAACAGCAAAGAAGAACCGCAGGAGGTTCGCGTTCCTGCCAACACCATCGTGGTGAATACCAACCACCGCTTTAGCGATTACTCCGAATACTACATCTACCATGAGTGCGTGCATTACGAGGAGCACTATATGTTCTTCAAGCTCCAGGAGATGCACACCAACGACATCATGCGCATGAAGACCAAGGTGCAGATCGTGGAGGCCGACCTTCTCACCGACGAGGAGATTGCTGACATTCTGCCGGTGGCGCAGGACCTTGCCAAGTGGGTGGAGGATCTGCTGGCTTATGCCACTGCCCAGGCGGAGAAAGGAAAGACCTGGCCGGGCTACAAGCTGGTGGCCAGCGTGACCAAGCGCAAGTACACCAACGACGCCGACGTGATCCGCGCATGCACCGAGGCCGGTTTCACCAACATCTACAAGACCACGCTCCTTGGCATCTCCGATCTGGAAAAGGCCATAGGCAAGAAAGCCTTCAAGGATGTGGTCAGTCCCTACGTGTTCAAGCCGGAGGGCAAGCCTGAGCTGGTGCCCCTCTCCGACCGCCGCAAGCCCATCTCCTCAGCCGAGGCGGACTTCGCAGAGTAACATCACAACGCCTATCATGGCAGAAAGGAATTCATTATGTCCACCAAGGTTATCACTGGCAAGTGCCGAGCCTGTTATGTCCATGTGTTCGAGCCCCACTCTACCAACGGCTCCGATCCTAAGTACTCTTTGACCGTAAACATTCCCAAGTCCGATAAGGACACGATCAATAAAATCAAGGCCGCCATTGATGAGGCGGTACAAAAGGGCATCACCGATAAGTGGGGCGGCAAGCGTCCCCCGAACTTGAAAATGCCGCTTCGTGACGGTGATGAAGAGCGCCCGGATGATCCTGCCTTCTCTGACTGTTTTTTCATCAACTGCAACTCTATCGAGCGCCCCGGCGTGGTAGATCGCAAGCGTGTCCCCATCACCGATCCCACCGTGATCTACTCTGGCTGCTATGTTCGCATCAGCGTCAACTTCTATCCCTTCAATACCAACGGCAACCGCGGCATCGGCGCCGGTCTGGGCAACGTCCAGTTCTGCGTTGTGGGCCAGAGCGTGGAGTCGTGCCAGTCCGCGTAGGTTTCAAGGATGGCGTCCGCGCTGCAAAAGGGGCCGGGACCATAGTCAAAGATGTACTCACCATCCTCCGGTGTGGAGGGCCAGTACATGAGCCTTGCCGCTTCAAAGGTCGTAGGATCAAACCGGGTCAGGGTCAGGTTATCCGCCAACCTTCGGGAAATGGCGGCGTATTCATCCGGGGTCACATCCCGATCCAGCGGAATGATGATGCGGTAGCGGGGCTTTTCCGGGGTGTGGCTGTGGGTGGAGTAGAGCGCGTAGGTAAAGGGGCAGGTCAGCTCCAGATCAGAGCGTAGCTCCGCGTCACCGTAGTCCGCATCCAGGCAAACCAGACAGCGGTTGACGATGGAAGCGTTGCTGCGCTTTCCGTTCTTTAAATAGCCGCCGACAAAACCTCCGATGTCCTTGATGCTGTCACGCTCCGTCTTGGAAAGGCGGGCATACTCCGAGGCGCTTTCGCGGGTGCGGGTGGTGGTAGCGAGCTTGTCCAGCAGCTCGCTCCAGAGAATCTCCTTATTCTGCCAGAGGGTCGCCTTACGGCTGCGGCCTATGGCAATCAGGAGCTTACGGTCTTGGGTAACTTGCATGGGGTACCTCCTTTTCAGAATGGGATTTCCTGTTCATCTTCAGAGGGCGGCGGGGCAAGAGGAAGGATGTAGGCGCCCTCCGTTACAGCCCGCTGCACATAGCGGTCAGCGATCTCGGTGGCGAGGGCAACGATGTCCGTCCGCCTGGGGTCAAGGTCAGTATGGCGTTCAATGACGCTGAAGGTCGGGTCCTTCTTCCAGACATAAATGTGAAAACGGGCAGGTTGTCGAGAGCCGCCGCTGATTTCTACGCCATACGGCCCGATGGCGCGGTAGACGCACTTTTCCGAATCGACGGTGCGGATGCACCAGCCGGGCTGTTGCTCCTGCAGGTGGTAGAGCAGGAGCCGCTTTGTCTTTGGCACCATAGTGATCACATCCTCATGGGCTGTTACATCTTCCGGTAATAGGTGAGTTCGTCTCCATCGGCGCGGAGCGGAAGGTCGCCGGCCCAGGCGGGCGGGATGCCCATGATGGCGCAGGCTTCTTCCAGACTGCCCTGCTCATAGGGGACTTCCAGGATAACTTCATCGTGGACGTGAAACACGATACGGTATCCAGCAGCTTCCAGCGCCAGCATGGAGTTGGCGAGGATATCGCGGGCGACAGCCTGCGTCAGATTCTCCACGAGTTTTCCGCCGAAGGTCTCGGTCAGATCCATCTTGCCTGTTCCGTTGGGCATGTAGTAGCCGAGGCTGCTGTTGCCAAAGCGGTTCTTTGTATAGCAGATGCCCTGATAGCAGAGATCCCGGCCGGAGGGCAGCCGCATGAACATATTGCTGTCCTTCCAGTAGAGAACGGCCTTGCCGATGGGCGCCGTGACCTTTTCATCGACCACCTGCCTGGCAGCCCGTTCCACGGCATACCAGTAGTTGACGATGTGCGGGTTGGCCCGCCGCCAGGCTTCCACAATGTCCTGGAGTTCTTCATCCGGCATGGTTGCGCCCATGTTCTTCATGGCTCCGACGCCGCCCCCATAGCCGCAGTTGTGGACGAGATGGTTCGATACGGTAAAACGGTGATGTGGGCCGGCATTTCGTAAATCATAAAGTCGAGTCTTGCGCTTATGATACGCCAGTTCTTTCGCTTCATTCGGACAGCTTCCCTGGCGGACTCTATGATCTGCTCCCTGGTCTTCCCAACAGGTGACAATGAGAATCTGGAAATCGGAGGACTGGCTGTAGCGGTACACTCCGCACTTGGGAAGGGGCTGGGAGCTATATGTCTCGATGTCGATGTGCATCTGCCGCCTGCGAGGCGGGTCTGGGGTTGATCGGGTCATGATGACACCTCCAGGATAAGAATGCCGCCCGCAGAACACGTCCACGGGCGGCGGGTCAGTCGGAAAAGATCAGCTGAGGAAATCATCCTCGTCGTCAGTATCCAGAGCATCGAACTCATCCTCGGCGCGGACGCGGCCATTCAGCGGTTCGCCATCCTCCCAGCCCCAGGATGAACGCATTCACAGCAACATCAAAAAGGCGGAAGACCCGCTGACAAAGCATGGGATCATCGGCGCCTTCTGCCGGGCACACACCATCTCTCAGTTGCTGGAAACGCTTCTAAAGGATAAGTACACGCCCACCCGCCAGGAGGATCGCTACACCTACGTGGACGGCACCACCACGGGTGGCCTGGTCGTGTACGATGACAAGTTCGCCTTTTCCCACCACGCCACCGACCCGGCTTCGGGCAAACTCTGCAATGCCTTTGATCTGGTACGCTGGCATTTCTTCGCGCCGGGAACAGTGTCCATGGACGGACACAGCGTGAAGGACGAGAAAGCCTCCATCGCCATGATGCAGGAGTACGCCGCCAAGGACCCGGAAACCAGAATTCAGCTGGCAAAGGATCGCCAGGAGGAATTGATGAGCGACTTCACGCCGCTTGAACCCACCGGCCCCTCCATGCAGGAAACCAGCCAGGATAACATGCAAGACGATGGCCCAGAACCACCCTCGGAACCAACTGACCCCAATGAGTGGCTGGGTAAGCTGGAATATGATAAATCTGGCAATGTGAAGAACACCCTGGTGAATCTCCTCCTGATCCTCCAGCATGACCCCATGCTCAAGGGCATCGTGTTCAATCAGCTGTCAGACGGCATGGAAATTCGGGACGATATCGCTCCCGTGCCCTGGAAACACCCTTCCAAGTTCTGGCGGGACGCTGACGATAACCAGGTGATCTCCTACATTGAACAGCGGTACGGCTCCTTTTCCTTGCGGAACTACTCCATCGCCATCGGCAAGGTGTCCGATGATCGTTCCTACCATCCCATCCGTGAATACCTGGCATCCCTTCCGCCTTGGGACGGCGCGCACCGCGTGGACACTTTGCTGATCGATTACCTGGGATCGCCGGATAATCCATACGTCCGCACCGTGACGCGGAAGATGCTGGTGGCGGCCGTGCGCCGCATTGACCGTCCTGGCTGCAAGCATGATTCCATGCTCGTGTTGTCAGGCCCCCAGGGCATCGGCAAGTCTACCCTCATTGCGCGCCTGGGCGGCGAATGGTTCTCCGACTCGCTTTCCCTCTCCGACACCCACGATAAGACGGCAGCTGAAAAGCTGCAGGGCTATTGGATTCTGGAGATCGGCGAGCTGGCCGGATTGAGGAAGGCCGACGTGGAGACATTGCGCTCCTTCCTTTCCCGACAGAACGACATCTACAGGGCCGCCTTTGGCAAGCGCGCCACGCCCCATCTCCGCCAGTGTATTTTCTTCGGCACTACCAATGAGGAGCAAGGCTATCTGCGCGACACCACCGGCAACCGCCGATTCTGGCCCGTGCATACGCCGGGCGGCGGAAGCAAGCACAGCTGGGAGCTGACCCAGGACGAGGTGAATCAGATCTGGGCCGAGGCCAAGTACATGTACGAGCAGGGCGAAAAGCCGCTGCTGGATGAGGATGTGGAGGCGCTGGCCAAGGTGGCGCAGCGTGAAGCCATGGAAACGGACGACCGAGAAGGTTTGGTGCTGGAATACCTGGACAAGCTGCTGCCGGAGGACTGGGCCAAGCTGGACCTCTCCACCCGCCGCGGCTTCCTGCGGAACGATCCATTCAATGGCGGCGACAAGGTAGGAACTGTCAAGCGGCAGACGGTTTGCGTGATGGAGATCTGGGCCGAGTGTCTCTGCCGGGAGCCGGGTGCTATAAAGAAAACCGACCGCAACGAGATTCTCTCCATTCTGGCCAAGCTGGGCTGGAAGAATGGCACCTCCAGCTCCCAGCGCACCGCCTACGGCGTTCAGAAGTGCTACAACCGGCCCGGTGAGGGTGTGTAACCGCAGACTGTAACCGGCTGTTTCTCATCGTTCCCCAACGGCGGTGAAATTTGTAACTGTAACCATGGCCCCTTTTTCGGTTACGGTTTCCAGTTACAGTCTCTATATAATATGAAAAGAAAAACGGCTGTAACTGTGTAACTGTTGTCTCTTGTAAAATATGGGGAGGTAGATATATAGACCAAAATTGCCCGTAAGTACGCCCATACACGCGCGTAAGGGATTTTTGGTTTCCAGTTACAAAGTCATACAAACGCCCCATCGCCTTTGAAACCATAGCGCGTTTTATAGGCTATGGCATGGGACTACTTTTCTCCCTCGGAAGATGCCTCCTTTGAAACTGATAAAGGGACTATGGGAAATAGTCAGGTTATTCGGTTCAAAGATGGCTGCCGCCGAGGGATTTCTGCTGGACTACGGGCGCCGCTGCGCCCAGGAGGTATCCATGAGTGAAACGAATACGGAACTGATTCCAACCACCAACAGCCCTCCCGCCTTGGATGAGGGCTGTCTTCATAACTACCAGCAATACTGCGTGGACTTTCTGGAGGAACATCCCCAGTGCGCGCTGTTTCTGGACTGCGGCCTGGGCAAGACGATCATCACGCTGACGGCCATCCAGCATCTCATGTACGACAGCTTCGATGTGAGCCGAGTGCTGATCATCGCGCCGCTGCGTGTGGCCCGCGACACCTGGATCGCTGAACTTTCCAAGTGGCGGCATCTGAAAGGACTGCGGATGCAGCGGGTCATCGGCAGCGAAAAAGACCGCGTCCGTGCGCTGGGTGAGCGCGCCGATGTGTATGTCATCAACCGGGAAAACACTGAGTGGCTGGTCAAGCATTACTCCGGGCGCAAGCTGCCCTTTGACATGCTGGTGCTGGACGAGCTCTCCTCCTTCAAGAACTATCGCTCCAAACGGTTCATGGCGCTGAAGAAGGTCATCGGGCAATTCGGCCGGGTGATCGGCCTCACGGGAACACCTGCCCCCAACTCTCTGGAAGAGCTGTGGCCGCAGGTGTTTTTGTTAGACCGGGGTGTGCGCCTGGGCAGGACGATGCGCACCTACATCGATCTTTATTTCACCACTCCCAACAGCTGGCTCCCCTATAAGCATGAGCTCAAGGAAGGCGCTGAGGACGCTATCTATAAAAAGCTGTCCGACATCTGCGTTTCCATGAAAGCCACGGACCATCTGAAGATGCCGGAGAAGGTGGATAACATTGTGGAGGTCACTCTTTCCACCAAGGAAATGAAGCTCTACCGGCAGATGGAACGGGACATGCTGCTGCCTTATGCCGATGGGGATATCCTGGCGATCAACGCCGCCGTCCTTGCCAATAAGCTCCTCCAATTGGCGAACGGTGCCTGCTACGATGAGTTCCACAATGTGAAAACCATCCATGACCGCAAGCTGGACGCCCTGGAAGATCTGATCGAAGCCGCCAACGGAAAGCCCGTGCTGGTCATGTATGGCTACAAGCACGACCTGGATCGCATTTATGAGCGTTTCGGTGTCTACGGTCCCGACTGCCCCAACGGCGTGCGCCGACTGATCACCGAGCAGGACATGGCCGACTGGTGCGCCGGGCGGATACAGATCGCCGCTACCCAGCCCGCATCCACGGGCCACGGCCTGAACCTGCAGGACGGCGGCAGCACCATCATTTGGTTTGGCCTGACCTGGTCCCTGGAACTGTACGAACAGGCCAATGCTCGCCTGTGGCGGCAGGGGCAAAAGAACACCGTTGTCATTCATCACATTGTGGCCAAGGACACCACGGATGAAAAGGCCATGCGCGCCCTTCACGACAAAGCCGCTGGGCAGGATGCCCTGTTGGCTGCCGTGAAGGCGGAGATCGAAACCGTTGTCCAGGGAGGTGGCGAAGATGCTGGAACGTGACATCGTGGCAGCCATCAAGCGATACCTGCTTACCCTGGGCAGCGACGTGTTCTTCTGGAAAGAGCACGGGGGTCCTTACGGAACCTCCGGGATTCCCGACATCATCATCTGCTACAAGGGCCGGTTCATCGGGATGGAGTGCAAGCTCCCAGGCGGCCGACTGACGGAACTGCAAAAGCGCGCGCTTGACAAGATCAACCGTGCTGGCGGCATTGCCCGGCGTGTTGAAAGCGTTGCCGACGCAATGGAGATTATCCAGCAGGTAGAAAACGAAATGGCTGCACGGCCTGGATATTGACGAAAGCGAGGTACAACCCCATGGAAAAACAAGTGTATGAACTGAAGATCGATCCCGAGCTTCGGGATCTGATTCCTCCCCTCAGCGAAGAGGAACACCGTATGCTGGAAGACAGCATCGTGCGGGATGGCTGCGACACCCCGCTGATCGTATGGGACGGCACCATCGTGGACGGCCACAACCGCTACGAGATCTGCCGCCGCCATAATATTCCCTTTGCCTATGGGCGTGCTGACCAACCACGATGTTTCCAACTTCGCCGGTTACTGTGAAGCCTACGCCCGCTGGAAAGAGGCAGAAGAATTCCTGATCCAGCATGGCACCATCTTCAAAACACCATCTGGCTATGTCCAGCAGGTGCCGCAGGTCAGTATCGCCCTCCAGAACCTCAAACAGATGCAGTCCCTCGCCACGGAGTTCGGCCTCACCCCGGCCAGCCGCGCACGGCTCTTTGCCAACAGCGGAGAAGCGTCGGATGCGGAAGACCCCATGGAGCAGCTTTTGAATCAGAGGTGGTCGGATGTTAAGTGAGCAAAAGGCCCAGCGGGTCATCCAATTCATCCAATGCCTCAAACATACAAAGGGTGAGTTCCATGGCCAGCCCTTTGTCCTGCTTCCCTGCAGGTGGGCGAGCTCACCGAAGGCGGCTATACCGTCCCTGACGAGTTCGAGCACCAGCTGGTGGAAGCGCTGCAGGAAGAAAACATCATGCGCGGCCTGGTGCATGTGATCACCACCTCTTCCGGCGACCGCAAGATCCCCTTGGTCACCTCCTACGGCACTGCCTCCTGGATCGAGGAGGAGCAGCAGATTCCCGAAAGCGACGTGGGCTTCAACCAGATCACCCTAGGTGCTCACAAGCTGGCCACTGCTATCCGCATCAGCCAGGAGCTCCTGCAGGATTCCGCCTTCGACATGGCGGGCTTCATCACCCATGAATTCCAGCGCCGCGCCGGCGCCGCCGAGGAAGAGGCCATTCTCTCCGGCGACGGCTCCCACAAGCCCTACGGCCTGCTGCACGACACCCTGGGCGCGCAGACCGGCGTGACCGCCGCCAGCGCCACCGCCATCACCGCGGATGAGCTGATCGACCTCCAGCATTCTCTGAAGGCGGGCTACCGCCGCAAGGCTTCCTTCATCATGAACGACGCCACCATCAAGGCGGTGCGTAAGCTGAAGGATTCCCAGGGCCAGTACCTCTGGCAGCCCTCCATCCGTGAAGGCGTGCCGGACATGCTGCTCAACACCAAGATCTACATGTCCAACTACATGCCCCTGGTGGCTGCCGGCAACAAGGTCATCCTGTACGGCGACTACAGCTACTACTGGCTGGCTGACCGCGCGGGCCGCACCCTCCAGCGTCTCAATGAGCTGTATGCCATGACCGATCAGGTCGGCTTCAAGCTCACCGAGCGTCTGGATGGCCGCCTGATCCTGCCCGAAGCCGTGAAGGTGCTGCAGATGAAGGCCGCCTAATCGCAGGCAAAAAAGAAAATGGCGGGCTGCTCTATGATGGGCAGCCCGCCGGAATGGAGATCAATATGGATAATACCCGCAACACAAGGAACTATGCCGCCCATGGCGGCAACGAGTGGGTCATTGGCGGAAAGCTGACCTTCCTATGAAACCTTATTATTCGTGGGATTTGGCGGGTCGCGGGTTAACCCGAAAGAAGCGTCAAAAGTAGGAAAAAACCTGTCTGAAACTGGCGACCGGGTGGATGATAATCTGTCTTTTGTCTATTTTGCTCAGTTTATCCTCCCATTACGCCGCGAGACAGGCGTCATTTTTGTTCGCCCCGACAGTGAAGAGTTTGTTGCCAATGAACCGCCCGTGACAAGAGAGGAAAACCACAATATATTGTGGTCAATAAAAAGGTGGAGCTCAACACATTGAAGTATTAGTTGCTTGTTGACAACCTTTTATAGTGACCAGACGAGAAGGGCTGTAACCGGCTGAAAAAAGCGCAAAAAAAAGCACACCGTTATTTCGGCGTGCTGTCTGCTGGTCACACTTCATTCAGCTGCTTTTTCTTGCCCTCTGGCCCCGTGTGACCAGATGAGAAGCGGATGTGACCACAAAGGAAAGGATTGTGACCAGAGAGGAAAGACAAGTTACCACGAGGGAAAGGGCTTTCCTTTTCTGTCTGAATCGAATTCTGTCTCTTCCGACGCTTGTGTTTTCTGTGGCCTGCAGCATAACCCGGCCGCGTCCCTCGTCTACCCGTTTACACCTCGAATTATATCTTTCAGCTCACATGCTACCTGGGATAATTGCCTATCCCTTCGCCACATGACCACTAATTCACGCTTGGGAACCGGCTGAATAAAGGAATAAAACGTCACTTCCCCGGGATTGCAGAAACGTTCTATGCCGGAGGGCAACAGCGCCATACCCACACCCGCCCGCACCATGGCAATCTGCGCTTCCAGACTTTTTACGACCGCCGCGGTACGAAGCTCCAACTGGCAATCCATAGCGAGACTCAGCAATTGTTTCTGTATATACTGCGTGTCTGTGAGCATGACCAATTCCTGCCTGTTTAGCGCCTTCACGCTGACGGCGGGGTATTTCCTATCGGGAATATCCACGGTTTGAAACACAGGCATGGAAGCAGGAACCGAAAGAACCAGTTCTTCTTCCGCGACCTTTTCCCATTCAAATATCCGTCCGTCCAGTGGCAGCAACGTCAGGCAAAGATCATATTCCCCGTGTTCCATGCCCTCCGCCAGTTCTGCGGTCGTGCCTTCCCGGATCACCAGGTGCATGCCGGGATGTATTTTTTTGAAAGCGCTGGCGATTTCCGGCATCATGCCCGCAGCCCGGTACGGGGCGGTGCCCACGATCAGAGAACCGGTTTTATGGGCGGCGAGATCGGAAAAGGAAATCTCCATCTGGTGCTCCAGATCGAGGATCTTCCTTCCCGCTTCGATATAGACGCGCCCGGCGTCCGTTAGCCGCACATCGCCGTTGGTCCGATCAAAAAGCTCCAGACCGATTTCATTTTCGATCTTTTTGATATATTGAGAAAGAGAAGGCTGGCTGATCGCCAGTGCTTCCGCTGCTGAAGAAAACGATCCTTTTTGAGCAAGTACAACAGCATACCGGAGTTGTTTCATATTCATCTATGCATCATTCCCCCTTTTACTTCCTCAAACTGTACTTGCATGTCGGGCATAAAAGTTTGGATACATATGTATATACTTCCGAAATGAATTGTAGCACATCGCGAACACTTTGTAAACGGCAGCTGCTTTATCGTTTTCTATATTTCATGGATAGTAAATTCCAGTCAATTCTCAAAGTAACGTCCACGGTGGACGAAGCGGTGGACGCTTGTGCAGGAAGGGGAAAGAGGTAGACTTAAGTCAGAAAAAAACGCAAAGGAAGAAAGGAAATGTCTGACTTATGCATAGCGATATTCACGGATATAATGGCAATGCACATACGGAAGAAATTCCTTCATACGCCATCAATACTTCTGCCTCCTCTGACGCTTGTGTTTTCTGTGTCCTGCAGCATAACCCGACTGCATCCCTCGAGTTGGCTTCAGGTTGGCGCAGCGGGGCATTTCCGCCAGGTGGAAAGGCGTTCCTCCGCCCACCGTCCAGCCCGTCAGAGGGGCTTTTCTGCGGCAAAAAACCGGAAGTTTTCATAGCAAAGGCTTGATCGTCAGGAGGGCTTCTTGATCCGTCCTTCGTGAATCTCGTATGCCGCACTCAGTTCAAAATTGACGAGCTTCTCCGAAGGGAAAAACTTTCCAGCGAGCCTGTAGGAAATCCTGGGATTCCAATGTCGCGAGGAATACATCAATCTGACCAGGTCCTTGTTTTTAATTGACAAGCATTCGTCCGGTTTTCGGATCGGAAGCCGTTTCGCTCCTTCGTCGTTCATGCTGCAGACCTGAACAGCAAACTTGCCAGAATCAGGATTGAACAGGAAGCGAATGAACTCCGGATATTTTAGTAAATCCAAGGTACGCAGGAAAATAACGATCCGGCCGGATGAAAGGCAAAACGAAATACCTGGTTTGGATAAATCCCAGGAAAGGTACTGGTCATTCACTCATATCACCTCCTGTGCCAGCCTCCACACCCGTCTGTTCTGGGTTTGTTGGTAGTTCGTCAAAGCTGATTTGGCCGTTGGGGATCAAAGGCTCTGCGATTTCCTGCCGTCCAGTCCTCCTGGGGCCGGTCAGCATGGCAACGTTCACATAGCCGTCCTCTTCGGTGATTTCTGTCTGTCGGATGTGCTCCTCCACGGGGACACCGTAAGTATTAGCCACGTCGTCCGAGTAGAATCCTTTTCTGTCGATGGGTTGGTCATGGCCTGGTTCACCCTTCTTGGGGCGCTCATGGTATATGCGTTTTACTGTGAAATCGAAAACATACACTTTCTCGTTTTCCACTTCAATCAAATACCCCAGGATCTTGTACCTGCACTTTTTATCCCATTTCATCGAGGAATAAATTAAGTCAGTGAGGTCAGGACAGTTCACCTTCCGGCTCTTACGCTTATCGCCTTTAACGGTGCACCAACGAAGGGCATCCTTATCGTTCTCATTCACCTTTCGGACGGCCAATCTTCCCAACTCCTCGTTGAAGTAGAGACGGACGTAGACTGCTCCGGCAAAGCTGTCGATACAGGCGGTGTTAAATGTGATATTCCCAGCCCTGACCGTGATGGCGGGATCCCGAAGATTGGCATACAGTTCCTTGCGGATCACCAGGTAGCCATCGTAGGAGAATTCTCTCTGCAGCTCAAGCCGGCGCTCCTCCCGCGCAGATATTTCCTGATCGGTCATCGCACCATCAATTGTCCGCATTTTCGTTTCCGTCATCGATTGACCATCCTCCTATGATTGTATCCGCTTCCAGCTTCAGTTCTTCCAGCCGATCCTTTGTCAGGATACTTAGTTCTTCAATGGGCTGGGCCTGCCTTAGTACATCCCAGTCCTCAGCATAATGACTCCGTTCCAGCAGAGAAACAGCCGTGATGCTTTTGATCGGCCTGCCAAAGGTTCCTGCCAACGAAGTCGAATAGATCTTGACTGTCTCGGTAAAGACAACTTCTTCTGTACCTTGCTCGGTGTCAGTTTCTGTCTGATCCTGACTGTCCTCTTTCGCAGGAACATAGATACGGGTCTCCGTTCTCGTGATCACAGACTCATCCAGTGTGAACAGAAGGAGTTTCCCCTCCTGTGTCTGTATGAATTCACCGCAGAATCGATACCGATCCTCGGCTGCCCAGTCCATCACATCCACTAATACCCGGCTCAGGCCGCGGCAGCTCATGTCACGAACAGCCCATCTGCCCTTCTTCAACCCGCCCCAGCGAATTGCGTTTGGATTGTCAGATAAGCAAGGCCGGATTGCGATGCACCGCTTCGTCGGATTGAGCAGTAGTTCTACATATTCCACATCCACGAACTTATCCAGGCATACTTTGCTAAAGCGCATCCTTCCTGCGGATATGGTAAGCGCCGGCCTATTCAGCGTTCCATAAAATTCACCCCGGATTGTCTGATAGCCCGAAAAGTTGATCTGCTTTCCAATATGCCCAATTTCGGGGACAGCCTCCGGCTCCACGCTCTCGGACGCAATGCGGTACTCCACGCCGGTAAATCCAGTCCAATCCTTATGAACCGGCACATACCCCTTGAGAACACCTTTCTCTACGACGCTCAGAACTGGCAGCGTTCTTTTTTTCTTGATAAAACGCATGGACTCCTGGATCTTGTTGGCGGCGTCAAAAGCATCACGGGAAATAATCGCCTCGTGATGATCCCGTTGGCGATACTGATTCCTGTTGTGCCTGTTCTTTTTTACCTTGTGATCCTTATAGTTTGGCGTATAGGTTTTCCTGGCGAGTACGTCCCCAACGTATCTCTCATTCCTGATGATCCCCAACACAGTCGATGGATGCCATACTCTGTTGCCAACCTTGGTGAGCCTTCCATAGCGGGCAAGCAAGGCGGCTATGCCCGGAGTGCTCCACCCGTTTAGGTAAAGACCATAGATAGCCTTCACGGTTTCAGCCTCGGTAGGGTTCACCACCAAGTTGCCGTCCTCATCTTTATCGTAGCCCAAAAGCTCCGGCGTAAGAAATATGCCTCTGCTGAATCGCTTTTCTATGGACCAGTTCATGATGAACGATTTAGAGCGTGATTCCTCTTCAGCTACGGTTGCCAGAACCGTCAGCACCACGCTGCCTGAACTATCCAAGGTGTAAATATTCCCCTCGTCAAAATGTACGCCCACGGGGGGATCCAGCTTCTTCAGTTCCTCGATGATGGACAGGCAGTCCACCACGTTTCTGGCAAACCTGGCGATGGACTTTGCCAGGATCAACTGTATCTTTCCTGCCTTGGCGTCCTCGATCATCTGGAGCATGCCTTTTCTGTGAGAGAGCTCAGTTCCTGAGATACCCTCATCGCTATATATACCGGCGTTATCCCACAGAGGATTGGCATCGATCCGTTCAGTGAATTCCTTTTCCTGCAGGTTGAAAGACGACTGCTGCTCGTCGTTTTCTGTGGACACCCGAATATATGCGGCCACCTTCAGATGCTGTTGCGTAATGTCCACAGATTCCATGTTCTCGGCGGGGATAACCTCCAGGAGAGAAGGATCAACGCCTTTATATCGCTCTGCGATCTTCTCTTTTCTCGTTTCAGCATTGGCTTGCCTCTCAGATGCGATCATTGGTGTATCCTCCCCCTGCAACACAGAGTGTTGTGCGATATAATCTTGTCATTCCGCCAGACTCTGTGGACAGATTTCCACCATTATTATATATCTGAACCATGATGGCCTGTTCATACCATTAGTATCCACGGTGCCCTTCATTGATGCCAACGGTATGATTCCAACAGCTTTTTTTCATATATAATGGCGTGCGGAGCGAAAACAATTTAGAACTTTCGATAAGTTCTTAAATTGAGTTGATTTACTGTCCTTTCAGAGGTAATATCGCACCAACCTTATGCGGGCCATAAGGGAGGATGATACTGGTGTCTATTGACTACAGCAGGATCGGTATACGCATCAAACGGTATCGGTTGGATAAACACCTGACGCAAGAGCAGCTGGGCGACCTCATTCACAGTTCCACTGCCACGATTACTGCGATAGAGAGAGGAGTGAAAGCCCCAAGCATTGAAACTTTGATCAGCATCGCCAACACTCTGAAGGTTTCGGCGGATGATATCCTTATCGATGTGCTGACGCATCCCCAGTCCGCAGTTGGTAATGAAGTCCAGGAGATCCTTCTCGACTGTAATGTCAAAGAGAAGGAGATCATTATCAGGGCATTGGCTTTCTTTAAAACAATGCTCTCAGAGGTTGGTGTGTAAATAACAGGATTGCCCGCATAAGCCGCAGCAGTTCCCCTGGCGTAAACCTTGGGGACTGTCTGTGGTACACAGGCAATACAAATCATGACTCTTTTGGATGAAGGGAAAGGGCCTGTAAAGGATCATGCATAAACCATTTGACTGTTGACATTTTACAACAGTTGTTGTAAAATTGCAACAGAGGTGATGACATGAACGAGGAGTTCAGCTTGGATGGCTTTCAGACCGTCCACCTTAATACTGCCTCTATACTTCATGAATGGCGCATCGTTCACGGCCTTACCCAGAGTCAGGTCGCGGAAAAAGCCGGGATCACTCAACAGCAGTATCAATACTTCGAGTCTGGAAAGCGGGATCTTCGCCGCAGTTCTTTCACCACTGCCTGCAAGGTTCTTGAAGCGCTTGATATGGACATTGTGAAGTTTTTCCATGGTGAGTATGTCTTCGGAGCGAGAATCTATGCTGACGATCATGGCCAGATCCGATATAAGGAAAACGGGAAACTGCTGGGCGAAGAACCGGGTGAATCGAAGCCCGACGGGCAACAATGAATTGCTGGCCCCATAAACTTTGAAAATGTGCAAAATGAAAAAAGAGTAGGTAAAAGCATTGCGGCATAAGGGTTTCCCATTTTTCTTCATTTTTCATTTTGATGCGAATGAAAAATGGCATTTATCATCGACTGGTTTTCCCAATGACATGAATCAAGAGGTGTCACCATGATCTGCCCGAAATCTTATAATGATGTTACTCCCCGGAACACAAATTGGCTCTGGCGTCCCTTTATCCCGTTTGGGAAAGTGACGCTGCTCCAGGGGGCAACCGGCATTGGTAAAACCAGTCTGATCATGAAGATTCTGGCGGACCTCAGCAACGGCATATATCCTCCCAGCATGTTTCACGGACAGCTTCTTCCTCTTGGCCATGGCGAACCACTCAAGTCCTTTTATGTTACGGCGGAGAATGGCATTGACGATACCATAGTTCCATTGTTCGAGCTGTATGGTGGCAATAAAAATAATGCTCTGTTCCAGGACGAGCAGGAAGGCCATTTTCTTCTTACGGGATCAGAAATTGAAGAATGCATCAGAACAACTGGCGCTAAGGTCATCTTCATCGACCCTTGGCAGCAGTTTGTAAACGGAATATCGACGAGCGACAATGCAGCACTGCGGAATATGGTCTGCGAAATACAGCTTGCCGCCGAGCGAATGGAGGCCGCCGTTATCCTTGCCGGTAACTTTATCAAGGGGCTTCTTCCCGACATAAATCGCGGCATCGGCGGCACCGAGCTGTACAATACGCTGCGCTGCATTCTGACACTCCGACCAGATGATGAGCATGATCCCTCGGTGAGAATTCTGGAAGCGACAAAAATGAGCCTCATGGGAAAAGAGTCCACCCCTATCATCATTCGCCAGGATGAAAATCTGGGGCTGACTTTTGAAAGCTATGATACTTTGGAGGGAGAAGACGATGAAGAAGAACCTATTGATTTTCTTTTGAAAACGCTCAAGTCTGGCCCCCAGGATAGCAGAAAGATCATGGAATTGGGCAATGAGCGCGGTCTTGGCTCCAGCCAGATGTACCGTTTGCGAAAGAAAGCCGGTATCATCATAGAAAAACAGCCGGACCGTTCCAGCCAATGGAAACTACCCACATAACAAAGGCATTGCTGTTTTCATAGATAGAAAAAGCCTGAGCTTGATCTGCTGGCTGATTGTCAGTCCATCAAGCACAGGCTATTTATTTATCATGATTGAAGGCATTTATAATTGTCTGGACCGCTTGTTTCTGCTCCAGCGTCAGGTTGACCCACCCATCGAATAGCCGCTTCAGTTCCGGGGAAAGATCAACGATTTCACCTTCGGCAAAAAACTGGGAAAGCGTAATACCAAATGCGGTGCAGATTCTCTCAAGGGTGTCGATTGTGGGAATCGTGTTTCTCTTATAGATATTCTGCAGGGTGGACATGGATAGTCCGCCCTCCTTGGCAAGCCTGTACTCCGTCCAGTTGCGTTCCTTCAGGAGCTGTTTCAGCCGCTCCACAGTGTTCATATCCTCATACCCTCTTTCATATCAGGGGCACCTTTCCTGAAATAATTTTACCGTTTAGTTGAACACCATGCTATTGTTTACTTGTCGAAAATATGATATTATAATAAACGCCTTCAAAGGGAAAAACGATGTTGAAATAAACACCATTTCAGGCTTTGGGCGGATTATCCATGGGAGGCGGAAATGGGATGGAAGCGGAGAAACGCTTGCATAGATGCAGCTTTATCGGGCATCGACCGGAAAAGCTGAACTGCACAAAAAAGAGGCTGTCGCGCTTCTGACAGATCATATCAGAAAAGGCTACAGTCCGGGCTACTCTACATTCATATCCGGCAGGGCATAAGGGATTGACATTTGGGCCGCAGAGGTCGTCCTCGCTGAAAAGCAACCTCCCTCTGGTATTCGGCTGGTCTGCGCCTTGCCCCACCCTGATTTTGAGAAACGCTGAAGCGCAGCGTGGCAGCATCAATAAACCACTATCCTCCAGAAAGCTGATCTCAGCAAAATCATCTGCCCAGCTTTCTCCATGGATGCCTATCAGAAAAGGAGCATCTGGATGGTTGACCACAGCGCCTTGGTGCTGGCTTTCTTTAGTGGTGAGCGGCGGAACGGTCAACACCATCCGCTACGCTGAGGAACATGCGGTGCGCATCGTCATTATGATCGGAGGAGACACACTATGAAACACTTCCTTCGGTTCATAGGAATAATTGCTCTGGCCTTTGTCATCCTTGTTGGCGGCCTTGACCTGCTCAATCGTTATCTGGAGTACAAGAACTGCCTCTGTTCCATCGCCACCGAGGAGCATCAGACCAGAGAAATCGATAATATGATTCGGGCGCACTATGATGTCGGTCCAAACATTGGGACATTTTCTTTAATCTCTTTTGAATGCCCGCACCATAAACACATCATGGCCGAGGTGTTTCCTGCTGCAAACAGATACACCTTCTGGATGCAGAGTAAATGAAAAAGCCCCGGTACACATCCCAGATTGTTGCGGTGACAAAACTGGAAAGGTACCCGGGCATGGTATCCAGAAGATCAATTATTCATTCTCAAGAAGAGCCTTCTTTGGGGAATAAAGGGATGACTGACCATCCATAACATGACATCACTTCATCCTGCATGAGTACTTGTGCAAACTATTCTTGGTCGGTTTCTTTTAAGATACCCTCAGACCACGCATGCAGTCTGAGGGCTTTTTTGAACTTAGCATCAGCCTATTATGATGTTCCAATGATCATCAAAACTTAGTTTTCCGCTTCCAGCGTTTCGATGACCTCGTCAATGCTCTTTCCGCTACGGGCGATGGACTTGATCAACTGCCCCCGTTTTCGTTCTTCTTCTTCGGCTCTCAAGGCATGAAGCTCGCGCTTCTTTTCCTTCATTTGCTCCTTGAGGCTTCCGAGTTCAGCTTCAATCGCATTGGCTCGATTTTCGACCTGATGCCGGAACATATCTTCTTTTTGTTCGGCAATGATCTTTTTCTTCTTCGGCAGTTTTACTGCCCCAACCCTGTGTGCATGGCTCATGCAGCCGTACCACGACAGGCTTTGACCACAGCATGAGCAGTTCCTCACATACTCGTATTCAAAGGCGTTATGGCAGTTGGGACAGAGAAACCAATCCTGTTCATCCAGTTCACAAACGAGAAGAGGAGCGCGGGAAGCGACGCACTTTTCCAGGAGCCTGATCTCCGCAGCGGAAAACTGTACGTCAAAAACGGCGCTGTAACGCGATCTGTTTTTTCTCTACAGCGGCATTACCCGCTGCGCTCTCCTCTACTGTGAACAACTTCGCCAACAATTCCTTGACAGCCTTGTTCTCTCGATAGTTCATGGATGCCTCAATTTACGGTACAGCCCGTGGTGGTGACAAATTTTGTTTCGGT
The DNA here is from genome assembly GCA_017525805.1 of Clostridia bacterium. Next base: position 38,357 of record JAFXSH010000069.1, on the reverse strand, counting down.
ACCGACTACACCGTTAATCGTCTTTGTGCAAACGAACGTCGCAATTACGCGATACCGTTCACCGGCAATTCCCTGGAAGTTCACACCATATGTGCAAAATGCTGCGTTCGTCCGGGTCACACCTGCTAACGGTCCCGCTACATTTGCCCAAATCTTTGTCCCATCGTCAAGAGTATACTGTTTCTGTACCGTGTAATTCGCCACCCCGATCTCGTCACAAACGCCCATACCAGTGCATGTGAAAGTGATGTTCAGCATATGGCCACCAATATCACCGATAATGCAGCCATAGCTGATAAAATAATCACTGCTGAAGGTGCCATCGGGAATAATTACAGCGGCAGATGCGGGGACGCACATACCCACGAGCAAACAAAGCACCAAAGTCAAGATTGCAACTTGTTTCATTTCAATCTACCTCTCCATATTGATTGGAGACATGTGGATTCATTGAATCCCATTGATGATGTCAGTCAGTTCCTCCATAGTGATATACCCTGCAAGCGAGTAATGGGCGTTACGATCTACCCAAGAAACAAGTTCTGTTTCATCCTCATTGCCGTTGTGATAGAACGTCAATTCAATCATTCCGATGTTGCTCTTTCCCGTTTCCTCCAATGTCGTTTCAAACATGTATTGAAGACCGACTTCATCCGTTTCAAAGATATTCACACTATATTGCAGCCACTTATCTCCATCCATATACAAGAAATTGAATGTCTTTGTCAGTTCTGTGGGATAGAATTGGCCGTCGGTATACGTGAAACGTTCGGGGATATGGTCGAGCTTAATTCGGTAACCCATATACTTTTCAGGTATTTCATCTTCTGACAGGAACTGCTTCATCTTCTGATCGTCCAGGATCGAAGCGTATACTTCAACCGGATCGGTCTCGGATTTCAACTCATCCAGCGAGATGCCGAAAGTTTCCGCCAAGGGATTGAGCAGCTTGAGCAGGAATGTCCACCTTGTTGCTTTTGCTGTTCCCAAGGATACGAAGAAAAGAACGACAATTGCGGCTGCTACGAACCCAATGGAACGCAGCGCTTTGATTGCTGGGGGTACAGACTTCTTTGCGTTCTCTTTTGCTGTGCACGGTTTCCCCATTGCAGATGCTGTAGACGACGCGGAAGCCGTGGCCTCCAATTTCCCCTCCAGCCGCTTCCAGCTGGCATCGATTTCCCCCTCGCTGACCTGTCTCGGTTCCAGTTCAGACAGGATTTCATCCACCAGCCGCATATCAATCTCTTCTTCTGGTTTCGATAGTTCCGCTTCTAGTATTTCGTTTAGTCTTTCTTCCGTCACCTCCATAGTCAGATCATTCCGAAGCTGCTTTTGGCTGGCGTTCAATTCTTTCGACATCTCTTGCACGCTCCAATCCTTATACTTCCTGAGCGAGGAAGATTATTACAACAAACACAAAAAATATTTTTTCCGCAATTTTCCGAATGCGGTGAATCCGAACATAGATGTAGCTCGGGTCAATTCCCGTCTCCGCACTGAGCTCTTGCACTGTTTTTCCTCGTACTGTGTAGTCATATATCAGCTTGTAATCTTCGTAGGGCAATTCCTGCTGTAAGGCAATGAGGGTATCGGAGGAAGGCGCAAACGAGGGCTCGGAAGTATCCTGTTTATCATGAAGTTTTTTCAGAATTGGCAGACGCGTACTGTATTTCTTGAAATGATTAAGCAGGCAAAACCTGAGCGTCACCATGATCCATTGCTCCGGATGAAGTTTGCTCTTTTCCTCTTTTTCCACCGCCCGCAAAAAAGCTTGATGAACGAAGTCCTCTGCCTGATCCTTGCTTCCTGTACGCGTATATAACATATGCTCCGCATATCTGATATACTGAGGATAATACGTGCGATATACTTCTTCCAGTCTGCGTTTGTAGTCTTCCTCCATGATAGCCCCCCTGCTCCAACGTGTATTTTGCTCATTTTCATTTATATTTTGAATAGTTGTCGGTTAATTATAACACAAATATGCTCATATTTCAACCGTTATTTACACCTCAATTTACCCAATCGTAAATATCGATAAATGCAAAAGCCCTGGTACGCGTTCCAGTTTGCCACAGTGGCAAAGCAGGAAAGGTACCAGGGCTTTTCCTCATAGGTGATGATTCTGTTTGACCCTGCTGTGATTACCGGCTATGGTGATCAGTATAGTCTCGAAGCATCCGCCGTCACGCTCACAATATTCGGTCTATGCCGTGCCGCCATAGTGCCTGAGCAGATTCTTTGCGGTCGTGATCGAAACTCCGCCAAACACACGATCATCTGGCTCACAGCCATCTTCCTTCAAAACTTCCAGCGCCGTCTCTTCGGGAAACTCATAATAGATCTGTCTCATGGTGATCCCCCCTTTTTTCGATTGGTATACATATGACCGTCAGAAGGAAGATAAGTCACGATATTAATAAAAAACCCCGATACGATTCCAGGCTTGTCGCAGTGACAAAGATGGAAAGGGATCGGGGGAACTTATTCGTTATAGCATCCGATACATAAAAGTGCAGGATTCGTCATACTTTGGCTTCAAACGGTTGTGCAGCTCTATTTCCAAAGACTCCTCTAACCTGGAGAATCCATACTTCTCATACCGCGCAATCAAGTCCTCATAGGGAAGCGCAAAGATGTATAGGATTTTTATGCCTATCGTTTCTGCTGCCTGCCGGATGACAGGTAGGATGAATTTATTATAGATGACCAGCCCAACACCCTTTAGATCCGGATGGTTGCTGATATAAGTTTGGTTGACTGCAAAATCCGCCAGTTCGACACCAGGCAATGTATCAAAAACACGGCGCATCTTTCTTTCGCCCGTTTTCTCATCGATAACCTCTTCGCCGGTCGCCTCATCTATAACTGCCACTTCATGTTCATTGTATGAGATCAATCCGGCCTTCAATGAGAAATAGTCGACGAGCTCTGAAGAACGATTGTCGCGGACAATATAGGTCCTCATGGTGCCATTATCCTCGTCCGGAAAAGCAAAATGCTGGATGTAATCCAGCAATCCTGCTCCCTTTTCATCCCGGACGGTAAAATTCATAATGTCTCGCTCGTCATTTTCAGAAACACCGATGTGATTGCAGTAAAACAGATCACTTTGCAGTCTTCCTTTGAGCATCTTCACGATCCCTAACCCTTATCATTTCTCTTTCGAGTCTTCTTGCTTCTTCGTCCAGCTTTGCATCGTCTGGTTTAGGAGTACTCAAAATCTGCTGAAAAATCGCTTTTCCCAGCTTCGGCGGCAAATTGGCCATGTTAGGCTTTGCGTATCTCGTGGAATATGCCATGATTTCTTCCTCCTTCCATCAGGGTAATCTAATGCTTCATCACAGCTTTCTCGACACGCTTATTTTACCACGGGTCGGCTTTCAAATCAACGTTTTTCAAATTTTCCCAAAGGAAAAAGCGGCAGCTGAAGCCGCCGCGCAGTTATAATGCACCAAGGGCAACGAGAACCTGCCGCCGAATGACAAGACCGGCATCGTCCTCGCCGAACTTGCTTTCCCCTGTCAGGCTGATGCCGAGTACACCGCCTCGATCACCATCTCCAAAAAGCTCTCTGGAATGGAATTATTGTTGGATGGAACTTCCTCTGCAGCTCATTCTCCAGATCCGGCTGCACGACCTTTTTCAGTTGCTCCAATGTATGTACCCTTTCCATGCTATGCCTCCCATCAATTGTAGCCATCGCAATACCCATCTTCCGGCACCCGGTCATGGCAGTGGGCGGAGCAGACGAGGTACTGCTTACCCTTCTCATTATCTGCTGATATGGACGCATCGCAGCTCTGGCAGTCTTTTGCTTCTCCGCCGCACGCCTTCTTCCTGGCAACCAGCACCTCAAACCTGAAAAGCGACCCGAGATAGCTCGTACTGGTTTGCCACGCGTCTTTTTGCGCTTGCCTGCCAGTTCAAATCGGTCCTCATGCTCCAAAACCAGCTCAACATTGTTCTTGACCTCTGTGACTCCACTTTCAAGATGTGCTACTTTGACGATCATGCTTACCTCCATTTTCTTTAGTCGATTCCCATGCTTTTGCCCTCTTGGGCGAAAAACTCCTTGAACAGGACCCTGTACCTTTTTATCCCCGCACTGTTGAGCGGGCCTCGGAGGGATGTTTCACTCCAGCAGATCAGTTCTTCCTCTGGGATACTGAATTCATCTGGTACAAACTCCGCGCCGTTGTAGTGTGGCACTCTTGGGTGCATAACCTTGTCCATGTCAGCCTTGCTCGTTGTTTTCAGAATCAGCGCGGCCTTTTTTCAGCAATTCCTGTGATTAAGCGCTTGTGGTAGCCGCGTTTGGCATAATACTGAAGCCGTGCCTGCAACTCTCTCAGGGCTGTAAACTGAAGCTCCTGCAACCGAGGCGGAATGCCTTCCTTGGTGATGAGCTCTGCAAAGTGCATGATCATCGATACTTCGGCGTCTTTCACTGCCTTCCCCCCTTTCATCTTTTCATACCCCTTTCCCGCAGCAGGAAGTCGTAATAGCAATATTCTATACAGAATATATCCCAGTTCCGTCTGAACGCCTCAAGCTGCGTCCAGATAGCATCTACGATCTCCTCCGCACTATGCTGCGCTTTAAACTGCGCACAGGTAAGCGTGATGCCCTGATCACCGTTCCAGAAGTAGAACCAGTATTCACCGATCTGACAGACGACCTCATCACCTTCTGGACAATCCCTGAGCCTGATTACTTCCTTGGCATAGCCTTCTTCGACCATCGCTTTCGTGATCATACTCATCCTCCCCATCACGCGGTCGCCTTGGCCCGCTCATTGTAATCAACCCCGCGAGCCGCGATGATCTCAACGCCTGCATTGCTGACCAGCACCTTGTCCACGCTCTCCAGGAAAGCCCAGCTGTCAAATGATTCTTCGTCCTGCCATTTCCATCCCATTTTTCCAGCGATCTCAGCCAGAAGGTCACTCTCCTTCACATGCCTGCATTCGCACTTTCCAGTATTGACACGCCCCCTGCAGCGCCAGGTCTTGTAATACCCTCCGCCGTTCCTGGCCGTAAAGCGTCGGTAAGGCTCACCGCATTCCGCACAGAACACCTTCCCATACAAAAAATGCGTGTTATGCTGAACTTTTAGTCCTTGCTGCCGGGACATCTGCTCCCGCTTGAATCGGTCATGGGCAGCGTCCCAGACTGCCGGTGTGATGATGGCCTCATGGTCATTGTAGATGTATTTGCTCTCGTAGGCTTCACTGAGATCTGGCCGCTTGGTCAGGTAGTTTTGTGGCGCTGCCTTTTGGAGAAGGCGGTCGCCCACATACGCCTCATTGTTCAGAATCCGAAGAACCACGGACCAGGTGAATTTCTTCTCGGAGCGCATCCTGTGGGCGCCCTTCTCCAGCAGGTGTTGGAGGATGGCGGTCGGTGCGACCCCCGCCGCATACTCTTCAAATATCAGCCGCACGATCCAGGCGTCCTCGTTAGGGATGAGTTTACCCTGCACCTCATCGTAACCCAGCATGTGATTGCTGCCCACGTGCCGGATGCCCATCTCCATTCTGCGTTTGTTGCCCCACTTGACGTTATCCGAAAGGGACCTGCTTTCTTCCTGGGCTACGGCGGCCATGGTGCTGAAGATCATGTCGGAGCTGGGGTCGAAGGAGCTGATGCCCTCTTTTTCAAACCGAACCTCCACGTTGACGGCTTTCAGCGCATGCACGTACTTCTGGGCTTCCACAAAGTTTCTGGAGAAGCGGGATATAGACTTGCAGAGTATGATATTGATCTTACCAGCCTTCGCGTCTTCAATCATCCGCAGAAACTCCGGACGCTTCGCGGCGCTGGTGCCCGTGATGCCCTGATCGGCGTAAATGCCAGCCAGGGACCACCCTTCTGTCGATTGAATCAGGCCGGTGTAATAATGAACCTGCGTCTCGTAGGATTCTTCCTGCGCCTCGGTCAGGGTGCTGACGCGGGCATAGGCAGCCACTTTCTTTTGTGCCAGTTTCGGGACAATCTTGTGAATAATCATTTTCCCATCTCCTTATTCTTCTTACTTCTGGCACCATATACCCTCGGCACGGGCGCTTCATACGCCAGTGGTTCCTGGATAGTCATTTGTAATATAGCCTCCCGCGCTTTCATGATCCCTCGAATCTGAATGTCGGGGCATGACTTGACAAGCGGCATACCGTTGACCACATATGTACTCCGCATGAATTTACCCCTTGTCAATGTGGTATGTTCTACTTCTTCTTTCGTGATTGTTGGGTACGGCATATCACCTACTTTCTTATAGTCGATGACGGCGCTTGTCGTAACACCGCAATTCCAATCCACTTTCATAATTGTCCATTGCGGGAAAGAGATTCCTTTTACTGTGTCGCACAGATCTTTGTATTCAACCTTCCTGGCGCGATTATTGCACTCTGTTTTCAGACGCAGCATTGCTTGGGCAGCAATTGTTTTCTCTCCCTCCTCACCGGCTGCCAATCGATATAATTCACCTGTCTCAACATTCCGCAGGGCATCCCAAAACGCTCTGTCAATATAATCGTCAATGATATAGTACGGCGGACATGCCGTGCGGTGCTTCCTAAGCTCACCCTTCTTGCTGGCCTTTCCTCCGCACGTCCAAGCAAACGTATAACTGTTTCGCGGCATTGCACAGTGAACCATATTCTGTCCGCAGATTGGACACTTCAAAAAACCATAGTAAGGATACTGCGCAACTCCCCTGTGTGGGTCCTTCATCGTGCTAATCATCTGTGCTATCTGGTATGTTCTGTGATCCACAATGGCCTTGTGATGATTTTCCTTGTAGTACTGTTTCAGTTTGGCGTCTCTGTTGCTGATCTTGATATGCTGGATGGGATCGCTGATATACGTTTTTTGCATCCGTAAATCGCCGGCGTATTTCTCATTGTGGATGATATTCCCTACCGTCTTAGGCAGCCAGATCTGCTTGCCACCAGGAGAGGGAACCCTATCGTCCATTAATTTCCTGCACAGTTCTGGCAGAGCACATCCGGAGGTGTATTCCTCAAAGATTCTTTTAACGATCTTTCCTTCCTCATCATCAATAACCCAAGTTCCATCTTCTGCGCACCGATACCCGTACAGGTGCGTCCACTCAGCAATGCCCGCGGCGTAACGCATACGTTTTCCCACTTTCATGTTGTTGGACAGAGAAAAAATTTCTTCTTGCGCGCTCGCAGCAAAAATGGAAAGCAGAAATTCTGATACCGCGTTTCCCGTATCCAATTTCTCTTTCTCGAAGAAAACCGAAACACCGCAGGACTTGAGCTCACGAACATAAGCCAAGGTATCCACCGTGTTTCTGGCGAATCGTGAGATGGACTTTGCCAGGATGTACTGAATCTTTCCAGCCTTGGCGTCCTCGATCATTCGTTTAAATTCCTCACGGTGCCGAACCGTAGTCCCACTGATACCCTTATCAGCATATATTCCCGCCAGTACCCAGCCTGGATGCTCCTCAATGACCTTATTGTAAGCCGCCATCTGTGTGTCCAGGCTTTGTTGTTGAATCTCTTTATCGGTACTGACTCGACAGTAAGCGGCCACCTTTATGTCGACGGGTGTTTCCTTCTGCTGCTCCAGTACATGGACATCGCCTGAAAGCAACGAGGGTGTGCTTTTCAAGCCTGCTGTTCTTATCATTTCTCTCATTTGGACATCTCCTCTCCATGATTCCTGCGGAATAATACTTCCGGATGCTTTTCGAACCAGGCTTTCCTTATCAGCCTATAGCTGCCATTCAGGAAGCCCTGTTTCATGTAGTCCTGGACCGTGTCAAACAGATTTGGCGCTACAATGGGATCATGATGCTGTTCTATGTAATACTGTTCTGCCTGGCCTTTGTTCCTGACGCTCTTCTTGGTCAGGTAATCCAGTACTACCATTTTATTTGTGAGGATATCCCCTCGATATGCCTCATTTCTCAAAGCTAATCGAACCATTTCAGGATTCCAGCGTCTGCCCCCCTCTGTATTTTTTCTTTCGTTCATCATCTGAGTAATCTCCGTAGTAGAATATCCCTGATAAGCCAGGGAGAAGAGGTAGCGAATGTGCATAGCCTCTTTTTCATAGATCACCCAGCGATGCAGGGAATCATCTGGCGTTTTCTGAATACGGTAACCATAGCATGCGCCGCGTATAGGATCCCCCAGCTCTGCCCGCCGCTGCTTTGCCCAGCGGACATTCTCGCTGTGGGAGCAGGACTCGCTCTGCGCCATGGAAGAATAAATGGAAAGGATCATGTCGGTTTGTGGATCCAGACTGTTCAGCCCTTCCTTTTCAAAAAGAACCGCTACTTTGTGTTTCTTCAGCCTCTCCAGGTATTCTCGGCACTCCACGGTGTTTCTGGAAAACCGGCTGATGGATTTGACCAGAACCATGTCCACCTTGTCCGCCTCGCAATCGGCAATGAGCCGCAGGAATTCCTTTCTCTTGCTCGCCTGGAGCCCTGAAAAGCCTTGGTCGCCATAAATGCCAACCAGCGTCATGGTGGGTTCCTTTTCGATCAGCCCCTTGTAATAGGCGCTCTGAGTCTCGAAGGATAACTCCTGCTCTTCGGTCAATGTGCTGACGCGGCAGTAAGCGGCCACCCGCCTTACGCCATCCTTCTGTGTGACTACTGTCGGCTCGTAGTGGAAAGTCTCTGTTTGGCGTTCCTGGATATTCAGCTTGTTTCTTCGCTCCTTCATGGGATGCTCCTTTCTCACGTCGGCAACGGCGCGTTTAGTTTTTGGGCTTTCCGCTTGGCTACGGCCACCTGCTTCTGTTCTTCGCTGAAGAAGGCCGTGTCGCCCTCCAGCCCTTCCAGCAGGGTCCTGCGGGGACGCTCGAATTCTTTCCCGATAAAGCCCAGCCTTAGAAGCCAGGTGCGCATCTGGAACTTGGGATTGCTCATGTCGCAGGACTTCATCCGTGCTTTTCCCGTAGCCAGCGCCATCTTACAGGCTTGGGCAATCAGGAAAGCAGCCGCTTCGATGACGGGGTATGAAAAGACGCTCAGCGTAATGCCGAGCGCCAATCCGTTGTTCAGAATAATCTGCATGGGCTCTTTCAGAGAGAGGGCCTGTTCAATAAGCAGCCTTCTGGATTCCAGTATGTTGTACAGGTTGTAGACAGTGGAAATGTCTCCGCCATCGGGAAAGTAGGTCAGGATGATCTCCTCCGGATACCAGCCCTTCTCATTGAGCGCGTCCATTACCTTTTCCAGGCATGTCAGCTCGCCGACCTGCATGGCGTCCACGTAGATCATATTCCCGTGCAGGGTGAGGTTGTCCCAGCTGTAGTACCCGCGATCATCTGGACTGTTGTACTGGCAATTATAGCTGCCCTTCTTGCGCAGCGCCGAATGGATGACGCCCTCGATGCGCTTCTGCTTGTAGCGCATCAGGACATCCCGTACCCCACCGACTCCCATGCGCACGGACACCTTGCCGGTCAGGATGAACTCAGGTTCCGGCTCCAGCGCCCGCATTGCCTTCTCAGCCTCCAGCGCCGCGTGGTAACTGGGCCTTGGGGTCACACGAATCACTCCCATATGGTTTCCTCCTTTGTCACTTGACTTCTTGCCCCTTGTCTTTAAGTTTCGCACTATGGCCTTGGGGCAGTGGTATTAACGCTCTGAATGCCGACAAAGTCAACGCCTTAAGCTCCTGATATTTCTTATGTTTCTGATACAATTTCTGTATAAATAAAGGACACGCGCCTCTCTCTGAGGTGGTGTCCCTGGAGATTGTGCTTGCCCTATTATCCTTTGATGATTCGCACATTGACTCTGATTTTTCTGGCGAAGTAGATTGTGTTTCGGGTCGCGTTGGGCTCACCATTGTAGACGACGATCAACCGTGTCGCATGGGATACCATCCATTCGTTTCGGATCTGGAAGGCTTGCTTGCTTTGCCTTTCTTCCATAAAAACCACGAAGTCTGCCGCTGCCAGCAGCGCATTGTATCGCGCTTTCCATTCTTCTGTCCACGTCTCCTCAAAGCCTGGAAACGGGATCGCCGCAATCAGATGGAGCGATGGGTTCCGCTCCCGAAGCCTTGTCACGATCTCTGCAGCCCAGATATCCACGCCGTAAGCGCCGCCTGAGATGAATGTGGTATAGCCGTCCCGGATCGCACCCATGATGGCATTTTCAAGTTCAACCTTGATATCGTCCTCCGGGCGTTTGAGATGCTGGGGGCGATGCCCTGCAAAGGCACATCGCACTTTTCGCTTGGGTTCCTCCGGTGTCTTGGTGGGCTTCTCTGTCATACCACATCATGCTCCCAGTCCTCATCGAAGATTTCATCCGCTGTAACTTCGGAAATATCCGCCATGTGGATGCGCTTTTTTCCAATGAGTACGCTCATGTTCACGAAGTCCACGTTCCACACGATGTCCTTAATCGTTGTGTAGACGCCCTTCCAGCCATAGGCTTCATGATTGCGGTCCGCGCAGAGCACAAAATAGGTGACCGCGGCCACTGGTCTGTTCGCCCTCGCTATCCGGCCATTGAAGGTCAGGTTATGCAGGATTGTGAGACGACGGTTCAGTTCGGCCTGCTCCTCTTCTTCCAGAATGCACTTGGGCACATAGGGCACTTCCTTGCTCATGATCGCAAAGTTGAAACCCCGCAGCGCATCAAAGGGCGCGAAGATTTTCGCCCGATGGCCTGTGTCCATCATGGGATGCTTCTTGGGCAGGCTGGGTTTGCCCCGGTCATAGATAGCCTTATACCGAAAGTCCGCTGGCATTGGCATATAGCCTACGGTCTGCATCATTTTCCCTCCTTAAGCGCGATGTCCACCAATCTGCTCGTTGCGTTCCCGCATGGTCGCGCCCTCGATGAAATTGTTCCCTTTCAGGATGGCGTTTGCGCCGTAGCGCCCCCGCACCTCCATCATAGCGGCCTGGATGCGCTTTTCCTTCTCCAGCGCCTTGTAATCGGTAAACATATCCAGCTGGAAGACGCCGTTGTCTTCTTCCACCGTGTTGGCGCACACCCCCAGCCTGCGGAACAGGAGCCGGCTGTCCACCAGGGCATCGAACTGGCGAAGGATGGCCGAGGCGATCATTTCCGGGCTGTTGGTGGGCAGCGCAGTTCGGACGGTCCCGTTGTCGTGCTCCGGGTGCAGCCGACCATAGAAGTCGATAGCCACAGGCCCGTTGTAATCCGGCACTTCCTTCAGGCTCCTGTAGTCGTAGCTTACCCACCAGGTGAACACCTGAGATAAGATCTTTTTCTTGAACATATCATAGGCCAGCGCCTCGATCATCTCCCGCAGCACGTTTCGCGCCTCCCCGTAGTGGTAGGCTCTCGGGAGCACCTGGCCGTTGGAGAGACTGTGATTGTCGCTGCGATATCCTTTGATATCCTCCATAGTCACTGGCTCAACGCCCCAAGCGTGATCCACCAATATCTCCGCGTCCACACCGAAGTTCTTATAAAACCACTCCATGTCGTACTGACTCTTGGCAGCCACGTCGCCCATGGTGAAGAGATAGGCTTTCTGGAGTCTTCTGGCCTTTCCGGGGCCCAGCATCCAGAAGTCCGTCAATGGGGTATGATCCCACAGCAGGTACTTATAGCTATCCTCGTTGAGCTCCGCGATGCGCACACCGTCTGCGTCCGGGGTTTTCTTCTTGGCAACAATGTCCATAGCGACCTTAGCCAGGTACAGGTTGGTACCGATCCCAACCGTTGCCGTGATGCCCGTCGTCTTGAGGACGTCCCGGATGATGGTCATGGCCATGCTGTGTGCCGGATGAACGTTGGCGTTTTCTGCTTCGGATCGGTAAAAGTGGAGGTACGGTGTGCAGTCGATAAAGCTCTCATCAATGCTGTACACGTGGATATCACAGGGGGCGACATAGTGCGTGCAAATGCCATAGATCTGAGCGGACACGCGTTCATACTCCGCCATGCGGGGAACCGCTATCAGATAAGGAATCTTCTCATGATGCAGCCGTTCCCACTGCTGGATGGCCTGCTTAGCCTCGAACAGTCGCGGCCTGCTGGGGACACCCTTGGCCTTTAATGAAGGGGACACCGCCAGGCAGATCGTCTGGTCGCTCCGGCTCTCGTCGGCTACAAGGAGGTTCGCCTTCAGCGGGTCCAGGTGACGGTACACGCATTCGACCGAGGCGTAGAACGACTTCATATCAATGGCAATATACGTCCGCTGTTCCTTTTTGCGCATACGAAACACACCTCCCGGTTCCCCGGCGTTTCAAAGGGAATATTCGTTCGGGTTCACGAGGAAAAAGGAAGGCGACCGTCAAGTGAATCTATGGACGCGCCGCCTTCGTATTACTTACTCAGAAAACATTGCTTCGGCATCCTCATACAGCATGCGCTCTTCATGCGTGGGAACCATGTCCTTCGTTACCCGGCACAGTACCCGACCAACAGCGCGTGCTCCGTCATCATCAGGAACGATATCGTCAAACTTGGGATTGAGGGAATGCAGCCTGTCGCAAGCTACCTGCTTAATGACCCCGCCATGGCCCGGTACCATGAAAACGCCGATATCGCCGGGACACAGCGCGTCAGATTCGCAATATTCCACCAGGACGGAATCGCCATCGTGGAACAACGGCTCCATGCTGTCTCCGTTGACTTTGAACACTTCATCCGCACGGCTGACCATGGGGGACTCATACAGCAGCACCGCTTCCTCTTCCGGGTAGTCCTCCCAATCGGCGCCGTCGCCAGCGGCAACGACTCTTCCCATGTCCTTTACCGGATTAATCTTATCGTAGATCGTCCTCAGCCTGCGCACCTCTGATTTCGATACCATCGTCTCCGCGATGCTTTCCAGATCTTCCTTGCCGGCAACATCCAGCGCACGGTAATGGCCCAGCAGCGCCTGTTCATTTGTCGTCAGCAGCGTGCCGATGCCGCCGATACCGAAGAACTCGTTGGGCTCTACATCCAGAATGGTGAACATGCGGTATAGGTACTCAGGATCAGGGCGCGCCACACCGCACTCCCAGTTGCGAACCGAACTCTTGGAAATCTGGAGAATGTCCGCCAACTGATCGACAGTCATTCCTGCCTTCATCCGAAACTTCTTGACGCTCTCGCCATACGTTTCCAGATTGCGCTGCCTGATCTGTGCAACGGTCAGGTTCTCCAATCCCGCAATGCTCTTGTACCCCTTTTTCATGCGATACCTCCCAACCCACAGGCTCCATTGCGCCGTGAATCGATCTCGGACTTATCTCACACCATTTTTACTGGCGTCTATATTCTACACCAGTTAAACTGGCTTGTCAAGTCCCTCAAAATACGCTGAAAATGCATTATAATATGAAAGCTTGTTAAACTGGCGGAAAATTAATTTTTTTGTCGTTGACATTCTATTTTAATTGGCGTATCATATGCCCATGGTTTTCTTCCACCAAGAATTCGAGACCAGAATTCAAGGTGGATCTCGCCGTCTTGATAGCCAGTTAAATTGATTCAGCCCCAGATCAACAGTGCTGGCTCCTTACCAATAACACGACAGGCACATTGTGCCAGCAAGGTGCAGAACATGATGGAAGAAATCGATTACTTCGGCGCGCCCTACGCGCCTATTGACGGGCATCCTGAGTATTCTCAGGCTATTGAGCAGGATTGTTCAAGCGGCGTCATTCCGCAGGACGCCACAGTCATCGGCGCTCCCACGGAGGATGGCAAACGGAGAATCCTGGTGTCCGAAGTGACCACCATCAACAAGCCTTTCTTCGACAGAAACAAGGCTATGATGACCCGTTATATCAACACCCAGCTCCAGAACGGCAACATGCGCAGGATCGTGCCCTTTTCCTTCACGACCAAGCGCATCAACTGGCTCCAGCGGGATTACAAGTGCGTGAACTTCTGGAAGGTGGACCGCACCCACTTCATCGCGGATGTGGAAGTTCATCTCAAACTGGACACCAGGGATGGTGTCCGTGAATGGGTCGGCGTCATGACTCTCTGGGGAGACATTGAAAACGGCTGCGCCTGCACCATTGAAGATCTCGTGGACAAGCAGGAGTTTGAAAAACGGGAGCTGGTGGCCCTCAGTTGCTTCCTCATTCCCATCTATTCCAACAAGCAGATGGACAAGGAAATGGAGCGGCTCTGGCGCCGTTATCATCCTGAAGCCCTGACCGACCCCTCTGTGCGCAGTGCCTATGAGCTGGCAAAACGCATGGGGCTTTCCATAATCAGGCTGCCAGTCTACAATCACAACGCCACGCCCAGCATCCTGTTCTTCGTGGAGGACACCATCCTGGTCAAAGAGGCTAAGAGCAACCGTAAGGAGAAACCGCAAGAGGTTCACGTTCCGGCCAACACCATCGTGGTGAACACCAACCACCGGTTCAGCGATTACTCCGTATACTTCATCTACCATGAGTGTGTGCATTACGAGGAACACTATATGTTCTTCAAGCTCCAGGAGATGCACACTAACGACATCATGCGCATGAAGACCAAGGTGCAGATCGTAGAGGCTGATGAGAAGATCACCAGCCCGCTGTACTGGATGGAGGTTCAGGCCAACCGCGGTGCCTATGGACTCATGCTCCCCGCCGCCCATACCGAGGCCATGATCCGGGATGAGCTGGACAAGATCAAGCGGTTCCGGCATCCCGGCGATAAATATGAAATCGCGGGAACGGAAATCGCCCGCAAACTGAACCTGCCGAACTTCCGCGTCCGTGCCCGGATGATTCAGCTCGGCCACATCTTTGCCAAGGGCGCGCTCAACAAGGTGGGCGGCTCTTACATTAATCCTTTCTGCTTTGATCTGGACGCCTGGCGCTCTGAAGAACACACCTACGTGATCGATGAACGCACCGTGAAGGCCATCTACGAAAAGAGCAAGGATTTCAGGAGCTTCATTGACTCTGGGAAATACATCTATGCCGATGGGCACGTAGTCAGGAACACCCCGGACTGCGTTGAGAATGTGAGCGGCGTAGTCCGCCTCACCCCCAAAGCCAATCTTCATGTCAACCGCTGCTGCCTCCGTTTTGTCCGCCGTTATGAGCAGATGAACCTGGAAAAGTACGTCTACGGCAGAATGTACTATGATGCCGACTATGTGACACAGACCAACTTCTATATTGATGAAGAACTGGTGAACTTCAATCACGATGAAGTCAAGGCCAAGCTGCAATACAAGAAGAACTTTCCCAGAGACTTCAGCGTTGCCTTCCACAAGTTGCGTAATCGTAACGGCATGTCCATGGACGATGTTGCCGAGGTTCTTGGCACCTCCGCCCGCAATCTGGAGCGTTGGATCGCTAATCCCGGCGAGAAGATTTCCGCCGACACCGTGACCAAACTGACCCTGCTCTGGAAGCTCCCTGACTGGCTCAGCGATCTCATGTACGACCGTGCTTTCATCCGCCTGAGCGAAACCGATGACCGCTGCAATCTGATCCAGGAGATTCGTCGCGTGTACTGGATGGACGGAATCCCCAAAGCCGATCAATTCTTGGTCAGCCATGGCCAGAGCCCTCTCTCTTGATGGTCCTTCCCTTTATCGAACCGACCACCTTCACTGGTGGCCGGTCTTTTATCGCTTTTGGCCACGGCATAAGCATATCAAAAAATTTTTCTGGAGTACACGACAGATTTTGTCGTGTCGAGAGCGGCGGAAACGGCATATATATTGCCTAATTTGATGTGTTTGCTTGTAGAATCGGGCTATTTTGACTCAAACGGTCATTATTGCCGCCTGTTTTTGCATCTTTCCCTGCTTTTTTCCCGACAGAATTTGTCGGTGACATTGGCTGCGGAGGATGCTATGCTTTAAGCGTTCCAGGGAGCACCGGGTCGCACCGCCAAGCCAGACGGCAGCCTCCCGGTTTCCCGGAACATGAGGACAACTCCAAGCCGACTCGCGAGCGGCAGTGGATGTCCTGTAGATGAACGGTTGCTTAGTCCCATGGGTACTCATCCCACGGCGACAGCTATGCCCTTCACCTGCAGTTGGCATACCTCTGTCTTCGTGGGCCGATCACGAACCAGGGTGTATGCGGCGCCCTGGTTCTTTTGTTTCCCACAAGACCAACCCACGAATGGAGGTCACAGCATGTTCACTGCAGCATCCAAGTACGATACCAGCATCTTTCGCATCCGCATCGACTTCACCAAGTCCGGCAGGCACAGTTTCCGCAAGGTCAACGCCGATCTCGGCAAAGCGTTCATCCGCTTTCCCCAGCTGGCGCGGGACCTGGCCGAATACATCGAGCGCCATATCGACGGCAGCTATCCCATGATCGCCGAGTTCGATGTGCGCTACGAGGACGGCATTTACCTGACGGTTTACTGCTCCGGCGGCGCCTACTACATCAAAGAGGTGACCAATATCGGAATAGTCGTCGCGGTCAAGGCCGTACTGGTGTGGGCGCGGGTCAAGCGCGGCTGCGATTACCTGCTTCGGCAGGTTCTCGCCGACTGGCGCTGCATTACCGTCCAGGCGGAGCCTGCTCTGTGCTGCCTGTGACCTCCCATAAGGAGGATATCATGTCGAAAACCAAATTGCTCCTCGACCTGGTCACGGACATTCGCTCTGTTGCCGATGACCTGGAGGCTATCTGCCAGTGCATGGCGGACAACGATACCGAAGCGGCCACCGCCAGCGCAGGCAGCTCAGCTCAGACGGCTGAAGCGCACGCCAACCCCCCCGCTCCTGACACTGCTCCGCATTCGCCTTCCAACGGAAACGGTCTCGCGCCCAACGAGCGCATCGATCCGGAAACCGGAGAGATCATCACGTTGGATCTGCCCACGCTGCGCGCCCTGGCTGCCTCCAAGGCACAGACCAAGGAGCATAAGGCGCAGATGAAGGCGCTGCTTCAGAAGCATGGCGCCAGCAAGCTCACCGAACTGCCTCTCTCGGCCTACTTCGATTTCCAGAAGGAGGTCGCCGCTATTGTCTGAGTTTATTCCTACCCAAGAGGTGGATCACGCCCACCGCGCCCATGCCATGCTCTCCGCCTCCAGCGCCCACCGCTGGCTGGCCTGTCCACCCTCCGTCCGACTGTCGGAGCAGTTTTCTGATCAGCCCACGGTCTATGCCGAGGAAGGCACCTTTCTCCATGAGCTGTGTGAGCTAAAGCTCCACCGTTACCTGGGCGACATTGCTCCCGATGTGCTGGAGGCGCAATTCCAGGAGCACAAAGACAATGATTTCTATTCGGATGAGGCCGAGTCGGTCACCGATGAGTATGTGCAGTTCTGCATCGAAATCATCGAGGCGGTGAAGGCGTCCTGCCCTGATCCGCTGATCCTGGTGGAACACCGTCTGGACTATTCGGAAATCGTACCCGACGGCTTCGGCACAGGCGACCTGCTGATCGTTGGCGATGGTGTGCTGGAGATCATTGACTTCAAAGGCGGCCGCGGCGTCCGAGTGGATGCCGACCACAATCCTCAGTTAATGCTTTACGCCCTGGCGGGTCTCCTGGAATTCGATGCCCTCTATGATATCCACACGGTGCGCATGAGCATCGTGCAGCCCAGGCTGAACAACACCTCTTCGTTTGAGATTACCCCGGAGGCCCTACTCCGCTGGGCGAAGACCGAGGTTGCGCCCACGGCCCGGCTGGCTGTTGAAGGCAAGGGCGAATTCAAGGCTGGAGAACACTGCCGGTTCTGCAAGGCCCGCCACATCTGCCGCAAGCGCAGCGAATACTTCATGGAACTGGCCAAGCGGGACTTCAAGGAGGCCGATCTCCTCACCGACGAAGAGATCGCTGACATTCTGCCCGTGGCGCAGAACCTTGCCAAATGGGTGGAGGACCTGCTGGCCTATGCCACCGCCCAGGCTGAAAACGGAAAGACCTGGCCGGGCTACAAGCTGGTGGCTGGCGTCACCAAGCGCAAGTATACCAACGACGCCGACGTGATCCGCGCATGCACTGAGGCCGGGTTCACCAACATCTACAAGACCACGCTCCTGGGCATCTCCGATCTGGAGAAGGCCATAGGAAAGAAAGCCTTCAATGATGTGGTCAGTCCCTACGTGTTCAAGCCCGAAGGCAAGCCTGAATTGGCGCCCCTCTCCGACCGCCGCAAGCCCCTCTCCTCCGCCGAAGCAGACTTCGCGGAGTAACATCACAACGCCTGTCATGGCAGAAAGGAATTCATTATGTCCACCAAGGTTATCACCGGCAAGTGCCGCGGTTCCTACGTTCACATCTTTGAGCCTCATTCCACCAACGGCTCTGACCCCAAGTATTCCATCTCCATCATCATCCCCAAGGCCGATACTGAGACCATCGGAAAGATCCGCGCAGCCATCGAGGAAGCCAAGCAGATCGGCGTCAGCAAGTGGAACGGAAAGATCCCGCCCAACCTCAAGCTGCCCCTTCGGGATGGCGATGAGGAGCGTCCGGATGATGCGGCCTATGCCGACAGCTACTTCATCAACTGCAACTCCATCGAACGCCCCGGCATCGTGGACCGCAAGCGCGTTCCCATCACCGATCCCACCGTGGTCTACTCCGGCTGCTACATTCGGGTTAGCATCAACTTCTACCCCTTTAACACCAACGGCAACCGCGGCATCGGCGCCGGCCTGGGCAATGTCCAGTTCTGGGAAGACGGCGAACCTCTCAATGGCCGCATCCGCGCTGAGGATGAGTTCGATGCGTTGGATGCAGACGACGAGGATGATTTCCTCATCTGATCAAAAAACGGAGCCGTGTATTCCGAAAGAGATGCACGGCTCCTACCATCCATATGGGTTCAGTTTTCCTGTGTCAGGCAAAAAGCAGCGTATAGAGGAATGGCTTTGATTCCACCTTCAAATCCGAAGTTTTTCTCCGAAATACGAATGGAGTAATCCGGCTTGAAGAGCTTCACATACTCCTGCAGGCTATCTGATTTATTGTTCTCTGAACTCTTGACTTCAACCGGGATCAGCCTGCCTTCTATGGGAATGATGAAATCCACTTCCTTTGTCCCCTTGTCATTGCGCCAATAGAAGGTCTTGAATCCGCTAGCTGTCAATTGGCAACGGACATAATTCTCGGTGAGTCCACCTTTGAAATCCTCAAGCTCCTGCTCCATGAAGAAGATGTCGTTGGGCCGGAGGTCCTTCTGAGCACAAAGCAGGCCCATATCGGAAAGGTAGATCTTGAAATCGTCAATGTCCTTGTAGTTTTCCAGTGGCTTTTGTATCTGTTCTGCCCGATAGAGCTGATAAACCAGATGGGCAGTAACCAGCCACTGTATGGCGTTTTCATACTCAGCAGCTCTTGCACCTGTTTTCAGTAGCTTATACTGGAACCGCTTGTTCTTCTTGGAAAGCTGAACCGCAATCGTGCTATAAGTCAGTCGTGTCTTCTTGATCTCGTTGGCACTGTCCTGATACTTGCTCATGTCGTCCAGGTAATCCATTTGGATCGTATCCTGAATATGACGAACCTGAACATAGTCTTGTGTATCGACAAACCGAGAGACCGCTTCCGGCATGCCTCCGATCACCAGGTACTGGCGGTAGCGTTTGAGGCCTGCCTCATGAAGCGCAGCAGGCATAGGTTTGTTTTCATCGTAGTATGCGTGAACTCGATGAACAAAGTCCCCCTCACCAACAGCCAGCAAGAATTCCTCCAGATCCATAGGGTACATGGTATATCGATCCACTTTCCCTACTGGAAATGCATTCTTCTGGCGGTTCACTGCTACACCCAGCAAACTGCCCGCAGCGATCACATGGTACTCTGGCGCCTCCTCACAGAAGTACTTCAACGAAGTCAGCGCGCGCTCACACAGTTGGATCTCATCAAATACAATCAGCGTCTGGCCTTTCGTTATCGTCTGTCCACTGATATGGGAAAGGATCGGGAGAAGATAAGATGGACTGATATCCTCTTCAAACGTCTTCGTCAGAGATGAACTCGTTTGAAAATTGAAGTAGGCAACATTGTCATAGCAGCTTTTCCCGAATTCGAGGACAGAATAGGTTTTTCCAACCTGCCTCGCTCCTTGAATTAACAGCGGCTTCCGATATGGGCTTTCCTTCCACTGCTTGAGATACTCGGATACTTTTCGATACATCCATGTTCCTCCTTTCCTGTATCTCTGAAGTATAGTTTACCACAAATCAGAAAACAATGCAATGCAATGCTCAAATTTCGCATTATATTCTGCATAATTATTGTTAAACTACACATCTTTGCACAAGAGCGTTTCAACGTCCTGTTATTCCCGCCCAACCTCAGACTGCCTTTACAGAATGGCGATAAGGAACGCCCGGATGATCCGGCCTATGTAGCGTGCAGTTCTGGGCATACGGCGAGCCTCTCAATGGCCATGTTCGCACCAAAGATGAGTTCGATACCCTGGACGCCGATGACGGGGACGTTTTTCTCAGCTAATGCATCTAAAAATGCCGCGCATCACTTGATAAGGTGATGTACGGCGATCAAACTCTTATTGAATGAGTTTTAGTAATTCAGGGAAATCATCATGGATTGTATCCCATACGATGCCCAACCGAATGCCCTCGTAATCATGAACGATTCTGTTTCGCATCCCTCGCATCTGTCGCCACATGATTTCCGGGTGTTCTTGATCTAATCCGTATTCTATTGCCCGTGCGGCCAATTCACCAACTTGAAGAATATTAAAAATGCAGGCATCCTGCAGCATTCTATTATTCAAAAATTCTTCATAGGTAACACCGCAGCAATACTCCAAGGTCAAACGCACATGGTCTGCGATTTTTCTGCTGATCTGATCATACTTACTGTTCATAGATCACAACTCCTGTATCTTTGATTTCACGATCTACACGGGAGTTCGGGATAACGTCATAAATATCGATCAGATCAACTTCACATTCAAGTGACTCGCAGATATCATCCATCAACCCAAAGAAAGCCAATCCCTTAAGGCCACTGTCCACAAGCAGATCAACATCACTGTGTACTGTTGCCTGGCCCTTCCCATAGGAGCCAAAAAGGATAGCCTTGCGGACTTTATTCTTTTGAAAAATCGGCACAAGCACACGCTTGAGCTGATCAACAGTGTATGCTTCAGACATCTGCTTGTCACCCTCCTCATACTTCTTTCCACGTTTATTATACCCTAATATGAGCCAGCAATCAACTACTTTTCGAGGTGTCACATCATGACGTTGCCGGTAAGAAATCCAACAGGGAAGAGATTAATGTTCATCGATATCGAGACTTACTCTTCCCGGCCGCTTCCCAAGTGCGGTGTGTACCGCTACAGCCAGTCCACTGACTTTCAAATTCTCATTGTCACCTACGGGTATGATGACGAGGAACTGATCACCATCGATCTGGCCTGCGGTGAGGCTCTTCCCACAGAGTTTCTGTCCTCCCTGGAAGATCCCAACGTGCTGAAGGTCGCTCACAACGCTCAGTTTGAGCGGGTGTGCTTCTCCCGTTACCTCGGGCACTGGCTGGACCCCCATCAATGGCGCTGCAGCATGATCATGGCCAACTACCTGACCCTACCGGGCAAGCTGGCCGACGTTGCCGTCGCGCTGAACCTGACGGAACGGAAGTTGGAGGAAGGTAAAGACCTGATCCGCTACTTTTCGGTTCCCTGTAAAGCGACCACAGCCAATGGCGGCCGCACCCGGAACCTTCCCGGCAATGCCCCAGAAAAATGGGAGCTGTATAAAAAGTACAATCGGCAGGATGTGGAAACGGAACACGCCGTGGTCAGAGCACTGGAAAAATATCCTCTGCCGCAGCTGGAATGGGATTTATACGCGCTGGATCAGATCATCAACGACCGAGGTGTCCGCATAGACAAGCAGCTGGTACGTGCCGCCCTCATTGTGGACAGCGAATTCACCCAGAAAGCCTACCAGCGGGCACAGGAGATCACGGGTCTTGAAAATCCATCCAGCGTGGTGCAGCTCAAAGCATGGCTGGCTGATCAGGACATGCCCATGGAAACGCTGGCCAAGAAAGTGGTACAGGAAAAGGCAAAGGATGCCGAGGGCATTGTGGGTGAACTGCTCCACCTCCGACTGGAACTCTCCAAGACCTCCGTGAAAAAGTATGAAGCTATGGCGCGAACCGTCTGCAAAGATGGCAGGATCCATGGCGTCACGCAGTTTTACGGTGCGTCCAGGACAGGGCGCTGGGCGGGTCGTCTGGTCCAGCTTCAGAACGTTCCCCAGAACCACTTGCCCGATCTGGATGCTGCCAAGAGTGTGGTGAAATGCGGAGATGAAGAACTGGTGGAAATGCTCTATGGCTCCGTTCCCAACACCCTCTCCGAGCTGATCCGCACCGCGCTGATTCCCAAGGATGGGTGTCGCTTCCTGGTGGCTGACTTTTCTGCCATCGAAGCCCGGACGCTGGCCTGGCTGGCCGGCGAGGAATGGGTGCTTGAAGAATTCCGGGGCAAGGGCAAAATTTATGAAGCCACCGCTGCCCGCATGTATCATGTCCCCGCTGACACCATTGTCAAAGGGAACCCCAACTATGAATACCGGCAAAAGGGCAAACAGGCAACGCTTGCCTGCGGTTATGGCGGCGGTGTCGGCGCCATGAAGAACATGGGTGCGGCCATGCCGGATGAAGAACTGCAGGACATTGTGGAAGCCTGGCGGCGGGCCAATCCTCACATCGTCAATTACTGGTATGACATGGAACGGGCGGCCAGGAAGGTTGTCGATGAGAGGGTCACCGTACCTATCGGCAAAGCGGTCCTCTTTTGGAAGAACAGCAACATGTTCATGCGGCTGCCTTCCGGGCGGGATCTGTGCTACCAGGGGATCTGCTATACCGACAACCGATTCGGCAACACCAGCCTCGGCTATTACATGCCCAATGGAACAGGCAAGATGGTTCTGACCGAGACCTTCGGCGGCAAGCTCGTGGAGAATTTGACTCAGGCCGTCGCCCGAGATATACTCGCCAACTCCATGCTGGCTCTGGAAGCAGCAGGATACCACATCGTTTTCCATGTGCATGATGAAGTGATCCTGGAAGTACCCTACGGACAAGGAAGCCTGGAAGACGCCTGCCGGATCATGGGTATTCCGCCCTCATGGGCATCTGATCTTCCTCTGCGCGCTGACGGTGACGAGCTCTCTTACTACCGAAAGATGTGAATCGGCATGGCTCCGATTTATCAGAAATTTATCAATTTGATCGCTTGATAAGCAGCACCTTCAGAGTGATATATGGGCTGCAAATTCACAAAAGGA
The DNA here is from genome assembly GCA_017525805.1 of Clostridia bacterium. Next base: position 15,166 of record JAFXSH010000069.1, on the reverse strand, counting down.
GGATCACCCATGAAGATTTTGATTGTGGAACCTAGGAAACGCCCGAAGAGGGCGGACATCCCCCATAAGCTGGAGGAAATGCAGCGCGTCGTTGGCGGGGATATTCAGGCCATTTATCCCTTCGAGGATAGAATTGCCATCGTTTGTGATGAGGAGGGCAAGCTCAAAGGCTATGAGCTCAACCGCCTAATTCCCGGCGTAGACGTTATCGCTGGTACGTTTTTCGTCTGCGGAATCGACGCAGAAGACTTTACGGATCTACCTAATGATATGGTGGAGAAGTATGAGAAGTTCTTCTATTACCCGCAGTTGTTTGCCAGGACAGATCAGGGAATTATGGCAATCAGCGAAGACGGAAGGAGAGCATTTGTCAGATGACAAACAGAGATATCTACCTAATGACCGCGATGATTGCCTCCGCAGCCTCGCCGACGGCTACGGCGTCCCCGAGGAAGCTGTGCAGGCGCTGGCTGATATTCTGGAGCCCGATGAAGACTTCGACAGCCTGGTCAGCAGCCTTGAAGACGCAGCGGACGACGGCTGGTTCCGTGATGGTACGGATGATGATGACTGATTGATCCCGTAGAAAAGGCACGTTGCCTGATAATCCATATCCCTTGAAAAGCATGTCGACTGGCATGCTTTTTCTTAACCCAGAACTACGGAAAATGCAAAATGGAGGTATCTATGCAAGTCACTGAAGACCGCAAGCTCCTGATCGCCATAGGCCGCAGCCACAAAGCCACCCTCTGGCAGAACAAGGAAATTCTCTGGAGCAAACTGCTGGACAAGCTCGCCACCACCACCCGCATCCATGAAAGCGCCTCGGAATATGCCAACCTTTCCAAAATGGAACGCGACAGCATCAAAGATATCGGCGGTTTTGTTGGCAGATATTTAAAGAACGACAAACGCAGCAACGCATCCATCTATGTTTGGATGAAAGGCTACACCTTCCGCGTGATTGAACGTCACGTTAATCTTGATCCACGGCAGACGGGCATCGTTTCCCTTGGCACTAAGATCGCTGACAGATATGTTCAGAAAGCTGGCGAAGAGGAAAAAGAAATTAACCGCCTCCCACGACGCATATCGGGGAAGCGGATGATCTGCATTTTTAGTTTTCCACCAACGGTATGCCAATCAGGTGCTTCACCTGATCTTTTCTTTGGAGAACCACATCTATGACGCGGACCTTGGATTCCTCTTCGATGATTAGGAAATAAACATAGTATTTCCCGGTAACCATTCGATGAACGCCGAAGCTATGCCATGGTTCTTCTGGCGTCAACGGCACTTTTGAAGGAAAAGAGGAGAGACGGTTGATGGCATCTCTTGTTTTCAGTGCCCAGCTGACAGCTGCTTCGGGGGCAAGTAAGTCATACGCGATGCTGAATGCAATTTCTCGCAACGCTTCCTCCGCATGCATCATGATCTGAACAGTGTATGCTTTTTCAGACATTGCCAATTACCCGAATCAAGTCGTCGAAGACATCGTCAACCGGTCGCCCATCGCCATTTTTTGCCTGAGCGTACCCGATGGCCATTCTCCGATCAAATTCCTCTTTCGTCATTTCATCAAGCGCCTTTGGATGATGGCGTTTGATACTTGGCGTAAAGGGAAGTGCCTGATCCTGAATGATCTGTCTGTAAAAAAGACTAATCGCTGTTGAAGCTGTCAATCCTAATTGCTCCATGACAAGTTCAGCCTGTTCTTTGACGTTAGGTTCTACACGAGCCATCACATTTGCGCTTCTCGCAGCCATTACACACACCGCCTTTCTTTCTTAGTATACCATATTGTATTTCAGAGTGCAATACAGTTGACCAAACTATTTTCAAAGGAGGAACTTCATGCAAGCAACCAAAGACCGCAAGCTGCTGATCGCCATAGGCCGCAGCCGCAAAGCCACCCTCTGGCAGAACAAGGAGATTCTCTGGAGCGAGCTGTTGGACAAGCTCGCCACCACCACCCGCACCCGTGAAAGCGCCTCAGAGTATGCCCGCCTTTCCAAGACGGAGCGCGACAGCATCAAAGACATCGGCGGTTTTGTCGGCGGGTATCTTAAAAACGGCAAACGCAGCAACGCATCCATTATCAACCGCTGTCTGGTTTGCCTGGACGCAGACTACGGTGACGCGGAGCTGCGCTCTGATCTGGAGCTGACCTGCCCCTTTACATATGCGCTCTATTCCACTCACAGCCACACCCCGGAAAAGCCCCGCTTCCGTATCATCATCCCGTTAGACCGGGATGTGAGCCCGGATGAGTATGCCGCCATCTCCCGAAGGCTGGCGGATAACCTGACCCTGACTCGTTTTGATCCTACGACCTTTGAGGCGGCAAGGCTTATGTATTGGCCCTCTACGCCGGAGGATGGCGAGTACATCTTTGACTACGGCCCCGGCCCCTTCTGCTGCGCAGACGAAGTCCTCTCCTCTTACGCGGACTGGCATGATTCAGCGCTCTGGCCGACAACGCAGCCCCAGGATGAGCGCATCCACAGCAACATCAAAAAAGCGGAAGACCCGCTGGCCAAGCACGGAATCATCGGCGCCTTTTGCCGGGCGCACACCATCTCCCAGCTCCTGGAAACGTTGCTGAAGGATAAGTACACGCCCACGCGCCAGGAAGACCGTTACACCTATGTTGACGGCACCACCACGGGCGGCTTGGTCGTGTACGATGACAAGTTCGCCTTCTCTCATCATGCTACCGATCCGGCATCCGGGAAACTCTGCAATGCCTTTGATCTGGTTCGCTGGCATTTCTTCGCGCCTGGCTCTTTATCCGTGGATGGGCATAACGTGAAGGATGAAAAAGCATCTGTTGCTATGATGCAGGAGTACGCTGCAAACGACCCGGCCACCAAGGTGCAGCTGGCAAAGGATCGCGCCGATGAAATCATGAGCGACTTCACACCGCTTGAACCCGCAAAGCCCGCTGTGCAGGAAACCAGCCAGGATAACATGCAGGATAGCAATCCCCGGGAACCTGCCGAACCGGCCGATCCCAACGAATGGCTCACAAAGCTGGAGTACGATAAGCAGGGCAAAGTAAAGAACAGTATCGTCAATCTGCTGACCATCATGCAGAACGATCCCTGGCTGAAGGGCATCGTGTTCAATCAATTATCTGACGGCATGGAGATTCGGGATGACATCGCGCCTGTGCCCTGGAGCCATCCCTCCAAGTTCTGGCGGGACGCCGATGATAACCAGGTGATCTCCTATGTGGAACAGCGCTACGGCTCCTTCTCGCTGAAGAACTATTCTATTGCAATCGGCAAGGTGGCGGACGACCGTTCCTACCACCCCATACGTGAATACCTGGCCAGCCTGCCTCCCTGGGACGGCGTGCCCCGTGTAGACAGGCTGCTCATTGATTACCTCGGCTCCCCGGACAACCCCTATGTGCGCACTGTCACCAGGAAGACACTGGTCGCCGCTGTGCGCCGCATCTGCCATCCGGGCTGCAAGCACGACTCCATGCTAGTACTGTCAGGCCCTCAGGGCATCGGCAAATCGACGCTCATCGCCAAGCTCGGCGGCGAGTGGTTCTCTGATTCTCTGTCCTTGTCCGATACGCACGACAAAACTGCGGCGGAAAAGCTCCTGGGCTACTGGATTCTGGAAATCGGTGAGCTGGCTGGATTAAGGAAGGCCGACGTGGAAACGCTGCGCTCCTTCCTGTCCCGGCAGAATGATATCTATCGCGCGGCCTTCGGTCGCCGCGCTACTCCGCATCTCCGCCAGTGCATCTTTTTCGGCACTACCAATGAGGAGCAAGGCTACCTGCGTGACACCACGGGCAACCGCCGATTCTGGCCGGTCAAGACGCCGGGCGGAGGCAGCAAGAACAGCTGGGAGCTTACGCAGGAGGATGTGGCGCAGATCTGGGCAGAAACGAAGTACCTGTACGAACAGGGCGAGCGTCCTCTGCTGGATGATGAGACCGAAGCGCTGGCCAAAGCCGCGCAGCGTGAGGCCATGGAAACGGATGACCGTGAGGGCCTGGTGCTCGAATACCTGGACAAGCTGCTGCCGGAGGATTGGGCCAGGATGGATCTGAACGCCCGCCGCGGCTTCCTGCGGAACGATCCCTTCAACGGCGGCGATAAAGAAGGCGCCGTGAAGCGCAAATCCGTGTGCGTCATGGAGGTCTGGGCGGAGTGCTTTGGCCGCGATCCCGGAGCGATCAAAAAGACGGATCGGAACGAGATCCTATCTATTCTGGCAAAGCTGGGATGGAAGAACGGCGCCGCCATAGCCCAGCGCACAGCTTACGGTGTGCAGAAGTGCTTCAGCCGCCCGGATGGGATCAATACCTGATCGCCATGCACACCACATGGCGTCAGTATTGTTACCCGATGCTGTTACGATTCAAACTGAAACGGCGGAGCCGGATGTAACAGTAACCCTTTTTCATATATCCGGTTTCTCAGGAGGTAACGGCGGCTTAATATAGGAAGCAAAAATCTTCTGAAACTGTGTAACAAAGGCCACATATAGAGTATAAAACGAGTAAAAAATGAAAAAGAGCGCCTGTATACGCATTATACGCGCGTAAGGGATTTTTGGTTTCCAGTAACGAAGCCAAACAAAAGGCGCCTTCCTTTTGAGCCATTGGCGCGATTTACAGACTATGGCAAGTGACTTCTTCTATCCCTCGGAGAATGCCCGCTTTGATACTGATAAAGGGACTATGGAAAATAGTCAGGATATTCGGTTCAAAGCTGGTTGCCGTCGAGAGATTTCTGCTGGACTACGGGCGCTGCTGCGCCAAGGAGGTATCCATGAGCGAAACGAATACGGAACTGATCCCAACCACCAACAGTCCTCCCGCTTTGGATGAGGCTTGTCTTCATAACTACCAGCAATTCTGTGTGGAATTCCTGGAACAGCATTCGCAATGCGCTCTTTTTCTTGACTGTGGTCTGGGCAAGACAATCATCACGCTGACAGCCATCCAACACCTAATGTATGACAGCTTTGATGTGCACCGTGTCCTGATCATCGCTCCCTTACGTGTGGCCCGTGACACCTGGATCGCTGAACTGTCTAAGTGGCGACATTTGAGGAACCTGAAAATGCAGTGCATTATCGGCAGCGAAATGGATCGCATCCGTGCCCTGGGGAAACAGGCGGATGTGTATGTGATCAACCGGGAAAACACGGAATGGCTGGTCAAACATTTTGCCGGTCGTCAGATGCCTTTTGACATGCTCGTTCTGGATGAACTGTCCTCTTTCAAAAACTACAGATCAAAACGGTTCCTGGCCTTGAAAAAAATCATCTCTCAGTTTACCCGCGTGGTTGGACTGACTGGAACGCCTGCGCCGAACTCGCTGGAAGAGTTGTGGCCGCAGGTTTTTCTTTTAGACAAGGGTGTACGGTTGGGCCGCACAATGCGCACTTACCTTGACCTGTATTTCACAACGCCTAACAGCTGGCTGCCTTATAAACACGAACTGAAAGAGGGAGCCGAGGACGCAATTTACAGAAAACTATCTGATATCTGTGTATCCATGAAGGCAACGGATCATTTGCAAATGCCGGATAAGATAGAAAACATCGTGGAACTGACCCTTTCCACCAAGGAAATGAAACTGTACAAGCAGATGGAGCGAGATATGCTGCTGCCCTACGCGGATGGGGATATACTGGCCATCAACGCTGCTGTCCTCGCCAATAAACTCCTTCAGCTTGCCAATGGTGCCTGCTACGATGAATACCATAATGTGCGCCATATCCATGACCGGAAGCTGGATGCTTTGGAGGATTTAATCGAAGCCGCCAACGGGAAACCTGTACTGGTCATGTACAGTTACCAGCATGATCTGGATCGCATTCAGGAGCGGTTCGGCGTATATGGTCCTGACTGTCCAAATGGTGTGCGGCGTCTGATCTCAGAGCAGGACATGACCGACTGGTGCGAGGGACAGATTCCCATCGCGGCAACACAGCCGGCTTCTACAGGACACGGACTCAATCTGCAATCAGGCGGCAGCACGATTATCTGGTTTGGACTGACCTGGTCACTGGAACTGTACGAACAAGCAAACGCCAGATTATGGCGGCAAGGCCAGAGAAACACAGTAGTGATTCATCATTTGGTTGTCAAAGGTACCATGGATGAACGCGCTATGAAAGCATTGCATGATAAGGCTGCGGGGCAAGACGCGCTGCTGGCCGCTGTGAAAGCAGAAATACGGGGCACGGTGAAGGGAGGCTGATTTGGTTGCTTGAACGGGATATTGTCACGGAAATCAAGCGCTATCTCCTGTCGCTGGGCAGCGACATTTTCTTTTGGAAAGAACACGGCGGGCCTTATGGCACTTCCGGTGTTCCTGACATCATTTGCTGCTACAAAGGCCGGTTTCTGGGCATGGAATGCAAACTACCGAGCGGCAAACTGACAGAATTGCAAAAACGAGCAATCGAAAAAATCAACCGCTCTGGCGGGATCGCCCGCCGTGTGGAGAGTGTAGCTGATGCCAAGGTCATGATTCAATTGGTGGATACTGAACTGAATAAGGAATAAACGGACTGCGTCCGGGAAAGAGAGAAACCATGGATAAGAGAGTGTATGAACTGAAGATCGATCCTGAGCTATGAAGCTGCGGATTCGTATTCGTTGGCTGGATTCAAAAGAGAGGTGAAAGGCCAGGATGAATGAAAAATGCTTTGCCCTGCTGCCGGGAAGGAACTGCAGCGCTTTGGATTGCTACCGATGCAGCGGGCACTACGATCTTTGTCCATTTTACAAGCCGCTGTGGATGTATGAACGAGATCAGCAAAGGTGTATACAGCGTATCGCTTCCATGCCCCTTGCCGCTCAGGAGCGGATTTCCACAAAATACTATAACGGCAAAAAGCCGTGGATAAGAGGTGAATGTCTGTGACCGCGAAAGAATATCTGGGGCAAGCCTACTGGCTGGACCGCAGGATCGACAGCAAACTGGAACAGCTGTCAGCACTCCGGGAAACGACGACCAAAGCCACATCTGTCATGAATGACACGCCTGTTTCTCATACCCGGAATATGCACAGCCTGCAGGATGTGATTGCCAAAATCATCGATATGGAGAATGAACTGAATCATGATATTGACGCGCTGGTTGATCTGAAAAAAGACATCAAGCGGTGTATAGATGCCGTGGAGAATCCTGAGTACAAAACCCTTCTGGAACTGCGCTACCTAACCTTTAAGAACTGGAATGAAATCGCAATCATTATGTCGTATGAAGGCCGGTATGTGTATAAAGTTCATGGGGCGGCGTTGAAGCAGGTCGATCAGATTCTTTCAGAAGGACACTAAAAGACATTGAAAGACAGTCTTCCCCCATGTTATGATGTACACTGTCAAAAGATGAACACGCAGGGAACGGACTCAAGCCTGTCCGTTCCTATTTTATTTCCATTGCATCAGAAAGAGGAGAACCATATGCTGTTTACAAGCGAACAGGTGTCTCGCGGGCATCCAGATAAAATTTGCGACCAGATTTCGGACGCTGTCGTCACCGACTGCCTCTGTCATGACCGCCACAGCCGTGTGGCAGTAGAAGCTCTTATTAAGGATGCCCATGTCACTTTAGCGGGTGAAATCACATCTAACCATGAACCGGACTATCAAGCATTGGTGAGTTCTGTTCTGTGCCGCTGTGAACCTGCAATCCAGGACACCTTTGATTTGTCTGTTTTCCTGACGAAGCAATCAAAAGACATTGCACAGGGTGTGGACAAAAAAGGCGCTGGGGATCAGGGCATGATGTTTGGGTATGCGACAGAAGAAACTGAAAAAATGCTGCCGTTGCCCTTTGTGCTGGCGACTGAAGCAATCGAGCGATTGGAAAACTGCGGAGCAGCTTTCCTGCTTCATGACGCTAAAGCCCAAGTCACCTTTGACTATTCCCACCATGCCATCGACACTTTCCTGATCAGTACACAGCATAAGGTAGACGTTGGTCAGGAAGATGTTTTCACACTGTGCAAGGACATCATGACAGGCATCGCCCAGGATTACAAGCTGAACACAGATTTCAAAGCATTAGTGAACCCTACCGGACGATTTGTAAACGGCGGCAGCCTTGCCGATACCGGTGTGACCGGGCGAAAAATCATGTGCGATACATACGGCGGCGCAAGCAGGCATGGCGGCGGCGCGTTCAGCGGGAAAGACCCGACTAAGGTGGACCGTTCCGGCGCGTACATGGCCCGAAAAATCGCAAAAGATATCGTCCGAGAAGGATTCGCCCGGCACTGCGAAGTGCAATTGGCCTATGCCATCGGCGTGGAAGAACCTGTCAGTATCGCTGTCGAAACCTTCCGTTCCGGATTGGTGCCCGCTGCTTACATCGTGAACTGGATTCGGAAGCGGTATGACCTGACCCCGAACGGTATCATTTCTTTTCTGGGCCTGCTGGATGTGAATTATGAGCAGACCGCTGTGTACGGACACTTCTGGCACCCTTGGATGCCCTGGGAGGAATAATGAATCCGGTTGAACAAAAATGATTCAAAAGCGCTTGACTTTCCAGCCTTTTAGAGTGAGTAATTTCGTACCAAATGAATAGGAGGTACGCTTCATGACTATTGAAACCCACACAAACGACCGCAAGGCGCTGGTAAAGGCCATCGCTGACGAACTGGGCACTACTTCCACTTATCTGCGGGCACCGACTTACGCTTACCAGGTCGGCGATTACACTGTCGACCGGGACGGAAACATTATCGGTGAGGATTTCGCAGCGCTGTACGATTTCCTGTGGAGGAACGGACTCCTTCCGGAAGAGATCGCTGCTAATCTGGAGGCCCCTGCCGTGGCACAGTCCGATGACGAGGCTTCGGATTCCGAAGAGACAGAGGACGCTGCCGAGCAGGAAACGCCTGCCGATTCTGAAGCGGAGCCCGTCACCAGCATGGAGATCACGATTCCGGCACACGATGTGACGGTTGGCCAGCTGAAAAACCTGACCTTCATGCTGTACGCCCGGCAAGCCCTCATCAATCGGATGACCCGGAGCGACTGCCTGAACATTCCGGACATCCTGATCGAACGGTTGAAGGAAGAGCCGCCGGAAACCCTGGAGGATTTCACCAGCCTGCTGGACGATTCTAAAGCCATCGCAGGGATGACCGGATTTGATTTCCAGGACGGCAAGGTGTCCATGGCCTTTCCCTTCGATGAAACGGAGCCCACCAAGTGGACGGCCTACGCCAATCTGCTGAACCGGATTTACGACGCGGCGGTAAAGGCGACGCGGGTGTTCCCTGACAAGGTAGAACCTGACGCACAGAACGAGAAGTACCTCGCGCATACCTGGCTTCAGCGGCTGGGATACAGCGGCGCGGATTTCAAAGCCGAGCGGAAGATTCTGCTGAGGCACCTGACCGGGTACTGCGCTTTCGCCAACGACGACAAGATGCAGGCGCACAAGGAAAAGTACACAGCTATCCGCCGGGAGCGCAGGACTGCCGAACAGGAAGCGGCGGTAATGGAAGTCATGACCGAGGAGGCAGACGGAAATGAGTAAGGACATTCAGGAAGCCCTGCTGGATTTGAGAGCCCGGCTGGAAGCGGGCGAACATATGCCCTGCCCCCGTTGCGGGCGGGATACCATGAAACCGGCGCTGACAACCAACGCGCTGAGCAGACATGCGGATGGCGTCTATGTGTGCGATGACTGTGGCACAGCGGAAGCCATGCTGGATTTCATGCAGAACCCGCTCCCGCTGGAGTGCTGGGCATTCTTACGAGAGGAACAGGGCCACGTCGATTTCAAAGCCGTACCCGGCGAGGAAGCAATGAAAACCATCAAGGCCGAGCATATGCCCCGCCTGATTCGGGTCTTTCAGAAGTGGAAGGCCTGCGGTGTGGATTTCAAAGACCTGAAATCGGAAGCGATCCGGGAATGCCCTGGTCTGACACAGATCTGGGATCAGCCCTTCCAGGCGCTGTACCAGGTTGCCGACGGGGAAATCGTGGTGCGGTTCCGGGAAAAGGGTGACACGGTAGAGGTCGCCGCAGACCACCTGACCAAAGCAAAGTAGGTCCCTGTGGATTTGAAAGCGGTTCAGCAAAGCGCTGGCCGCTTTTTTCTCTGCGCCCATCACCGCGGCGCGGCGCTGGGTACACTTGGCGATTGCAAGCAATCGCTTTCGTTAGTCGGCCTTCGGTCTCCCTTGTTTGCCCACGTTCGCGCACGTTTGCCCCTGTCGCGGGCTTTTCCTCAAGGGTCGAGGGAAAACCCGACCGTCGGGCAAGGCGCGAACGTGGGCCCAACGCGGCGCGTATTTGAAAGCCAGCCCCAAACGGAAAAAAGCCGCCTTCCTGAGTGGAAAGCGGCTGGATTCGTGTGTTCCTGTGGGGATAGTATCTGAGAAGGTATCTTACCGGTGTGTTCCCCGCCGAAGGCTCCGCTCCAGCGCAGGTTTCAGGATGATGTTGATTTGAGAACACAGGTCCAGCTTCCGGTAGGCCTCCTCGATGGCCTTGTAGTAGCTCTTGGATGGCGGTGCGTATTGAACCTCTTTCATGAGGTAAATCATTCCCTCGATTTCGGAGCCGTCATCCATACACACTGGCCATTGTTCTTTGATGTAGTAGCTGGGGTATCCTTCGTAGCGGTCAAGGCTCCGTTCGTCGCGGTCGTTGATTTCCCAGACCGCGACCGGCACATGGTTGCGCTGATCGCCGGTCTTTTCAACTGTGGCATGGAGGTAAAACTCCAGCCGGGCTCCGCTGATGTATCCGGTGCCGATGAGTTTGGCGTCCGGGCAGCGGAACGCCATCTGTTCCCGGACCATGTTGCTCCCGTAAGCGATGTATTTCATTCTGATTATCCCCCTGTGGATTTCAAAGCTGTGTCAGGCTTCGCAGTCGGAGATTTCCGGCTGTGCCTCTTCGATCATGTTTTTCATTTGGGCGAGCACCGACTCGCTATCCGATAGCCTGTGGCTGAGCCGGATGAGTTCGATCGGGTCTTCGATTTGATTGGAGAGCAGGCGCACCTTGAACCTGAAGCCGCCCGCCTGGGTGTACGCTGTGCTGATGATGACCGGGCTGTCATCACCAACCGAGGCAATTTCAAAGCGGATGTCTTTTCCGCAGTTCCAGCCCTTATCCAATATTGGCCTGAAGTAAAATGTGGCGCTGCGAAGGTAATCCGAAAGCCGCTTCACGAGTCTCCACGATTTGGGGGTATTCTTGATGATCATGTATTTTTCCTCCTCCTTGATTTGAAAGCCCCGCCGGGCTCTCCATTCATCACTCTTCCCCGCAGGGAAGTCAACGAGATTATGTGCCCGCAGCCATACTTAATTCAAAAGCCGTGTGCGAAGCCGGATGATGATGTTGCTGGTCTCGCCGGGCGTCGGGCCGATGATTTCGAGGTCGTTCCTGCCGTTGACGGTGGCCATCAGGATTTCAAAGAATTCTGTTTTGAAATCCTGCGCGTGGTTTTCCGGGTCTTCCACCCGCAGTTCCTCCCATTCCTTTTTCAGGTCGGCGAGGGTGTAGGTGTGGTCGTCGTTCAGGTCGATGAACCGCATAGTGTGCACCTCCTTCTTTGATTTGAAAGCGCGGGTGGAAACCCGCCCGGCTTATCACCGCCGGGCGCGTGTCCATTCCCGTTCCATGCAGTAGCTGTTGTTGCTGAAGAGCAGTCCTCTTTCGTTGATGAACTCACCGACCGTGGCTACATATCCCGTTGTGTCCATCAGGGCGAACTTCGATCTGGCAAGCTGGTAAATTGTTTCCAGCGTTGACTTTCGCCGCAGGTCTTCCGGCGAACTGATGATGTTCACCAAGTATCTGGTAATGAACAGGGCCGTGTCGCTGTACCGCGCTTGGCGGGAATCGGTAGTAAGCTGGATGATGCCGTTGTGCGCGACCCCAAGCCCGCATTCAAGGCTCAGGTACTCACAGTGTTCCAGCCGATTTGTGAGTGGGAACGGGTGTGTCATCTCCGGCTTGACGCCCGCCTGGGTCGAGATGCGAAAGTGGTACACTACGCTGTCCCTGGCGGTGAAGTGTTCCCGGTGCAGGGCGTCGAGGTAGGATTCCAAATCCATGAAGCCCTTTTGGATGATGACCTTACCGTCCCGTGCGTACATATAACCCGCCCCGTGTGGATTTCTGCTGTACATGGCGGCGATGGTTTTGTCGGACGGCTGACGGATTCCTTTCCTGGATACGCAGATGATGCACATTTGTGTTCTCTCCTTTCGATTTCAAAGCGCCTCGGCGTCCTGCCGGATGTATTCCGCGATGGTTTCGTAAACCTCGTCCACATCGGCTTCGATGCCTTCCGCCTTCAGGTCGTGTACAAGGTCTTCAGCGTCTTTGCGGCACCAGCTTTCTTTTTCGGTCTCATCCATGTGCGGATAAATCTCCCCCAGCAGGAAAGCTGGCAGGTCGAAAGCGTCCTCGTCAATGATGACCGTTTCGATTTCGGAGCTGGTGGCCGTGACTTCGGTCACCATGCCGCCCTTGACCCTGACTGTGACTTTTTCCATTCTGTGTTCCTTTCCGCGCTGTGCGCCGTGGATTTGGAAGCAGCGCGGCCCCCGCGAAGCAGGTGATTCATCACTCTGCCGTCCCGGAAAGTCAAGTGGAAAGTGGGCCGGAATGTGCTTCCTTCTTGATTCAGGAGCCTGTGGCTCCGGGTGAAGGCACCCTGTGTTTGATGCCCTCACCCGGAGCCGCCGACTGGCGGCTTCCGTCTGTCAGCGGATGGTGTACCGCTTGCCCTTAGCGGTGATCTCAAAGCTCCGTTTGCCGTTGTGATCCCAGAACCGTTCAACCTTCTCGATGTCTTCCAGCTTGCAGGTCTTCATACGCGGCTGTTTCCGGAGCCACTTCAGCGCCGCCGATTTGAAAGCGTCACCCAGCGTCTCCCGGCGCTCGATCTGCTGTGCCCGGTAGCGTTTCCACTGGAGCCTGCTGATGCGCTTACCCTCGTCCATGCTGACGTACCAGTCATTCCGGCGGTTAGCTCCAAGCCAAGCCCACTTGTTTTCAAAGCGCGGCTCGAGGCGGTTGTTCCAGATGGTGCCATCCCAGTTGTCGAAGACCCGGGTGTCCGGCGCAGCCTTGCCGACCGTCAGGCAGACGGTGTCGCCAATGTACCCGTCCTCGCCGCGTTCCCAGCTGTGGTCGCGGTAAAGGAGAACCCGGAGGATTTCGGAGCCGTTTGTGAGGTCGATGTGTGCGATTTCGCCCTGCGAACCGCTCATGGTGTCCGGGAAAATGGTGTACCCCTGATTCAGGAGCTCGGTGACCTTCTGGCTGTATGCGTTGCGGATGTCCTGCTTTTTCATGGTGTGTTCCTTTCCGGGCTCTCGGCCCTGTCGATTTGAAAGCTGTGGTTCCCGCCCGCGCTTACTTGACGGGCTTGATGGTGAATCGGGTGGTGCCGTGTGTCCACGGGTTCCTGCGGTCTTCGATTTCAAAGCGCCGCTTCATTTCCTGTGCCGCTTCGAGTGTCTTTGCTCCCCCGACGATGCATCCGTGATGGTTGACCACGTAGTACTGGACGCCGATGTGCTTGCCGTAGGCGATTGCTTGGTTAAGGGTCATCATAAATGTGTCCTTTCCGGGCTGTGCGCCCTGCTTGATTTGGAAGCTCGGGGGCTGAACTTCGGCTGTGGCTTCCCGCGACCGGGCAGTTCGTGTGCCCGGTTTCGGCCCGGTGCCGCCGGGCGCTCGTCAGGCGGGTTGATTTCAAAGCTGTGCCCTCCCTGGTGTGCGCCGCCGGGTTCAGGAAGCCCGGCGGGTGGTCGCTTCACCGTTCCGCCATGCCGCGTTGCCGGGCATGTGCTTGAGCAGGTGTGTCCGGGCGGCCTTGAACTCCTTGCCGTTCATGCCCAGGCGCAGGAGCCAGCACCGGAAGGTGTACGCGGGGTTGTCGGTGACCGGGCGGGCCGGGCTGGCTGTGCTTACGGTGAGGGCTTGGTGGGAAATCGCCATGCAGAGCTGGATGTAGGCTTTGACCTCGCCCGCGTGAAGGGTGCTGTTGAAGGCCCGGAATTCGATGGTGCCCTTCTGCCACACCGCGTGGAGGTTCAGCAGGTGGTAGCGGCTGGGGTCGTAGTGCTGGTGTGCGTGGCGCTCCCAGTTCTGGTCGTTGTACCAAATCCGGGCCAGGCCTTCAGAGGTGGTGGGCCGCTGTGTGTTCAGCCTGCCCAAAAAGCCGGGGTCGACCTCCTCGCACCAGCGGTCGCGGCGTTCTGGAGAAATCTGGAGGGCCATGGTCAGGAGTTCTTCCTTCGCGTTGACGATGTTCACCAGGTTCCGGAGGGTTTTCGGGGTGTGCCTGCCCAGCCCGATGTGCACGTGGATGCCGCAGGAGGGGTCGGCGTGTGCCCCCGCGTCCCGGAGCGCCCGGATGCAAGCCTGCACCGTTTCGATGTCCTCCCAGCGGCAAATCGGGCTCACAAACTCGGTGCCCTGGTCGCGGCCCCCCGCGATGCTGGCATCGGAAACGCACTTCCACTTCCTGCCATCCGGCCCGGTCACCGTCCAGGCGTCGTAGGTGCCCCCGGTGTGCTCGACCGCCGAACCGGGTCCAAGTGTGTCCGCGACCACGCGGGCCGCCCGAGACCGGGAGATGTGGTTCATTTCGACCTCGATACCGAAAGTTTGGTTCTTCAAAGCGGTTTGCTCCTTTGCCCGGCGGCTTTTCCCGCCCGCGGCCCCCGCGGGGGCCTTTCCCCGCGGCGCGACACATTCATCACTCTGCCGCCCCGAAAAGGCAAGCCGACCGAAAGCACAATCTTTTCGGCGGATTTTTTGTGCGTAAAGCACAAAAAAAGTGACCGATTTTCAGGAGCTTCCTATATATGCGCGTAACGCGAAGCCTGCGCCCGGAAAAGCCACCGCACTGCTGGGCGGGGAAAGAAAACCCGTCACGCGCCGGGGAAACATTGCTGGAAAACCGGCTTTTTCCGCCCCGCCCGCCTCCGCGTCGGGGCTTTTTTCCGCGCCCGTCGCGCCGGCGCCGCCCGTTTCCGCCCCCGAAAGCCCGCCCCGCCCGCAAAAAACGGCTTTTTCCGGCCCCGGCTTCCGCTTTCCCCCGAGCCGCCCGCCCGCGCCCGCTACCGCGCCACGGCCGCCTTTTCGGGCTTTTTTCGCCGCCCGCCCCCGCGCGGGGGGGCCGCCCGC
>JAFXSH010000068.1 GCA_017525805.1 Clostridia bacterium | reverse complement strand
TGCAGAACCTGCAGGACAATCTTCGCTTTGAATTCTGGACTGTAGTGCTGGTAATTCATGGTATCCTCTCCCTCGTCTTTTATTCTACCATGTTCACCTTTTTTTCGCTACTGCTGGTCCAGTTTCACGGGGACATTATAAGTGTTATAGATTTATACCGTTCAACGGACGCTGATGAAGCATTTAATTCCACGGCGGTGCAATGAATTGGGTCTGGGAGTTCAATGGACGTTACTGTTTCTCCATCGTATTTTAATAACAGCGTATGCCCATTTATGGCAAAGCGCATATTGGCTTTGATTTCAGATTTGATAATTTCTTCAATAGTATCATCATCTTCGTTCTCTTCCCAATAAACGGCATTAGTAATTATTTCTGGATCAGCTACATTTCCGAACTCATATTCAGTCACCTTTCCATTATTCACAGTTTTAATAATCGGTGTCTTTCCGATATCGGATGCGGTTGCAGCTGGCTCCAATATATCTATAGAACTCTTTAAGCCACTGACAGTTCCTCCCAAAGCCGCTTCTTCACAGTTCTGCCCGCTGCCGCTGGTAATGATCGTCCCTCCCTGGGCAATGTCCGCCGTAGCCTGGTACAGGGTGCCGCCATAAATGAAATACGATCCGGCCGTGTGCGCCGCGCTGGCGGTGGAGCTGGCTTCCGTGGGGGCGAGCATCGCCCGCGCGTCGGTGTCCTGGAGATCATAACGCGCTTCATTTAAAACAATATGATCCAATACGCTCATTGATTCTTCCTCCTTACTCCTGGGTACCGGAACTAAACACCAGTCCGGTGCCCGATATGGATATGCCGTAGCTGTATTGTTGGGCCAATGCGGCGCTAGCTGCCGCGCTGGCCGCGGATGCCGCTGCCGCGGTCTGGCTCACAGCGGATGCGATCTGGCTGTCCGAGGCAGCCGCCGCGCTTAGGGCCGCGTCGGTTTGGCTGGCCGCTGCCTGCTGCTGGCTGACCGCCGCCGCGATCCGGCTAGCTTCCGCTTCGCCCACGCTGATCGCGCCGCTGGCCTGGAGCGCTTCGTTTACTTTACTTTCAAAGTACAGTTCTGGATCCTTCAGCAGCCATACCAGCGGCAGGTCGATGGCCAGGTTTTCACTGGGCGCGATGGTATCATCCTCCACCACGTCGATGCGGCAGTCGAAATTCTTCACCTTGATCACCCATTCTTCGCTGCCCGTCAGATGCACATTTTCCAGCATGGGCAGGATGCGCGCGGGCTGATCGCTCCAAACGCCGTCGATGATCACGTTGTCCGGCTCCACCGTGCCATAGGAAAGGGCCGAGGCTTCCGCGCGCACGCCGTATTCCGCCAGCGTCAGCTTCACCGGCTGAGGGGACAGGTGCTTAAAGTAAATGTTCTTCATCCGCACTTTAGGCAGCTTCATGGGCAGCATCTGATTGCTGCTTTCGTGCTTGAACGCGTAACTGCTTTCCAGCGCGGCATACAGCAGCGTGGTTTCATAATTGGTTTCGATGTGGATGTTTTCCAGCGTGATATTGCCCTGGAAAATACTGCAATAGTCCTCGCGGCAATAGATCAGACGGCTGTTGAACATGGTGTCGTAGTCCGTCGTTTTGATGAATTTGGTGTCCCGCACGGTCAGGTAACCGTCGCCATAGCCCACGTTGATGTTGCTGTGGCTGGTCACCATGGTGCAGCCATCAATCAGGTAATCCCGGCAGCCATAGTGATTATCCACACGGCCCATCAGGCTGTCCCGCACTGTCAGCCTCTTGCACCAGCTGGTCTGAATCGGGCCCCAGCCGCGCAGGAATTCGCAGTGATCGATCAGCACGTTGCTGCAATGGGTGCACACCAGCACATAAGATACGTTGTTCTCATGCGCCATGTTTGTGGGCAGGAAGTTGCCAAAATTCTCCAGCACGCAGTCCCGGAAGCACAGATTATAAGCGTAATCGGCACGGATCAGCTCTCCGCGGTAACGCAGGTCGCCGGTTTCATAGCGCGTGCCCGCGTCGCACTTGAGCCCTTCAACGGTCACGTTGCTGCGGCTGATATACAAATAGTATGGGTTGACAAAACGGCCTTGATAAGCCAGCTTGAAGGTGCCGCCCTTGATGGTGATGGGCGTGTCCAGAATGGAACGCCTGCGCATTTTCACATGACCGGTGATATTCTGGGTGGAATCGCTGAGATTAGGATCCCGGGGCATCCGGCTGCTGATATCCAGGAACAGATGGCCGTCCATCAGCGCGCCGTTCCGGTCAACGGCAGCCGTTTCGGAATAATAGGAAGTTTCCGGATAGCTCGATTCCTCCCAGCCGTCGCGCATGCCGATCACGATGTCGGGGTATTCCCTTTCGACCATGAAGGTCACCAGCTCGTTGGGGTAACTCTTGAGAAAATCGATGTTCAGCCAGTTGTCATGCAGCTGGTTGATCTGCCAGGCCGCCAGGTTCACGTCTTCCTTTTCCTCATCCGAACAGACGGAAAACACGATCCGTTCTTCTTCAATGGGCGGCTTGATCAGGAAAGTGGTGCCGGTCCAGTCCACATCCGTTTTGATTTCCACGTTGTGCCTTTCGCCATTCAGGCGATGCTGCGCCGTCCCCATGAATACCGTGCCGCTGTGCTGGAATACCGGACAGCCATGGGCGTTGGCGTAATCGTGGCAGGCCATCACTGCCTCTGTGTCGTCCGTCACCCCGTCCAGCTTCGCGCCAAAGTCCGCGTAGCTGACGCCGCGCTGTTCCATCCGGCCCGGATTGCTTTCCGGCTCCCCCCAGAACACGAAAAAGTAGGAATCCGCCGCGCCCCAGCCGCTGATACTGGCATAGTAAGCCGCCTCCGGAATGGTCAGCGGTTCTCCCGCCTCACGTCCGAAGCGCATGTTGCCCGTTCCCATAACGGAGATATCGGGCAGAAGCTGATAATCCTGATCGAAGTAGGCCACCGCGTAGCCGTATTCATCCATGTAGGTCCGGCCATAGATTTTGGAATAGCCTTTGACGGGCACCATGCGCGTATGCCACACCGATCCTGCGTTGTTCATGCTGAAAGTCCCGGAAGCGGTCCAGTAGCCAGGCATATCCGCGTATACGGTCAGGGATCCCAGCTTTGCCGCCGCTTCGCCCAGCAGGCTTACGGTTTCTTCCGCCGTATAGGGCAAACCGATGTTCTTGCGAAACTGGGCCTTGCCGCTTTCCGTCAGCGTCGCGTCTTCGTCATACCGCACAAACAAGCCCTGATTCTGATCCCGGATCTCGCCGCGGTACGTGGCCGCGTCCGCCGCGCTGGCAGCCGCCGCCGAGGCGCTGGCGGACGCCTGCTGCGCCTTGATGCTGGCGTTGGCGATATACTGCTCCCATTCCGCCTCCGTACCTGTGAACCCGTGCTTTTTCGCCACCGCGTAAGCGCTCACCGCTCCTAAGTTCACCTTTTCAATGCTGTTTTCCCCATGATACTCAATTGCCATATGCGTATAAATCTCCTTCTATGATTTCAAACAGCACCGGCGTGCTGTGGGTGTAATACATATACAGATGTCCATCCTCCGCCAGATGGAAATGAAGCAGCCCGCCCTTTGTAATCATCATGCCTGCCGCCGCTTTTGCTTCGTCGCGGTATCGTTCGGTACAGACGCAGGCGTCCATGGCATCCTGAATGGCCGTGGGATACTGGGCTTCCGTCCGTTCGCTGATGGGTGGAAGGTCGCCGATATCCAGATACAGCAGTTCGCTGTTCCAGGCCACTTTGTCGCCGCCCAAAATTTCCACCCAGCAGCGGCACCGTCCCGGGATCTCCACCGCACGCGCCGGAATGGCCGCCATGCCGTCCCGAATCTGCAAGATTTCCGCCGTGCCGTCTGGCAAGAGCATCATCAGCTGCGCGCTCTGATCATCCGCGATCTGCGGCAGCAGAAAGCGCAGGGTTTCAGATCGCTGGTCCGTTTCCATGCCGATCCTGCTCTGTTCCGGGGTGGGCTGACGCCCGGAAAAACGTATGGTGATCATGTTTTCCCACCTCCTCAAGGAATATATGTTATTTCGCATTCCCACGGTCCGTCATCCTCGCGGGACAGCGGCTTGATCCATATCACTTTATGTCCGTCTGGCTGATTGCCGCTCACCCACAGGCTGAATTCTTCGCTGCCGTTCAGCTTTACGGCCATGCGCTGGTTCACGTCCGCCAGCGCGGCGGTCGCGGCGTCTGCCGTCCGCCGCGTTGCTGCAGCATCCACCGCCGCGTTTTCCGCTGTTTTGATGCGTTTCTGCACGCCGCCGCTCAGCTGCTCCTCCCCGATCGCGCCTGCCTGAATGTTCTCCCCGTCCAGATTTTGCAAGGCATAGCGCACCTGGTCCTCCAGCTGGCGAAGGTATTCCATCACCTGCCGAACATCCGTTACCCTGCTGTGAACTTGAATTTCATTCAAATATGCCATATTTTTCCTTCCATTCGCCGGATCACGCGGCGTTCTGGCACCCGTCAGTTTTTCCTGCTTTCCAGGATGTCTTTCGCCGCCTGCAGGGCCGCCCACCCAAGATTGCTGGCCATCAGTCCCGCGGCGTCCGATTTTGTCATTTCTTTTGCCAGTTCGTTCAGCGCGTTGGCCTGCGCCGTCTTTTTCTCCGCGTTTTTCCCTTGTGCCGAGTTCTTGTAAAGCGCCTCCATTTGGCCCAGCAGCGTTTGAGCCTGATCGACGGGGATCGCCGGGGTGCTCTGTGCCAGAGGTCCGGCATTTGTGCCGCCCTTTAAATTTGTTTCCAGCACCGGCAAGGAGACCAGAGCGCTGGTTTCCCCTGTGCTCCCGACCTCTTCCGATGCCTTTGCAACCGTTCCGCCGCCGTTTCCTGTTCCCGTTCCTGTACCGGTTCCGCCTCCGCCGCTTTGCTGCTCCAATTGCCGCAGGGCGTCTTCGTACTGCCGCACCTGGAAGTCGAATTTGGCCTGGTCCAGGGCATATTCCGCTTCCCATTTCTTCTGCTCCTGATCCAAGTTCTGCTGCTTCCAGTAATTACTGGTTTCCATCCCGGCCAGATTCATGTAATAATCCAGCATGTTCTCCCACATGGCCAGATCGCTGTTTTGTTCGTACTGATAGGCATTCTGCGCCATGTCCACGCTGGTCTGCCAGTCGCTTACGGTGTCCCGATACCGGCCATAGTCGATGGAATCCAGATTGGTGGTCATGTTCAGGTTCCCGCGCAGTTCTTCGCCGTAATACTTGTATTTGTCGAAAGCGTACTGCTCCAGTTCCGGGATCACGCTGTTGAGCTGCTGCAAATACCATTGATATGCCTGATAGCCCGCCGTGGTCCCCCAGCTGTTGCCATAGCCGCCTGTCAGGGCGGCCGCCGTGCCCATGGCGTCCTGCATTGCCCGCTGTCCGTTCTGCATGTACTGGTTTTTGTACGAAGCAAACAGCGGGTCCTTGGACACATCATACTTGAATTCCGGCCGGTTCATGATCTTGTTGTACATATCGGCGATCTGCCGGGTATACTTGCTTTGGAATGCCGCGGGCTGGCTGTCCATTACGCCCTGCAGATACTCCTTTGCCTGGGTCACAGCGGCGCTGGGCGTATAGCCCTGGGCATACTGTTGAAGGCCCGAAAGCGTGCTGTCGCTTAAGCCGTAAGTACTGGAGGATAACGCTGACCCCGCCGCGCCGTCTTTGCTCAAATCCGCTTCCGGGGAATAACCGTTTCCCCCGTCTTCGTCAGCCGTATCCCATGGCTGACCAGCGGAATATATCTGGTTCTGCCACGTCTTTTTGAGTTCTTCCTGTGTGTTTGCCACTGCTTACTCCCTCCCGATCGCCAATTCCCGCGCCATGCCGTAAAGCTGCATGAATCCATGCCCTTCAAAGCGCACCTTCAAATGCTCGCACCGCCGGGGGATCACCGGCAGCAGATAGGTTTTTACCCTGTCTTCGCCCCGGATCGTGCCCTTGAAAAGCCATAGCCCATCCGAATCATACTGAACGTATACCCTGCATTCCGCCTTGGCCCCCAGCCGCATGCGCAGCAGAAACCGGCTCAGGTACTTGTGATCCGGGTACTCATAGCCCATCACCGCCGTTTCCGCGTACCAAGTCACATCCTCCGGTTCTTCTTCTCCTTCCGTTCCGTTCAGCGCGTACAGCAGCCCGTTGGCCAAAAGCATGTACATTTCCCCGTTCAGTTCCGTGAAAGAAAGCGCGTGACTGTCGTCCTGCCTGTGCCAAACGCCGCGCTCCAAATCCAATACGTACAGATCCCATTGCCCGTCCCGGCATTTGACGCTCAGGTAGTATCTGCCTCCGGCCTGTCCTGCGGCCGCCGCTTCCACTCCTTCCAGCCCCAGGGCTTTGCTTCGGTTTTCCGTCAGGCTTTCAAAGTATTCCACGCCGTTCACGCTCACATAGTACAGCCCACCGTTGTACGCCGCCAGGCTGCCCGAGCAGCCCTGCTTCACCCCGACGCACTCCGTCAGCTGCGTCTGGAAATTGCTGGGCTTATCCCCGTAAACCTTGTGCACGCAGTCTGTTTTGAAAAAATGGGGATACCCTCGGTGTACCGCCGCGCCGGTAAAGGGGCCGTCTGACCCCACATTCACATAATAGCTGTCCATGCTGGTGCCCATGTACTTTTCCCAATTCTTGAAATCGCCTAAAGCGCAAGCATAGATGCGGTTCACCGTTTCCCCATCCTGCTCCCCGAAACGGCAGCCCCACAGGCGGTTGTTGCACTCGATCAGATAGTCCATTTGGGGCATTCTCCGGTCCGCCCGTACTTTGCCGTTCGTTTGCGTATACCGATAATCGATCACGCCGGTGATTACAATGAAATCATCAGCCACGGCCTGGATGATATGCGTCTGATTCAGAAATTCCAGCTGCTCCCCAAAAGCGGCATCGTTCCCGCTGTATTCGATCCCGCTGATCCGCACGCCGTCCTGTACGTTCAGGCCTTCTCCGATCCCCGCGCCGGATATTTTCACATAGGTTGAAGAAACGGATACCCACTTGCCGTCATACAGCCGGTACAAGGCATGCGGATATTCGCCGGTATTCAGCCAGTAATCTCCTTCCCCCGGTGTTTCATTCGCCAGCGAGAGGGGGTCCCTGTCGCCTAAAAACGTCTCGCCCAGTGGATAATCGATGCCGTCCATATCGCACAGGGTAAAGGTGACGCTGCCTCTGCTGGCCCACAGGCGCTCAATGCCGCCTCGATCCTCCGGGTCTACCGTGTTGTAGTACCGCTTGTCCGGCATGATCAGCAGATAAGCCCCCATGGCGGTTATGCGTTTAGGCAGCATGTCCGCGTCCAGCGATAAATCGTTGATGGCTGTTGCCTGGCCGTTAAAGTACAGCGTGCTGCCGTCGATCCAGGCCAGCTTCCCCAGCGCCGCCATGGCCTGGGGGCTGTCCAGCTCCGCCACCAGTCCGCGTTTTTTCCGGCTGCTCAGCAGCGGCCACGGTTCCCCCGTCATATTGCCCATGGCATCGAAAGTCCCGTCATAGGTCCGGGGCCGCCGGTCCAGGCCCAAAAACTGCTCGGTCCACTGCCTCGCCGTCTTGATCTTATTGAGTTTCGGGTAAAGCATATCATCCTCCCATCGGATCATCAAAACCGCAGGTGCGCGCCGCGTTCCAGGATAGGACTGTGCTCCCGGTTCCACATGCGGGCCAGATGCCCCCAGGCATTGGCATACAGTATGGCGCTGTTGTTGTATTTGTCGTATTCCTGATTCACCAGATCGATATGCATTTCCAGGTAAAAGCGGTAAATCTCATCATACGGCGGAGGGGCCAGCAGCACGGTATCCGGGTCCGTATCCTGGCCGTAGCCATCGAACCGGTCCGGCACTTCCCGCTCATTCCCGCGTCCGTGGGTACACATCAAATCCAGATAAATCCGCCGGTCCAGCGTTTCCAGCCAGTCGATTTTCCGCGCCCGCTCGATCTGGTTGGGTTTCAGCATATCCACCGTGTGTATAGCCTGGTCTATCGTCATATGATCACTCCCTTGGGGTCCCGGGGCTTCTATCGCCCCGGGACCGCCCGTCACTTATACAGCCATGGAAAATTCCCGCTGGCCGCTGGCCTTTTTGGCTTCCTCCTCCATGGTTTTCTGTGCGTCCAGCATTTCATGCACCACTTCCCACAGGGGCATGGGCACGTCCACAAACTGGTCCTTGGGGATAAAGAAGGTTTTATCGTTCACCCCCACCTCCAAGGTGTTCTGTTCCGTTCGGCTGCGCTTGGGAATAAAAATCTGCCGCATATCCTGCCAGGGATCATATGCCTTTTTTCCCGTTGCTTCTTTTGCCATATTGAATCCTCCTTTTATCGTTCGTCCTCGTCTTCGTCCACGCTGCTGTAATAGCTTCCGCATTCCACGCGCAGCAGCCTCTCCTCGTACAGCACGCCGCCGCCGGTTTCAAAATACACGCCGATGGTGCCGAACTGGTTCAGGGGCCCGCCCGCTTCTTCCGGGGTTTTTACGATCATTTCCATATTGCCGCCCACCACGTCGATCATGCCGAAAGCGTTCTTGCCCAGGAAAATACAGCCATAAACTGCGATGCCCTGGTTACCGCCCTCGCCGGGATAGATCACCGTATTGTCGGCAATGTTATTGATGTTGTCCTTCACCGTGATGGTGGTATCGGTGTTGGCCGTTACCAGGCATTTGACGTCTCCCACCAGGATATACCGGTCTTTCAGCGCGTTTTCCGCCACGGTGCCGCCGTCAAAGGTGATGGTCTTGCCCGCCTGGGAAATCTCGCCGTTGACCAGCAGGGTGCGGCTGTCGCTGGCCAGGTCCTTGCCGCGCAGCACTTTGGCGTTGTCGCTCTCGATGAAGCGCACGCCGTGCAGCTCGCCGATTTCCCCGTTATAGATTTCCTCCGGGTCAGCGTACTTGTGGGCGTCGATCCAATCGCTGCTCTGGCGCAGATCGTAGGTGACGCTGGGATGGATGATGGCCACGTATTTGCCGTTGATCTTGGGAGCCTTGTGCTTTTTCAGCCAGGTCACCGCCCGGTTCACCATGGTGGGGGTCAGCAGGCAGGTATTATCCAACTGACTGCGGGTGGTCACCGCGGTGCCGTTGCTCTTGTCGCAGTACATCACGTTGCTGCCGCTCAGGGCGATGTTCCGGGCGATCTTATCCTGGGTGTTGCCGCCCGCCGCGCCCATTTCCTCCACCGCGTCCTGGGCCACCGGGTCCACCGCGTGGCGGATCAGGCGGCGGCTGAGAGGCGTGTACGCGCCGTATTCATACACGGTGGCGCTCACGGCGCTGTAGCCGAACTTCTCTCCGTCAGGGATCACGCCCTCCTTGAGGCGGGGCACGTCCCCAAAGGTGTTGGCCTTGCGCATTTCCACGGTCATGCCATGGTTTTCGGGCAGGGGGATGTTCTTGGCGAACTGGGCGAACATGTGGTTGCTGCGGGCGTTCTCCAAGGCTTCGGTGTTGTACCATTCCTTTACCTGCGGCGACATGGTGTTATTCTGGTCAAAGGCTTCGGTAGCGCCGGTATAGGCGTTGGCATAGTACTGGGTCGTCGCCACAGGGCTGCCGCCCGATACGCCCGCGTCGCCCGCCATCATGCGCCGGTCAAATTCCTGTACATTCCGCATATGCTTTTTCCTCCTTTAAAACTTGTCCCTGAAATTGATGGTTTCCCCGTTCTGGATGCGGCGGCGGTATTCTTCCCGCTGTTTTTTGTTCATATTGCGGATATCGATGCCGATCATGACGGGAGAAGCCGCCTGAATGCCGTTTTCCACGGGTCTGCTGGCCCCGGCCTGCACACTGGCGGCGATGCGGCGACCCGCCTGAATGGCGGCGTACTGCATGCTTTCCCGCTGGATATCCTCGCCGTGCACGGCGTAAAAGGCGTCCTTCACGCTCACGCCCGTTCCCGGCGCGGTCATGCGCACGAAAGCGGGGTTCTGCATTTCCCGCATCAGATCAAAGTCCGGGAAAGTTTGTTTCAATTCCTCTCCCTGCTTTGTCAGGCGGGCAAAATGCTGCCGCAGGGCCGCTTCCCGCTGGGCATTGGCCTGTTCTCCCTTCATGCGGGCGTTGATATCTTTTTCCCGCGCGCCGTTTTGGAGGCGCTCCAGCTCATACTGCACCCGCCTTTTTACCGCTTCCTCAAATTCCTGCCGGTAAGGTCCCGCGATCAGCGCCTGGAAATCAGCCCGGCGCTCTTCCTTCCCCGTTGCGCGCCCCTCTTCCATGTCCTCCATCCTCCTTTCCGCCGTTTCTTCCTGGGCAAACCTTTGGTTTTTCAGTGGTTCCATGCTTGTCCTCCTCTGCTTTTCCTGTATCTGCTTCCCTTTTCGGGTGAAGCCAAGTGAAATGCTCCGGCGCTTCAATCCGGCTGGCTCACGCTCCGGGTGCGTTCCCTGGCGCGGATCATATGCTTGGCGTCCTCCGTGCCGGTATTCGCATCTGTTACGTGCCCGTCAGATGCCAGTGCGCCGCCCCGCGCCGCCGAAGACGGCGTCAGGATCCCCTGCGCCATTTTTTCCGCCGTTTCCGGTTCGTAGCGGCTGGCCAATTCCAGCGCCATGCGCTGCCACAGCGCCGTATCGCGCCGGGCCGATGCGTTTTTCTGTATCTTCAAAAGCAGCTCGTCCTTTTTCCTGAAATCCATCATGGATAAAAGCAGCTCGCTCTGCTCCGCCATCTGCGGCGAAAAAACCCCCGCCCGCAGCAGCCCCAAGGCCAATTCGTTCTGGGCCATTTTGGTGTAAGCATTTTCCTTCTGCGCCGAAACCCTGATATCGAACACCGGCTTCCGCCAGCCCATCTCCCGGCCCGCCAAGCTGGGATTGGCCTGCATCTGCAAGCCCGAATTGTCAAACTGGACAAATTCCCAGGCCGCTCTTTCCCCCAAAATGCGGAAGCACCGGGGGACATCGTAAAACTGGCGGATGCGTTCGATCACCATTTCCAGCATCCGGGCGTAAGCCCGGTAGGTGCCCTTGTTGCCGTCCCGGCTGGTGCGGCCCGCCGCCTCCATCTGCGCGGCGATGCCGCTTGCAGCGATCACGCCGTTGGTAACGCCGTTGGACACGTCCTGGTTGCCGCAGGTTTGCTTGAGTTCCTGAATGCGGTTGTTCAGATGCTGCACATACACCGCGTCTAAGGGATAGTGCCGGACCGGCACCATATCCGCCTCTCCTAATCCTCCCTCCACCTCGATGACTGGATTGGTAAAATCCAGAAACTGATTCAGGTTGATGGGAGAATCCGACCGGCGGAAATACCGGGGGATGGCCCCCGCCCGGGCATTCAGGCTGATGGCGGCGTTCAGCAGATCGATTTCCTCCTGGGTGTCCTTGCCAAGGTCGATATATCCCCAGCCCGCCAGGCTGCCTTTCTGGGGAAACAGGGTATCCAGCACAAAGGGATACAGCCCGTCGTCATACCAGCCGCGCCCCTCCAGGGCGGGATCGTCCTCGCTGGCGTACAGCACCTCCTGGCCGCAGAATTTGCAGTATTGCAGCAGCTTGCGGCCGTTTTCATAGGTGTGGTAATACCAATCGATCACCAGCGCTTTATCGGCAGTCCCCACCGCGTCCTCCGTTTCGTACCGCGAGAGGAAGAAATCAGTTTGCGTTCCGATCTGGTCCAAATGCGGGTATTCCTGGATCAGGCTTTCCCTGTCCTGGGCCGTGACCAAAAACAGGTTGCGGCTCTTCTGAATGTCGTCCACGCCCGGTTCCCAAAACAGGTTCATCAGGTCCACGCCGCGGATGTTCACGTCCCCTAAGCCGTTCAGCAGCGTCCTGTCCCAATACACGGCGTATACCGCCGTGCCGTGCTTGTTCTTTTCCCATGCCTGCTGGTTGTACACATCCTGGAAATGATTCTGCTCCAGGATCACCGGCAGGATGCTGCTGAGCTGCCGGGCCTGATCTTCATCGCTTTCCTCCCGGGGCAGGATCGCCGGTTCCGGGTAAGCGTCCATCATATCGGCATGCTTGCCCATGATCACGTTCACCAGCCATTTGGTAGGCCGCTTGGGGGATTGCGGGTTTCCCTGCTCTGCCATGCAGTCCCAGGCGTGGCCCTGCCACCACTTTTCATCCTCCTTGAGGCGCTTTTCCAGCCGCGCCCTGCCCGCTTTGTACTTTTTCAGGGTATCGGCAGCCTGCCTGATCCGCTCCGGGGTCACGCGCCTTGGCGTTAATTCAGTCATACGTCCTCCTACTTCGGATTATCTGGTTCAGTGGGTCGCTCAAAATGATTTTTTGTTCCGCCGCCGTGCGGGGCTTGATGGGGTTCAGCATGCAGAAATAGCGCCATTCGTCCGCCACGTGATCCTCCAAGCTGCTGTCCAGATCTTCCGCCACATTCCCATCAAACGTCAGCAGCGGGATCGTGCGGATGAAGGCCCGGCAGGTATTGAACACATACATCATGGGATAGCCGTTTTCGTCAAAGGCCAGCCTGTAATGGCACTGCATCCAGCCGGGAATGCGGTCGTTGTTCCCTTTCTCAAAGTACACCCGATGCCGTGCCGCCGTATCGTACCGGCTGATGCCGTTTTCCGCCCCCGCCCAGATGCTGGGGTCCGCCACGCCCTGAACGCGTTTATCCTTAAGCCAGGGATGTTCCCGTTCGATCCGCGCGATTTCCGAGAAGATTTTATCGTCGATCCACTTGACGCCCTCGTTGGGCACATCTTCCCCGTGATCCTGGCGGCAGCCGTACAGTTCCAAGATCCGGTAGAACACCCCGTCGTAATCGATGGCCCACCAGGCGCAGGAAAAGGGCCTGGCGTATCCCCAGTCAAAGCTTCGGTATATCCGCCAACCAGCGGGCAGCTCAAAGGGCGGGATCACATGGGTGTATTTCCTGTCCAGATAATGGTCGGGATCGTCCCGGAATTCCTCGAAAAACTGTCCCTCGTACACATCCCAATTACCATGCAGCCAGGCTTCCCGCTGGCGCAGCGGCTGAGCCTTCAATTGCTCGATGTAGTCCGGCTGCTTTTCCATCAGGGCTTTGTTGTCCGTCACCAGGCTTTGAATGAAGATGTAGTCCTCCGGGTTTTCATCGCTTCGGAATCTTCGGTCTTTGAGCCGCTTGATGTACTGGTGTCCCGGCCCGCCGGGGTTGCAGGTCATATACATGCGCTTGGGAAAATCATTCGTCCCGCGCAGGCAGGCCATGACGGTTTTGATCTGGTATTCCGTCATCTGCGTGGCTTCGTCGATGGCGATCACGTCGTATTCGTGGCCCTGAATCTTCATCAAATCATTGTCTCTGGAACAGAACATGAACTTGATGCTGCTGCCGTTGGGGAAGCGGATCTCATGGGTCACACTGTTGTACCGGGCGACGCCCGCCAACTGGGTTTGCAGGGGCTTGATATGGTTTTCCAGCAGTTCCGGGTAACTTTTCCGCATGATCAGCACCCGGATGCCCGGATATTTGGCGCACAGAAGCACGGCTTTCCACCTGACCGCCCAGCTTTTCCCGCCGCCACGCGCCCCGCCGAAGATGACGTATTTTTCCTTGGCCTGCATGAACAAGCGCTGCTTTTCGCTGGGCCGTTCCATGATCATCTCCCGCGTCATACCGAAAGCGCGCCTGCCTCATCGTCCAATTTGATCGTTACGCCTTCCTTTCCCTCCGCCTGATCCTGGGCCTCCTTTTTTTCGTCCAATTCCTGCTTGCGCCAAAGCAAGGCGATCTTTTCCTGTTCGGCCTGATCCATGATGCCGCTCAATCGCATCCTGGTTTCCGCCTGCTGGTTGATGGCGCGCACCAAGCGGGTCATGTTGTCGGCCCGTTCCTTGCCGTCGGTGACAATGAGGCCCTCCTCGTCCTCGCACAGATTTTTTACTACAGCCCGGGCGGCCAGCAGCAGGGCGTATTCCATTTCGTCCGACGCTTCCATGAGACGGCACAGCTCCCGCGCTTTTTTGTTTACAGCCTGGGTGGTGGCCTTTTTTATGGCCCGCTGTTCTACTTCGCCTTTTTTCTTGTCCCATTCCCCCGCTTTCTTCCATTTGCCTAAGGTAGACGCGCTGACGCCCATTTTTGCAGCCAAGGCTTTCAGCGATACGTCCCCGCCGATATACCTCTCCTCCGCGATCCGCTTTTTTTCGTCCTGCCGCCCGGCGGTTTCTCTTTTCGGGATCGTTTTCCCCATGTTTTCCTCCCGTTGATTACGTTTCCGTTTCCTGCTGGTATCGCTCGATCAAAGCCCGATACTGTTCGCAGTTCTCATACCGCATGCAGCAAAACGCTTCATATTGGATGCGTTTTCCTTCTCTTCCTGAAAAGGTCAGGCAGGCGCGGCTGTCCGGGATCAGCCCTTCACATATCACCGCATGATTGGTGTGAGCGCAAAAAAACGGGCATTTCGCGTCCCCCGCGTTCAGCTTTCCTTCCATCTTCCCCCTCCTGCATTGTTTTCCAGCTCGTCATTTTTAAGAACGTCAGTTCTCGTATCGACCTGCATTATAGCCACCCCGGCTTCCATTTGTAAACCCCGGCCCGGCCGCTGTATCAGAAACGCGCATTATCGCCCGATTCTGATAGAAGAACGTTCAATTTCGTACCCTGCGTTTTGGCCCTTTTAAAAAACAGCGTTTTTTTTCAACAAAAAAGGAGCGCCACGCGCTCCCGTTTCAAAGGCTTCCCTTTATTCTGCTTTATCACCCATCAGCCCATCCGCGTCCGTTCCGTTCACGCGCACGGAGCATATTTCTCCTATCTTTCCGCCCCGCAGGGCGCAGGCGATGTACTGGCGGGTATATCCATGCGCGTTTCCATCGCTGTCGATTTCCTCCACCAGCACCTCCACGGTTTTTCCGATCTGACTTTCCCGGTATTTCCGGGCCATATCCGCCCCCATCGCGATCAGCGTCCGGGCCCTTTCCTCCCGCAGGGCTTTGGGCACCTGATTCGGCATTTGAGCCGCCGGGGTCCCCTGCCGGGCGGAATAGGGGAACACATGCATCCGGGCGAAGCCGATTTCTCGGCAAAAATCCATGGTTTGGGCAAACTCCGCGTCCGTTTCGCCGGGAAAACCGGTGATCACGTCGGTGGTGATAGCGCAGCCGGGAAAGGTTTCCCGCAGCAAAGCGCAGGCCCGGCGGAATTCATCGGTAGTATACCGGCGGCGCATGCGCTTCAATACCGGATCACAGCCGGACTGCAAGGCCAGATGAAATTGGGGACACACCTTTTCTTCCTTTTTTAGTGCCTCCACAAATTCTTCTGTTACGATCACAGGCTCCAGGGAACCCAGCCTGACACGCCGAACCCCCTCCGCATCGCAGACGCGCACGGCGTCCAGCAGCGTTTTCCCGTCCAGGTCCCGTCCGTAGCTGGTCAAATGAATGCCCGTAAGCACCAGCTCCTGAAAACCGGCCTGGGCCAGGCGGATGGCTTCCTGCCGGATATCCTCCGGCGCGCGGGACCGGATGCCGCCCCGGACGTAAGGAATGATGCAGTACGTGCAGTACCGGTCGCATCCCTCCTGGATTTTCAGCACCGCCCGGGTGCGGCCCTCCTGGCTGGAAACACGGAGTGGCTCGTAAGGCGTGCGCAGGATATCCGTCACCGCCGCCACCCGCTGGCCGCTGGCGACGGCTTCCTCCAGCAGGCGCACCACCTCGCCCCGCCGGGCGTTGCCGATCACCAGCCGCGCGCCGGTTTCCAGCAGCTTTTCCCCGTCTCGCTGGGCGAGGCACCCCGCGATCACCACTTCGGCGCTGGGATTCGTCCGCAAAGCGCGGCGCACGGCGTTCAGGCTCTTTTTATCCCCGGTGCCCGTTACCGTGCAGGTGTTCACCACGTACACGTCCGCCGGTTCGGAAAAATCCCGGGGTTCGTAGCCAGCCTGCTCGAACAGCTCCAGCATGGCCTGGGAATCGTATTGGTTCACCTTGCAGCCTAAGGTATGAAAGGCTACCGTGCGCATGGATCAGTTCTCCTTCTGCTCTGTTTCGTTGTTTTCGCCGGATATTTTGTTCATCATGGTTTGAAAACTCGTCCGCTGGGATTTGTCCCAGTATTGGTCATAATTCTTTAGAAGCGCCAGCGCTTCTTCCTTTTGGCCTAAGGCGGCCATGAGCGACGCTTTCGTGCCGGTCATGGAATGGTTCAGCTGCCTGCGCAGGGCGTCGGGCAGTGCTTTTTCCAGCTTCTGAATATATTCCAGCATGGCCCGATACATTTCCAAGTTTCCTTTTTCCAGCCGGTTCCCCCATTTGCGCATGGAACGGTATGGCGCGTTGGACGCCCAGCGATAGAGGCCTAACAGCAGCATCATGACAGCAAACATCAACGCCGTCTGAATCTTCTCCGGCAGAAACCGGAAAGAAAGGAGCGCCGCCATGGAGGCAATAGCCAGAACCGCTAAAATCAACCAGCAAAGGCGCTGGTGCAGGGCCATCCAGTTATCCAGACGGAAGAGCGTTTCATTGTTCGATAATTGCTTTTTCTTCATCTTATTCCATATCTCCCGAAAGGGTCAGCAGGGACACCAGCGCCGCCAGCCCCGCCGTTTCCGTGCGGAAAATCCGGGGGCCCAAGGTAACGGGCACAGCCCCGGCAGCCTTCATTTGTTCGATTTCATCGGGGGCAATGCCGCCCTCCGGCCCGATCACAAAGGCCACGCGCTTTTCGCCCCGCCATTTTGCCCGAATGCCGTTGCCCCGTTCTTCTTCCCAGGGGACCAGCGCCAAATCATACGAGGAAAGCTCCGCGCAAAGCTGGTTCACGGACAGGGGCGTCCCGATTTCCGGAATTATAGCCCTTCCGCTTTGCTTGGCTGCCTCGGCGGCGATGCGCTGGAAGCGGTCCCGCTTTTTTGCGGCGTCCTTTCCCTCCCATCGGGCCACGCACCGGGAAAAGGCTACCGGCACGATCCTGTAAACCCCCGCCTCCGTGCACTTCTGGGCGATATAATCCATTTTTTCCCCTTTGGGGATGCCCTGGTACAGGGTGATTTCCACCTTGGGTTCCGGGGAGGGCAGCATATCGCCCAAACGCAGGATCACCCGGGGAGCCGTTTCTTCGATCACCGCGCTGTAGAGGCTTCCTTCGATCAGGGCCTGGCAGGCGTCCCCCGCGCTCATCCGCAGCACCCTTAAAGCGTGGGCTTCCTCCTCCGGCGGAAGCTCCGCCCGGTTTTCATCCACCCGCGTGGCAAAAAAACGATGCATGGCAGCTTTTCCCTCCCGCATATCCATTCGTCCCCGTGGAACGGGAGTATTGTACCACATACTGCCGCAAAAATGAACCTTTTTCTTTCCCGCCGGCCTTGTTTCGACCTTATCTGTTTTGTAATGCCCCCTTTCCCAATATTTTTACTTGTGAATCAGCCATGTTTCTGGTATACTATATGTGGTGGATTTTCCTTTCCAGTACATACGAAGGAGGTTCAATCCTTTGAGTAATTATGATCCTTATTCTTCCGATCATCAATCGCCCGTGCGCCATCGCCGCAGCGACCGGCACCGCCGCACCGGCGAATCTTCCTCGGATATACCCAATCGTCTGCCCGAAGAGCAGGAAGAAGCGCCTCGGGAAATTCAGTGGCAGCGCCGCGAACCCCCTACCTGGCAGGATGAAAACGCCGAACCGTCCCGGGCCGCCTATTCCCGCCGTTACGATTCGTCCCAGGACGGCGGCCTGTATATGCGCCATTCCACAGAACAGGATGACGACTACGACGATGAAGAAGACGTCCGCCGTTTCCCGTGGCTGAAAATTTTGGGGATCGTGCTGGCGGCGGTGGTGCTCTTTTTTGCCGCCCTCTTTTTCATGAAGGACGCCGGTCCCCTGAATCCACTGAAAAACGCCATCACCGGCCTGATCAGCGCGCCTGTTAAGGCGGCGGGCGAGGTGCTTTCTTTCCAGGCCGCGTCTTCCACCGGTTCCACGAATACCCGAATGCTGTTCAGCGTTACCACCAATCAGTCCGTGGACGGCGTGCGGCTTGAAGATGGCGAGGGCAATGAAATCGCCTGCACCGCCACCCTGGTGAACGGCCCCAACGAAACCAATAAGATCTGGAATATCAACGCCATTTTCGATGTGCCCTATACCGGCGAAGTATATGCCGTCATCAAGGAAAACGATACCTGGCGGCGCACGGAAAAATCTGTTTCCCTGATCGTAGCCGATCCTACGCCCATACCTACGGACACGCCGGCCCCCACCCCGGCCCCTGTCACGGACGCGCCCACGGCGGTGCCCACCGATGTGCCCATGGCCGTGGTGCTGCCCCTGGAAACGGCGGTTCCCTCTCCCACGGAAACCGGTGCCATGCCTGTGATCACCTGGGCGCCTACCAATCCGCCCCCTGTAACAGAGGATGTTTCCACCTTCGTGGTGGAGGAACCTACCGAGGAACCCACGCCTGAACCCACCGCCGAGCCGACAGCCGAACCGACGCCTGAACCGACGGAAGCCCCCACTCCTCTGCCCACTGTGACGCCTACGCCCACCCCCACGCCGCTTCCCACGCCCACGCCTCTGCCCCGGCTGGAAGCCACGGCAGGGTCAGGCAGCCTGAAATCCACAGAAAACGTTTATTCGGGCGGGAAAACCACCACCGTCAGCCGCGCGGCAGGCTATGTGGCCCCCAATCCGGACGAATACTCCTATTATTCCTCCGCCGGGGTTCTCACCTTCCGGGGCGACAATTTCCGCCGGAACGCCGCCTACGGCACCGTGAACGTGGAAAAGGAACAATTGTCCGTCCTCTGGTCCGTCCCTCTCGGTTCCCTGAAAACCGCCGATAACGGCACCCTATACGGCGTGGGCTGGACGGGCCAGCCCGCCATCGTCAAGTGGACCAAGGAAGTCCGCGAGGGCATGAACCTCTATGACGATAAGAAGGCCACCTCCGGACTGCGGGAAGTGATTTTTGCGGGCCAGGACGGCAAAATCTACTTCCTGGACCTCACCGACGGTTCCGCCACCCGGGACACCATCAACGTGGGCTTCCCCCTCAAGGGCAGCGTTTCCATCGACAGCTATGACCGGCCCCTGCTGGCCGTGGGCCAGGGCATATCGAAGCTGCCCAATAAAACCGGCAGCATCGGCCTGCATATCTATAATCTGATCGACGGAAAGGAAGCCTATTTCCTCAACGGCCGCAAATCCGATTCCCAGGTGCAGTACTCCACCAACGGCGCGTTCGACGGCACGGCCCTGTTCCTGTTCAACAACCGGGATATGGACGCGCTGGTCGTCGCCGGGGGAAACGGCCTGCTCTATACCCTGGACCTGAACGCCAAGTTTGAATATCCCTCCGCACGCTTAAATCCCGACGCCAAGCTGTCCATCAGCATCAAGCCCACCGGCGTGTACCTGCGCACCAAGGCAAATGATGAAAAGGAAACCCTGGTGAGCGTGGAAAGCAGCGTGGCCATGTATGATAAATACATCTATATGGCCGATACCTACGGCGTGATCCGCTGCGTGGATTCCGACACCATGAAGACCGTTTGGGCCATGGACGGGGGCGACAACATCGACGCGGCTATCGCCCTGGATATGGACAGCGAATCCAGCGTGAGCCTCTATACCGGCAACACGGCTTACAGCCGTTTGGGCAGCAAGAAGGATGTGACCATCCGCCGCATGAACGCCCTGACCGGCGAAACCCTGTGGACCTATGCTATCAAGTGCGACTATGACAAGAACCAGCTTTCCGGCTGCAAGGCCAGCCCCGTGATCGGCCAGAACAATATTTCCGACTTGGTATTCTTCACCGTCAACAAGGTAAGCGGCGGCGGCAGCAAACTGCTTGCCATGGATAAGCAAAGCGGCCGCCTGGTGTGGGAATATGCCTTGAAGGACGAAAGCATTTCTTCTCCCGTAGCCATGTACAATGATCAAGGCGACGCCTGGATCGTTCAGGGCGACCAGGGCGGCAACCTCACCCTGCTCAACGCCCGCACCGGTTCCGTCCGCTGCACCCTGAATTTGGGCGGCTCTATCGAAGCCAGCCCCGCCGTATACAAGAATTATCTGGTGATCGGCACCTGCAGCAAGAGCAACGCCAGCATGTACGCCATTAAAATCGAATGATCCGTTTCATCCATACGAAAAAAGCGCCGCGCGGCGCTTTTTTCATGGTTTTCTTTATGCTATGTGGTCCAGCCGCAGGATCCCCGCCCCCATCAGCGCGGCTTCCTCCTGATCGTGGACGGAAAGGATTGTCAGAGGAAACTGATCCTTGATGCGGGCGGCGATCCTGCCCCGGAGGGCATCGTCCAGGCCCTTAAAGGGTTCGTCCAGCAGCAGTATCTCGCCGCCGAACGCCATCGCCCGGGCCAAAGCCACCCGGCGCTGCATGCCGCCGCTCATTTCATGGGGATACTGGCCGGGATCTTCGATTTCCATTTCGCGCAGCCAGAACCGGGCTTTTTCCCTGTCGCTGACGATTTCCACGTTCTTTTCCGCGTTTTGCCAGGGAAGCAAGCGATCCTCCTGAAAAAGAAAAGATATTTTCTTGTTTTCCAGCCCGGAAATCGTGCCGGATTGCGGCTGTAACAATCCCGCCAGCACCCGCAGCAGGGTGGTTTTCCCAAAGCCGCTGGGAGCCATGACGGCGGCCGCCCCTTGTTCCGGCAGGGAAAGGGACAGGTTTCGCAGTACCGTTTTTCCGGGATAACCGGCGGTAACGTTGGTAAGGCGGATCATTTTTTCGCCCCCTTTCCGCGCCGGGCCGTCGCTTTCAGCGCCGCCTCCAGCAGCATGGAAAGCAGGATCACCGTCAGGGTCCAGGCGAACAGGTCCGGGTATTCCAAATAATTTTTCGCGTCGCTCAAATGCTTGCCCACAGAATCGGGCGTCAAGGCGATCACTTCAGCCGCGATTCCGCTTTTCCAGGCAAAGCCTAAGCCCGTAAGACCCGCCGCCATAAAGGCGGGCTTGACGCTGGGCGCATACAGATATTTGATCTTCTGCCATCGAGTAAAGCGGTACATCCGCGTCATTTCCTTTAAATCTCCATCCACCGCGCCCAAAGCTTCCTGCACGGCGGTCCAGATAATGGGCAGCACCATCAGAAAAGAAATGAACACCGGCACATGGGCCCGCTTGAGCCATAGCCACACCAACAGGATAAAGGAAGAAACGGGCGTGGCCTTGATCACCGTGCGCAGGGGAGAAAGAAGCGCGTCCATCCCCTTGAACCGCCAGCAGCCCGCCGCCAGCATCGTGCCGCTCAGCACCGCCAGCAGGTAGCCCAGGGCGACCCGCATCAGCGTAAGCCCTACACTCCGCCAAAAGACCGCAGTCCCGGCCAGGCGGAAAAGCGCTTCCGCCGTTTCCAGGGGACCCGGCAGCAGCTTGGGCAAGCCCACCAAGAGCGCGATCCCCCACCATATGTCGATCCAGAAAACGCCGATGCCTGCCCGGCGCAGCACTTCTTTCATGCTCGAACCTTTCACCTGATAATTATAAATACGGGATCATTTCTGAAAGCCGCCCGAAGGTCAGCCCCGGCTTAATGGACGATTCTGCCGCCATTTGGGCCGTGGTTTCCCCGCTCATGACCAGGATGGACAGCATGCCGAAATTCACGCCCGTGGCGATATCGGTATACAGCCGATCCCCTACCATGGCCATTTCATTTTTTTGCAGCCCCGTCACCCGCAGGGTTTCTTCCACGATGCCGGAATAGGGCTTGCCGATGATCAGGTCCGGTTCCCTTCCCGTGCTGGCCTTTACGTAGGCGATGGTGGCCCCGATGTCGGGAATGAAGCCCGTTTCCGTGGGGCAATTGAAATCCGGGTGGGTGGCGATATAAGGCAGGCCAGCCCGCACGTGGTCGCAGAGCATGGTCATTTTTTTGTAGTCCAATTCCGTATCAAAAGCGATGAGCACATAATCCGGGTGTTCCTGATCGATTTCCACCCCCAAGGCCCGCATTTCCTCTGTTTCGATGGCGTTGGCCAGCAAGAAAGCCTTTTTCCCGGGAAAACGATTGGTCACGTACCGGGCCGTGGCCTGGCCGCTGGTGAGCACGTTGCGAAATTCCTCCGGCACGTTCATCTTCTTCAGCTTTTCCTTGTAAAAGGACGCTGATTTGGAGGAATTGTTGGTCAGAAACAGGCACTGCCGCCCGGTTTCTTTGAGCTTGTCCAGGAAATCCAAGGATCCTTCGATCAATTGATTCCCCAAGTAGAAGGTGCCGTCCATATCCAGCAGAAAGCAGCGAATTTTGGATAATTGTTCCCGTATTTCCATTTCTTTATCCTCCCGTCAAACCAACGTCAAAGCGCAGGATGTCCCCGTCCCGATGCGCGACGCCCAGCAGTTCTTCTCCCGCGTACACGCGGCAGCGTTCCGTATCGTTCAATTCCGGCAGCAAACCGGCGGGCAGCTTTCCCCCGTTCCGCCCAAGCTTCCAATACTGTTCCGGCAGAGGCAGCAAGGGCAATCCCCGTAAGGGGTAATCAAACGGCAAAAGATATTTTTCCAGGTTGTCCGCTTCCAATACTTCCTCTATGGTCACGGCGTTTTCAGTGGAAAAGGCCCCATGCCGGGTGCGCAGCAAAAACCGCATATGCGCCGGGGCGTCCAAGGCTTGGCCGATATCATGGCATAATGTGCGGATATAGGTGCCGCTGCCGCAGTCGATGGACAGCATATAACCGTCCTGCCCCGTTTTTTCTCCCAATTCCAAACGGTTGATCACCGTTTCCCTGGCCTGGGTCTCCACAGCTTTTCCCTGGCGGGCTAAAGCATACAGCGGTACGCCGTCTTTTTTCAGGGCGGAATAGACGGGGGGGCGCTGCATGATCGTGCCTCGAAACTGTGAC
This sequence comes from Clostridia bacterium, assembly GCA_017525805.1. The sequence goes on along the minus strand of JAFXSH010000068.1, from coordinate 53,198 downwards.
AATACGGCAAGGATTTCTTCCCGTTCCGGCACCTTTTGCTTCGGTTCAATGATCGTTCCCTGGGCGTCCTGGGTGTCCGTAGCCCCGGCAAAGGCGATCTCGGCCACGTAGCTTTTGCTGTGATCGGTGAAACAGTCCAGCAGCCTTGTGGCCCTGCCCACCATGATGGGCAGCACCCCCGCCGCTTCCGGGTCTAATGTGCCCGCGTGACCCACCCGTTCTTTGGAAAGGCGCTTCACAATGGCAACCGCCGCGCCGGAGGACATGCCGGGGGGCTTCAATAGATTGATGAACCCGTTCATTGCTTGTCCTCAAGGGCTTTCAGCATTTTTTCTTCCAATTCCCCGCAAAGATCATCCAGTGTGACGGAAAGCCGCAGACCGGCGGCCAGCGTATGTCCCCCGCCCCCGAAGGATCGGGCGATTTCCGCCACGTTCCAGGGTGGCAGGGCCCGCAGGCTGGCTTTCACCTGCCCGCTTTCCCGTTCCTCGGCTAAGAAAGCCATTTCCACGCCGGGGATATCCAGGGCGTAATTCACGATATTGGTATTGTGCTCCTGCAGCGCATGGGCGGCTTCATAATCCGCCTGGGTCAGCTTCATGCAGGCGCATTTTCCCCCGGCAAAAATTTTCAGAGAGTCCAGCGCCCGGCCCAGCAGCCGCAGGTGGGGTTCTTCCCGCAATTGATGGATGGGCCGCGCCACGGCAGGCAAATCCAGTCCGGCATCCATCAATTCCGCCATGATGGAGAACGTTTCGGCGTTGGTATTCTGGAAGCGGAAGTTTCCCGTGTCCGTGCTGATGGCGCAGTACAGGCAGGCGGCGATTTCTTTGGTCAGCGGGATATTCAGCGCTTTCAGGCAGCGGTATGCCACGCAGCCCGCCGCCGACGCCTTGCCGTCTACCACGTTGATCATGGCATAGCGCGGATTGTCCGGGTGATGATCCATGACCATCGTGACGGGCGCGGCAAAAAAAGCGTCCCTGCTTGCGCCCAGCAGTTCCACGGTGGCCGTGTCAATGGCAAGCGACACATCATAAGTTTTACTCTGTACCGCTTCCGGCTGGACAAAATCCGCCGCGCCGGGCAGAAAGCGCATCTGCCCCGGTACCGGGTCGGCGTCTAAGAAAGCCACCTGCTTGCCCAAGGCACGCAGACCCAAGCCCATGGCCAAGGTGGAGCCGATGGCGTCCCCGTCCGGCTGGGCGTGGGTACATAACAAAATGCTGTTCGCATTTTGCAGCGCGGACAGCATTTCGGGGCAGAAATCATTCTTCTGCGCCATTCGTATCTTCTTCCTCTCTGGGGGCCACTTCCTTGAGCACCTGGGCGATATGCGCGCCATAGGCGATGTTGCGGTCCCGTTCAAACAGTAATTCAGGGGTATAGCGCAAATCCACGCGCGTCCCCAATTCGTGGCGGATAAATCCGGCGGCTTTTTTCAGCGCCTTGATCATATCGTCCGCCTTATCGTCCTCCAGCACGCTCACGTACACCTTGGCCCAGCGCAAATCACGGGTCACGTCCGCCCGGGTCACCGCATAGGTGCCGGTGATGCGGGGGTCGTTCATATCCCGGATGATGGCGTCAATTGCATGCCGTACCTCTTCTGAAATACGATCAATACGAAAACTACTCAAAGCTTTTTCCTTTCAAATGTTCAAGCCTTCCACGGGGAAGCAAAAAACAAAAAATCATTCCCCTTCCATCCCGAGGAAGGCTTTCTTTGGAAGGGTGCGGGAAACCTTTCTTTCTCCTGAAAGAAAGGTTTCCCGCCAATTCTTCCCTTACCGCTCAATCTCTTCCATCACGAAGCATTCCACAACGTCGCCTTCCTTGACGTCGTTGTAGTTTTCCAGGCCAACGCCGCATTCGTAGCCGGAGGCCACTTCCTTCACGTCGTCCTTGAAGCGGCGGAGGGAGGAGAGCTTGCCCTCGAACACCACCACGTTATCCCGCAGCAGGCGCACGGAGGCGTTGCGCTGCACTTTGCCGTCGGTGACGTAGCAGCCCGCGATAGTGCCCGCGCCGGTGATCTTGAAGGTGCTGCGCACCTGGGCGTGACCCAGCAGGTTTTCCTTGAATTCGGGGGCCAGCAGGCCCTTCATGGCCTTTTCCACGTCCTCGATGGCCTGATAGATGATGCGGTAGAGGCGGATGTCCACGCCTTCGCGCTCAGCGGCGTCACGGGCGGTGGAATCGGGGCGGATGTTGAAGCCGATGATGATGGCGTTGAAAGCGGAGGCCAGGTTCACGTCGTCCTGGGTCACAGCGCCCACGGCGCTGTGCAGCACGCGCACCTTCACTTCGTCGTTGGAGAGCTTCTCCAACGCCTGCTTCACGGCTTCCACGCTGCCCTGCACGTCGGCCTTGATGATGATGTTCAGGTTCTGTACCTTGCCCTCGGTGATGCCCGCGAAAAGATTATCCAGGCTCACCTTGGTGGTGTTGGCCCTTGCGGCCTTCACCTTGTCGCGGCGCTCCTGGGCCACCTGACGGCTCAAGTGGTCGTCCGCCACGGCGAACATTTCGTCGCCCGCCAGGGGCACTTCATTGAAGCCGGAGATTTCCACAGGGGTGGAGGGCCCGGCGCTCTGCACGCGCTCGCCCCGGTCGTTCACCATGGCGCGGACGCGGCCGGAGGCCATGCCCGCCACGATGTTATCGCCGATTTTCAGAGTGCCGTTCTGGAGGAGCACGGTGGCCAGCGGGCCCCGGGCCTTGTCCAGCTTGGCTTCGATGATCACGCCTTTGGCCATGCGGTTGGGGTTGGCTTTCAGTTCCATGGTGTCGGCCTGCAAAAGGATCATTTCCAGCAGGTCGTCCACGCCCTGGCCGGTGATGGCGCTGACGGGCACCATGATGGTATCGCCGCCCCAATCCTCGGGCACCATATCGTACTTGGTCAGGTCCTGCATGATGCGGTCGGGGTTGGCGCCGGGCTTATCCATCTTGTTGATGGCCACCACCACGGGCACATCCGCCGCTTTAGCGTGGTTGATGGCTTCGATGGTCTGGGGCATCACGCCGTCGTCGGCGGCAACCACCAGCACGGCGATGTCCGTGGCCTGGGCCCCGCGCATACGCATGGCGGTAAAGGCTTCGTGGCCGGGGGTATCCAGGAAAGTGATCTGCCGTCCGTTCAGCTTGACGGTGTAAGCGCCGATGTGCTGGGTGATGCCGCCCGCCTCGGTGGCGGTGACGTGGGCCTTGCGGATGTAGTCCAGCAGGGACGTTTTGCCGTGGTCCACGTGGCCCATAATGGTGATGACGGGAGGACGGGGCTGGAGGTCCTCTTCGGAATCTTCCACGTCGATTTCGGAGAGGGCGTCCTCGGCGGTCTTATCCAGCTTCATTTCCAGTTCTACCCCGAATTCGGAGCAGACGAGGGAAGCGGTGTCGTAATCCAGTTCGGAATTGATGTTGCTCATGATGCCGAGCATCAAAAGTTTCTTTAAAATTTCGCCGGCGGGTTTGCCGATGCGCTCGGTCAGGTCCTTCACGGTGATGGTTTCCGCCGTCATGAACGCCTTTTCGATCTTGATGGGGGCCATCATCTGCTGAGCGGAAAGCTGCTTCTTATTGCTGCGGGCCTTCTTGCCGCCGCGCACGGTTTCATCGTCGTAAGCGGAGAAGGTTTCCTTCTGCAATTGCTTGCGGTTCTTGGCCACGTGCTCCGGGTCATGCTGCCGGATATACTGCTTCTTATTGGGATCGTAATTGCTGACCCTTTCCTTTTCCACCACAGGGGTCAGTTCCGGACCCCGGCTGCGGCCGCCGCCCATGGGACGGTTGGCTCCGCCCTGGGGCCTGCCGCCTTGGGCGGGACGGGGGGTTCCGCCCTGTCCGGCGGAACGGTTAAAGGGCTGCTGTCCCTGCTGCCCGGCGGGACGGTTAAAGGGCTGCCCCTGCGCGCCAGCGGAGCGGCCATAAGGCGCAGCGCCTGCCGGACGGCCATACGGGGCGCCTGCGGGACGGGCCGCGCCCTGGCCCTGCTGGGCATTGACGGGACGGCCATACTGACCCTGGGCGGCGCCGGCGGGACGGCCGTAAGGCTGCTGGCCCTGGGCATTGACCGGACGGCCATATTGGCCCTGGGGCCGGGGCTGTCCTTGCTGGGGAGCGCCCACGGGTCGGGCCGTCTGCTGAACGGGCCGCTGGGGCTGCGCCGGTACGGGCCGGGCAGCGGGCACGGGCTTGGGCTTATCCGCCGGTTTGCTTTCGGCGGGCTTCGCTTCCACGGGTTTCATATCCGCCGGTTTCGCCTCGGCAGGCTTATCCTGCTTGGGCGCTTCCGCTTTGGCGGCGGACGCCTGATCCGCCTGGGGCTTTTCCGCCTCCACAGGCACGGCCTTTTCTTCTTTCTTTTCCTTGACCGGTTCGGATGTTTGGGCAGGCGCTTTTTCCATGTCCGCCTTTCCTTCGCTCCGTTCCGATTCGACGGCGGCAGGGGCTGCCGGCACATCCTCATCGGGCATCGTCCAGGCTTTCGTGTGCTGTTTGGCCAGCTCTGCCTGCTCTTCCTGGCGCTTGCGGGCCTTTTCTTCTTCCTCTTCCCGCTGGAATTTGGCTTCCTGCTTGCGCAGCGTGCCCAGCACGCCTTCCAGACTTCTCCGGATGCGCGCGGCTTCCTCCAGGATCGCGCCCGCCTGCTGATTGATTTCCTTTGTGGCTTCAGCCAGTTTCACCTTGGTCATTCGATGCTTGCACCCCCGCATTTGGCTTGTAATTTACGCAATCTATCAATCTTATCAACTGGATCCGGCCCGCGCCTACGCCCGCGCCCGATCCTCTTCCTCTTTGAGCAGTTCCTGTATCCTTTGGCACAGCTTCCCTTTTTTCACCGAGGCAGCCATGCGGCCCTCTTTCCCGCAGGCGCGGGAAAGCTCATCCTCTGGCAGTATATACGCTGAAACACCGTGATAAGCGCAGGCGTCCAAGATTTTTTTCCTGGTCCCCTCCGAAGCGCCCGCGTCCAGCAGCACGGCCCCTGCCCTGCCGCCTTTGATTTCCCGCAGCGCCAGGTCAGCCCCCAGGATGATCTGCCCCGCGCGGCTGGCCAGGCCCAGCAGCCCGGATACCGGCGTCACGCCTTGGCCTCCAAAGTTTCCAGCTCGCGCAAAAGGGACGCGTGCGTTTCTTCCCCCAGCGCGCATTCAAATGCCCGCTCCAGCTGCCGCTGCTTGATGGCCCGCTTGAGGCACTCCGCCGAGTGGCATACATACGCCCCGCGGCCCGGCTTGCGGCCCGTCACATCGATGGATACCGCGCCTTCCGGGGAGCGCACCACCCGCAGAAGCTCTTTTTTGGGCTTCATTTCCCGGCAGCCCACGCACATGCGCATGGGCACTTTTTTTTCCTTCATGGGTCTATCCTCTGTTTATTCGATGTCATCATCCAAAGGCAGCTTATCGTAATCCTCGTAAGCGTCGGCAATCACGGTCCCGCTGCCCTCCGGCAGGCTGGCCGCCTCGTGCCCCATCAGCTCGTTATACTGGGTCTGGGACTTGATATCGATCTTCCAGCCGGTCAGCTTTGCCGCCAGGCGGGCGTTCTGCCCTTCCTTGCCGATAGCCAGGCTCAGCTGATTGTCCGGCACCACCACGCGGCAGATTTTTTCCTCGTTGCTCTGGAGCACCCGTTCCACAAAAGCGGGGTTCAAGGCGTTGGCCACAAATTCCGCCGGGTCCGCAGACCATTTGATGATGTCGATTTTTTCGTTTTTCAGCTCGCTGACCACCTTGTCCACGCGGCTGCCCCGGGGGCCTACGCAAGCGCCCACGGGATCGATCATGGCGTCCATGGAGGCAACGGCCATTTTGGTGCGGCTGCCCGCCTCACGGGCGATGGACTTGATCTGCACCACGCCGGTAGCGATTTCCGGCACTTCCATTTCAAACAGGCGCTTGACCAGGCCGGGATGGATGCGGCTGACTGCCACCTGGGGCGTGCGGTTCACGTCCCGGTTGGTGCGGTACACCTGCAAAACGTACACCTTGATATGATCGCCGGGGCGGTATTCCTCGCCGGGCATAAACTCGCTGCTGTCCAGGAAGCCCTGGGTGCGGCCCAGCTCCACCTGCACGCCCTTGGCGTCCACCCGTTCCACGATGCCGGTCAGGATCTCGTTTTCTTTTTCAATGTATTCATCGTAGATCTTGCCCTTTTCCACGTCCTGCAGCTTCTGGCGGATCACCTGCTTGGCGGTCTGGGCGGCCACGCGGCCAAAGTCGGCGGGGGTCACGTCGATTTCCACGATATCCCCCAGCTCGTAATTGGGGCCCAGTGCCCGGGCTTCCTCCAAAGAAATCTGCTGGTTTTCGTCTTCCACCTCTTCGGCGACCACCTTGCGCGCGAAAATCTGCGCGTCCTTGTCCCGTGAGAAAACCACGGACAGGTTCATGGGGGTGTTGGTGCTCCGCTTCATTTCCCGGCGGTAGGCGGCCTTCAGGCCGTCTTCCACCGCTTCCATGATCTGATCCACGCTGATATCCTTGGCCTTGGCCAGGGCTTCGATGGCGTCCATCATTTCAGACTTTTTAGCCATTTTTGTCCTCCTGCTTTCATCGCGTAATCATCCCGTTTTTCATCACAGGGACGTATCTTCCTCTTCTTCATCCAGCGCGCTCAAATCGGGCACCAGACGCACCTGGGCCACCGCCTTGCGGGGCAAATCGATTTGTTCCTCCCCGCTTTGCAGCAGCACGTGATTATCGTCCATTTCCCTGAGCAGGCCCTGAATGGCTTTCCTGCCGTCCACCGGTTTATAGAGCCTGGCCTCCACCAGCAGCCCCATGGATTTCTCGATATCGCGCTTCGTTTTCAGGGGCCGGTCGATGCCCGGAGAGCAGACCTCCAGGAAATCGTAGTCGAAGCTTTCTAAGCTGGGCTGCACAGCCCGATGGTACTTTTCGCAGTCGTCTAAGGTAATGCCGCCCTCTTTGTCGATATATATGCGCAGATACCGGCCCGTGGGTTCCTTTTCCATGGCGGCGTCGCACAGCTCATAATCGAATTTCCGTGCCGTTTTTTCGCAGATTTCGGTAATTCTCTGCATGTTCAGGTTCTTTTGGGGCATTGTGCTCTCCTTATTAAAATATAAAAGAGCGGGATCACTCCGCAAGCTTTGGAAAACACAGGGGCACGAAATAAAGCATCCGCCACCGCGTCTTCCTGCTTGCAGCTCCCACTCTTCGTTAAACCCTTCTTTCTTTCAAAGGCGTTGGTCTCTTTCCGTGCCGGATTCTGCCATCTTTTTGACAGATTCCAAGTGTTAGTATACCATACACCATGCCGAAATACAAGCGTTTTCAAAGAAATAAACGAAGTTTCAGCAGTTTGAAAAGAAAACCGGTCCTGTTTTTGGGCAGATGCATTGCCCCGCCGTTTTCTTTAGGCCCATAGCTTTTTCATTCCGTCCATTTTTTCAGGAAATCCGCCATGCCGTTCACGATTTTTTGGTATTCCGGGGAAATGGTGCACACATGCGGCGCGCTGTCCAGCCACAGCTGTGCCTTGACCTGGCTGGAAACGCCCTTCAAAATCAGGTCCGGACTGTCCGCCGTCACGGTTTTATCGCCGTGGGATTGAATGGCCAAAATGGGGCATTGGATCAGGTGCAAGTCCTGCTTTGCCCTGCGGATGACGGCGCTCAGCTGGCCGACGCTTTTGGTGGGATAGCTGCTGTAGCCGATATCGTATGCCTGATCCAGGGTTTTCCTCGCGCCGTCCGCCTGCTTATAAATCATGGGATGCACCAGGGCCGCCGCCGGAGCCAAAGCCCGGAAGCGCTTGACGGTTTTCATGGGCGCGGCGATGGTGACGCAGGCATCGGCCTGCATCTGTGCGGCGATCAAAAGCGCTAAGCAGCCGCCCATGGAAAGGCCCGCCACGGTGAACCGCCTGTATTTTTCCCGCATGTCCCGCGCTTCCCTCCGGCAAGCCAGCAGCCAATCCTGCCATTTTGCGTTCCCCAAGGCGCAGGGCGTTTCCCCATGGCCCGGCAGCAGCATCCCCCGCACGGCGAAGCCCTTTTCTTTTAGACCTTCGCCGATCAGGCGCATATGAGCGGGCGAGCCTGTAAACCCATGGATCAAGAGTATTCCATGGTCCCCTTCGGGGAAATCAAAGGGCTGGGCCTGGGGCAATGAAAAATCCTCCATATCGCGTCCTCCATCTGGCTTGCTGAAAAAACGCCGTCCGGGGCAAGCCCGGACGGCACGGGAGTTCAGGGATCGAAATTATTCGGCAGCGCCTTCCACCGCTTCGGTGGGATACATCATGCTCATCAGACCGGCCATTTCTTCGGGCAGGATCTGAGAAACCTTGGTGATCAGCATGCCTAAGCCGTTATTCATCACGTCGGCCAGCAGCGCGTTGGTGACTTCGCCTTCGGTATCGGCCATCAGCTGTTCCACGCCGATCGCGGTCTTGCTTTCGTCCAGCACGGTGAAGTCGCGCTCGCCGCCCTGGAAGAATACCACGGTATCGGTGACAATGGGATTCTCCATATCCATCAGGTAGCTTTCGGAATACAGCGTCAGCGCGTCGCCAATGGAAATGGCCATCAATTCAGCGGCCTGGATGCCCATACCATCAAACACGATGGAAATGGAGGCGCCGTCTTCAGTGGGCTCAACATTCACGGTAAGGGCGATATCCTGTTCAGGAATATCAACCATCACGGTCACGTTTTCGCCTTCAACCAGCACATCAACGTTCACGTTCACAGTTACTTCTTCCGCGGTGGTAGCGGTTTCCACAGTGACCAGGGTGGTATCGCCCACCTGGTTGCCTTCTTCATCCACATTGGTGTAAGCGTATACAGTCACTTCGTCGGGGAAGATAACGACGGTTTCTTCGCCATCCATCGACACGCCGAGGGTGCCCAGCGCATTGATCACAGAACCGATGCTTTCATCTGCCTCCAACTGGGCGATCAGGGTTTCCATAGCGCCCTTGATGGCTTCCACATCGATGATGATGGGCATCCGGCAGTTGAAGGTCAGTTCCAGATCTTCAAAGGCGAATTCGCCCACTTCGGGATCACCGGTGGCCACGGCTTCGGTCACGGTGCCGGCGAACTGCATCACGTAGCCCATCACATTGGTGAGCAGCGCTTCCATATCCACGTTGGCGAAAGCGTCTTCCGCCTGGGCGGTGAACTGCTTGAGAATCTCTTCGATGGTTTCGTTGGACAGGGTGAGCACGTAGCTGGGCAAGATATCGCTGGCCAGGGCGAAGCCGCCTTCGGTCTGCTCACCGGCCACGGTCAGCACAGTCTGGCCCTTGAGGCCCAGGTCGAACTGCGCGCCGTTATCGGCGAACACAAGCTGTCCGTTGGTTTCGGCCAACAGGGGCAGGATAGTCTGCATCATGCCCATGGTGCCCTCGTCAATGCCGAACATGGGAAGCAGGGCCATAAGGGCGTCCACATTCACAGTGGATTCAAAGGCCACGGTGAAGGAGGGCAGCTCAAAGGCGATCTCGTTGGACTCGGCTTCCTCGGCGAACACGCCGACGCAGCTCAGCGCCATCACCAGCGCCAGCAGCAGAGCAAGGATTTTTTTCATTTTGGTTTCCCCTTTCTTTTTGTATCGCCGGGTTAAAACCGGCGTTTGATCCGCCGCGTTTCCGCGCCGGACAAACCGCACGTTTTGATTGTGCTTGCCTGCATATCATACCATGAAAAGCGCGTTTCCGCAATGCCATTTCCGGCTTGAAACTGCTGCTTTCATGCAAAAAAAGTGACAATTGGGTTTTTTACCGGGGCTGCACTGTGGCGATGGGACTGGTAAAGCTCATGCCGCCAAGGGCCAGGGAGGCGAAATAGCTCTGGGCGCGCTGCACCCAATTCTGCACCACCGCGGCCAGAGTGTCCGCGCTCACCAGATCGATCCGCATGGCCCCGGTCAGGGTGGAGGGCGTGGTATAGGCGAAGGGTGCCACCGTGCGGCTGGTGAGGATCGCGCTGATAGACGCGCCGCTATCCAGATCGCGCCAGGTCAGGGTTCCGTTCAGTTGGGTGGCGGAGCGCTTGGAGCTGCCGGAGGACATGTTCATTTCAAGCGTCAGGCTCTGTTCGGGCAGTTTCCCTTCCTTGGGTCTGATCAGCAGGCTGCCCTTGATGTCCCGGGAAAAACGGTCGGTAGCCAGGGCATACACATCCTCCCCCGGTTCCCAGATCAGATTATAGTCGAAAGCCACGGTGGTCCGCGCCGCCTGGTCGCTGACCACAAAACCGGATGATTCGTCTTCCGGTATCGTCAGCCTCGCGGAGCCGGTAAAAATCGTTTCTTCCGTGATCAGGCAGGAAACGTCAAATTCCGCGCCGTTATTCAAGTTTCCGGCGAACTGCCAGTTCTGCCCGCCGTCCTGATACGCGCAGGTCACGGTCAGGGCAGTGAGCGTACTGCTCCCGGCGAAGGGCAAAGACACCCGGTCCAGCAGGGCGTTCCCGGTGGCGTCATAACGCCGCACCACTTCCACGTCGCCGCTCAATTGCAGGCTGTCCAGCATGGAAAACAGGGCGTTCATCATGGAGGGCTGCAGATAGGCGGCGGCCTCCCGGGCGGATACAACCTCCCGAAGCAGGGTCAAAAGCTCGGCGTCGTTATAGAAATCCACCATCAGCTGCTTGATTTCCGCTTTCACCGTCTGCGCCGGGATCGTGCACGCCAGCTGGGAATACATCGTATCGCCGTCCCGGCCGGTGGAATACTTGGCGTATCCGTTCATCCACAGGCCAAGCTTGGTTTCATATACACTGATGCGGCTTTGGGCGCGGTTTTTCCATTCCTCGGACGCGTTTTCCACCGCGAGGATCATCTGCCACACCGGCGGCCAGGCCGTGTCATTGCTCAGCAGCCCTTCCAGCAGCTCGGTCAGGTTCCAATCCCGGGCGGCGGAATAATAGGCGGAATCGCCCCCCAAGAAAGTGCCGCTGAACGCCATCAGCTTTTCATCATATAAATACGTAAATTTGGAACTGGTCTTTCCGTCCAGCGTCAGGGTCAGGGTCGCCTGTCCCTCGTCCTTATAGGGCGTGGTGGCGTGCTCCACGGAAAGGCTCAGCCGGGGCGCTAAGCTCTTGAGCAGCGTCCACGTGGCGGCGTCGATGGCCGCCGTGCCAGTGCCGGACACCGACAGGGTCACCGTGCCGCGGTACGCCGATTCCTTCACCGCCTGCTGATAGAATTTTTCCGCCAGGGTATAGTCCTCCGCTATCGCGGACGCGGCGGCTGTCAGCAGCAGCACCACAAGCAGCAGCGCGATTCCACGTTTCATTGTTCATCCTCCTCCACAACCCAGCTGTCACCGGCATCCGCCGCTGCCGGCTGATTTTCCGTCGCTTGTACGGGCACGGAAGCCCCGTTCATCCATTCGTCCGTCCGCAGTTCGTGCAGAAGCAGCGTCCGTTCGTCTTCCGTCAGGTTCGCCGTCAGGGACGTAAGCGCCCCCGTCAGGGGAGCCAGCTCCGAAAGCACAGCCGTGCGGGCCCTTTCCTCCATCAGCCCCCGCAGGTCCTTGGCGCTGAGGGCGGCGGGGCTGTCCTCCTCCACGGCGGCGGCCAGGCGCGCGTGTACCTTGGCTTTCAGCGTAACGTTCGAGCCGGTTTTCCGCTGCGCGGACACTTCTCCTTCCAGTCCGCCGTCCGCAAAGACCAGGTCCGGCGTCAGGGTCCAGGTGGTTTTTACCTTGTTTTCCGTTCCTGTCACCGTGACTTTGCCCGTCCAGTGTTCGCTTTCCTCTTTGACCTCGTTTTTCAGCGAGGCGTTCAGGGTATATGCCGTGGTTTTTCCGTCCATCACCCGGTCTAAGCCGCCTTCGGCGGTCAGGGTGTTCACGTTCTTTTTGGCGGTCAGCTTGACGCCGAAGCTGGCTTTCAGGCTGTTTTTGCTGCCGATGCCCGCCAGCGTCAGGGAAACGTAGCCGCCCTTGCCCTCGGTGTAGCCGCCGAACAGCGTCACCTTCCGGTTATCCCCGTCTTTGGCGGCCTTTCCGGTAAACTGGAGGCCCAGGTCGTTTCCTTCCTTATCCAGGAAACGCTTGAAGCGGCATTCACCGGAAAATTCCAGGGCGCTGAGCAGCTTTTCCGCCTCGGCGTACCAGCCCGGATGATCGGAAAGCGCTTCCTTTAAGCAGGGCAGGACCGCTTCCAGCACGTCCGGCCAGGCTTCGTTCAGCTTGCCGTCCGGGAACAGGTAATTCACATAGGACGACGCGGCGGAAGCGTTTTTGATGGAAGTGGCTTCCTTGACCGTTTTGGGCGTCACATACTTTTCCAGCGCGGCGTACAGGGACGGCGCGGCCGTCCGGTACAGCGCGGGCAGCGCCGATACGTCCGGCAGGCTCATATCCTTGCCCGTGATCAGCGTCAGGGCGTCCGGCCCGGCGGGATCCGTCAGGTAAACGTTGCCGGAAGGCTGGAACGCAGTGAGCGTATAGCCCCCCTGCCGGTTCACAAAAGCGGAAACCAGATTCTCTCCGTTTTTTTCGATCACGGCGCTCATGGTCTTCCCGGATGTGACCCTGCATGCCAGCCCGTCCAGCCATCCGTTCACGATCTCCAGGGACTGTTTCCCCAGTTTTGACAGGCTTTCAAACTGCCCGGATACTTCCAGCGTCATGCCCTCCCCAGCGGCAAGCTGACCGTATCGGGGGGAAAACTCCGCCAGCGCGCCCGTGCAGGAAAGCCACAGCACCGCCGCCATCAAAAGAGAGAAACACCGCTTGCGTCCGCGCATGTTGTCCACATCCTTTCGGCCTTTCATGGATAAAGACGAAAAAAGAAACCATATTCATGCAGGGAAAACAGGAAAATTTTCCAAAGCACGCCCTTTTCCCCCGCCCTGTACGCGGAAATCCCGCGCTTCCTATATTATACAGCACAATTAGCGAATTGAAAAGACTTTGACGCAGGATTTCCACTGAATTGTACCGGCAGCAAAAACACAGTTTTTTCCAAGATGTAAAATGTGGGATAATTATCGAAAATACGGAAAAACGCGGAAATTATTTTGGAAAAAGCCTTGCTTTTTTCGTTTTTTTCGGTACAATAGAGGCGTATTTCCTCAAAACGTTCGGTTTTTTGGAAATTTTTAGAGGAGGCGCGGTACATGCAGGAGCTGAAAGAAGCCATCGCCCGGTACGGCCAGGGTATCGGCCAAAACATCGTAAAGGTGGATATGTTTTTGAACCACCGCATTGAAACCGCCCTGCTTTTCCGCATGGGCGAGGAACTGGCCAGCCGGTTTCGGGACGCGGAGCCGGACCTGATCCTGACCGTGGAAGCCAGCGGTATCGCCCTGGCCCTCGCCACCGCCCGGGCCATGGATAATCTGCCGGTAGTTTTCGCCAAGAAAGGCGCCACGGTGGTGCAGAGCCCCGACGTGGCGGAGGCGAAGGTATATTCCTTCACCCACAAGCGGGAAAACGTGATTCGCGTGGATAAGAAATTCCTGCCCCAGGGAAGCCGCGTGCTGATCATTGACGATTTTCTGGCGGACGGCCAGGCGTGCCAGGGCATGATGGCCCTGTGCGCCCAGACGGACTGCCCCGTCGTCGGCATCGGTATCGGCATCGAAAAAGGCTTTATGCAGGGCGGCAGGAACCTGCGCGCCATGGGCATTCGGCTTTCGTCTTTGGCAGTCGTCACCGGCATTGAGGATGGAAAGATTCTGCTGGCGGACGATTGATCCAAATAAATTCATCCAATATTATTGGAGGAGGAAACATTCATGAAGAAAATGGTCGCTCTGCTGCTCACTCTGATCCTGTGCGTCGGCGTTCTGCCCGCTGTGGCGGAAGGAATCGCCAAGGAAGACATCAAGATGGGCGTGATCCTGCTGCACGACGAGGATTCCACCTATGACATGAACTTCATCAACGGCGTGACTGAAGCTTTCGCCAACTTGGGCCTGAGCGAGGATCAGCTGATCATCGCCCGCAACCAGCCCGAATCCAACCAGTGCGCCGAAACCGCCCTGGACCTGATCGACGAAGGCTGCAACATGATCTTCTTTGACAGCTACGGCCATCAGTTCTACACCGACGACGTGGTAGCCGCCAACCCCGAAGTGAAGTTCTTCCACGCCACCGGCGACCGGGCCCACACCCTGCCCTATGAGAATGTTTACAACGCCTTTGCCGATATCTACGAAGGCCGCTACCTGGCGGGCATCGCCGCCGGCATGAAGCTGAACGAGCTGAAGGAAGCCGGTAAGCTCAAGGGCGAAACGCCTCTGATGGGCTATGTTGGCGCTTACACCTACGCCGAAGTGGTGTCCGGTTACACCAGCTTCTACCTGGGCGCCAAGTCCGTCTGCCCCGACGTGCAGATGAAGGTGCAGTTTACTGGCGAATGGTACGATGAAAAACTGGAAAAGGACGCCGCGCAGGCCCTGATCGCCCTGGGCTGCGACCTGATCAGCCAGCATGCCGACTCCATGGGCGCTCCCACCGCCTGTGAAAACGCCGGTATCCCCAACGTGTGCTACAACATCTCCACCAAGGAAAGCTGCCCCAACACCTATCTGGTGTTCTCCCGCATCAACTGGGCTCCCTACTTTGAATACATCGTCAACCAGACCATCGCGGGCGAAAAGATCGACGTGGACTGGGTGGGCACCCTGGCTGGCACTTCCGTTATCGTGACCGACCTGAACGAAGCCGTGGCTGCCGCGGGCACCCAGGAAGCCATTGACGCCGCCGCCGCCGAGCTGATGGCCGGCACCCTGCACGTGTTCGATACCGCCAAGGAAGGCTTCATCACCGTGAACGGCGAAGCCCTGACCGAAGATTGGCAGCCCGGCGCTGGCACCGACGGTTCCTTCGTTGAAGGCACCAAGATCGTGTACGACGGTTACTTCCATGAATCCCAGTACCGCAGCGCTCCCTACTTCGACGCCGCCATCGACGGCATCGAACAGTTGAACCAGAAGTTCTGATCAGCCGCGTCTCGGAAGACGGGCGCGACGCTTCATCGGACTGCCGCCTTATTGGTGAGGCGGCAGTCCGAATCCATTTATTCAGACAATATGTGATCGGACGGAGGATCGCACGTGGAAAAACAGCTTGCGCTGCAGATGAAGGGAATCACCAAGCGCTTCGGCGGCATCATCGCCAACAATCATGTGGACTTGGACGTGTACCGGGGGGAAATCTTGGCTATTTTGGGCGAAAACGGCTGCGGCAAAACCACCCTGATGAACATGATTTCCGGCATCTACTTCCCGGACGAGGGGAAGATTTTTGTGAACGGCCAGGAGGTGGTGATCCGCTCCCCCAAGGACGCTTTCCAGCACGGCATCGGCATGATCCATCAGCATTTCAAGCTGGTGGACCTGTTCACGGCCGCCGAAAACGTGGTGCTGGGCGTGAAGGAGGAAGGGCGCTACAACCTGAAAAACGTCAACGCCCAGGTAACCGAGCTTGCGGAAAAGTACGGTTTTCACATTGATCCGAAAAAGAAAATCTACGATATGTCCGTATCCGAAAAGCAGACGGTGGAAATCATCAAGGTGCTGTACCGCGGAGCGGATATCCTGATCTTAGACGAGCCCACCGCCGTGCTCACGCCCCAGGAAATCGTTCGCCTGTTCGATGTGCTGCGGCGTATGAAAGCGGACGGCAAGGCCATTATCATCATCACCCACAAGCTGAACGAGGTGATGGAGGTCAGCGACCGGGTGGCGATCCTCCGCCGGGGCGAGCATATCGCCACCGTGGAAACCAAGGCTACCAACGAAGCCCAGCTGACGGAAATGATGGTGGGCAAAAAGGTGGATCTGAACATCGACCGCTACGAACCGGAGAACGCTATTCCCCGCCTGATCGTGAAGAACCTGAACATGTACGATCAGGAAGGCATCCACGTGCTCAAGAATATTTCCTTTACCGCAAACGGCGGCGAGATCCTGGGGATCGCGGGCATTGCGGGCAGCGGACAAAAGGAACTGCTGGAATCCATTTCGGGCCTGCATCCCCTGCGCAGCGGGGAAATCACATTTTATAATCCCAAGAAGGATAAGCCCGTATCTTTCTTCCACAAGAGCATGAAGCGTGTAAAGGCGCTTGGCGCGGAGCATATGTTCCATGATCGGCAGGGCAAACCCGTTTCCTTTGACCGCATGAGCAATCAGGCCGTGCGCAGGTGGGTCAATTCCGGGGACGTGCTGTTCAACGAGGACGAGGTGGTGAATCTGCGGGACAAAAATCCTTTGCAGATTCGCGCCCTGGGCATTCACCTGTCCTTCGTGCCGGAGGATCGGCTGGGCATGGGCCTGGTGAGCAGCATGGGCATCCGGGATAACATGATGCTCCGCAGTTACCGGAAGGGCCCGGCGGGCTTTCTGGACAGAAAAAAGCCTCAGGAAACGGCGGAAAAGATCATCAAAGCGCTGGAGGTGGTCACCCCTAACACCAACACCCCCGTGCGCCGTCTCTCCGGCGGCAATGTGCAGAAGGTGCTGGTGGGCCGGGAAATCGCCTATGTGCCCAAGGTGCTGATGGCTGCCTATCCCGTGCGCGGCCTGGACATCAATTCCTCCTATATGATATACGGTCTGCTGAATGCCCAGAAGGAAAGGGGCGTGGCCGTGATTTTCGTAGGCGAGGATCTGGACGTGCTGCTGGCGCTGTGCGACCGGATCATGGTCATCAATTCCGGAGCAATTACCGGCATTGTGGACGCCAGAACCGCCACCAAGGAACAGCTTGGCCTGCTTATGACCAAGACGGAACCGATTCGGAAGGAGGGCGCTTAAATGACTGCAAAGCATACGGCCGCGGCAAAAGAACCGCTGGTCCACCTGAGCAAGCGTTCCGCCATCCATCCTCTGCATGCCTGGGCCATCCGGCTGATCGCGGTGGTTTTGGGCTTGGTGGTATGCGGTCTGGTGGCGTTCATGCTTATTGAAAAGCTCCAGGCCAAGCCGGAAAAAATCTGGGATTTCTACTACGCCTTCATCAAGGGTTCCTTTGATACCCCTCGGAAATTATGGAAATTCCTGAAGAACCTGTCCATCCTGCTGGGCATCGCCCTGGCGCTGACTCCCGCTTTCCGCATGCGCTTCTGGAATATCGGCGCGGAAGGACAGACCCTGCTTGGCGTGCTGGGGGCCATCGCGGTGGATTTTTACCTGGGCGGCAAAATTCCGGAATGGCTGCTGCTGATCCTGATGCTGCTGGCGTCGCTTTTCTGCGGGGCCCTGTGGGCCGTGATTCCCGCCCTGTTCAAGGCCAAATGGAACACCAACGAAACCTTGTTTACCCTGATGATGAATTACGTCGCCACCTTCCTGGTAGCGTTCTTCCTGGAGGTATGGGTCACCAACGGGTCCGGAGCGCTGCCCAAAATGAAAACCGGCAAGCTGCCCACCATCGGCGGGAACGATTACCTGCTCATCATCCTGATTGTGCTTTTCCTGTCCATCTTCCTGTTTATTTACCTGAATTATACCAAGCACGGCTACGAAATCAGCGTGGTGGGCGAAAGTGAACGAACCGCCCGGTATGTGGGCATCAGCGTGCGCAAGGTCATCATCCGCACCATGATTTTAAGCGGCCTGCTCTGCGGCCTGACGGGCTACCTGATCGGCGCGGGGCTGGACCAGAGCATCACCACCAATTCCGTGGGCGGCCAGGGCTTCACCGCCATCATGGTTTCCTGGCTGGCCAAATTCAACCCCCTGGTCATGATTCTGACCGCCGGGCTGATCCAGCTGCTTTCTCAGGGAGCTGCCCAGATCAGCCAGGATTTCAACGTATCCGGCGCGCTTCCCAGCGTTATCACCGGCATCATCCTGTTCTTCATCATCGGCTGTGAATTCTTCATCAATTATGAACTGCATTTCCGGGGCCATACGCACCGGGGCAAAGTGGAAAAGGAGGGAGTAAAATAACATGAATCCCTGGCTGAATTTCCTCATCGACTCCCTTGCTTTCGGCGCCACCTTCATTTACGGCTCCACCGGCGAAATCCTCACCGAAAAGGCAGGACATTTGAACCTCGGCATTCCCGGCATCATGTGCATGGGCGGTGCCGGCGGCTGCCTGATGCTGAACCTGATCGGCAAATCCGGCCTGCCGCCGGTGCTGATCGTGCTGCTGGGTATCCTGTCCGCCCTGGTGTTTTCCATGCTCATGGGCCTGATCTATTCCTTCCTGACCGTAACGCTTCGGGCCAACCAGAATGTGACCGGCCTGGCCCTGACCACCTTCGGCGTGGGCCTGATGAAGGTGATCATGAGCAAATTGACCGCCACCGTGTATCTCGTGGGGCCCAAGCAGTATTACCGCTGGCCCTTCGCCGCCCGGCAGGACAGCCTGCAATGCTTGGGCGTGCTGTTCTTCCTGGCGATTATCATCGCCATAGCGGCGGGCTGGGTGCTGTTCCGCACCAAGGTGGGGCTGCATCTTCGGGCCGTGGGCGAAAACCCCGCCACCGCCGACGCCGTGGGCATCAACGTGAACCGCTACAAGTACCTGGCCACCTGCGTGGGCAGCGGCATCGCGGGCTTAGGCGGATTCTACTACATCATCGACTATATGGCGTCCCAGGAGGCGTATTTGAGCTTGGAAGCCTTCGGCTGGCTGTCTATCGCCCTGGTGATCTTCGCCCTGTGGCGGCCCCCGGTCACCATCATCGGCTCCACCGTGTTCGGCTTCCTGTTCTCCTGCTCCAGCTTCATCACCAACATTCCCGGCGTGGTCGTCACCATGGCCATGAAGCCGGTGCTGAAATGCTGCCCTATGTGGTCACCATCCTGGTGCTGATCATCTCCAGCATCCGCAACAAGCGGGAAAACCAGCCCCCCTCTTCCCTGGGCCTGTCCTATTTCCGGGAAGATCGCTGAATCTTCAAAGCGCGCAAAACCGGCGTGGAAGCGAAAGTTTCCGCGCCGGTTTTGCCTTATAAAGGGGAAGCACTGCCTTATTCCGCCACCATATCCGTATTGGGCAGGAAATCGCCGGGCAAATAAATGGCCCCCGCCAGAGAATCGGGCTGGCTGCCCTGAATAAACAGGGCTGTGCGCTTAACGCCCGGCAGCTGGCATACGGTGTTCACCATGCTGTAAATCATCAATGCTTCCGCCTGGCCGTCCATGCCCTGGGCCAGCGCGCCCAACTGCGCGGAAAAGTTCAGCAGCAGGGTTTGATCCTCAAAGCCCACGCCCAGCAGATCGGCGGACCTGAGGCCCTGGGGCAGTACGGGAGAAAGGCCGCCGCGGCTGTCAAAGGGCTGGGGCCCAAGCATCAGCTGCTCCACCAGCGCCCTGGCGCTGGCCGCCTCGTAAAAGGGGATGGGGCGGTAAGTCTTCACCAATTTCCCCTGGGCGTCCGCAAAATACAGGGCGCATTCCTCCAGCAAAAAGCCGGAAAAATCCCGCCGCCGCATAAGGCCGTCCTGGAAGGTAATGATCTCTCCCGCGCCGTTATACGTGCCGGAGGGCGTCAGGGTATTGATGCGCTCCGAACCGATCTGTACTTCAATGCCCTCGATGCCTGGCAGGAAAGTGGTCATTGTGCAGCACAGGGAAGCCATCATCACGGACCGCGTAATGCCCGCATTGATCAGCGCGGCATTCAGCTCCTCTGTAAACCGAAACACCAGCCGCCTTGTGCCGCCCGTTTCCCCTATGGTGGGTTTTTCCCGCAGGAACGACGCCAAATCGGAGCAGCGCGGCGCATTGGGCAGGGTCTCCGCCCCGGCGGACAGGGCGTCCAGCAGGGTGACCGCCATACCCGAAAAATCGGAAGATGTGAAGGAAAGGGTACGCGTTTCGCACAGGATCCCCTTGCCAGAGGGCGCGGGATAGTACAGGGCAGCGGCAAAGGAGCGCCGCCCTGTGGACAGGGGCGCTGAGGCGCGGGACCACAGAACGGACAAGTCTTCCCGGCTGTTGGGCTGAAAACAGCCCGCCGGCAGCGTGGCGGCGATGTTCATGCCGGGCTGAACGCCGGAAATGAGCACATTCACGTACTGCACATCCCCGAACTGGCCCAAGGTATTGGCGATGGCCTGGCCCACAGTGAAGAGCTGCTCATGGCTCAATCGCAGGGCCGACGCCGCCAAACTCACCGTGACTGTCTGCCCGGAAGTCTCTACTGCGTCGGTATCGGACAGGGCCAAAGCAATATCGCCGCCAACAGGCGCGGCGGTGGCTGTGCCCGAATGGGCCAGCAGCATTTCGCACAGCGTGCGGGAACGGTTTCGGGAAGCCGAAAGGGAAGCTGCCTGGGGCACTGCCAGCAGCTTTGTTCCGTCCAGGGAGGGCAGATAAAGCAATACTGTCTGCTCATAGCCCTGGCTCATATCGTTTTCCGGCGCGGCGTGCCGGTATTGGGCGGGCGGCAGCGTCAGCTGGGCGGCGGTTCCGCTCTCCTGGGCCGCGCAGCCCGTCAGCATCAGGCAGGCGGCCAGCAGACAGCCCAAGCGTTTCCAGCGGTCATTCATGACAGTTTACAGCCTCCGTTTTCTTACAGATTGCCGTTCATCATGTTCAGCAGCCGGGTATAATCCATTTTCCACACGCCCGCTTCCCGGCACAGCAGCAAGGGGTAGCCCTGCACGGTCTGCTCCATGCCCTGATCCTGCACCGTAAGGTCGGCGGTTAGCACGGCGGTTTGCCCATCAAAGGACACGCTTCCCGGGGACAGGTCAAATTCCGCCAGGGTCCGGGCCGCTGAAAAGGCGTCGAAAGCGCCCTGTTCCCCCGGACGGGTATTTTCGGCGTTCTCCCCTTCCTTGGCCGTCAAATCGTACAGGCTCGTCCAATCCTGTGCCTGCCAGGCCTGCAGGATCAGCCGGGCCGTGTTGTAGGGCGTCAGCAGGTATTTTTCATCCCGGGTGACCGGCGGCAGGAGCGTATCGTCGTTTGACCGGTTCAGATAGCCCGCCTGCAGGCGCATGGAGTTGTCCTGCACTGTGCCGCGGTAAACCAGCACCTGCACCTGGGCGCACAGGCCTTCCTCCGTCAGCGTAGCGGCCAGGGACTGCAGGCACAGCTGGCGGCGCAGGGTGCTTTCACTGGAAGCGGTGTCCGACGGTTCGTCGGCGTAGCGGCCCAAAAACGCTTCATTGAACGTAATGAACAGGGTATCCCCCTGCACTGTGGCGGCCATTACTTCCGTCCCGGGCGGAAACAGGCCCGAAAGGGACACGGCTGAAGCCGCGGGCCCCTGGATCAGCGACGCCACAATGGCCTTTTCCATGCTTTCGTTGCGTTTGACCTGAATTTCGCGCTGTTCCGGCGCCAAATAAGCTGAATCGCCGTAGCGGAAATACAGGGTGATCTTCTGGCTGTCCGGGGCCAGGTCCTGGGTGCTGGCGCTGATCAGCCG
This sequence comes from Clostridia bacterium, assembly GCA_017525805.1. The sequence continues at coordinate 31,853 of JAFXSH010000068.1, read as the reverse complement.
CTGGCCGTCGGTCCCGTCCCGCAGCAGCACATCCGGCGGAGAATTCATGCACCCCGCCAGCATGAAAGCGCAGCACAGCAGCAGCACTGTTCCTACGATCCATTTTTTCATTTGGGATTCGGTTCCTCCCCCAAGCACCATCCCTGCAGCTTGTTCACCGTGCGCTCCAGGGACCCTTTGCTGTCCCCCCAGGGCTTATCGGCGTTCCGATAATCGAATTTCAGGGTAAAGCCCTCCAGGTCCTTTTCCATTTTTTCCAGGCTGCGTTCCACCGCCGCGCTCAGATCGCGGATGAAATCTTTCAGCGTATCGCCGCTCATTTCCTCCTGAGCCATTTCCAGCAGCATGGCCATATCTGGCAGACACACGCCCTTGGAATTGGCCAGGGCTTTGCGGAAGGAATCGTCGGTTTTGTACAGGTGCAGCATGGTGTAGGCGTAGCGGCGGGTATGCTCCTCAATGGTATCGCACAGGATGCAGGTCTGGGACATTTCCCGGATGCTTTTGGCGGCCCCGGCCAGATCGTCTTTGCCCTCGCCCTTGCCCAGCAGGCGCTTGAAGGCAGGGGTGGCGGCGTTTTTGTCCGCGCCTGCCCTGGCCGCCTCCAAGATGGGATGGAGCTTTGCCATGGTTTCTTTCAAATGGGTGTGCATCATCAGGGCGTGGCCAAGGCGGTTCTTTTGAGCGTACAGCAGCACCTGATGATGGGCGCAGAAGCCCTTGGCGTTCACCTGAATGCGGGTATCCGGCTCCATGACCGACGCGCCCAAAAAACGGTCCACGTCGATCAGCTCGTTGCGGCGGCGCAGGGCGCACAGGGGGCATTCCCCCTCTAACTTCATGGCGTCCCAAACGGGAATGGTGTCGATATGGTAGCGCATGGTTCCTCCTTTGGCAACATTTGAAATCACAAAACAGACATGCTTCCCCCGCGTCCCGCATACAATCCCCAAGAGACGGGAAGGGGGCGCGGGTATGCGGGCAGGCAGGCTGAAAACGAAGCGTTATCCGGTACGGAAACGGGGCGGCGGATGGGCCGCGCTGCTGCTTTTGGGCATCCTGCTGGGCGCGGGCGCGGTCACTTTTGGAAAACAGGCGTGGCAGGCGGCTCTGCCGCGGTTCCAGCGCATAGGGCAGCCTGCCGCCACGCAGACGCCTGAATCCGCTCACCGGGAAGAACGCACATTGACCCTGCCGGGACACACCTGGTACGCCCTGCAATTGGGCGCTTTCGACAGCGCGGACGCGGCGGAAAGCTTAGCCGCCTCCTACCGAAGCCGGGGCGCGGCGGGATACGTGCGCGTTCAGGGACAGTACCGGGTGCTGGCCGCCGCCTATGCCGCCCGGGCAGACGCCCAGGCCGTGATCACCCAGCTGCGCACGCGGCACCAGGTGGACGCCGTGCTGACGGAAATCGTTCAGCCGGAAGTGACGCTGCGAATGGTTGGCAGGCCGGATCAATTGACTGCCCTGGCCGACGCCTACGACGCTTTGGAGCAGCTTTCCGTCCAATTGGCCGCCTTATCCGACAGCGTGGACCGCGGAAAAACGGACCGCCAAACAGCCCTGGACGCTCTTCGGTCCCACAAGGAAACGCTGAACGCCCTGAAAAACAGACTGGAAGCCCAGTTCGGTGAAAACGTCCCCGAAGCAATCAAGGACGCGGCGGACATGCTGGACGCCCTTTCTCTGTCCCTCAACGACGCGATGGCCGCCCAGGGCACAGCCGCTTTGGGCGCGGGCCTTAAGTACGTCCAGCTTCAATGCCTGTGCCGCATGGCAGATCACGCCGCGGGGCTGGCGGATTAGTATGCCGCCGGCCGGGCAGGCGCGCCGCATTTTGTGCACGGGATCAGCTTGCTGTATTCCTTGCTGTTGATCAGCTCAAAGGGAATCTCGCCCGTCAGGGGCCAATAGCTTGAATCCACGGCACTGCAGGTGGGAGTCGTGTGATAATACTTGCCGCCGTGCACATTGTAATACACCGTGATGCTTTCGCCTTCTGCCTTTGGTTCGGCGGTAGGCGCGATGGTGCTGGCGATCATCTGAGAGGAAGCCTGGGCGGCGGCCTCCGCCGCCTCGTCCACCTTCACCCCGTCCAGAGAGTTGGGATCGACGTACCACACGTCGTTGATTTTCCGCATGATCACCCGCATGCGCTTCACCACGGTTTCCCCGTTGTCGTCAAAGGCGGCTTTCACGGTGATGATCCGGGAATTGGCGGCGTCGCCGCCGCTCCTGTCCTCAATCGAATATTCTATGGGCCTGCTCCTGCGCATTTTCTGGAACAGTTCGGTTTCCGCCGACTGCTGCTCGTTTACCCAGGAGGGCAGGCAGTATTCTTTTATTTCCGTCACGGAATTCTTGATCCACGCCTGGAAAAAAGCGTCTAAACGCGCTTCCGCCTCCGGAACAGCGAAATTGTTTTCGTTTTGCTCTTCTTCCGGGGCGGGCGTGTTCATTTCGCTCGGGGCAACGCTCACGCCGCCTTCGTCCGAAGCGGAATACAAGGGGGGCTGGGTTTGCGCGGCGGCGGAAGCCCTGCGCGTATCCGGCGCGGGGCGGCTGATGAACAGCGCCAGAGCGACCACGATCGAAAGCGCCGCGTAAATCACGGTGAGAGTATTCCGCGCGCTGCGCACAAACGCCCGCAGCAGCCACATGGCAAGCACGCTTACCCCAGTCAAACCCAGAAAAACCCACCGAAGGGTGGCGTTTGGCACCATCAGGCACACCAAAAACAGCACCGGCAGCCCGATGGACAGCAGCAGCGACAGCAGCGTATGCCTTTCTTCCGTATCGGGCGTTTTTCCCTGTTCCAGTTCTTCTTCCTTTTTTCTTTCGGTCTGCTTGTTTTTTAAATTATACAGGGGGGACGCGTTGTACTGACCGCGATTGGAATTCATGAAATGCTCCTTTCCTAAAGGGTATACCGTATGCGAGAGAAGGATTTACTCGTCGACCTGCACCTTGTCCCGTCCGAACATATCGATCAAACCGTTCACGTTTTGTTCCTGCCGTTTTCCCGCGTCGGGATCAGCGGGCATCATCTGGGATGCGGCGTCAAATTCGGCTTTCTCGCCGCCCGCCTGAATCAGGGCGCTTTCAATTTTGCTTTTCCGTTCCGGGGCGGTGAGCATGTTCATAAAAATTTCCTCACCGGGGGCGAATAAAGCTTTATACACACCGTTCAGATACCCGCCGTATTTGGCGCGGGAAAGCGGGCCATAAATGGCGGGTTCCGCTTTTTTCAGGTATTTCAGCGCGTCGTTCCACACGTCCTTGGGCGCGCGGCTGCCTGCCGGTACCGGCGTCTCCACAATAGGCCGGGGCACGGAGCCCGCCGGTCTGTCAGGCTTTGAGGCCGCCTGCGCATCAGGGGCCTGAACAGCGCGCACGCCGTTTTTCTCCAATTCCGCCAAACGCCGCTCCAGTTCCGTTACCCTCTCCAACAGGGCTTCCACGTCCTGCTCCTCCGGCTGATCACAGGCCCGCAGGGCGAACACCTCCAGCACCGACCGGGCCGACGCCGCCCATCGGGTATCCGCTTCGGCACGCATGCACCCGTCCAGTACCCGCAGCAGCCGCTGCTGGGAAAACTGCTTGGCCTGCTCGGCGTACCGCTTGGCGTTTTCGCCGCTGATCCCCGGCAGACCTTCCCCCGGACCGCACAGCAAAGCAGCCATGAGCAGCCTAAGGTGGGCCGATACATCTTTTAAAAATACCTGCACATCCCGGCCGCTCCGCATCAATTCTTCAATGAGCCGCAGGGCCTCTCCCCCGTCCCGGTGGGCAATGGCGTCGGCAAAGGAAAACAGAAAGGCCCGGTCCGCCGTCCCCAAGGCGGCCCGCACGTGTTCTTCCGTGATTTTTTCTCCGGAACCCATGCACATATCCAGGATGGACAGGGCGTCGCGCATGCCGCCCTCCGCCGCCCGGGCCACCAGCTCCAGCGCTTCCGGCTCGGCGGTTTCCCCGCTTTGCTCCACCACCTTTTTCAGGTGCCCGGCGATCTGTTCTTCGGAGTAGCGTCCGAAATCGTACCGCTGGCAGCGGGAAAGGATGGTGGAGGGCAGCTTCTGGGGTTCGGTGGTGGCCAGGATGAACACCATGTATTCCGGCGGCTCCTCCAATGTTTTCAGCAGGGCGTTGAAAGCAGCGTTGCTCAGCATGTGCACTTCGTCGATGATATACACCTTGTATTTGCCAAACTGGGGCGGATAATCCACTTTTTCCAGCAGCTCCCGGATCTCCTCCACCCGGCTGTTGCTGGCGGCGTCCATTTCATATACGTCGAAAGAGGCGTCCGCTTCAATCGTGCGGCAGCTTTCGCATTCCCCGCAGGGATCGCCGTTCTGGGGATTCAGGCAGTTGATGGCTCGCGTCAGGATTCGGGCCGCGCTGGTTTTGCCCGTTCCCCGGCTGCCGCAGAACAGGTAGGCGTGGGCCACCCGTCCCGTATTGACCTGATTGCGCAGGGTGCGCACGATGGCTTCCTGGCCCACCATATCCGAAAACGTTTTGGGCCGCCATACCCGGTACAAAGCCTGATACATCCGCATCCTCCTTCACTGCTTCGCATGCCGCGGCGGATGACCCTCTCCGCGCCTGCCGCTCTGTCATTATAACATACACACCGTAGATTATCAAATTCTTTCGTCATATTTTCTACACAGAATTGTAAAACTTTCGTTTTCTTGAGCGTCTTTTGTATTTGTGGTATAATCGACGAGGAAAATTCGATCCCATTGATGAATGGAGACACAGATGGAAAACAGAAACATGGCGATGGCCCGCAGGGTCGCGGCGGAAGTCCGTAAAGCGGGCGGGCAAACGTATTTTGTGGGCGGCTTTGTACGGGATATGATCCTTGGCCGTGAAAACAAGGATATCGATATCGAGGTGCATGGCATCCCCGTTCAGACGCTGGAAGCCATTTTGGATGGACTGGGCGAACGGCTCACCATGGGCGCCAGTTTTGGCGTCATGGGCCTGCGCCATTATGAACTGGATATCGCCATGCCCCGCTCCGAGGTGGCCACCGGCCGGGGGCACAAGGATTTCGCTGTGTTCGTCGATCCCTTCCTCGGCGCGGAAAAAGCCGCCCGCCGCCGGGATTTCACCATGAACGCCCTGATGCAGGACGTTGTGACCGGTGAGGTGCTGGACTTTTTCGGGGGCCGGGAGGATATGGCCCACGGCCGCATCCGGCACGTGGACGATCAAACCTTTGCCGAGGACCCGCTTCGGGTGTTCCGCGCGGCGCAGTTTGCCGCCCGCTTCGGCTTTACCGTGGCGGAAGAAACCACGGCGATTTCCGCCGGAATGGACGTGGCCACCCTGCCGGGGGAGCGCGTCATGGGCGAATTGGAAAAAGCGCTGCTGAAAGCGGCAAAACCCTCCATCTTTTTTGAAGAGCTTCGGAAAATGAACCAGTTGTCCCTTTGGTTCCCGGAATTGGCGGCGCTTTCGGGCATCCCGCAAAACCCCATCTATCATCCTGAAGGCGACGTATGGACGCATACCATGCAGGTACTGGACGAGGCCGCGACGCTGCGGGCCGAGGCGAAGGAACCCTTATGGTTCATGCTGTCCGCCCTGTGCCACGATTTTGGAAAAGCGGACAGTACGGAAGAAAAGAACGGCGTACTGCACGCATACGGCCATGAGAAAACGGGCCTTCCGCTGGTTCAGCGCTTTCTTTCCCGAATCACCAACGAAGTGAAGCTGACCAAATACGTGCTGAACATGACGGAACTGCACATGGAACCGAACAAAAAAGCGCGCGAAGCCATCCATGTGAAATCCTTTATGAGCATGTTTGATTCATCCGTCTGCCCGGAAGACCTGCTGCTGCTGGCAAAGGCCGATCATTTAGGCCGCTTGGGGGCCGGGACACGGCGGGAAGCGCTGGCGGAGGGTTACGCGGAAACGGAATGCAAGCTGCGCGAAATGCTTGCGGTATATAAAGAAAGAATGAGCCGGCCTTATGTGATGGGCAAGGACCTGATCGCGGCGGGGGCGGAACCGGGACCGATTTTCACGGACGCGCTGGCTTACGCCCACAAGCTCCGTCTGGCGGGCGTTCCCAAAGAGGAACAGCTTTCGCAAACGATGGGATACCTGCGGAAAGCGCTGCAACAAGGGATCAAAAACGAGGTGAAAAACCCATGATCGATATAACATTGCTGGGAACGTCGGCCCTCGTTCCCCTGCCCGACCGGGCGCTGACCGCGGTCGCATTGACCTGCGGCGGACGTTCCATTTTATTCGACTGCGGCGAGGGCACCCAAACGGCGGCAAGAAAAGCGGGCGCCAGTATGATGAAAGCGGACTTGATCGCCCTGACGCATTACCATGGCGACCATATTTTCGGCCTTCCCGGCCTGCTGCAAACCATGTGCTGCTTAGGGCGGACAGACCCGCTGTATATCACCGGCCCCGAAGGACTCAAGGAGGAGCTTTCTCCCATCCTCAAGCTGGCGGGATGGATGTCCTATGAAATCGTGCTGATCCCCTTTCCGGAGGAGGGCTTGCGGCTGGAAACCCTGGCAAAAGGCTGGCCGACGGAGGCAAAGCTCACCGCCTTCAAAACGGAGCATCGGGTACCCAGTCAGGGGTATTGCTTTACGCTGGGACGGGCCGGAAAGTTCCTGCCGCAGAAAGCGAAGGAATTAGGCGTTCCTGTGAACCAATGGAGCCTTTTGCAGAAGGGGCAGAGCGTACAGGCAGGCGAAGCCGTCATTCGTCCGGAGCAGGTATTGGGCGAACCGCGCAAAGGCTTGAAATTTGTGTTTTCCGGCGATACATCCCCCTGCGCCGGGCTAATTGCGGCGGCGAAGGAGGCCGATCTGCTGATCAGCGAAGCGACCTACGGCGAGAATGAACAGGCGGAACTGGCCATCGATCACGGGCACATGAATTTCGCGCAGGCGGCGTCAATCGCCCGCCAGGCACAGGTAAAACAGCTATGGCTGGCGCACTATTCCCAAATGGTCGAAGACCCGGAGGCTTATCTTCCGAACGCGGCGTCCATCTTCGCGAATACCCTTTGCGGCCAGGACGGCATGCGCGCCGCCCTGCGGTTCGAGAACGAAACAGAATCAAATTTCGAGAAATGAAACCGGCGTGGATTTCAGCCGATCCGGTCTGCAATCCACGCCGTTTTTTATGTTTTATCATTCACGGTCAGAATTCATTCCGACTGCAAAGCGTCGTAGCCTTCCTCGCCCGTGCGGACGCGCACCACGTTCTCCACATCCTGCACGAAGATCTTGCCGTCGCCAATATGGCCGGTATGCAGCACGCTCCGGGCAGTGTCGATCACCGTGCGCACGGGCACCTTGCTCACCACGATATCCACCTGTACCTTGGGCAGCAGCGTCACTTCCACCGGCGTGCCGCGGTAATACTCCGGCTTGCCCTTCTGCATGCCGTAGCCCATCACGTTGGTGACGGTCATGCCGGTGATGCCGATCTTGTTCATAGCTGCTTTCAGGCTTTCCAGACTGCCGGGACGGCAGATGATCTGCACCCGCGTATAAACCGGCGCGTCGGGTGCTTTTTCTTTTGCTTTGCGGGGAGCGGCTTCCACAGCGGGCGCTTCCGCGGGCACGGGCAGCGCTTCCGTTTCGGCGATGCCGCCGTCCGGCGTGATGGCAAAGCCCGCGTAGGCGGTGGGCAAGCCGTGTTCGGAACGGTCCAGGCCCATGATCTCATCGGCGGCGTCAGCACGCAGGCCGATGGTCTTTTTAATGAGGACGAAAACCAAAGTGATCACCACAGCGGTCCAGGCGATGGTGCACAGCACGCCCAAGCACTGGATTCCCAGGAATTTGAACCCGCCGCCGTAAAATACGCCCTTCATAGTGGAAACGCCGGTGGCGAAGAAGCCGGTCAGGATGGTGCCCAGCGCGCCGCACACGCCGTGCACGGAAATCGCGCCCACCGGGTCGTCGATCTTGATCACCTTATCAAAGAGCTCCACGCTCAGGACCACCGCGAAGCCGCAAACCAGGCCGATCAGGGCGGCCCCGAAGGGGTTCACCGCGTCGCAGCCCGCCGTGATGCCAACCAGCCCGGCCAAGGCCGCGTTAAAAGTCATGGATACGTCGGGCTTGCCGTAGCGCAGCCAGGTGAACAGCATGGTCACCAGAGTTGCAACAGCGGCGGCTAAGTTGGTGTTGAAGAACACCAGACCGGCGGATTCGATCAGCTCGTCGCTGTCCATGCCCACGGTGGAGGCGCCGTTAAAGCCAAACCAGCAGAACCACAGGATGAACACGCCCAAAGCGGCGATGGACAGGTTGTGGCCCAGAATGGCCTTGGGCTTTCCGTCCTTCCCATACTTGCCCACGCGGGGCCCTAACATTTTGGCCCCGATCAGGGCGCACACGCCGCCCACCATATGCACGGCGGTGGAACCGGCGAAATCATGGAAGCCCATTTCGGCCAGCCAGCCGCCGCCCCAGATCCAGTGGCCGGACACCGGATAAATGAACAGGGAAATGGCGGCGGAATAGATGCAGTAAGCGGAAAACTTGGTGCGCTCCGCCATGGCCCCGGATACGATGGTGGCGGAGGTGGCGCAGAATACCGTCTGGAAAATGGCGTAGGCCCACAGGGGCACTCCGGCGGGGAGCACGTGGCTGTAATCCTTCATAATGAAAGGATCGATCCAGCCAAACAGCGCCGTGCCCGCGCCGAACATGATGCCGTAGCCGAACAGCCAGTAAAGCGGCGTGCCGATACAAAAGTCCATCAGGTTTTTCATCAAAATATTGCCGGTGTTCTTGGCCCGGGTGAAGCCAGCTTCGCACATGGCAAAGCCCGCCTGCATGAAGAAAACCAGGGCGGCGCCCAACAGCACCCAGATCGTGTTCGCGGGAGAATACGTCATACTTCTCACTTCCGTTTCCGTAAAAATTTCCAACAAAAAAGGCGCCGGGTGCGTTCAAGCACACCCTTGCGCCTTGCTGGAATGAGAGCATTTTAAGGGATAATCCGTTTCTTGTCAAGGGGCAGAACAATCAAAGAACAATGCACGTAACATCCCCCGCTGTTTCCGAAAGGAGCCGGTCATCCCGCTGCTGCTCCTCCCGATAGGCGTTCCATACTGCCCGGCGCGCTTCCCTGAGGCTGCCGGCATCCAATGTTTCAGCACCCGCGCTGGCCGTCAGCATACAAACCGCCAGCAGGATCAAAGCCATTTTCGCCATAGGTTTTTCCCTCCTTATTGCAGGGTTTTCGCGCAGCAAACAGCGTCCGGCATGATGGGCCGGGTCTGCAAAACGACGCGGCAAAAGCCCAAATCCCGCGCTTTTTCTTCGATTTGATCCATGAGCGCGGAGGCGTTGAAGGAGATAAACGACGCGCGGTTTTCTTTTCCGCCCACGATCCGGCTGTAATACGCCTCCGTCACCGCGTAAAAATGCCGGAACGCCGGATGGCTTCCATCCGTCCACTGATAGGTGATTTCCGGCACAGACTGCCTCCCCCCGCCTCAAATTTCATCCATATTTACTATACGCGGCCTGTTTTTGCAAATCCTTCGCTTTCATCAAAGCCGTATAAAACCCGCCTTTTTCTGTCATACTGTCTGTAAAACAGGAAAGGAGCGGCGCGCATGGAAGAAAACGCCTGGATACCCCTGCAAAACGGCGTGCTGACGGAGCAATACCAGCAGAATATCCGTCTGATTCGCCAAGCGGCCCACGCGGAAGAAAGCGAGGACGTGATCCTGCGGCAGTTTGAAGCCATGGGGCAAAAGGCGGCGCTGCTGTATGTGGACGGGCTTTCGGACAGCGAAACGCTCCAGCGCTTCTTATTGGACCCGCTTTTGAAGGCCGCCTCTCCTTCGGACGGCACGCCGCTGGATGCGTACCTGTGTGAAACGGTGCTTCCCCTTTCCTCCATTACGCCCACTTCTCAGCTTTCCACGCTGATTAACCGGGTGTTCAGCGGGGACGCCGCCCTGATCGTGGATACCATGCCCGGCGCGCTGATTGCCGAAGCCAAGGGCTTTGTGAAACGCGCGGTAAGCGAACCGGTCAACGAATCGGTGGTGGCAGGGCCCCACGAGGGGTTTATGGAATCCCTGCGGGATAATACGGTGCTTTTGCGCCGGATGCTGCGCACCCCCGCCCTGATCAGCGAGCAAATCACCGTGGGAAACAAGGTGCCCGTGCGGCTGTGTATGCTGTATTTGGACGGTGTCGCCCGCAGAGATAACGTGGAAGAAACGCGCCGCCGGATCGCTGGCTGCAACGCAGATTATGTATCCAGTTTGGGCATGTTAGAACAGTTGATCGAGGACAGCCCCTTTGCCCTGCTGCCCCAGGCCGTGGCGACGGAGCGGCCCGACCGGGCGGTAAGCTTCCTCAACGAAGGGCAGATCGTGCTGCTGATGGAAAACGCGCCCCAGGTTCTGGCCTTGCCCGCCGGTTTCCTGCATTTTTTCCACGCGCCGGACGATTCCGCCCTGCGCTGGCAGTACGGCACCTTCCTGCGCCTGCTGCGTCTGATCGGCATGGGCATATCCCTTTTGCTGCCTGCCGTGTTCATCGCCTTGACCGTATACCACCCGGAGGGCATGAGCCTTTCCCTGCTCACTTCGGTGATCGAAAGCCAGGCCAAGGTGCCCCTTTCCCTGTTTCCCTCCCTGCTGATCATGCTGCTGGTATTCAGCCTGATCAATGAGGCGGGCATTCGGGTGCCAGGGGCCATGGGGGCCAGCCTGTCCATCGTGGGCGGGCTGATCTTGGGTCAGGCGGTGGTGGAGGCGGAGCTCATCAGCCCCCTGGTGCTGATCGTGGTGGCCCTAAGCGGCCTTGGCAGTTACGCCGCGCCCTCTTTTTCCCTGACGCTCTCCATCCGGATCATTCAGCTCGCCCTGGCGATCGGCGCGGGAATAGGAGGGTATTTGGGGATGACCCTGGTGCTGTTCTGCCTGCTTTTGCGCGCTTTCCGCCTGACCAGCTTGGGCCAGCCCTACTTTGCCCCCCTCGCGCCCAAGCGTCCCGCCAACCCGGATGCCGTGCTGCGCATGCCGGTATGGCGGCAGCGGCTGCGGGGGGCCATCGCCAATCCCTTCCACATGAACCGGGTTATCGGCCCCATGCGCGCCTGGGACCGGCCCAAGGAGAAGCCGTAATGGGACAGACCACAACAACCGTTCACAGCCCGGCGCGGATGATCAATCAGCGGCGGGCGGCTTCCCTTCGGGACAAAAGCAGCCTGAATGCTTTGAGCGTGTACGCCCAGCTTTCCATCGGCTTTTCCCTGTATCTGTACGGGTATGTGAGCACGCCGGGATATCTTTCCACGCTGCTGACGGCATTGATGCTCCCGTTGTTTTTTCTGCCGGGCTGGTTCCTCGCCCGCCGGAAAAAAACGGGGCTGTCGGTCACGGCGTCGGCGGCGGGAACAAGTGGGGCGAAAGCCTTTTTCCTCTGCTTCTTCCTGCTGCACCTCATGGATGCCCAGCTGGCTTTCTTTACCCTATGCGCCGTAGTGCGGGATGTGATGCCCGATTTCGGCAGAGCAGCCGTGGCGCTTGCGGCGGCGCTGTTCTGCGCCTTGGGAGGTGGAGAGGAGGATAGCCTTTATCGCCTTTCCCGGCCCCTCAAATGGCTGATTTTCGCGCTGCTCCTGTATTGCGTGATCATCTCCGTTCCCCACGGCAGCGCGGCCCATTTTTTTCCACTGCTGGGCTGGGGCCCCGTTTCTATCCTGCAAGGGGTGCTGTGGATGAGCGGAGCCGCTGCCTCCGCCATGTGGCCGCTGCTGGATCGTCAAGAGACCGAACCGCCCCGGGGCTTTTTTTCCGCCCTTCGCGCTCCCCTGTCAGCGCTGGCTTTCGGTACCATCACCTATCTGGCTTCAGTGTGGCTCATGCCGGTATACGTGATGCAAAGGCCGGAAAGCCTCGGCTGGCGCATGCTGCTCATGGTGCATATGACGCCCTCGGTGCCCGCCTGGAGCCTGGAGGTGATCAGCCTGATGCTTCTGCTGCTGGCGGCGGTCGCGTACAGCACATCCCAGGCCGTGAGCGCGCTTTCCCAATCCGGCGGGAAACAAAAAACGCCGCGTTTTCTTCACGCCGCGCTGCTGTTTCTGTTAGTTCCCGCCTGCGTGATCGACCCGGATGCCATGCAGGATCTGCTTGCCGCCGCCGCGCCCTGGCGGGCCGCCGCCTATTTCGTGCTGCTGGTTCTGCTGTGCCTGTGCAGCATGATCCGCAATAAAAAGAAAACGGACGCGCCGGAGGGTTCCGCATGAAGCGTTTGCTGTGTTTTCTCCTGCTTCTTTTCTGCTTCCTGTCCGGCTGCGCCGGGCGGAACGTGGAGGAAGAGCTGCTGGTGATCGTGCTGGCGATTGACCGCATGGAACAGGAAAATGTTACGGTTGCGGTGAAGGTGCCCGCCAACACCGCCGCCGCCGGAAACGGCGCGGGAGACAGTCAGGGGCAGGCGGGCTATATGCAGCTGGAAGCCACGGGCCACAGCTTCACCGACGCCGTTTCCATGCTGAACGCCACCACGCCCCGGCGGCTGAATTTCTCCCAGGTGCGGGAAGTGATCATCGGGGACGAAGCCGCAAGGCAGCGGGATTTCGCGGAGCTTCTCACCCAGATCGACGCCCTGCCCCGCTTTCGCTGCTCCGCCGCGGTGATCATCTGCCGGGGCAGCGCCTTGGCGTTTTCAGAAAATCAAAAGCCCATCGTTGGCATGCGCCTGAGCCGCTACGCGGAAAACACCTTGGCCAATTACGCCGGAAAGGGCTTTACCCCGGATACCGACCTGTGCGCCGGGCGGCGGGATTTGCACGGCGGTTTCCGGGACCCCCTGTTCATCTTGGGCGCGGTGAATGATTTTTCCAATGCGGATGAACCGAAAGCGGATAATTCCCTCTCCGCCGAAGCGGGCGATTTGCCCCGGCAGAGCGTCGAGGCCGTGGAAATGTTCGGGGCCGCCGCCACGAACGGCGTTTCCGTCTGCGGGTATCTGACGGGCTATGAAATGGCGCTGCTGCATCTGATCGATGGGCACGTGGAAGCCCTCACCGTGCGGGTGGACGGCGTACCTCTTCACGTAACCGCCTCAGGTCCCGCCGCGCTGGATGTGAACATATCTTCCTCTCCCGCCATTCTGCGCGTTGATCTTCACTGCGAGGCCAAGTATCCGCAAGGCAGTGAAGCGGACGAAAAAGCCGTTCAAACACTGCTGGAACAGGATATCCTATCCCTCATCACCCATTTACAAACCATGCGCTGTGATGGTGCCGGTTTTGGACAAATTGTAGTCCGGCGTTTTCTCACTGTGCAGGACTGGGAAGCGTTCCGCTGGCGGGATGTGTATGCTGAAGCTCAAGTTCAGGTGCGGGTAACGGTACAGTTACGTGGTTCATAACCTGGCAAGCGCCCATAAGGCGGCATACCCAGGCAAGCCCAGAACGCTTGATGTGATCAGGTTCACCCCGTTCAGCCCGATCCCGCCCAGACTGCCGCTGGCCCACAGCAGCGAAAACGTCCAAAATATTCTTTGCCCCCATCGATACCACCGGTTTGTAGGCGAAGAAGCAGCAGAAATCATCCACAATACTGTCAGCAGCACCGCCGTCAGCCCGATCATGCTCCAATGAGCAGTATCCATGCGCATCCCTCCCCGCTCAAAGCTATGCGCGATGATTGACAATTATGCGCGGGAGGTGTAAAATATCCGCATATTCTTTCCATGTTTTGGAGGTAACGACCATGGGCATCATCCCATCCCGCAATCTGGAAGATCAGCGCCGTGGGGAAAACGGCATCGTATATTTTGACCGTGGCATTGTCACCGGCAAGAACGGCCGGAAATACGACCGCTTCGCTATTCAGACCCATTTCGTCCAACGGGGCGAAAGCCAGAAGGAACTGGTGGAAAAATATGTGCGCCCCCTGTATAAGGAGGGCGACGTGCTTTCATTCGGCGCGAAGGTCATGTGCATGTGCGTGGAAAGCGTAAAGACCCGGGATGAAGTGAAGCCCGGCTTCTGGGCCAATCTGCTGTGGCGCTTCGCGGGCATCAACCACACGGGCGTCGGTATGCACGAGCCCTACAAACTGCAATTGGTCATCGATATCTGCGGCCTGCCCCGGGTGCTGCTTGCCACCTTCCTTTCCGCCATCACGAAACCCTTCGGCGTCCACGGCGTGTTTTACAAGGTGTGCGGCAAAGGCGTGGGCGGCATCGACGGCTTCTATTTCCGGTCCAGCTTCGACGTATACAAGGAAATGGCCCTGATCAACCCCAGCAACCCCGTGGAGCTGTGTGACCAGTTGTACAAGGAAACGGGCATTCCCGTGGTGCTCATGGACGCCAACGACCTCCAGCGGGATCAGCTGGGCAAGTGCAAGGGTTTCCCGCTCACCGACGAAGAAATTCAGGACGCCATGCAGGACAACCCCTCCGGCCAGGGCGACGAGCTTACGCCTCTCATTTTGATTCGTCCCCTCTCCTGATTTTTGCGTTTTTTGCACTTTTTCTCTCCGATGATTGCGTCGGAGAGTATTTTTTGCTATAATCCTACCTGGTTTCCCATTACGCACTTTTCAGGAGGACAGCGCCCTATGCCGCAGGACAATACCGGTTACCTCTCCCCCTTTTCCACTCGCTACGCCAGCAAGGAAATGCAGTATCTGTTTTCTGCCCAGAACAAGTTTTCCCTGTGGCGGAAGCTTTGGATCATCCTGGCTGAAGCGGAGCAGGAATTGGGCCTGCCCATTACCGGCGAACAGATCAACGAAATGCGCGCCCACGTGGACGATATCGATTTTGACCGCGCGGCGGAATATGAAAAAAAGCTGCGCCACGATGTGATGGCCCACATTCACGCCTGGGGCGAACAGTGCCCCACGGCCCGGCCCATCATCCATTTGGGCGCGACAAGCTGCTACGTGGGCGACAACGCCGACGTGCTGATCCTGCGGGATGCCCTGCAATTGATCCGCAAGCGGTTGATCGCCGTGATCCGGGCGCTTTCCGGCTTTGCGGAGACCTACGCGGGCCTGCCCTGCTTAGCTTTCACCCATTTCCAGTCCGCCCAGCCCACCACCGTGGGCAAGCGGGCCACCCTGTGGCTCAACGACCTCACGTTGGACCTGGAAGAAATCGATTTCTGCCTGTCCACTTTGAAACCCTTGGGCTGCAAGGGCACCACGGGCACCCAGGCAAGCTTCGTGGAGCTGTTCCACGGGGACGATGAAAAGATTCGGGCCATCGACCCCCTGATCGCCAAGAAAATGGGCTTTGAAAAAGCGGTGCCCGTCTCCGGCCAAACCTATTCCCGGAAAACGGACAGCCGCATCCTGAACGCCCTGTCCCAAATCGGCCAGAGCGCCCACAAGTTCGCCAACGACATCCGCCTGCTGGCCCACAAAAAGGAAATCGAGGAGCCCTTTGAAAAGAACCAGATCGGTTCCTCCGCCATGGCCTACAAGCGCAACCCCATGCGCTCCGAGCGCATGACCGCCCTCTCCCGCTTCTTGATCGCCAACGCTCAGAATGGAGCCATGACCGCCGCCGAGCAGTGGTTCGAGCGCACGTTGGACGACAGCGCCAACCGCCGCCTGTCCCTGGCGGAAGGGTTCCTGTGCTGTGACGCGGTGCTGTCCCTGTACCTGAACATCGCTTCCGGCCTGGTGGTGTATGAAAAGGTGATCGAAAAACACTTAAAGGAAGAACTGCCCTTCATGGCCACCGAGAACATCATGATGGACGCGGTGGAACGGGGCGGCGACCGGCAGGAACTGCACGAACGTATCCGCGTGCATTCCATCGCCGCCGCCAACGCGGTGAAAATGGAGGGCAAGCCCTGCGACCTGCTTTCCCGCATTGCCGCCGACCCCGCCTTCCAGACGGACGAAGAAACTTTGACCGCTTCCCTCTCCCCCGAAAACTACATCGGCTGCGCTGAAAAGCAAACCAAACAGTATTTAGCCGAAGTGATTCAGCCCATTTTGGCGGAGAACGAAGGCCAAACCGTCCAAGCGCAGGAAATCAACGTATAAACGGCTGCATGCAAAAAACCGCGGTTCAGCGCCGCGGTTCTTTTTATTCCCGCACCACCCGGCAGGAAGGAATCTTGTAATACTGAAAGCACCGCACGGCGGCTTCATCCACTTCCTCCCCGCAGGCAATGATGGGGATGCAGGGAGGGCAGCCCACCTGGGCGTCCGCGAAAACGCGGCCCGCCGCCTGTTCCACGGGAATTTCTTCGGTGAGCGCCAGCATGGCTTCCCGGATGGACAGAACCCGCCGGGGATGGGGCAGAATGGGCGGCTTTTCTTCGATTCGCGGCTTTCGAGGCACGGACAGCAGAGCCTTTTCCGCCCGCGGTAAATCCCGTTCTTCCAAGGCGGGTGTGAACATCATGGTCAGGAAGTCGGGGTCGGAAAACTCACATTCTATTCCCTGCCGCCGAAGCTGATCGTGCAGTTCGTCTCCCGTGTACCCATATTTCTTCGCCGCCAAGGTGATCTTGAAGGGTTCCTCGCCGATCAGGGCATAGCCGTGGGCGGATAATTTTCCCTTCATTTCGGCTATCCGTTCCGCGAAGGCAGCCATGCGGCCCTCGTCCTCCGAAAGCAAGGCATTGCACTTGTCCAACGATTGCAAAATCAGATAGGAGGGGCTGGAGGAAGCAAACATTTCCATGGCGCGTATCGCTTGTTCCCGCAATATGGCAGGAGCCTTTTCGGAAATATGCAGGTACGCCCCGCCGGTGAGCACCGGCAGGGTTTTGTGGGCGGAATCGCAGCACATATCCGCCCCCAAGCTCATGGGATGGCGGTCAGGCCGCAGGAACTTCATGTACGCCCCGTGTGCATTGTCCACCAGCAGCAGCACGTCGTGACGGCGGCACACCGTGCTTAGCTCCTCAATATCCAATAGATGCCCCAAGTAATCCGGGCTGGTCACGTAAACCGCAATCGGTTTTTCCGATAAAGCCTCCAATTGCTTTTCCAGCCCCGGCCCGGTGATCTCGCAGGCGATCAAATTCTGTTCCCGCTCCGGGTACAGCCAGCGCACGTCCGCGTCCATGAGGGCGGCGGCGGAAAGAAACGCCTTGTGGGCGTTGCGCCCCGCCAGGATCACGGGCTTCCTGCCCTGTTCCTTGCCCCACAGGAGCGCTAAGTACACCATGGCCCGGATGCAGAGGGAAGACCCCTCCGTAGAATACACCGTTTTGCCCGCGCCAAAAAGCGAGGAAGCGTTTTCCTCGCTTTTCAGAATGACGCCATGGGCGTGGAAAAGCTCGTCCGCGCCGCTGATCTCGGTGATGTCCATACTTTCCATGCCCAGGAAAGCTTTCCCCTTGTGCCCCGGCATATGCAGGCGGAGAGGATCACCTTTCCCGTAAGCGCTGACAAAATCGCAGATGGGCGTATCCATGTTAAACCTGTTCCCCATTTTCCATCAGCCTGACGGCTTCAGCCATAATAGCGCACTCCATGCGCTTGCGGAACAGGTCGCAGCCGTAAGCGTACACGCCGCGCACCGATCCGGTGGCGTGGTAAGCGTTGGCGGCGCATCCGCCGGAGCAGTAGAGCTTGGCCCAGCAGTCCTTGCATTCAGGCCGGGCATACACGTTGCAGGCGGCGAATTCGTCCCGCACAGCGGTATTGGAAACGCCGTCCCACACGTTGCCAAGCTTGAATTTTTCTTCCCCCACGAACTGGTGGCAGGGGTACAGGTCGCCCCAGGGGGTAACAGCCATGTATTCCGTACCGGAGCCGCAGCCGGAGATGCGCTTATAAATACAGGGGCCGCCTTTCAGGTCGATCATGTAATGGTAGAAGGTGAAGGGCCTGCCTTCCCGGCGGCGCTGGATCATGAGCTCCGCCAGCTTTTCGTACTGCTCCATGACGATGGCCTTATCTTCTTCCGTCAGGGCGCTGGGATCGTCCGGCGCGCAGACCACCGGCTCCATGCTCAGCTCGTTAAAGCCAAGATCAAGCATCACCTGAATATCTTTCAGGAAATCGGGGTTCGCGTGCGTGAAGGTGCCCCGCATGTAATAGTTTTTTTCGCCCCGGGCTTTCACCAGCTTCTGGAACTTGGGCACGATCTTTTCCCAGCTTCCGTTCCCGGCGTAGTCCACCCGGAAACGGTCATGGATTTCCTTCCGCCCGTCCAGGGACAGCACCACGTTGCTGCATTCCCGGTTGGCAAAGTCGATCACGTCGTCGTCAATGAGCACGCCGTTTGTGGTGAGCGTAAAGCGGAAACGCTTGTTATGCTCTTTTTCGATGCTGCGGGCATAAGCCACCAGCCGCTTCACCACGTCAAAATTCATCAGCGGCTCGCCGCCGAAAAAGTCCACTTCCAAATTCCGGCGGGAACCGGAATGAGCAATGAGAAAATCCAGGGCCTGTTTGCCTACTTCATAGGACATAAGGGCCCGCTCGCCGTGGTACTTGCCCTGACTGGCAAAACAATAGGAACAGTTCAGATTGCAGGTGTGGGCCACGTGCAGGCACAGGGCCTTCACCACCCCGGCGGTCTTCTGCTTGAGTTCTCCCGCCATGGGGGCGAAAGTGTCTGGCGTAAACAGCTTTCCGGCGTTTTTCAGTTCGGTGATCTGATCATAGCAATCGGCCAGTTCTTCCGCGTTTACGTCTTCCCTGCCGCCGTACTTTTGAAGCATGGCGTTTATGATCTCTTCCCTGCTTTTTTCCTCGTACAGGGCGATCATATCATAGGCGATATCGTCCACCACGTGCACGCTGCCGGAGCAGGTATCCAGCACGATGGGCAGGCCGCCCAGTTTATATTGATGAATCATCTTTCGTTTCCCCTGTCATAAAAAATGCCGCCCGCTGGGCGGCACTGGGCGCGGATCAGGATTATTCCTTATCGGCCTTGTTTTCGCACTGCTGATTGGCAATGCCGCAGCTGGTCTTGCAAGCGGACTGGCAAGAGGTCTGGCATTCGCCGCAGCCGCCGTTCTTGGCGCTTTCGCACAGATCGCGGGTGTTCAGGGTCTGAATGTGCTTCATGATAAAATCCTCCCAATTACGAAGTTCGGTTTATTCTATCACAGCGGGCAGGGTAAGTCAATCCGTCTGCTGGAAAAATCCTCACGCAAAGTCCCGTAAGGCTTTTTTCTTAAAAACAAAAATCTCATATTGTATGCGCCGTGTTTTTGTTGTATGATGGATCAGGATAGCGTTGCAAAAAGATAAAGGAGGCAGACCTTTGCGTTACGATTTGAAATGCTTAGCGGTTCCCCTGCCGGAGGACGTGCTGAAACTCAAGTATTACGGCGATATCGGGCGGCTGAACCGCGTGATCGACAGCAAATTAAAAAAAGATATTCCCTGGGCGCTCAAAGAACGGCTGCGCCTGGAGAAAGAAATCGCGCCCCTATGGCTTCGGGCCTATCCCCATGACGAGGAAAAAGCTTTGGAAATGCTACGGGAATGCTTCGGGGATTTTTCAAAAGAGGAGTTGGACGCCCTGCGGGACGACGACGCTGTCGAATGGGCTTATATCAACGGCGAAGTGAAATACAAAAACAATTTCCTCAGCAATCTGATCAAAACCCGTCCCGCCTATGCCGCTCGGGTAACAGACCCCAAGCGGCTTGATCAGGCCAAAGCCAACGAAACGCTGCTGAACGAAACCATGGCCGAAATGAAAAAGCGGGGCCAATTGAGCGCCCGGTTCCATATCCGCACGGAAATGCGCATCCAGGCGCCGGAGGGCAGGGAAAATGATCCCGTTTGGGTACATCTGCCCATTCCCATGGAATACGCTCAGGTGAAAAACTTCCAGCTAATAAAGCTCAGCCACGACGATGCCGTTGTGGCTCCCCCCGAGTATCCCCACCGCACGGTGTGCTTCCACGCGGTACCGGACAAGCCTTTTTTTGTGGAATACACGTATGAAGCGCATATGCGCTATAACGATCCCGATCCCGCGAAAATCCTCGATCAGCAGCCCACCTTTTACACCGAAGAATACCCGCCCCATATCGCCTTTACGCCCTACCTGCGCATGCTGTGCGCCGAAATCGTCGGCAATGAAACCAATCCCCTTTTGAAAGCCCGGAAGATTTACGATTTCATTACCACGAAAATGATCTATTCCTTCATGCGCGCCTACATGACCATGCCCAACGTGCCGGAATACGGCGCGTCCAGCATGAAGGGGGACTGCGGGGTGCAGGCCCTGCTGTTCATAACCCTGTGCCGCGTCGCGGGCGTGCCCGCCCGGTGGCAAAGCGGACTGTATGTTGCGCCGGGCGACGAAGGCGCGCATGACTGGGCCCAGTTCTACGTAGCCCCCTTCGGCTGGATGTTCGCCGATCCCTCCTTTGGCGGCAGCGCTTATCGGCACGGGAACAAGGAGCGCTGGGATTTCTATTTCGGCAATTTGGACCCCTACCGCATGCCCGCCAACGCGGAATACCAGCATGATTTCTATATTCCCTTTAAAAACCTGCGCTATGATCCCTACGACAATCAGGACGGCGAAGCGGAATGGGACGACGCTTCTGTGCCTGGCCGCCTCACCGATACGGATCACGAAGTGATTTCAGTAGAAACATTTTGATCTGATCCCTCTTCCACCCCCGCGTTTTGAAGCGCGGGGGCATTTTTATGAAAATTCATAAAAAAAGCTTGACATATTAGAAATATCTAACTATAATACAAATCGTGGTTAGCAATTTCTAACCTCAAAAAACCTGCGGATACTCTATGGAATGGGAGGGGGGCAGGATGATGCCATTAAGTTACGCAACCCCGGGAGAAGAATCCGTCATCCACAGGATCGGCGGAAGCCCGGAAGTGAAGAAGCACTTGGAAAACTTGGGGTTCGTGGTAGGCGGCAGTGTGAAGGTGATCACGGCGCTGAACGGCAACGTGATCGTGAAGATCAAGGAATCCCGCGTGGCCATTGACGAGGAAATGGCTCGTAAAATCATGATTTGATTGACAGGAGGCGGAAAAGCATGAATAACCTGAGAGAAGTGCCGGTAGGCGGCAAGGCCAAAGTGGTGAAAATCCACGGCGAAGGCGCGGTGAAGCGCAGGATCATGGATATGGGCATCACCAAGGGCGTGGAAATCTTCGTGCGCAAGGTGGCCCCTCTGGGCGATCCCATCGAGATCACCGTGCGGGGGTACGAACTGTCCCTGCGCAAGGCGGACGCCGAAAGCATCGAGGTGGAATGATTTTTACCCATAGGTTAGTTATTGCCAATTAGTTAATCTTAACAAAAGGAGCGTTACACGATGGATATTCGCATCGCCCTGGCGGGCAACCCCAACAGCGGGAAAACGACCCTGTTCAACGCCCTGACCGGTTCCAATCAGTTTGTGGGCAACTGGCCCGGCGTTACGGTGGAAAAAAAGGAAGGCAAGCTGAAAAAGCATGACGGCGTTACGATCACCGACCTGCCGGGCATTTACAGTCTGTCCCCTTATACCCTGGAAGAGGTGGTGGCGCGGAATTATCTGATCAACGAGCGCCCGGACGCTATTCTGAACATCATCGACGGCACCAACTTGGAGCGCAACCTGTACCTGACCACCCAATTGGTGGAATTGGGCATTCCCGTGGTGGTAGCCATCAACATGATGGACGTGGTGAAGAAGAACGGCGACAAGCTGAACACCGCCGATCTTGCCAAACAGTTAGGCTGCAAGGTGGTGGAAATCTCCGCCCTGAAAGGTACCGGCGTATTGGAAGCGGCGGAAGCGGCCATTCAGGCGGCAAAGGGCATGAAAACTGTGCCGCAGCACACCTTCTCCGGCCCGGTGGAACACGCCCTGGCTCACATCGAGGAAGCCATCGTGCACAATCTTCCCGAAGAACAGCAGCGCTGGTACGCTATCAAGGTGTTCGAGCGGGACGACAAGGTGCTGGAGCAGCTGAACATCACCCCGGACACCATGAAGCACATTGAAGCCGACATCGCCGCCGCGGAAAAGGAGCTGGACGACGATGCGGAAAGCATCATCACCAACGAACGCTATGTTTACATTGCCCAGGTCATTAAATCCTGTTACCGCAAGCACAACGCAGGCAATCTGAGTACCTCGGACAAGATCGACAAGGTGGTCACCAACCGCTTTCTTGGCCTCCCCATTTTCGCCCTGGTGATGTTCGCGGTGTACTGGATCGCCATGGTGGCGGTCGGCGCGCCTGCTACCGACTGGGCCAACGACGGCCTGTTCGGGGACGGGTATCACCTGTTCGGCAACGGCACAGCGGCATACGAGGAAGCGGCGGAACGTTACGGCGATACCGATGCCATCCTCGAAGCCTTTGCTGAACAATATGAAATCGAAATCGATGAAGAAAATCCGGAAGAATCTCTGACTGCCCTCCTTAACGCTGTGCCCGTGGACGCCAGCGTCACCTATATCACCCAGGATGAAGAAACCCTGGAAACGGAAGAACATCCCGACACCGGCAAGGCCGATTTGGAAGCCGCCATTTCGGAATACCTGAGCACCGAAGACGGCTACAAATCCGATGTGGGCGCGCCCGATCCCGCCGCTTACGGCACATGGGTGCCCGGTGTTCCGGCGCTGGTGGAAAGCGCCCTTGACGCGGTAAACGCGGCGGACTGGCTGAAGGGCCTGATCCTCGACGGCATCGTGGCGGGCGTCGGAGCAGTTCTGGGCTTCCTGCCTCAGATGCTGGTGCTTTTCTTCCTGCTGGCCTTCCTGGAAGCCTGCGGTTACATGGCCCGCATTGCCTTCGTGCTGGACCGGATCTTCCGCAAGTTCGGTCTGAGCGGCAAATCCTTCATTCCCATGCTCATCGGCGTGGGCTGCGGCGTGCCGGGCATCATGGCCAGCCGCACCATTGAAAACGAGCGTGACCGCCGCATGACCATCATGACCACCACCTTCATTCCCTGCGGCGCGAAAGTGCCCTTCATCGCCATGATCGCCGGGGCCATCTTCTCCGGATCTCCCTGGATCTCCACCAGCGCGTACTTCATCGGCATGGCGGCCATTATCGTCAGCGGGATCATGCTGAAAAAGACCAAGCGCTTTGCCGGTGAGCCCGCCCCCTTCGTGATGGAACTGCCCGCCTACCATTGGCCCACCCTCGTGAACGTCCTCCGTTCCATGTGGGAGCGCGGCTGGAGCTTCATCAAGAAAGCCGGCACCATCATCCTGCTTTCCACCATCCTGGTGTGGTTCCTGAGCCGCTTCGGTGTGGCGGACGGCACGTTCCGTATGTTGGAAGAGGAAGAACTGGAACTGTCCATCCTGGCGAAAGTGGGCGGCGTCATCGCCTGGATCTTCGCGCCGTTGGGTTTTGGCACCTGGCAGGCCACAGTGGCCTCCATTACGGGCCTCATCGCCAAGGAAAACATCGTGGGCACCATGGGCATCCTCTACGGCGGCACGGAAGCATACGCCAATCTGGCTGCATCCTTCACCGGCATCGCCGCTTATGCTTTCCTGGTGTTCAATCTGCTGTGCGCTCCCTGCTTCGCGGCCATCGGCGCCATCAAGCGGGAAATGAACAATGCTGGCTGGACCTGGTTCGCCATCGCCTATCAGTGCGGCTTTGCTTATGCCATCAGCCTCATGATCTACCAGTTCGGCGGGCTGTTTACCGGTCATGTGAATATCTTTGGTCTGATCGCGGCTGTTGCCGTCCTGGGCGTCATGATCTACATGCTGTTCTTCAAAAAGTACCAGGAGGCCACCAAACTGACCCGGAAGGTGTGATCGTATGCTTGACACAATCATGGAAAACGCGGGAACGATCCTCGTCAGTCTCCTGCTGATCGGCCTGGTTGCCGGTATCATCGTAAAGCTTCGGAGGGACAAAAAGCAGGGCAAGTCCTCCTGCGGCGGGAACTGCGGCTGCTGCCCCATGGGAGGCTGCTGCCATAAACAATCGTAAAAAAATCCGGGAGGCGCGGCAAACAGCATCCGCGCCTCCCATTTTGGCGGAAAATTTGAAGTGATTAAAACGGCCGCCCTGTCAACCGTCCAGTTCTTTCAGCATTTGGGAAGGGTTGTCCGCCGCGCTGACCTCAATCCTCTGTAAGGATGATACATCCATCATCGGGCAAATGATACGCTTCAAAATAAGCGTTTTCCAGCGGGATCCATTTCTCCCGGAAACGCCGCAGAGATTCCGGCGTTTCCCTTTCCCGCAGCCTCTCCATCCTGATTTCCTCCGGCGTGTTCACAAACTGCCGCAAATCGGCATACGCCCGAATGACCGGCAGATTGCAGTAACTTCCCTCTAAGATCAGAATACTGCCGTCCTGAAGCGCTTCCTCCGGCATCAGACAGTCCGCTCTGCAATCATACCGTCGATATTTCACGAGCTCTCCCTTTTTAAAGGGAGCCACCACTTCCCTGACGAGCCGTTCCCCGTCGCAGTTGCCCCCGGGGATCGACAGCCGCTCCGATGTTTTTCGGGCGTGGGGAATCACAAAATCATCTGTGTGCACCACGCCCGCATGGATCGCTTTTGCCAGACGTTCAGCCAGCGTCGTTTTTCCCGAAGCGCAGGGCCCGTCCATGGTGATGAGAATCCGTTTTCCTTTGTTTTCTGTGATGAACTTGAGGATTTCACCGTCTATCATGCGATTTCCCCTTCTTGCTATCGTCGATCATTGCAGGAAGGACAAGGTGTTTTTGCAGGGTTTGCCGGGGATCAGCCGCTGCCCGTCGCTGTGGCCGTCTTCCCGTCCGGCCAATTCCCGGATCAGCAGGCCCCGGAGATGGCCGATCCGCGCCTGGCAGTCAGGATCATGGATGCGGTCGTGCTCCTCCATAGGGTCTTGCGAGAGATCGAAGTACTGCTCGCGGCCGGATGCGGAAAACCAAATGAATTTGTCATGGTCCGTCACCATGTACTGAACACATCCGCCCTCATAGGTGTGTTCCCCGTGCACCGCTTCGCGCCAGGCCTCTTCGCCCCGCAGCAGGGGAAGCACGCTTTCCCCGTCCACCGTGGAGGGAATGGGCAGTGAGCATCCATCCAGCAGGGTGGGCATCACGTCCATCAGCTCCACCGGCTGCGAACACAGGCTGCCGGGCCGGATGCCGGGCCCGCTGATCAGGAAGGGCACCCTGGCGCTTCCCTCGTAGGGCAGGGATTTCCGGTACAGGTTATGGTCGCCTAACAATTCCCCGTGATCCGAAAGGAAAAGGATATACGTGTTCTCCATTTCGCCGTCCAGCGCCAGCGCCTCCATGATCCGGCCGATCTGGTGATCCACCTGGGTGATGCAGGCGTAGTACCCCATTTGCGCCTCCCGGAGCAGTTCGGGATCGGCGATACCGAAGGGGCTGCCCTGCATGCGGGAAGCCGTTTTTCCTGCCCAATCGCCGATAACGGGCTTGCGCAGTTCCTTGCCGCGGTACATGTCGAAGAAGCAGGCGGGCGCGTCGAAGGGCGGATGGGGACGCACGAAGGAAACCATCAGGAAGAAGGGATGCGCCCGGTCCCGGCGGCGAAAGAAACCCACCGCCCGGTCCCCGACCCAGCGGGTGGGGTGCGTTTCCTCGTCGTAAGGCTAGGGGCGAGCCACCGACCCGTTGCAGTCGATGCCGGTATCGGTCACGTCTTTATGCCCCATGCCCTGCATGTCGTGAAAATAATCGTCCGCCCGCAGCTGGGCCTCGCAGGCCGGGGTGCCGGGTTTGCGGTAATAATGCAGAAAGCCGTCGTGCAGCTCCACGTCCTCAAAGCCCAGCCGCGCTCGGGGCGGGTGAACGTGCATTTTTCCCAGGCATTTGGTTTGGTACCCCGCCTGGGTGAAGCTTTGGGGCAGGGTGTGTTCATACCGCCACGGCACGCCGTCCTTGTAGCCAATCCGCCCGTGATGGCAGGGGGCCATGCCGGTCAGCAGACCGGCTCGGGCGGGTACGCAGGAGGGCGTGGCGGAATAGGCGCGGGTAAAACGCGCGCCGCGCTCCGCCAGCGTATCCAGAAAGGGGGTTTTCACATCGGGATGGCTGTCGATCCCCAGGCAGTCGCCTCGGAATTGATCCGCCATAAAAATCAACACGTTGGGCCTGTTCATCCGGTGCTTCCTCTCTTTCGCCTGTTTTCCCGATCCCAAGCAGCACCATCACAGGACGGCAAATATTCCTCCGGCACCGCCCGAATGGAGGAACAGAACGTTTTCTGTTTCGCGGAACGCGCCCTCTTTCGCCATTTTCAGCAGACCGGCAAAGGCTTTTCCGGTATACACAGGATCGAGGAACAAGCCCTCTTCCCTGGCCATCAGGGAAATGGCGTCGTTCCCCTCCTGAGAAGGAATGGCATAGCCCGGACCGCACATATCCAGCAGGTGATAATCATCCGCGCTGATTTCGACATCTGCCTCCAGCATCGCCGCCGCTTCCCGCATGAGCGCAGGGGTGATCTGGTCAAAGGGGTCGGTGTCCACCATCATGCCGTGGACTTTTGTGTCCGGCAGAAACAGCTTTGCCCCCAGCGCCATGCCCGCCATGGTGCCGCCGCTGCCTTCGGCGCAGACGATGTGATCAAAACGAACGCCCTGTTCCCCAATCTCCCTGGCGCAGTCCACATAGCCCAGCGCTCCCAAGGCGTTGGAGCCGCCGCAGGGGATCTTGTAATAAGGGACGCCCAGCCTCTGGCCCATCCGGTCCATCTCCGCGTAAATATCGGCGTAATCGTCCGTATCCATAAAAATGACTTCCGTGCCCATCAGATGCTCCAGCAGCTGATTGCCCAGCCGTTCCGTCACGCCGCGTTTCTTCAAAATGAGGATCGGCTTCATGCCGAGCTTTCCGGCTGCCGCCGCCGTGAGCATGGCGTGATTGGACTGGGCGCCGCCTGTGGTAAAAACCACCTGCGCGCCCTTTTGCCTGGCGTCCGCCAAAAGAAATTCCAGTTTTCTCACCTTGTTGCCGCCAAGGCCCAGGCCGGTGAGGTCGTCCCGTTTGATGAACACGTTGGTATTCAGTTTCTTGCTGATGTTCTCCAGTTTTTGAATTGGCGTCGGAAAAATACCAAGCCGGACTTTCGGAAAATCGTTTAACTGTTTCATGGAAATGATTCCTTTCTTTACTTCATGTATTGCAGGTATTTTTCCGCTTTTCTTCCCACCACGGCATAAGCCCGGGGGCCGGTGAACATCTGCCGGGCCACCGCGATCACGCCGTCTATGGTCACGTTTTCGATGGCGGCGATGGTTTCCTCCGGGGGAATGACCCGATCCAGTAATATCTGATTATGACCCAAAGCGCTCATGCGGTTGTAGGCGCTTTCCAGCCCCAAAATGAAGCTGCTTTTCAGCTGGGCTTTGCTCATGGTGAATTCTTTTTCGGTGATCCCTTTTTCCAGCAGCTTTTTGATCTCGATATCGATTTGCTCCAGCACCATTTGGGCGTTTTTGGGGTTGGTGGCGGCATAGATCGTAAATTCTCCGCAATGGGGATAGCTGCTGGGACCGGAATAGACGGAGTAGGCCATGCCCAAATCTTCCCGGATGCGCTGGAACAGGCGGGAGCTCATGCCGCCGCCCAGCACATTGTTCAGCACCGCCGTGGGGTATACGTCCGGGCTGCCCATGGCATGGCTTCGGAAAGATACGCACAGGTGCACCTGCTCGGTATCCTTGTCCTTGGCAAGCTTTTTAGGTTCCCGGATGGCGGCGGTCTCCGGGAATTCCTCACCCGCCGCCCCTTCCCAGGAGCCGAACTTTTCTTCGATCAGGTCCCGGGTAGCGTTTGCGTCCACGTTTCCAGCCAGGGCCACCACGGTGTTCTGGGGGCCGTAATGCCGTTTTCGGAAAGCGCGCAAATCGTCCGGGGTATAAGCGGTGATCTTTTCCGCCGGGCCCAAAATGGTCTGGCCCAAGGATTGTCCGCCGAACACCGCTTCCGCCAGCACGTCGTATACCACGTCCTCCGGCGAATCCTCCACCATGGCGATTTCCTCCAGCACCACGCCCCGCTCTTTGTCCGTTTCCACGGGATCCAGGGCCGGATCGCGCACCATGTCCGCCAGGATATCCGCCGCCAGCGGCAGGTTCTCATCAATGACCTTGGCGTAGTAATTGGTGCACAGCTTGCTGGTGGAGGCGTTCAGCTGCCCGCCCACAGCATCCATTTCCTCGGCGATCTGCCGGGCGGTGCGCTTCTTGGTGCCTTTAAACGCCATGTGCTCCATAAAGTGGGACAGCCCGTTTTCCGCCGGGGCCTCCAGCATGCTGCCCGCCTTCACCCACGCCCCGATACTCACGGAACGCAGATAGGGCATAGGCTCCACCAATACCGTCAAGCCGTTGTTCAACACAAACTTTTCCATCAATCGCTCCTATGACGAAAAAAGAGTTTTCTGGGGAAAACCGCTCTTTGCTGTCCGGGGCCTTCCGGCCCGGCCTCCGCTGAAAATATGCCATAGGGCATATTTTCCGGGCGCTTCGGCCCCAAAGATCGGTTTTCCCCAGGCCCCTTTCCAAGAAAGCCATAATAAAGCAAAAAGGGAAACTGTCTTAGCTTCCCCAAGCAAGTCATTTTTATAATAAACCAAATGAACTAAAGTTTCCAATCCACCATAGAAAAAATATTTATCGCTGATTCCTCCCTATGGCTTTCTTGGAAGGGGGTGCGGGGGAAACCATTCTTTGGCCCCCAAAGAATGGTTTCCCCCGCAAAACCCGTCTTATCTCCGGCCATCCCGGCGGGGCGGACGAGCGCCAGCGGGGGCGGGACGGGTGAAATTGGGATTGTCGTAAGTGATATCGTTGCGGATCAGGTTGATGCGGCCCTGGGAGTCGATCTCACAGACCTTCACTTCCAGCTCGTCGCCGATGTTCACTACGTCTTCCACCTTTTCCACGCGCTTGTTATCCAGCTTGGAAATGTGGATCATACCATCCTTGCCGCCCGCCAATTCCACGAAAGCGCCGAAGTTCATGATGCGCACCACTTTGCCGGTGAACACATCGCCCACTTCGATATCCTTGGCGATGCCGAGGATGATGGACTTGGCCTTGTCGGCGGCAGCCTGATCGGCGGTGGAGATGAACACGCGGCCGTCGTCCTCGATATCGATCTTCACGCCGGTTTCGTCGATGATCTTGTTGATCATCTTGCCGCGGGGGCCGATGACCTCGCTGATCTTTTCGGGATTGATGGAGAAGGTAATGATCTTGGGCGCGAACTTGGACAGGTTCTCGCGGGGACGGCCCAAGGTTTCCAGCATGATGCCCAAGATGTGCAGGCGGCCCTTGAGCGCCTGATTCAGGGCGCGGCCTAAAATCTCGCGGTTGATGCCCTTGATCTTGATATCCATCTGGATGGCGGTAATGCCGTTCATGGTGCCCGCCACCTTAAAGTCCATATCGCCCAAGAAGTCTTCCAGGCCCTGGATGTCGGTCAGCACGGCGATGTCGCCGGTCTCCGCGTCCTGAATCAGGCCCATAGCCACGCCGGCCACGGGAGCGCTGATGGGCACGCCCGCGTCCATCAAGGACAGGGTGCTGCCGCACACGGAGGCCATGGAGGAGGAGCCGTTGCTGCCCATGATTTCAGACACCAGGCGCAGAGCATAGGGGAAATCGGCTTCAGAGGGGATCACGGGCACCAGGGCGCGCTCGGCCAAAGCGCCGTGGCCGATTTCGCGGCGGTTGGGGCTGCGCAGACGGCCCGCTTCGCCGGTGGCGTAGGAGGGCATGTTGTACTGGTGCATGTAACGCTTGGTCTTTTCATTGGACAGGCCGTCCAGCTCCTGCGCTTCGGAAATCATGCCCAGGGTGGTGATGGTCAGGGCCTGTGTTTCGCCGCGGGTAAACACGGCGCTGCCGTGGGTACGGGGCAGCACGCCCACTTCGCACCAGATAGGACGCACTTCGTCCACCTTGCGGCCGTCGGGACGGATGCCCTGCTGCAAGATCTTCTTCCGCATGACCTCTTTGCCCAGGTAATACAGGGCGTCGGCCACTTCGCCTTCCCGGCCGGGGAAGATTTCAGCAAAGTGCTCGGCCACATCGGCGGACACTTCCGCGTCGCGCTGCTGCCGTTCCTTGCGCACATAGGTGGAATAAATCCATTCGCACTTTTCCAAAGCGTATTCCCGCACGGCGGCCTTCACGTCGTCCCCGGTGGTGATCAGGGGGAAGTCGGATTTGGGCTTGCCGATTTCGGCGGTGATCTTTTCCTGGAATTCCACCAATTCTTTAATGAACTGATGACCGTAGAGGATGGCGTCCATCATGGCGTCCTCGGATACTTCCTTGGCGCCCGCTTCCACCATCATGATGGCGTCCTTGGTGCCCGCCACGGTGACGTGCATATCGGAAGCGGCTTCCTGGGCCTCGGTGGGGTTAATGACGAACTGGCCGTTCACCCGGGCCACCACCACGGCGGCAGTGGGGCCGCCCCAGGGGATGTTGCTCACCATCAGGGCAATAGAGGAGCCCAGCATGGCGGGGAATTCAGGGGGAGTATCAGGGTCCACAGACAGGGTCTGAGCCACCACCTGCACGTCGTTGCGCATGCCCTTGTTGAACAGGGGGCGCAGGGGACGGTCGATCAGGCGGCAGGTCAGGGTCGCCTTTTCGGTGGGGCGGCCTTCCCGCTTGATGAAGCCGCCGGGAATTTTGCCCACGGCGTACTGCTTTTCTTCAAAGTCCACGGTCAGGGGGAAGAAGTCCACGCCCTCCCGGGGCTTGTCCGACGCGGTGGCGTTCACCAGCACGGCGGTGTCGCCGTAGCGAACCAGGCAGCTTCCGCCCGCCTGCTGGGCATACTTGCCGAATTCCAGGGTCAGAGTGCGGCCCGCAAATTCCATTGAATACGCTTTGTAATCCATTTTCTCTCTTCTCCTCACACACTACTGTTCCTGCTTCGCAGGAACGCGAAAGGGGGAATCCTTCCCCCTTTCGGGAACCCCCTACGGTTTTTCCTGTCAGCCCCTGGCTTCCGGGCGGAAAAACCGCAAGGTATGAAAATTTCTTCCGGGAATCTTCGTTCCCTACAGAAATTTTCAGTCCTCGCGGCGTACACGCCGCCGCTGCGGATTTCAGTCAAGGGGAGTTCCCCTTGACAATCCCCCTTTGGCCCCAGCCAAAGGATGAACAAAAAGCTATCGGCTGTTTTTCCAGCCGATAGCCCCATGCGCGTTATTTACGCAGACCCAGCTTGGCGATCAGTTCACGGTACCGCTCGATGTCGGTCTTCTTCAGATAGTCCAGCAGACCGCGGCGGCGGCCAACCATCAGCAGCAGACCCCGGCGGGAATGGTGGTCCTTTTTGTTGAGCTTCAGGTGCTCGTTCAGGTGGTTGATGCGTTCCGTCAGCAGCGCGACCTGCACTTCAGGAGAACCGGTGTCGTTCTCGCTGCGAGCATAGTCCTTCATGATCTGGGCCTTGAGTTCCTTATCCATGGTGTATTCCTCCTTTTGGGCGGTGGCGCGCCCTTCTTCAATCGCCGCTTCCCCAGATGAGCGTTGGAGTATCGCCCTCCCGAGCAGGCGGTTCTAAAAAACCACGTTTGTCATTGTAACATGAAAAACACGGTTTGTAAACCATTATTTCAGTTTTTTCTGCGATTTCAGTTATTTCTGGTTACCATTCAGCTATAAATCATATAACAAAGGAAACGCTGGGCGCTCCGCGCGCCCAGACCTGCGCCAAAGGACTTCGTCCTCTGGACTCCAATAGGCGAATTTACTTGGATGAGTAGAGAAAACTGCTTTCGCCAGTCGATATGGAGTTACGAAAGTTATTGCTCGCCCAACTAAATCATGAATTATGTGCGGGCGATAAATCGGTCCATCCTGCGTCACTCAACCTTGAAATACCTCCAGTATTCCTGCGGTTTCGTTCCTTGTCTGGAACGA
>JAFXSH010000067.1 GCA_017525805.1 Clostridia bacterium | reverse complement strand
CCTCATCCGTGACCTCATAACGTCGAATCATTTCCTTCACCTCATTGTATTATTCGACGCTATCGTGGAATTTCCTTTTGGTTTTTGCATCTTTTTTCGCTTTTGTTCAGCTATTATGAATTTAGAAACAGACTCTAATCAGACCTCTTCTTCCAACAGCGAATTCCTCTGATGGACGCGTTCCCCGTTAAATAGCCTTACAGCGAGGCCCGCTGCATTTCGGTCTGCAGGCGGCTCAATATCCGCTTTTCCAGCCGGGAAATGTAGGATTGGGAGATGCCCAATTCGTCCGCAACTTCCTTTTGCGTCATTTCCCTGCCGCCGCCTAAGCCGAAGCGCATGTTCATGATCCGGCGCTCCCTGGGCGCGAGGCGAGAAAGGGCGCTGGACAGCACCTGCTTTTCAGCGTCCTCCTCCACGCCCCTGGAGACCAGATCGCCTTCCGTGCCCAGCACGTCGGACAAAAGCAATTCGTTGCCGTCCCAGTCCGTTTTCAGCGGTTCATCCAGGGATACTTCGTATTTCAGGCGGCTGGTGCGCCGCAGGTACATGAGCACCTCATTTTCAATGCATCGGCTGGCATACGTTGCCAGCTTTATTTTTTTCTCCGGGTTAAAGGTATTCACCGCCTTGATCAGCCCAATGGTGCCGATGGAAATCAAATCTTCCATGCCCACGGCTGTATTCTCGAACTTTTTGGCGATGAATACCACCAGCCGCAGGTTCCTTTCGATCAGGATGGACCGGGCGGTGCCGTCATCTTTGGGCAGCCGGGCCACCATCTCGATTTCTTCCTCCGGCGTCAGCGGCTGGGGAAGGGGATCAGCGCCGCCGATATAGTATATCCCGTCTGGATGCAGATGGGCAAAAAACAGCGCCATCCATTTCCGCACATCAAAGGACTGCATGGCACATTTCCTCCCTTTGCTCAGAAAATAAACTGTACGGCAGCATGGCGCGGCTTTCCGCGAAATCGGACAACGCGATTACGGCTTCCGCGTGATAAACGCGCATTCCCTGCCGAAGAATGATTTCATCTGGCGTAAAGCACATGAGCGCTTTGCTTCCCGCCGCCGTTTTCACCCGCAAAAGACGCCATCCGGGCGGTAGGGTGGACAAATCCTTTGGATCGACGCCCGGTGGGAGAAAAACTTTTCCCTGCTTTTCCGGCAGCACGATCACAGGCAAGCCGGTAACACTGTCAAAAAGCAGGTTGCCGGTATCCCGCAGGGCGGGCACTTCGGCGGTTTTCCCCTGATAGATCATTTGCAAGTGAAAGCATTCGCCGGTATGATCGATCCGCCGGGTCAGCAGCAGCACGGCAAACGCCGCTCCGCTGTCGATCCAGAGCATCGCCGCAGGCGGGCCGCCCTTTTCCATCACAAAATTCGACAAGCCAGACAGCAGCCATCCTGCCGCCGCCGCCAGAGGAAATAAACGCAGGCATCGCTTGCCGAAAGCCACCCAGCACATGAGAAGGCACGCCGCCATAAGCGCCGGAACGGTGCGCAGGAAAGGCCTGCCTGCCGACCATGCCATCACACCGTAAACCCCGCCCAAACCCGCTGAAATCAGCGCTTTTCTGGTATGAAACCTGCTGCGACCCAAGCGCGCGGCCAGCAAAAGGCACAAAAAATCCATCCAGCCGTTGATGAAGAAAAAAGCTTCTCCGTATACCCGCATTTCCCTGACCTCCGCGTTCAGTATAGGCTTTGCGCCCGCCTGAAAGCGTCGATGGAGCGTGAAAAAAATCACGAAAAAAGCCATAGCGGAACTTGAACTGCGCCCGCTACGGCCCATTTTCTTTCATGTTTTATGCCGTTTGTTCCGTTTTTGCCAGGATTTCCATGGCCTGTTCTTCCTGGAACTGGTTGGTATACAGTTTGTAATAAGCGCCTTTTTTCCGAAGCAACTCCTGGTGGGTGCCCATTTCCTTGATTTTTCCATCGTCGATCACAAGGATGCGGTCCGCCGTGCGCACGGTGGACAGGCGGTGGGCGATGATGAAAGAAGTGCGGCCCTTGAGCACCTTCGAGATGGCCTGCTGGATGATTTGCTCAGTTTGCGTGTCCACGGAGGATGTGGCTTCGTCCAGCACGAAAATGCGGGGATCGGCCAGCAGTGCCCGGGCAAAGGAAATGAGCTGCTTTTCACCGGTAGACAGGCGGCTGCCGCCCTCCCCCACGTCGGTATCATAGCCCTTATCCATGCGCAGGATGAAACTTTCCGCGTTCAGCATCCGGGCGGCGGCTTCGATTTCCTCATCGGTAGCGTCCAGCCGCGCATAGCGGATATTGTCCCGGATTGTACCGGAAAACAGGCGCGGTTCCTGGAGCACGTAGCCTAAGTTGCTTTGCAGCCACAGTTGGCTGCGTTCCTTGTAGTTGACGCCGTCGATTTTGATTTCGCCCGCCGTGGGCTCATAGAACCGGCAAATCAGGTTCACCACGGTGGATTTGCCCGCGCCGGTGGGGCCCACCAATGCGATGGTCTCCCCCGCCTTGATTTTCAGGTTGAAGTCGGACAGGACTTTTTCGCCCTCTTTATACTGGAAATCCACGTGGCAGAATTCCACGTCGCCCCGCAGTTCAGGCCAGTTTTCCTTTTTGGGGTGGAAATTGTCGCCGAATGTTTCTTCCACTTCCGGAGTATCCACGATATCCGGCTCCGTTTCCAGCAGGGTGAGCACCCGCTCCGCCGCCGCCTGGGCGGACTGCATTTCCGCGAACACGTTGGCAATGTTGCGGATGGGTTCAAAAAACTGCACGGTGTAATTGATGAAGGCCTGAAGCACGCCCAAGGTCATACCGCCAACCAGCACGGCGCTGCCACCCTTCCACAGCGCGTAGGCCGTGGCCAGGGAGCCAAGCGCTACCACGATTGGCAGGTATACCGCCGACAGAGACGCGGCGCGGACGGAGGATTTCTTCATGTCATGGGTCAGTTCAGTGAATTCCACCTTGTTCATTTCCTCGCGCACCAGGGTCTTGGTGGTTTTGGCTCCCATGATCCCCTCATTGAACGCGCCGGTGATTTTGCTGTTGGTTTTCCTTACAGCCCGGTAGGCTTTCAGGATTTTCTGCTGGAACCACCAGGAAACCAGCGCCAGCGGCGGCACCACCAGCATGACCATGAGCGCCATTTTCCAGTTCAGCACCAGCATGGTCACGCTGGCGGCGACGATCATCACCGCACCCCAGCAAAGGTCCAGCAGGGACCAGCCGATGGTTTCGGCCAACCGCTGGGTGTCGCTGGTCATGCGGCTCATGAGATAACCCACGGGCATCCTGTCATAGTAGGAAAAGGGCAGCTCCTGCAATTTCCGGAAAGCCTTTTTTCGGATGGTGTAACATACGCCCACTTCAATCTTTCCTCCCAAGTACAGGAAATAGAAGATGTTCGCCACCTGGAGCACCACCAGAGCCAGATAAACAGCCACGAAGCCGGGCAGGCCTTCCATGGTGCCCGCGTGATCCAGATTGGGAATGAAATGGTCGATGGCGTAGGTGGTCATCAGGGGGAATACCACGTCGCACCCCGCCGTAATTGCCATGGTAGCGCCTAATTTGTACAAATCAGCGTAATATTCCTTGGCGTGCAGCATGATTTTCCGCCACAGCGACAGGGAAAAACGCTGGGTATAATCCTGTTCATCAAACTGCTGCATAGCTGTTTTTCTCCTCTTTGAATTCTTCTTCCAGGGCGGATTGGATGTTGAAAATCTTACTGTACAGGCCGCCCGAATGGATCAGTTGATCGTGGGTGCCCTGCTCGGTGATCTTTCCATCCTCCATGACCAAAATCAGGTCCGCCTGAGAAAGCGTCACTACTCGGTGGCTGATGATGATGGTGGTGGTATCCCGGCTGCGCTTTTTCAGCGCGGCGCGGATCTGCGCGTCGGTTTCCGTGTCCACAGCGGACAGGGAATCGTCGAAGATCAGAATGTCGTTGTCCTTCATGAGGGTGCGGGCGATGGCGACGCGCTGTTTCTGCCCGCCGGACAGGGTCACGCCCCGTTCGCCCACCAGGGTATCAAAGCCCTTGTCGCTGTCCAGGATGAACGCTTTCGCTGCCGCGTCTGTCACCGCCCGGTCAATGTCTTCATCAGTCGCGTTCCGCAGAGCGATGGCCACGTTTTCCTTGAGCGTTTTGGAATAAAGAAAGGGTTCCTGCAAGACCAAGCCGACCCGGGAGCGCAGATAATACCGGTCGATCTGGTTGATGGGCGTGCCGCCGATGCGGATTTCGCCCTCCTTGACATCGAAAAGCCGCTGGATCAGGTGCGCCACGGTGGATTTTCCGCTGCCCGTAGCGCCTAAGATCGCCACAGTTTTTCCGGCTGGAACGGTAAAGCTCATATCCCGGAGCACATCCTTGCCGCCCTCGTAGCCGAAGGTGACGTGGTCAAACACGATATCGCCTTTGAGGCTGGGCTTTATGGCGTCAGGCTCCGCCGGTTCCTCGGGCACGCCCAAAATCTCCTGGATGCGGTCCAGCGCCACCTTGCTTTTGCCCGCGTCGCTGAGGATACGGCCAAGCTGACGGATGGGGAACAGCAGCTTCCAAATATAGCTGGTGAAAATGATCAGGCCGCCCACCGTGATTTCGCCTTGAATGGCGAAATACACGCAAGCCAGCAGCGTCATCATGGACTGGATCATGCTCATGGCGTCGCTGGCTGCCCAATAAACTGCCAGCAGGTTGCAGAGCTTGAAGGTTTTCTTCCGAAAATCGGCAGACGCCTTATCAAACTTCTCCACCTCGTATTCCTGCTGCCCGAAAGCGCGAACAACCCGCACGCCGGTCAGGTTTTCCTGCAAAACGGCGCTCATTTTGCCCTCCGCTTCGTCAGACAGACGGAAATTCTTGATCACCCACCGGAAAAACAGCCAGGCAAACAGGAACAGCCCCGGGATCATGATCATGCTGATCAGGGTGATTTTCACGTTTTCACTGAACATATAGCTCAGAGCGATGGTGACCATCAGCAGGGCGTTCACCACCTGCATCATCTGCGTGGACAGGAAGCGGCGCACGGTTTCCACATCCGAGGTGCACCGCTGCACCAAATCGCCCGTTTCCGCCTTTACGTGGTAGGCGTAAGGCAAACGCTGGATATGGCTGTACAGCCTCTCACGCAAAGTCAGCGATACGTTTTCACCCGCTACGGCCTGGGAACGGCCTTTGATGAAACCGAACACGCCGTTCAATACGTTCAGCAGCACCAGCGAAAGCCCGGCGATCCATAGATGTCCCACCATGAATTCCCTGCCGCCCATGGAATCGATCCAAGCGTTGATAAATGCCGGCATACGGCTGGCTTCCCCCAGCAGGTAATGATCCATGGTTTCCGCCAAAATAATGGGTGTGATAAACTCGATCGCCACGGTGAACACCGTGCATACCAGCGCCGCGATAAAATACCATTTGTTATCAGAAATCAACTTTCCCATCAGGCGCGGCTTACGCTGTTCCATAGGAAATCCCTCCCTGTTCAAAAACGAAGTATGAAAAAAGGCCACCAGCTTTTGCAGCCGATGACCTTGTTATCCCGCTGGGCGCGTAAGCGTTCAGCAGGCTTTGTCAGGCCGCAAAAATGCGCAGAAATATCCCTTGGGTGCAAAAGCGACAATCATTTTACGAACGTTGCTGTACATTTCCGCGGCCTCCTTTCCTTCAAATTTCGTTCACAGTATACCCGTATCCCAGGGAATTGTCAACCCTCTTTTTTCAAGCTTTTGCAGAAAATTTCAGTTTCACTCAGTTTGCCGCTTGGTGTCCCGGTTCAGGCGTTTCAGTTTTTCCGCCAGGGCTTCGGTCGTCTGGCCGGGCTTCATGCGCCACAGCCAGTTGCCGCCCACGGTGCCGGGCCGGTTCATGGTGGCCCAGTCGTCCAATCCCAGCACATCCTGCATGGGAGCCATGGCGATGCGGGCTTTGCTCTCGAACACCGTGCGGATGAAGGCCCACGGGGCGTCCTTCATCTTTTCAAACCCGGCGATTTCCTTGGCGGAAGCCAGTTCTTCCTTGGTGCAGTTCTTGACCCTGGCCAAGGCGGTCACATTATCATGGGTGCCGGTGTAATAGGCGGTGTTTTCAAGAATGTGCTCCGGGATATGCACATTGGAATCATCCGCGCCAAAGGCGAAGGACAGCACCTTCATGCCCGGATAGCCGGTAAAGGCGATCAGCTCCCGTACCTGATCGGTCACCAGACCCAGGTCTTCGGCAACGATGTCGAGCCCCGGCAGCTTCTTGTTCAGAGTGATGAACAAATCCTTCCCAGGCCCGTCGATGTACCTGCCCGTTTTGGCGGTAGTGGCCCCATGAGGGATGGAATAGTACCTGGCAAAGCCGATGAAATGGTCCACGCGGATCATATCATACATTTTGCTCAGGTGGCTCAAACGCTTTACCCACCAGTCGTAGCCCTTCTGTTTTAAATAGCTCCAGCGGTACAGCGGATTGCCCCACAATTGGCCATCCTCGGAGAAATAATCCGGCGGCACGCCCGCGACCCGGCGGGGTACACGATCCTTGTCCAGCTGGAATACCTCTGGGTGAGTCCACGTATCGGCGCTGTCCTCGGCCACATAGATGGGGATATCGCCGAACAGCTTGATGCCCAGCCCGTTCACATAGGCTTTCAGTTCAGCCCACTGCTGCGCGAAGATATACTGGCACCACAGATGGAAGCGTATTTCTTTGTTCAGCTTTTTTTCATACTTTTTCAGGGTTTCCGGATCCCGCATGCGCGCGCCTTCATCGGGCCACTTGGTCCACATCATCAGATCAAAATGCGCCTTAATGGCGGCGAACAAAGCGTAATCATACACCCATTCATTTTCCTCCTGGAACTTGGCGATGGCCTTTTTGAGTTTCCGCTCGGACTGTTCAAAGGCTTTACGCAGCAGCCGGGTTTTATATTGCTGCACCGCGGCGTAATCCACCTGCTCCAAGTTTTCCGGAGTATAGCGTTCTTCCCCTTCCAGATCCAGATAACCCGCTTCGGCCAGCTTATCCAGGGAAATCACCATGGGATTGCCCGCAAAGGTGCTGGGCGATTGATACGGCGATTCGCCGTAGCCCGTTGGACCCATGGGCAGCACCTGCCAAATGCCCATATTGGAGGCGTGCAAAAAATCAGCGAAATCATAGGCTTCCTTCCCTAAACTGCCAATGCCGTCCGGGCCGGGCAGGGAAGTAATATGCATCAGGATACCGCTTTGGCGCATATAGTTTCGTCCTTTCGTAGATGGAATAAGCGTTCTTGCTGCGGCCCCGCCGCCCGCAGGCGGCGGGGCGAATATGCGGATCAATCGCCGTAGATGATGTTTTTCGTGGTTTCCTTATCGAAGAAGTGCATCACCTTTCCTTCAAAGGTGATATACAGCTGCGCGCCATACACCATGGCTTTGCGCTGTTCAGCGGACAGGTTAATGGTGGGCACGCGCACGATCAGGCGGGTTTCGTCCGAGGTGTACACGTGCAGGTGCAGCTCGCTGCCCATCATTTCGTTGACTTCCAGCTTGCAGGGGATGGCGTCCGGAGCGGAAGCGTCGATCAGCGTGATATGCTCGGGGCGCACGCCCAGCAGTACCTTGCGGCTGCCGATGCCTTTCTTTTGCAGTTCTTCCGCCTTGCTGCCGGTGACCTCGATCTTCGCACCGAAAGGACGCACATAGTACTTGCCGCCCGCATATTCCAGCTCGGTTTCCATCAGGTTCATCTTGGGCGCGCCGATGAATTCCGCAACGAACACGTTCCGGGGCATTTCAAACACTTCCATGGGCGTGCCAACCTGCTCGATATAGCCGTCGTGCATGATCACGATGCGGTCGC
This sequence comes from Clostridia bacterium, assembly GCA_017525805.1. The sequence goes on along the minus strand of JAFXSH010000067.1, from coordinate 289 downwards.
CCAGGGTCATGGCCTCGGTCTGATCGTGGGTCACGTAGATGAAGGTGGTGTTAAGCTTCTGTCGCAGAAGGATGATTTCGGCGCGCATCTGGTTGCGCAGCTTGGCGTCCAGGTTGGACAGGGGTTCGTCCATGAGGAAAACTTTCGATTCACGCACCATAGCGCGGCCGATGGCCACGCGCTGGCGCTGGCCGCCGGACAGAGCCCTGGGTTTGCGGGTCAGGTATTCGGTAATGCCCAGCACCTCCGCCGCGTTGGTCACCTTTTCGTAAATCTCATCCTCCGGCAT
>JAFXSH010000066.1 GCA_017525805.1 Clostridia bacterium | reverse complement strand
GTCGCCCGCGCGCATGGAGGCCGCGTAGCTGCCGCCGCATTTGGTGTAGCCCGTACCGCCGCGCACCGCGCGCACGTCCTGGGTTTCGATCATGATCTTGACGGGGTTCAGGCCCTCGGCATAGTACGCGCCAACGGGGGAGGCGATGACCACGTATTTGGCGTGATGGATGGTGTGCACGCCTAAAGTTTCGTCATTGCCGAACAGGAAGGGGCGCAGGTACAGGCTGGTGCCGGGCAGGGAGGGCACCCAGTCCTTTTCCAGAGCCACGAACTTTTTGAGGGCGTCCAGGGTGAAGGCTTCGTCCACCTGGGGCAGGGAAAGGCGCTCGGCGGAGGCGTTCAGGCGCTTCATGTTTTCCCAGGGACGGAACAGCTGCACGTCCCCGTCCGGGCGGCGGTAGGCTTTCAGGCCCTCGAAGATTTCCGCGCCGTAATGGAACACGGTGGCGGCGGGATGCAGCACCAGCGGCCCGAAGGGCTCAATGCGGGCGTCGTGCCAGCCCTGGTCGCTGCTCCAGTCCATCACAAACATGTGGTCGGTGAAGATTTTGCCGAAGCCTAAGTTGTTCCAGTCGGGCTTGGCCTTGGGGGTCTTGGTCAGGTTCATTTTGATTTCCATGGTTCATGCTTCCTTTCTGTATGTGTTGTATACAATTTGATGTGATTTCGCCGCGTGTTTACGCGAACCTGTCAGTCCGCTTTTTTCCAGAAAGTCCAGCGTTTTCCTTTCCCATAACCGATTTTTTCATAAAAGGGATCGCTTCCGCCGGACATATGTGTCGCGCCTAAGGCTTTCATTCTGTGATAGTGCTTTGACAGCGCCGCTGCCGCCAGCCCTTTCCCGCGGTGCGCTGGCGCGGTGCACAGCGGTTCCATGTACGCATAGTGGTTTTCCGGCACCCACCACATCCCGGAAAAACAGACATACTCGTCTTTTTCATCAGCAATGATGATGTTATACTGCTGGGTGGCGTGGGGAGACGGTGAAAGCATCGGGCCAATGACGCCCTTGTATGACTTGGCGGGCGTCCAGTCAAAAGACCGGTCTTCCTTTTCCCAGCCTTCAAATTCCTCCTTGTCTCCATGGTCAAAGCCATACCAGCAGAGCTTTGCCAGCTTGAATCCATCCACATGCGCGGGTTCAACGAAATGATAGCCGGGGGGCAATTCATAGTTTAGTTCATTCTTAAAATCAAATTCCCGGTCTTCATACTGAAAAACCATTTTATAGCCGCGTTTTGCAGCGGCCTCTTTCAGAAATTCCTGACCGTCAATGAGAACGAGCTGCTGGCGATTATCAAAATCCGGCATATTCCCGACAGCGTAATTGATCAGTTCATCCGCGAGGAACTCATATCCTTTCCGAACATTGAAATAGATGTCCGTTACAGGGGATTCATAGTACACAAAAGCGACCGTCTTGCTTCCGTCGAACCAAATCCTGTCAAGATACGTATAGGATACATCCATCCATGACGATTGCAGCGCGTGCTCAAAGAAAGGCGCCGGCATTCCGCTGCCATTTTCCCGGCCATAGATTTCCACCAGAAAATCCCATACGAGATTGATGTCCGTCAACAACTGAAACTGTTTCGTCGTGATCGCCATTTTTTCCCTCCGATCCATTCCAATTGTTTGCTCCCCTTTACACCGTTCCATTGCTGTTGGCCTTTATTTTGGCCTCAACAGCGGTATCATCCCCGTTCCCGCCCTCGTCTGACAGTTGGCAATGGGTGGTAACAGTACGCAATTCCGGGTACAGGTGTAAACGTACAGGGCATACATCGTAAGATGGAGGACTCGAACCCCCTGGTACGCGCCCGACATACTGCCATACTGCGATTCATTCTCAATCGCGGGAGATCATGCCCACCCTGTCAGACTACTCGTCTTTTTTACATCAGTTCGGTCGTCCAGTTCATTTCCTGGATTTTTTCATCCGTTTCCCGAAGCTGCTTGGAATAAACGTCCACCTGCTTTTGCAGTTCGGAAACGGGCACAGTGCTGTAAACTTTGATTTCAGACTTGGAATACCGGTCTATCCTGTTGCTGGAAGCGTCCAGGAAGCCCCGCATGATGCTGACGCGCTGCTTGAGGCAGTCCCGCCTGGCAATCAAATCGGTAATGGTCACATCGCCCGCTTTTGTTTCGTTGTTGGTTTTATTGATCCGGGCGATCAGCTCTTCCAGCCGTTTCAGGCAGGCGTCCAGTTCCTTGAGAAGCTCCAGCGGGTTTTCCGCAGGCTCTTCCCCCTCCTGCACCTTCGCGTTGTTGTTCAGCCGCACGGTTATCTGGGAAATTCTTCTTTGAATATCCGCCCGTTCCGAAAGGGCCATGGCAAGCTTCATGATTGATGATCCTCCTTCGCCTTGAACCGTTTCATCCCGTCCTCCAGGCTGATTGGTTTCGCGCCTTCTTCAACTTCCTTCTCGGCTTCCTCAATCGCATAGTCGATCAGAATGTCCGAAAAATTCCCCCGGAGAAAATGCCGGTATTCTGGATGATGTACCGCCGCTTCGTACTCCCGCGGAATGGTTTCTTGAAGCCATGCTTTCGTTTTATCCGACATTTCCGCGTACCGGACGACGGAGATCAAGCCGTCCTTTTCTGCCCGGCAAATCGCTTCATAAGCGTCAGACACGAATTCCACGCCTGTGACCTGAACGGGGACGCTGCTGGTGATTGCGTTGGGGATCCGCGCTTCAAAGCCGGAATCCACCACGGTTTCGGCGCGGTATATGTAGCCGGACACCCCCTGATACGCGCTTTTCAGCGCGTTTGGATAGTATTCCTCCAGCCGCGGCCGACCGTCCCGTTCAAACCCGTAGGGCCCCCATTTCTGCCAAATCCCGTCATATGGAAAGCCCGTTTCCCGGCAGTACTTTTCAATGGCATTGCTGAGATAAACAAGAACGTTTTCCCGTTTGGCGGAGAAGTAAATCAGCGGGACGCCATGATTGGAAATGCGGGGCTCCAGCCGCGTAATGCCGCCCGTGGGCGACGCGTGGAAATACATGGGTGGGGGCCTCCTTGCTTTACGCCGTCTCGATGCTGTTGGCCTTTTGCAGCTTCAAGAGTTCCACCGCGTCCTGGCGCATTTTGTACTTCAAAATTTTGCCCGCCGCGTTGGTGGGGAAAGCGTCCACGAACTGCACATAGCGCGGGGTCTTGTGCCGGGCCATATGATCGCGCACAAATTGTTTTAATTCGTCGGCGGTCATGGATTGTCCTTCTTTCAAAATGACCACCGCCATAATTTCTTCGCCGTAGGATTCATCCGGCACGCCGATGACCTGCACGTCGCTGACCTTGGGATGGGTGTAAATAAATTCCTCGATCTCCTTGGGATAAATGTTTTCGCCGCCGCGGATGATCATGTCCTTCAAGCGCCCGGTGATGCGGTAATTGCCCTCCGGTGTGCGGCAGGCCAGGTCGCCGGTGTGCAGCCGGCCGTCCTTGTCGATGGCCGCCGGGGTGGGCTTGGGCATTTTGTAATAGCCCTTCATGATGTTGTAGCCCCGGGCCACGAACTCGCCGGTCACGTTGTCCGGCAGGTCCGCGCCGGTTTCGGGATCGATGATCTTGCATTCGATCTCCGGCATGGCCCGGCCCACGGTGGCGACGCGCACTTCCAGGGGATCGTCGGTGGAGCTCATGGTGCAGCCGGGGCTGGCTTCCGTCTGGCCGTAGACGATGGTGATTTCCGTCATATGCATTTTGTCCACCACGTCCCGCATCACCGAGATGGGGCAGGGGGAACCAGCCATGATGCCGGTGCGCATGTGGGAAAAGTCCGTCTTCGGGAAATCGGGATGTTCCAGCATGGCGATGAACATGGTGGGCACGCCGTGGAAAGCTGTGATCTTTTCCTGGTGGATGCAGGCCAGGGCGGGCTTGGGGGAGAAGTAGGGAAGGGGGAACAGGCTCGTCCCATGGGTCATGCTGGCGGTCATGGCCAGTACCATGCCGAAGCAATGGAACATGGGCACCTGGATCATCATGCGGTCGGCGGTGGAGAGGTCCATGCAGTCGCCGATGGCCTTGCCGTTGTTCACCACGTTGTAGTGGGTGAGCATGACGCCCTTGGGGAAGCCCGTGGTGCCGGAGGTGTACTGCATGTTGCACACGTCGTCCGGCCGGACGTTGGCGGCCATGCGCCAGACCTCCTCGATGGGGACCAGATCAGCCCGATCCATGGCTTC
>JAFXSH010000015.1 GCA_017525805.1 Clostridia bacterium | reverse complement strand
CGTATCCGCCTACGCTGCGGCTAAGGGCGGCCTCAAGATGCTCACCCGGAACATCTGCTCCGAGTACGGCGAGCACAACATCCAGTGCAACGGCATCGGCCCCGGCTACATTGCCACGCCCCAGACCGCGCCGCTCCGCGAGCGCCAGCCCGACGGCAGCCGCCATCCCTTCGATCAGTTCATCATCGCCAAGACCCCCGCCGCCCGCTGGGGCAACCCGGAGGATTTGCAGGGCCCCGCCGTGTTCCTGGCCTCCGACGCCTCCAACTTCGTCAACGGCCACATCCTGTACGTGGACGGCGGCATCCTGGCTTATATCGGCAAGCAGCCGTAATTCATTGCCTTTTTCCGCCCGGGGAAACTGCTTCCCCGGGCTTTTACATGAGCGAAGGAGGAACAGGGATGATCGATCGTTTTCTCACGGGCGGCTACGCGGAAATGGAGGATTTCGGCGTATGCCGCTTTGCGTTTGATAGGGAGCGGGGTTTCCGGGCGGAAAACAAATGGGCGGGCTTCATCAACCCCAGCTTTATCCTGCCGCATCCCCGCTTTCCCATCCTGTATACAGTGGAAGAAACCTCTCCGGAAGGCGCTGTGCGCGCCTGGCGGATAGAGGGTGATTCTCTAACCCCCCTGGGCGGCTTTCCTTCCGGCGGGGACAGTCCCTGCCATCTTTCTCTCTCCGCCGGTGAACGATACCTGTACGCGGCCAATTACATGAACGGCACGCTGGCGGTGTTTGCGCTGGACGGGCAGGGAAACATTGAAAAAAGGACCGATCTATGGCAGCTTTCCGGCCATGGTCCCAACCTTGACCGGCAGGAAGGGCCCCACGCCCACTTCTCTATGGAGCGGGACGGCCTGCTGTACGTATGCGATTTGGGCGCGGACCGCATCGCGGTATTTGAAAACCAGAATGGAAAACTAAAAGAAAAAACGGGCATTGCCCTGCCTCCTGGCTGCGGGCCCCGGCATCTCGCGTTCAGTCCAGTTCATCCCCATCTGTTTTACTGTGTGACGGAGCTGGAAAACAGCGTATATGTGATCAGCAGAGAAGGCGGCACTTATACTGTGCTTCAGTGCCTTTCCACCCTGCCGGAAGCCTTTCAGGGGGAAAGCTTCGCCGCCGCCATCCATTTTTCCCCGGACGGACGCGCGCTGATGGCTTCCAACCGGGGGCATGACAGCATCGCTGTGTTTGCCCTGCGGGCGGACGGCACGCTGGACTGTCCCGCCATTTCCCCCTGCGCGGCTTTCCCCCGGGATTTTGCCATTTTCGATCAAACGGTGATCGTGGGCAGCCAGCGGGACGGCCTGATCCGGGCCTATACCCTGGACAAAGACGCCTTCACCCTTACGGAAACGCCTTTTTCCATGGAAACCAAATGCCCTGTATGCTTTGCCAAACTGTAAGCAAAAAAACAGGCCCGTTCTGACGATTTCAGCGGGCCTGTTCTTTGTATGCTGATTTTATTCCCGTTGGCGCGGCTTGGTGACCCTGCATACCTGCACGCCGATTTCATACAGCAGGATCATGGGCACGCCCAGGGCCATTTGGGATACTACATCCGGCGGAGTCAGGATGGCCGCCAGCACGAAGATGCCCAGCACCACGTATTTCCGCTTGGAGGCCAGGGATTTATAATTGGTCCAGCCCATGCGGGTGGTCAGGTACAGGGCTACGGGCAGCTGGAACGCCACGCCGAAGGGCACGATGAACCCGAACAGGAAACTGACGTACTTATCGATGGACAGCATGGGCGTGGCCAATTGGTCCCCCGCCACCAGGAAAAAGTCCACCGCCAGCAGGTATACCGCCAGGTAGCAGAAAGTAACGCCCAGCAGGAACAGGAACAGGGCGATGAAGAAAAGAACGCGGAAAGCTTTCTTTTCCCTGGGGTACAGGGCTGGCTTGATGAAACCCCAGATCTGGCCGATGATCACCGGGCTGGCCGCGATGACCGCCGCGATGAGCCCCACCTTGAATTTCGTCACCAGCGCTTCCGACATGGCGGTATAAATGATCTCGATCCCGCGCTCCACAATGGGGCCGGTGATCCAGGCCATCAGATAATCGATGGCTAAATAGTAAACAAGGAAAAAGGCGATCACCACCGACAGCGCGGAAATGAACAGTACCTTTCTCAGGGCCAGCAGATGGGTGAGCAGCGGGGCCGATCCGCCCGCCTCCCCTCCGGCAAGCTCCTGTTCCTGGGCCTCCTGCTTAGAAAGGTCCTTTTCCTCCGCCGGGGTCACGTCTGTCTTCTTTTTCTTGAACATACGGCAATCAGGCTGCGGGCGTTACGCCTTCTTTTCGCTGTCGCCGTCCTGCGGCTTTTCGTCCTTGTCGTCCTTCACTTCGTTCTTGAAGTCTTTGATGCTCTTGCCCAGGGCCTTGCCCACGCCCGCCAGCTTGCTGCCGCCAAACAGCACCAGAGCCAATACCACGATCAGAATAATTTCAGTTGTTCCCAAGCGCATGTTTCATTTCCTCCTGAATTTGTATATCTTTTTCAGCGGATGTCCTTGGTTTCTTCCTTTCCCACGGCTTCCGCCTGTTTCAGCTCGTCCTGCACGCCTTTTACGCTGGCTTTCCATTCCTTGCCCGCGTCCTTGAGCTCAGAAGAAATATCCAAATCCTTCTTGACTTCCTTGAAGGTGTCGTCCATATCGGATTTGGTATCCTTGAACTCTTTTTCCAGTTCGTCCCAGCCCGTTTCCTTTTTCACTTCCCGGATCAGCAGGCGCAGTTTTTTCACCATCCGCCCAAGCCAGCGGGCCACCTTGGACAGATCCTTCGGGCCTACCACCAGAAAGGCGATCAGCAGCACAAGCAGCAGTTCCGCAAAACCGATATTGAAAATGCCGCATTCACCCCTTTCTGCTCGCGCATACGCCTATTATAGCTTCACGCCCCCTTTTTTGCAACCCCCCGCGAAGGGAAATTCTTGCATCAGGCATAGACGGAATTTTGTTTTTTTGGTATACTAAGGAAAACTGATTATTTGCAAAAGGAGGGAGCCGCCATGTCCCCGCAGGCGTATGAATTGCTTTCCATGCTGATGCGGTATGTGTTCGTTTTCATCGGGCTGATGATCGTGTGGCGTTCTCTCCGCTGGCTGCGGCGGGACGCCAGGGCTTACCGAAAGGAGCTGCGCTCCCTGCCGGACGCCGGGCTGGTGGGCGAAATGGTGAATCTGAATACTGGAGAAGCTCAGCCCCTGCCCCGGGAGGGCGTGATCGGCTCTTCCCGGGAATGCGATATCCGGCTGAAAGGCCAGGGCGTTATGCGGAACCACGCCCGATTTGAGTTTGAGGACGGAAAGGGCCTGAAAATCATTCCCCTGCGCCGTGCCTCCACGCTGCTGAACGGCACGCCGCTGCATGGGTCGGCAGGCTACGCCCTGCATGGAACCCAATTGCAGGCCGGCGCCGTTCCCCTGCGGGTGCGGCTGTTCGCAGGGCTCAAGGTGCCCTATCCCGTTTCTTTCCCGGAGCCGGACGCTGTTTGGGCGGCAGGCTCAAATCCGCCCATGTGGGACGGGCAGGCGGAAGCGGAGGAAGGATATCCGTCTTTGGGATATGAGGCCGCCATGCCGGACAGCCAGAATTACGATGGAGAGTATACCCCGGACGGCCAGATGACCTGGCAATACGCCTATTCCTTAGACGAATTGAACGACGCCATGGAGCAGGACCCCTGGCGGCAGATGCAGCCTGACGGCCAGGCGCCGGAGGCCCGGGAAGAAACGTATTCCGCGCCGCCCGCGAAACGCCGCAGAAGGAGGGACCGCCATGCGTGAAAAAAGCGGAAAACGCCGGGCGAATCCTGGCCGGGCCATGCTGGCGGCGGTGATGGCATTCTTTTTCTTAGGCTTTTTCCTGCTGGCGCTGAACGATGGAAAATGGCAAAGCTTTCTTTTGTCCGTCCTGGTGCCCCTGATCATTTTTATCGGCACGGCGGGCATTTCCCGCCTGTTTCCTTCGGACCGGCTGCTGCTTTCCCTCACCAATTTCCTGTGTGCCTTGGGGGTGCTGGTGCTGTACAGGCTGAACCCGGAAAAGGGCATGACCCAGGCGGAAAACTACGGCGTGGGCGTGGCCTGCATGGTGTTCTGCACCTTCCTGGTGCGCTATGTGGCCCGCTGGAAATGGCTCACGGTGCTGATGATGCTTGGCAGCGCCGGGCTGCTGATCCTGCCGCTGATCATCGGCCGGGAAACCAACGGCGCGAAAAACTGGTTTTATGTGGGCAGCCATTCCGTACAGCCCAGTGAAATCGTGAAGCTGGCGCTTCTTTTGAGCGTTTCTTACCTGCTGAGCCAGCGCAGATACGTGCCCGTGCTGCTGTTTGCCGGGGTGTGCCTTGCACTGCTCATGCTGCAAAAGGATCTTGGCACGGCGCTGCTTTACTACGGCGTGGTATTGATCCTGCTGTTTGCCGCCACGGGAAGCCGCCTGCTGGTCCTGGGCGGCCTGCTGGGGGCGGCGGGCGGAGCGTTCGCGGGGTATCAGATGTTCGCCCACGTGAAGCGCCGGGTGGCCATCTGGCTCAATCCCTGGGCGGATACCCAAGGCGCGGGTTACCAGATCGTGCAAAGCCTGATCGCTATCGTAAACGGCGGCTTTTGGGGCGTGGGGCTGGGCCTTGGCAACGCTTCCGTGATCCCGGAATACTACAACGACTTTATTTTCTCCGTGATCCTGCATGAATTCGGCGTGATCTTCGGCCTGATCGTGCTGTGCATGTACCTGTTCATCATCATCCGGGGCATGATGATCGCCCAGCGCTCCCGCACGATGTTCCACAGCCTGCTGGCGGCGGGGTGCACGGCGCTGCTGGCACTGCAAACCTTCGTGATCATCGGCGGGAACATCAAGCTCATTCCCCTGACCGGCGTGACCCTGCCCTTCATCAGCTACGGCGGCACATCCATGGTCAGCAGCCTGTGCGTGATCGGCCTGCTCCAGGGCGTTGCCAGCCGCGGCGAGGCCGGCATGAACGAGGACCGGGAGCTGGCCATGCAGGGAGGCGAAGCGTTATGAAGAAGCTGCGCAAGAACCTGCGTTTGGTCACCGTATTCCTATGCGCCCTGTTCGTGCTGCTGGCGGGCTATGGGGCCTACAGCGTCACCGTATACGGCAACCGCTGGTTTTCCTCCTCCGCCAATACCTTTGCCCGGTCGCAGAAAAAGAATGTGATCCCCGGGGATATTCAGGATCGGAACGGCATCGTGCTGGCCGCCCAGCAGGACGGGAAACGAGTGTATCCCGGTGAAACAGCCGCCCGCATGGCCACGGTGCACGCGGTGGGCGACAGCGGCTCCAACGTGAACAACAGCGCCGAAAGTTTTTTCGCATCCTATCTTTACGGCTTCAATATGTCTTTCCTGGAAAGGCTTGGTTATGCCCTGCGAGGGGAGGAAAAGCGCGGCGATACCGTGCGCCTCACCATTGACAGCCGCCTGGCCCAGTATACCGCCGACCTTTTCCCCAGCGGCAAGGCCGGGGCGGTGGTGGTGATGAATTACAAAACGGGCGAGGTGCTCACGGAGCAGTCCTTCCCCTCCTTTGATCCCCAGAATATCACCGCCAGCGTGAAAGCCGACCCCCTGAAGCCCTTCTTTAACCGCGCCATTCAGGGCCTGTACACCCCCGGCTCCACCTTCAAGATCGTCACCGCCGCCTCCGTGATCGAAAACAGAACGGATTACGCCTCCCTCACCGTTCCCTGTGACGGCATGCTGCAATTGGGCCAGCGGCTGATCACCGACGCGGGCACGGATATGAGCGCCGGAAAAGTGACCAAACACGGGGAACAAACGCTCAAGCAGGCTTTCACCGTCAGCTGCAACAACGCGTTCGCCCGCTTAGCCCTGCAATTGGGCGACCTGAAACTGCGCAAAACGGCGGAGCGCTTCGGCTTCAACGACAATTTCCTGTTTCAGGATATGGTGGTGGAAAACTCTTCCTACCCTACCGCTAACCGCAGCGATGGAGAAATCGCCTGGACCGGCGCGGGACAAAGCGCCCTGAGCGCCTCTCCCCTGCACCTGTGCATGATCGCCGCCTGCGTCGCCAACGACGGCGTGATGATGGAGCCACGCATGCTGCTGTCCGCCGTCTCCCCCACAGGCCAAACCCGCGCCTCCCTGACCAGCCGGGTGTACCGCAGGCCCCTGACCTCCCAGCAGGCTGCTATCCTCAAGGATTACATGCGCGCCGTAATTACCTCCGGCACGGGCACCGCCGCGAACATCTCGAATGCAAAGGTATGCGGCAAAACCGGCTCCGCCGAAATCGATAACCAGGAGAACACCAACGCTTGGTTCGTGGGCTTTTTAGACGATCCCGACGCGCCTTACGCCCTGGCCATTGTGGTGGAAAACGCCGGGGGCGGCGGCAGCGTGGCCGCGCCTATGGCAAGGCAGGTTTTTTCGTGGATGCTCCAGAACAGCAAAGCGCAATAGGCAAAGGAACCCCTGGGGCCTCCGTGGTCCCAGACTTCGCGGCAGGGGATGGTCCCCTGCACCCTCTCCTGCGGATATTACGTGATGCGGAAAGAAAGCAACTTCCCGCTGTTGCTTAGGAAAGGATAGTAAAACTTGCGGCCTTGTGCTTCTGGCCCTGCCGCCTATGTGGAGTTAATCATGGAGGGTGATCCGAAAAAGTATCTGAAAACTGTCACACAATACAATCGCCCTAATAACTGAATGAAAAAAATGTGCCCTCAACTCGGTTTTTCATCGGGTTGAGAGCATTATTTCATTTGGTTGTCAACTGTTTTGCTTACTTCGATTCATAGGGGGATTGCAGGTTTCATGAATTGTTTTGCTGCATCCTACATATATTGATTGACTTCTTCGATGCTTGGCACGCTGGTGATTCCGCCGTGCTTTTGTGTGGACAGGCTGGCTGCGGTGCAGGCAAAGCGGACGATTTGGGTGAGTTCCTCTCCCGTTAATTCGGAAGGGGACTTATTGTATTGCAGGAATTGGCTCATGGCGCTGCCGCCGTTTTACCCTGCACGTCGCCAAGGACAGCGAACATTATGTGCAGATCCGCTGTGACCTGGCGCGTGGTGAACTGGTCTTTGACAGGAGCCACGGCGGGTCTCATCGGGATATCGCCCATACCCGCCACGTGAAGGCCGAAGTGCAGGATGGAAAGCTCACCCTGCGGCTGCTCATGGACAAGGAAAGCATCGAATTGTTCATTAACGGCGGGGAACGGGTGGTCACTTCTCTGATCCTCACGCCTCTGGAAGCGGATCAAATCACCTTCGCCGCTGACGCGCCGCTTCCCATTTCGGTGGAAGCGCATCAATTGAAATGATCCATCGGCCTTCATTCAAAAACCGCCTCCGATGCCGGAAGCGGCTTTTGCGTTTCAAGCGTATTATGGTCTATTTCCCAAACCGGGCCCGCATCATGGGCTTGATGCCGCCCGCTTCCAGGATCTTCATGGCCTGTTCGCCCAATTGTTCGCAGGGCAGGGTTTTGCCGGTTTCCAGGATGGTCACGGTGCCGGCGTCCAAATCCAGGGTCAGAGTCTGGCCGTCCTTTACATGCTGGCTGATGCCCTTGCAGATCACGGGAAGCAGACCTAAGTTCACGGCGTTGCGGAAGAAAATGCGGGCAAAGGAATCGGCCAGCACGGCGGACGCGCCCATGTTCAGCAAGGCGATGGGCGCGTGCTCCCGGCTGGAGCCGCAGCCGAAATTGCGCCCAGCCACCACAATGCCGCCCTGAGGGAAGTTGGGCGCGATGGATTCGTTCACGCCGCACAGGCAATGGCTGCCGATTTCCTTGGGATCGGTGATGGCCAGGAAGCGGCCGGGATAAATCTGGTCGGTGTCGATGTTGTCGCCCACCACAATGATCTTACCGGTGATTTTGGTGTTCATACGCGCTGCCTCCTTTAATCCAGATAGGGCCGGGGATCGGTGATACGGCCATTCAGGATGCTGGCCGCTACGGTCGCGGGGCTGGCTAAATACATCAGCGCTTCGGTGGAACCCATGCGGCCGGGGAAATTGCGGTTGGTGCTGGTGATGCACACTTCGCCGGGAGCTAAGATGCCTTCGTGCGCGCCCAGGCACGCGCCGCAGCCGGGGGTGGTGATCGTCGCGCCCGCGTCCATCAGGTCCTGAATGTATCCCTTGGCGATGCACTCCTGCATCACGTCCCGGGAGGCGGGCACGATGATGAGGCGGGTATAGGCGGGAATGTGCTTGCCCTTGAGGATTTTCGCGGCGATGGCGATATCCTCCGTGCGCCCGCCGGTGCAGGAGCCGATGTAGCCCTGATCAAGCTTCACTTCGCCATGGACGATCACTTCGGACAAGGGATGCACGTTTTCCACGGAACTGGGGCAGGCCAATTCGGGCTCCAGTTTGGAAACATCGAACACATGGGTTTCGCTGTACTGATACCCGGGATCGGTGAACTGGACTTCGTAGGGCCGCACCGCCCGTTGGTTCACATAGTCCAGCACGTCCTGGTTGGGCTGCATATAAGCGGTTTTCGCGCCCATTTCCACGGCCATGTTGCAGATAGTCATGCGGCCCGCCACGTTGAGATTTTCCACATAGCTGCCGGTAAAGTCGATGGCCTTGTACACCGCGCCGTCTGCCCGGATTTTTCCCAGCACCGCCAGCACCACGTCCTTGGGATACACGCCCTTGGGCGCTTCGCCTTCCAGCCGCACTTCGATGATCTCCGGCACCCGGAACCACAACTCCCCGGTCATCAAGATGGTGGCCATGTCCGTGGCCCCGCAGCCGGTACCCATGGCCCCGAACGCGCCGTGGGTGGTGGTGTGGCTGTCGGTGGCTACCACGATCATGCCGGGATAGATGACGCCCGCTTCGGGCATCACCTGATGGCACACGCCGCAGTTGGTGTCAAAGTGGAATTTGAGGCCGTTCTTTTTTGCGAACTCCCGCATTTCCCTGTGATTGGAAGCGCTCTTGATGTCCGGGCAGGGGGCATAATGGTCAAAGACGAAGGCGCAGCGGGTGTTATCCCATACCTTGTCGCCGCCCATCTCATAAAAGGAATACACCGTTTGCAGGTACAGGTCGTTGATCTCGGCGAAATCCACCTTGGCGGTGACGATCTCCCCGGTGCGGACTTCCCTGCGCCCGCCGTTTTTGGCCAGAATCTTCTCAATGGCGTGCATGGCTGTTCCTCCTTTTCAAATCGTATATCGTATACGATATTCAATTCAAACAGAGTATTACATACAATCCGCCCGTTGGCAACCCCTTTCCCCAAGATATTTTTTGATTGCGCTGTTCCTGTGTTCCAGGTATAATAACGAAGAAAGCGGAGTTTTCCGTCTCGGCGGGATTCGAATGGGAGCACGCCGAGCGTTATGGAATCATGGAGAAGGAGCGTAAGACCTATGCGGATTCGGATAGGAAGAGCAAACTCAAGAAGATAGCCCGACAATCGGGATTTGAAGGAGGAAACTATGTTACAAGATTATTTGATAAATAAACCAATTCTTGAAACTGACAGATTAATTATTCGTACGCTTAACGAAAGCGATGTAGCTGATTTAAAAGAGTGGCTGGGGAGAGATGAAATCTATACATATTGGGGAAGAAAAGCAAGCAAGAACGAGAAAAATCCTGAACTTATGTTTGGTCCTGATCCCCGCCCTTGGGTAAAAAGAAAACCTTCTCCTGATTTTGATTGGGGAATTGTATTGAAAGAATCCAATAAAGTGGCAGGCATGATTGCGGTATTTGATATCCAAAATGCCAGAATGGGTGATATAGGATACAGAGTTAATCCGGAGTACTGGAATATGGGAATTACTACAGAAGCTTTAAAGGAAGTGGTACGGTTTATATTTGAGAACACGGAAATAGACCGATTG
>JAFXSH010000065.1 GCA_017525805.1 Clostridia bacterium | reverse complement strand
GGTCAGCGCCGCCAGGTAGGTTTTGCCGTATTGGGCGGGCAGGCAAAAGGCAAAGCACAGGAGCAGCACGGGCACGATCAGCAGCAAAACAGCCAGACAGACAGCCCGCTTTTTCCCACGCATGCTTTTACCTCCTTTCCGCACCAAAAATCAAAACTGGAAATAAATGAACGTGCTGGTCCCGTGCCCCGTTGCCCGCACAAACCAGGCGGCCAGGATGCAGACGGTCAAAAAAACATAGGTCAGATTGGAAACTTTTTCATGTCGCGACAGGCGGTTCAGCAGCGGCAGTTGTGTCAGTGCCAGCGTCAGGCAGACCGCTTCCGTTCCTCCCATGGCCGCCTGTGCGATCCCCGTTTGAATATTCCAGCCGGAAAACAGGGAGTTAAACAAAGCCCCCGCCTGCCCGAAACTTTCCGCCCGGAACAGAAGCCAGGAGAACAGCAACAGCGCGCCTGTGATGAACCAATTGACCCAATCCGAAAGACGCCAGCCATCCGCTTTGTTTTCCTTCCGTCCCAGCAAGATTTCCACAGCGCACAGAAACCCGTGGTACAAGCCCCAAACTACGAACGTCCAGTTGGCCCCGTGCCATAACCCGCTGAACAGGAATACGGTCAGCGTGGCGGTGATCTGCCGTCCCTTACCATGTTTGTTACCGCCCAAGGGGATATAGACGTAATCCGTAAACCACTGAGTCAGGGACATGTGCCATCGCCGCCAAAAGCCCCTCAACGTTCGGGACAGGTAAGGCTGGTCGAAGTTTCGCCGCAGACGAATCCCCAGCAACAGCGCGCTGCCCTGGGCGATTTCCGAATAGCCCGCGAAGTCACAGTAAATTTGGAAAGAAAACAGCAACGTTCCCAGAAAAACCGCGCTGCCGTCCGGGTTTGCCAGGGCGAAAACGCGATTCACGATGGGTGCAGCCATGTCCGCGATCACCAGCTTTCGGAAAAAGCCTGACAGGAGCAATTTGAGACCCTGTTTCGTATCAGCTCCCACCGGGTCTGGCGTATCTGTCAGTTGGGGCAGCAGTTCGTCCGCCCGTTCGATGGGGCCAGCCACCAGTTGGGGAAAGAAACAGATGTACAGGGCATAGCGGCCTAAGTGCCGCACCGCCGGAAGCCTGCCCCGGTACACGTCGATGACGTAGGACATGGCCTGGAAGGTATAGAAGGAGCAGCCTACGGGAAGCAGGATATTCCATGGCGTCCAGGAACCGCCGACCAGGTGGAACAGGGCGTCAGCCAGAAAATTGAAATATTTGAACCAAATCAGCAGGCCCACGCAGCCTGCGATGGCGGCAGACAGCCACAGTTTCCGTCCGGCAGCGCTTTTCGCTTTTTCAATGGCCCACGCGCAGCCATAGGTGAGCAATACCACGCCTAAGATCACCAATGTCAGCGGCGCGGACCAGCAGGCGTAAAAGAACAGGCTGGCGAAGAGCAGCAGCGCCCAGCGGAACTGCCGGGGGCAGACGCGGTACAGCAGCGCCACCGCGCAAAGAAACAGCGCATAGCCCGGCGTGTCAAAGCTCATGGCCGTTTCTCCTTTTCACCTGCGAAACGCAGAGCAGGACGAGGGAAGCAAGCAGGATATCATTTCCTTCCAGCCCCAGCACCAGCGCGGCCACCGCCGCCAGCATGAAGCACCCGCCGCCCAGCCAGCCCAGACGAAAGGAGGCTTTGCGCGCGCCAAACGCCGTCAGGATCAGCGCGGCCAGGGCCAGCAGCGCGCACATCAGCGTCAGAAAGGTTTGCACTGAACGCCTCCTCTCATTGAATAAGAAAGCGGACGGCCAGAAGATTGGCCCTCTGACCGTCCGCGGGAAATATGGTAAATCAGGCTTCCTTCTTCCGCAGGGAGAAGAACGCGGCGACTACGGCGATGAGCATTGCCACGCCCAGCAGCGCCATGCTCCAGATAGCGGTCTGGGCGGAGCCCAGGTTCGCCGCCGTCTGCACTTCCTTCGCCACGTCGGCGTTGGAGAAGTAGATATAGCCCAGGCCGTCCACGCGGCCCGCGATCAGGTTCATGAGACCGAAGGCCATCAGGGCGGGCGCGGCCACGCGCAGCACGCCGGTCACGATTTCCACGATTTTGTTGCCCTTTACCATGTACAGGACAATGGCAAGCACCAGGCAGGCCACCGCGCCCCAAATCGCAAGGGCAAAATTGTTCACGGAAGCGTCTTTATAATACCCTTCGCCGCCGATGTTGACGCTGTACGCAATGAACGCTATCACAGCCAGCACCGCCGCGATGCAGGTGATCCACGCGCCGACAGATAATTTCTTCATACGATTAGCCCTCCTTCTTCTTGGCAATCAGGGTCAGAACCAGCCACGCAGCGCAGCTTACGCAGGCGCAGACCATACTGACGGTCTTTACCGTAGAGATGGCGTCGTCCCACCAGGTGTTCACCCGTTCGGTGGTCACGTTCAGCACGGCGCTGTTGGCAAAGGTGTACAACTGGTATTTCAGGTTTTCACGGGCTTTTTCCACCAGCGCGGAATCGTTCTTCACAGCATCCACGGAGAGGTAAGCCCAGGTCTTGTCCACGCCGTTTTCGCCCTGGTTGATGTGGTTGTCGTTCTGGGCGAAGTCGGCCACCTGGGTGATGCCGCTCATGACCATGGATTCAGCGTTGAAGTAATACTTGTTGTTCATCATGTCGGTGGAGATGAGGCCGGTATAGCCCCATTCGTCCCGCAGGATTTTGGTAAGCATTCCCACGTGATGGGCCGCGTTGGTGGCGCCGATGCGGTTGAATGCGATCATGACCGCCAGGCCGTTGGCATCGCTCAGGCCGCCCTGGAAGCCCCGCAGGTCGGTTTCGCGGAATTTCTGTTCCGTCATGTAAGCGGAAACGCCGCCGCGGTTATGCTCCTGGTCGTTGAAGCCCATGTGCTTGGGGCCGTTCATGATGCCCTTTTCGACGCAGCCCTTGAGGATGGAATAGCCGATCCGGTTGGTCAGCATGGGATCTTCGGAGATGTATTCATAGTTGCGGCCGTTGTAGGGGGTGCGGCGCTGGGTCAGGCCCGTGCCCCACAGGTCGAAGCGGTTCAGCCACAGGCCGCTGTTGCCTTCGATCAGGCCCCATTCGTAGGCCAGCTCGGGGTTGAAGGAGGAGCCGATCAGCGTCTGAGAATGGACGTTGAACTTATAAGTCTTGCCGGTGGCTTCGTCGGTATAGCCGGCGGTGAAGCCGCTGACGCCTTCGTTCTGCACCACGACGGGGTTTTCCACGTTGGTGAGGGTGTCGGAGGTGCTGCCACCGTGAATGACCGCGCCCACCGCTTCGTCGATGGTGATTTCATGCACCAGATCGTCCCAGTAGGGATCGTTGATGTTGTCCCGCTGCTCGTCCTGGATGCTGGCAGCATTGAAGCGGACGCCCTTGTCCACGCCTTCGGAGGCGGGAGAATCGGTCTTTACGGTGTAGGTTTTGCCCTGAAGTTCGGCGATCCATTCGTCCTTCTTGGGGCTGTCCGCGATCTTGATTTCTACTTCATTGTAATTGATGGGATAGGTGCCTTCCCAATCCTGACGGCTTAAGTACGTCACGATGTCCGTGCCCGTCCAGTAGTTTAAGTCTGCGTCGTCCGCCACATTGGTCACGGCATGGCCGTTGGCGATGGAGAAGGTCTTGTTATCCAGGGAGGCCAGGTTCCAGGTGACCACAGCGCCGGTGGCTTCCGCGTCCATGCCGTCCGAAACGGTCTTGCCCTGCTGGGCCAGGAAGTTGTTCACAGCGGCGTGGGAACCGGCGGCAGCGGTGAACAGGTAATCGCCCGCATCCAGAATCCAGGTCTTGGCCTGTTTGTAATCATAGCTGGCCAGGTACTTGGTGGGCACAGTGATGGTCACGGTGGCCGTACCGCCCGCCTTCACCTGAGTCTTGCCGGAGTTCAGGAACATCACGGCGGATTTTTCCACCAGGTTTTCCCGGTCGTAATCGGTGTAGGGCTGCTGCACGTACAACTGGGCCAGGAAGAGGCCGTCCTTATCGGAGTTGTTCTTGATCTCGATAACGGCGGTGATGTCGCCGTTCTCACTGAGGTCTACGTTCACGCTCTTGAGCGTCTGGGTGTAATCCAGATAGGAGAGGCCATGGCCGAAGGAATACAGCACTTCCGCGTTGTAGTCCCAGGATTCGCCTTGGGTGGCCCCGGGGTTGGAAGCAGCCTTATAGTCAGGATTCATGACGGCGTCGTAATAGCGGGTTTCAAAATACTTGTAGCCCACATAGATGCCTTCGGCTTCCACGATATAATGGCCGCCGTTGTAGGTGGTAGCGCCGCCGAAGGAGCTGGCCTTGGTGTTCAAGATGGTTTCGCCGGGATACCGGGGATCGGTGCCTTCCACGCCCACGATCTCATAATCGGCATAGTAGCTGCCGCCGAAATTCACCACGGCAGGGATGGAAGCATTGTCCGCCACGTAGGTATCAGGCAGCGCGCCGGTGGCGTTCACTTCGCCCAGCAGCACTTTCGTAACGCCCGTGAGCTGATAG
>JAFXSH010000064.1 GCA_017525805.1 Clostridia bacterium | reverse complement strand
GTATGCGCACCAATTACGACATCTTCAAACACAATGTATTTGTTGCTCTTGTCGTAGAGTTTTCTCAGCGCAATGCCTTGATCCTTTTCATTTGGCAGGCTACTATACACAATGAATTGCGATTTAGTATCTTCATCCACATACCGGATTTGGGGGTCGTGCTTCTCTTTTTGTCGCTCTGGTTTCCGGGAAATCAAATCTTCATTTTCCACTTTTAATTTTCCTTGGCCTTTTCTTCCGCCGCCTTCGCGGCGGCTTTGGCGGCCTTGCGTTCCTTTTTGATTTTGTACAGTTCCTCGTCCGCCGCTAAGATCAGGTCGTCGGGCTTCATGTTGCAGGTGCATTCCGCCAGACCGATGCTCACCTTCAATTGATAAGGCGCGTTCTTATCCTGCTTTTCGTTGATGATCCGCTGGATATTTTCGCACAGTTCATTGGCTTCCTTGCGGGTGCCTTCCGTGATCACCATAAATTCGTCGCCGCCGTACCGGGCGATATAGGGCCGCAGCTTATAGGTGGCGCAGGCTTCTTTCAGCGCGCCGGCCACCAGGATCAGGGCGTTGTCCCCCTCCAAATGACCGTAAGTGTCGTTGATGATCTTGAAATCGTCCAGGTCGATCATCAGCAGGTATGTGCGGCTCGCGTGGGTCGCCAGCTTATATTCCATGTAATTGATCAGGTTCTGCCGGTTGTTCACCTGGGTCAGCTTATCCAGGGAAATCTGCTGCTTGGTGGTGCCCACGTACAGGCACAGCAATTCCACCATGATGCACACGCACACCACGGGGAGCTGTTCCCCCACCTGGGAAATCAACCAGGCGATGAACACGCTAACGGGGAAAGAGGCTGTGAGCAGCATGTGCCCCTTGCGCATGGGATCGGATTCCCGGAAGGACCGGGCAAAATGCCTGCCGCTGCAAAGGGAGGTGCACACCATCAGATACAGCATGAACCAATGGTACAGGCCGTGGCGGTGATACTCCCCGGCCTCGTCGATCTCAAA
The DNA here is from genome assembly GCA_017525805.1 of Clostridia bacterium. The sequence continues at coordinate 3,454 of JAFXSH010000064.1, read as the reverse complement.
TAAACTATGGGTCCACAGGTTCGCCGCCACCATGGCAATGGCCACCGCGAAGGGGAGCATAAACATCAGGTTCATCAGCTTCTTGGCGTGTATGCCGGTGCGCAGCTCCACTTCCGCGTAGCCGCACCAGAAATACGTGCTCACCACGAACATCACGAAATACAGCGATTTGAGCATGTACAGCACGTTTATGCCCCATGGCGCATTGGCAAAAACCCTCTGAAACAGCGAAAACAGAAAATTGGCGCAGAAACAAAGCTGAAAACCGCTCAGCATGCGGATCTGCCACTGCTCGGAGGAAGACCGTGAATCGCTTCTCAGGCTCCAGAACAGCAGCAGCCCCACCACGATCATGCAGACGAAATAAACCTCTGCATACAGAACAGATGTAAGCAACATTCCCTCATCCCTTTGATCTATAATCACGCGCTTCCATTTGGGCCGGACCCGGCGCGAAACAGGCCCGCTTCGTATGAAAATTCCCTGATCAGGCCAGGGCTTTCAGCCTTACCAGCGCTTCACGGTAGGCACCCTCCAGCTCCCCTAAGTCCACCGGCGAGGTTGCGCCCCGCAGACGTTCCGTGATTTTACTGAGGGGAGAATAAAGCGGCGTCAGCCCTAAGTTGCCCGTGGCCCCTTTCAGCGCGTGGGCCGCCTCGAAAGCTTCCCGGCTGTTGTGGGAGGACAGCGCCCGGTCCAGTTTTTCAAAGTTTTCGTCCGCCAGCGTCATGCCCACCAGCCGCAGATAAAAATCCTCCCTGCCCATGCAGCGGGCCAGGCCGGCTTTCACATCCGCACCGTAGGCTTCCAATGCTCCGATCGTCACGATCTTTCTCTCCCCATGAAGGTTTCTTTCGGTTTCAAACGCGAAAGCGTATAGACATTCATCTTTTTTATTCTCCCTTTTTCGCGGAATTCCTTCCAAATAGCAAAAAAAGTTGTTCAATGCAAATCTTTGTGGGGAAATGTGCTCCCAGCCCATGAGAAAGTTTTTCCCAAAAGAAGGGAAGCAGGTCGAAAAGCTTTTTCCAGTTCCTTTTATGGCTTTCTCGGAAGGGGGTGTGGGGGAAACCGCTCTTTGGGGCCGTAACGCCCGGAAAATCATCCAGTGGATGATTTTCAGTGAAGGCCGGGCGGCAGCCCCGGACAGCAAAGAGCGGTTTCCCCCACAAACTTTTCCTTGACAAAACCTCACGAAATAGCGATAATGAAGCGTATATTTTTAAGGAAGGAATGATGCAAGATGGGTCAGTTGACGATGGACAAGTTAGTGGCTCTGTGCAAGGTGCGGGGCTTTATTTTTCCGGGCAGCGAAATTTACGGCGGTCTGGCGAACAGCTGGGATTATGGTCCCCTGGGCGTGGAATTCAAGAACAACGTAAAAAAGGCGTGGCTGAAAAAGTTCGTGCAGGAGAGCAAGACCAACGTGGGGCTGGACAGCGCCATTTTGATGAACCGGATGGTGTGGGTGGCCAGCGGCCACGTGGGCACCTTTAACGATCCGCTGATGGACTGCCGCGCCTGCAAGGCCCGGTTCCGGGCGGACAAGCTGATCGAGGACTGGGGCAAGGAAAACGGCCAGGAAATTCAGGCCGACGGCTGGACCAACGAGCAATATGAATCCTTTATCGCGGAGCACGACATCGTGTGCCCCACCTGCGGCAAGAAAGATTTCACCGGCATCCGCAAGTTTAATTTGATGTTCAAAACCCACCAGGGCGTGACGGAGGACAGCGCCAACGAAATCTACCTGCGCCCTGAAACGGCCCAGGGCATTTTCGTAAACTTCAAGAACATCGTGCGCGCCACCCGGCGCAAGCTGCCCATGGGCGTGGCCCAGGTGGGCAAGAGCTTCCGCAACGAGATCACCCCCGGCAACTTCATCTTCCGCATTCGCGAGTTTGAGCAGATGGAGCTGGAATTCTTCTGCAAGCCCGGCACCGATTTGGAATGGTTCGATTATTGGCGTTCCTTCTGCCGGGATTGGCTGCTGAAATTGGGCATCAAGGAAGAAGCTCTGCGCCTGCGGGATCACAGCAAGGAAGAGCTGGCCTTCTATTCCAAGGCCACTACGGACTTTGAATTCCTGTTCCCCTTCGGCTGGGGCGAGCTCTGGGGCATTGCCGACCGCACGGATTACGACCTGACCCAGCACCAGAACACCTCCGGCGAATCCATGGAATACATCGACCCCGTGACCAACGAGCGCTATATCCCCTACGTGATCGAGCCCTCCTTAGGCGCGGACCGCGTGACGCTGGCGTTCCTGTGCAACGCCTACGAGGAAGAAGAGCTGGAAGGCGGCGACGTGCGCACCGTGCTGCACCTGCATCCCGCCCTGGCCCCATTCAAGGCCGCCGTGCTGCCCCTGCAAAAGAATAAACTGGGCGGACTTGCCACCCAGATCCATGAGGACCTGAGCAAGTACTTCATGGTGGACTACGACGAGACCGGCTCCATCGGCAAGCGCTACCGCCGCCAGGACGAGGTGGGCACCCCCGTGTGCGTCACCGTGGACTTTGAGACCGAGGAAACCGGCACCGTCACCGTCCGCGACCGCGACACCATGGAACAGAAGCGGATTCCCGTTGCTGAGCTGAAACAGTATATCGAGGATATGCAGCAGTTCTGAAATAATATACCCTGAAAGGAAAACGGCTGTCCATTGCGGGCAGCCGTTCTGTTTTATTTTTTTATCACAGCTGCAAATCCACCTGTTCAAACCGGCGGACGGACAGGCGGAAGCTCAAGAGCGTGAGCGCGGCGTAAAGCGCCCCGGCGCAGGCCAAGAAGATCAGTTTTTCCGTCAGGTGTTCGGGGTCGGGGGTGTCCAGCACGTCCCGGACGAAGGGCACGGCGTAGGTGGAAACGATGGACAGAATGATATACAGAAACACCGCCGCCCCGGCGATGATGAAGGGCACGCCCACCTTGGTGATGTCCTTGTACCAGCGGGGGAAGAACAGCACGTTGAACAGGCCGAACACGATCAGTCCTTCGGCGATCACGGCGAGATTGGCGTCCATGCCCGCGCTGTTTTCCGTGCTGCCGGTCAGGGGCCGCAGGAAAACGAAGCCTAAGCATGCCAGCAGCTGCACGCCTTCCAGGATGCAGGCAAGCCCCATGCGGCTCCGCACCATATCCCGCCGGGACACGGGCAGGCAGGCGGTATAGGCCGCGTCGTGGTTTTCCCGGCTGGAAAGGCAGGTAAAGAAAATGGCCAAGGTCATGTAAAAGCAGGTGATGGCGTAGGGGTACGCGGGCACCAGGATCAGGGCGCTTAAACACAGCATCATGGGCGCGATGGGGTGCATGCACAGGCGGAATTCCTTTTTCAACAGGTTCATAGTTGTATCTTAGCCTCCTTGAATAACCAACGCAGAAACGGAATCAGAGGGGGATTGTCAAGGGGCACTCCCCTTGACTGAAATCCGCAGCGGCGGCGTGTACGCCG
>JAFXSH010000063.1 GCA_017525805.1 Clostridia bacterium | reverse complement strand
GTGATGCCGTCGCTCTTAAAGAATTCCACTTCCGTGAGACGCTGCAGCATCTTTTTCGGATTGTTGATGGGCAGGAAGGGTTCGATGAACTCAATGTTCTCGTTCCGCAGCACATCCATGTTGTTGCGGATGTTTTCCGCATAGGAAGCTACCACCGGGCAGTTGTAGTGGTTGCCGGTGTGGTTCACGTCGTCTTCCATATTGTAGGGCATGCAGGGGTAGAAGATGCGCTTGACGCCTTTTTCCACCAGGTCCATCACGTGGCCGTGCACCAGCTTGGCCGGGTAGCACAGGGAGTCCGAGGGGATGGTGGACATGCCTTTGTAGTAGATCATGGGGTTGGACTTGCCGCTGAGCACGATGTCGTAGCCCAGTTTGCCGAAGAAGGCTGCCCAGAAGGGGAAGTCTTCGTACATGTTGAGGACACGGGGGATGCCGATGACGCCCCGGGGGGCGTTGGGACGGCGTGTGCCGCTGGCAGCGGTTGTGCGCTTGCTGTTGGAGGCGCCGGTTTGGGCGGTGGCGCCGGACGCTGCCGTACGTTTGCTGCCGGACGAACTGATTTGCGCGGCGGCGCCGGAGGCAGCCGGGTCCGTTACGTTGGGATAATTAAACAGGCGCTGGTATTTGTATTCATAGATATTAGGCGCCTTGTTGGTATTTTTCGGTTTGCCTTCGCCCCGTTCGCAGCGGTTGCCGGTAAAGTAACGGCCCCCGTCGGGGAAGGTCTGCATGGTCACCAGACAGTGGTTGCCGCAGCCGTTGCAGCGGTAGGATTTGGTGGTGACGGTAAAGTTGGCCAGCTGTTCCGGGCCGAGAAGGGTGGAATGTTTTTCTGCTCCCTTAGCTTCGCTTTCCGTTTTTTCCAGGGAAAGGATAGCCGCCCCGTAGGCGCCCATGAGGCCGGCGATATCCGGACGGATGACATCCTTCCCTAACAGTTTTTCCATGTTCCGGAGCACTGCATTATTATAGAAGGTGCCGCCCTGAACCACAATGTGGTCCCCCAGTTCGCTGACGTCTTTCAGCTGCATGACTTTGAAGAGGGCATTTTTAATGACAGAGAGGCCTATGCCGGCGGAGATATCCGCCAGAGGCGCTCCTTCTTTCTGGGCCTGCTTCACCCGGGAATTCATGAACACGGTGCAGCGGGTGCCCAGATCCACGGGGGTTTTGCTGTCCATGGCCTTGTCCGCGAACTCCGCGGCGCTCATGCCCAGGCCCTGGGCAAAGTTTTCAATAAACGAACCGCAGCCCGCCGAGCAGGCTTCGTTCAGGGTAATTTTGCCGATGTTGCCGTTGCTGATCTGGAAACATTTCATGTCCTGCCCGCCGATGTCCAGCACGCAGGTGACTTCGGGGCAGAACTCGTAGGCGGCGCGATAGTGGGCAAAGGTTTCCACTTCCCCTTCGTCCGCGTGAAGGGCTGCCTTGACGATTTTTTCCCCGTAGCCCGTGGTGAGGCAGCCTGCGATCCAGGCTGTTTTGGGCATGGCTTTATACAGGCCTGTCAGCTCTTTGATGACGATCTTCAGCGGTGAGCCCTGGTTGCTGCCGTAATCGGTGTATAAAATTTCTTTTTCACTGCCGATGGCCACGATTTTGGTGGTGGTGGAACCGGCGTCGATGCCTACGTAAACCGGGCCTGCGTAGGTGGCCAGGTCCCCGCGTTTCACTTTATCTTTGTTGTGACGTGCAATAAAGGCGTCGTATTCCTCACTGCTGCGGAACAGGGCCAGCCGCTCGTCCCGGGCGATGCCGTGACCGGCTTCCGCTTTGTCCAGGTTGGCGGTGAGGTCTTTGAACTCCAGCTCTTTGGTTTCTTCGGAAAGGGCTGCGCCTACGGCCACGAAATAGGCTCCGTCTTCCACGTTCACCACATGTTCCGGATCCATCTTCAGGGTCTCGATAAAACGCTTTTTCAGCTCCGGCAGGAAATAGAGCGGCCCGCCTAAAAAGGCCACGTTGCCGGTGATTTCCCGGCCCTGGGCCAGGTTGCCGATGGTCTGGTTCACCACCGCCTGGAAAATGGATTTAGCGATGTCTTCTTTGGATGCCCCGTCGTTCATGAGGGCCTGGATGTCCGTTTTGGCGAATACGCCGCAGCGGGAGGCTATGGTGTAGATGCGCCGGGCGTTGGCAGCCAGGTCGTTGAGGCCCTTGGCGTCGGTGTTCAGAAGGGCCGCCATGTGGTCGATGAAGGCGCCGGTACCGCCTGCGCAGACACCGTTCATGCGTTCTTCCGGCGCGCTGCCGAAGTACATGATCTTGGCGTCTTCGCCCCCCAGCTCCACCATGGTGTCAGTCTGGGGGATGAGTTTTTTCACCGCTG
>JAFXSH010000062.1 GCA_017525805.1 Clostridia bacterium | reverse complement strand
GCACGATAGCGTCCTCGTCAAAGTAATTCTCTTTCAGCTTGAGGTAGTAGTATTTTCGGTTGTCTGACATGGTTCCTCCTTTGGGTGGATTTGGGGCGTTTGTACGCATTTAGAACGCCGTTTCCGGGGGAAAAGGATAAAATGTATCGCATACCCTTTGACACCCACGAAAAAAGCCTTGATTTATGCGGGTTTGAAAGGCTCTAAAGCGTGACATTTGCGCCTTTGTTTCCGCTTTCTCTCGGCGGCTTTGAGTTTCTTCATGCGCCCGGCGCAGTCGGGGCAGTATTTTCCCCGGTTGGATTTGGGGACAAAGGCCGCCCCGCAGACGGCGCACCGTTTCCGGCTCCCCCGGTACAAGAGGGCTGCGGCCAGCTCCCCGTCAAGGGGCAGGACAGCCACACGGAACCAGCGGCACATGAGGGAAAGGGAAATGCTCTGGACGCACACGCAAGGCTCCCCGTCGTCTAACAGCAGGCAGTTCCCCTCGTCGTAGTTACAGCACTCATGCACCAGCCGCCGCGCCCGCCGGTGCTGGCGGTAGTCCATGCGGGGCAGCTTATCGCTCATGGCTCTGCTCCTTTCTGCGGCGGGGTTCCTCCCGGCGCAAAATCTGGTCGATGTTCCGCTTGACGGTCTGCAACTCCGCATACCGCTGCTTCTGTTCATGGTAGGTGTTATACAGGCCGGATTTCTTGGAGACAAGCTGCTCGATCTCGTCCTGCAGCGCTTTCCGGGCGGGCAGCTTGGTAATGCCATGCTCCCGGAAATACCGGGCGGCTGCGTCGGCTATGATAAAGTCGCTCTCATGCGCCTGCCGGTATGCGGCGCGGGCTTTCTCGGATTTCTGCGCTTTCAGCCCGTCGCGGGCGGGCTTGGTCTTGGCATAGGCAAGTGCCTGCCGCTGCAACTCCTTTTTCCCTTGTAGCTTCGTTTCCAGTGCTTTCAGTTCGCCGCTGGTCTGGCGCATTTCCTGATAGGCGGTATCAACGGCGGCTTCTAACTGCTCCGGGGAAGTGAAGCCGTATTCCTGATACACATTCAGCGTCGCGGCCATCTGTTTGAGGTTGTGCATGGTCGCCCAGCGTTCATAGCCCCGGCCTTTGCCCTCGGCTTTCTTCTGCTCAATGTCCACAAGCCGCTGCACATTCGGAGCGGTTTGAGGGGCTTTTGTGGGCTGTATGCCGGTTTTCCCATGCCGCTGGTATTCGGGTATGGCTGCGGCCTTTTCTGCGGCTCTGGCGGCGTTCTGCTCCAAAACGGCAAGGACAGCGGCGCGGTCAAAATCGTCGCCCAGCTTCCGGGCGGTGATGGGCTTTGTCCTGTCCGGCGTGAGATAGGACAGCCGCCCCCGGCTCTCCTTGACGGTCACACCCTCCCGCAGCAGCAGAGAGGAAAACTCGTCAAAGCTGGCGGCGGTGGCAAGGGCTTTCCGTATGGTCTGCCGCAGCTTCTCCTTGTTCGTTTCAAACTTGGTCTGCCGGGGCGTGATACCGCCTGCAATCATGGGGGCGTTCTGCTTGTCCAGTGCGGCCT
>JAFXSH010000061.1 GCA_017525805.1 Clostridia bacterium | reverse complement strand
GGTATCCACACCGGCGATTCCATCGTGGTCTGCCCGTCCCAGACCCTGACCAACAAGGAATACCACATGCTGCGGGACAGCGCCCTGAAGATCATCCGGGCACTGAAGATCGAAGGGGGCTGCAACGTCCAGTTCGCGCTGGACCCCAACTCCTTCCAGTATTATCTCATCGAAGTCAACCCCCGGGTCTCCCGTTCCTCCGCCCTGGCTTCCAAGGCCAGCGGCTACCCCATCGCCCGTGTCTCCGCCAAGATCGGCATTGGCATGACCCTGGACGAGATCCAGATTGCCAACACCCCCGCCTCTTTTGAACCTGCGCTGGATTATGTGGTGACCAAGCTGCCCCGCTTCCCCTTCGACAAATTTGCCGACGCAAACAATTCCCTGTCCACCCAGATGAAAGCCACCGGGGAAGTGATGAGCATCGGCCGGACCTTTGAGGAAAGCCTGCTGAAAGGCATCCGTTCCCTGGAAATCGGCGCCTTTCATATTCACCTGCGCAAGTTCGATACCATGAGCCGGGAAGAACTCCTTGCGTACATCCGCATCGGCACGGACGACCGGATCTACGCCATCGCCCAGCTGTTCCGTCTGGGCTGTGACGTGGACTCCATAGCCGGAGAGACGGCCATCGACCGGTTCTTCCTCCGCAAAATCCGGAAAATCGTGGCAATGGAAGACGAAATCAGTCGCCATCAAAATGATGTCACAACATTGTGGGAAGCCAAGAAACACGGCTTTTCCGATAAAGAAATCGGCCTGCTGTGGAACAAAACGGAAACAGATATTTATCGTTTCAGACAACAAAATGACGTCAGACCGACATATAAAATGATTGACACCTGCGCTTCCGAATTCGAAAGCTATATCCCCTACTTCTATTCTACCTACGAAGAAGAAAACGAGTCCCGTGTTTCGGATAAAAAGAAGATCGTAGTGCTGGGTTCCGGTCCTATCCGTATCGGCCAGGGGGTGGAGTTCGATTACTCCACAGTACATGCGGTGCAGACCATCCAGAAAGCAGGTTATGAAGCCATCATCATCAACAACAATCCGGAAACGGTCTCCACCGACTACACCTGCTCCGACAAGCTGTACTTCGAGCCACTCTGCCCGGAAGACGTGATGAACATCATCGAACTGGAACAGCCGGAAGGTGTTATTGCCACTTTAGGCGGACAGACGGCCATCAACCTGGCGGACCCGCTGAAGGAACGGGGCGTTAAGATTATCGGCACGGACTGCGACGCCATCGACCGGGCGGAGAACCGGGACCTGTTTGAAAAGCTGCTGCTGTCCCTGCACATCCCCCAGCCCCGGGGTGAAGCCGTCACCAGTATCGAGGCCGGCATGGAAGCGGCCCGCCGCATCGGGTACCCCGTCCTGGTGCGTCCCAGCTTCGTGCTGGGTGGCCGGGCCATGCAGATCGTGGGCAAGGAAAAGGATATGCACGACTATCTGAAAACCGCGGTGGAGGTAGACGAAGACAAACCAGTGCTGGTAGATAAATACATCCGGGGCAAGGAAGTGGAAGTGGATGCGGTCTGCGACGGGGAGCACGTGTTCGTGCCCGGCATCATGGAACTGGTAGAACGGACCGGCGTCCATTCCGGCGATTCCATCAGCGTATATCCTTCCTACAGCCTGTCCGAAAAAGTGAAGGAAACCATACTGGATTATACGGAGAAGCTTGGTTTGGGCATCGGCATCAAAGGGCTGTTCAACATCCAGTTCATCGTGGACGCCAGCGAACAGGTCTATATTATTGAAGTAAACCCACGGTCTTCCCGGACCGTCCCCTTCTTATCCAAGGCCACCGGTTACAGTCTGGCGGACATCGGCACCCTGGCTATTTTAGGCGTGTCCCTGCGGGAACAGGGCATCACCGAACGGTATCCGAAAGAAAAGAGCCGGTACTATGTGAAGTGTCCCGCCTTCTCTTTCTCCAAACTCCGGGGCATGGACGCCTATCTTTCGCCGGAAATGAAGTCTACCGGGGAAGCCATCGGCTACGACGATAAGCTGCACCGGGCCGCCTTCAAGGCCCTGATTGCCTCCGGCCTGACCCTGAAAAATTACGGTGCCATCGTTGTCAGCGTGGCAGACGAAGACAAGGAAGAAACCATTCCGCTGATCCGCCGCTTCTACAACATGGGCTTCAACATCGAAGCCAGCACCCTGACAGGAGAAGTGCTGCGGGAGCACGGCATCCGCACCCGGATCCGCCACAAACCCAGCGAGGGCAGCGAAGAGATACTGGACTCGATTCGTGCGGGGTACGTGAGCTACGTCATCAACACCCGGGCCATCCTCTCCGGCGTCCACTACGGCGACGGCGTAGCCATCCGCCGGGTAGCCGCCCAGAACAATGTGGTGATGCTCACCTCCCTGGACACCGTCCGCATGCTGCTGGATGTGCTGGAAGAAGTGACCATGGGGATTTCGACGATTGACGCAAAATAATAATACAAAACCAGCGGCGGGAAAGACTTAGTAAAACCGTGCCCGTTTGCTATTTCATGGACTCATTCGCCTGTGGCTTCGAAACTCGGTGCTTCGCACCTCAAACAGTCTCGCCACGGGCGGCTCATTTCGTCTTATGAAATTACGCAAACAGTCCCGATATTTTACTAAGTCTTTCCCGCCGCTGGTTTTTCATTTAACTACCATGATTCAATCGCCTCTAAGTCTATAAAATCCAGTAGCAAATTCTATACGCCCAAACACAAAAAAATCGACAACACTGCCGGGATGCGTCTTCCCGGCAGCATTGTCCAAACAAAGGAAAGGTAAAAAAATGTAAGAGAGAGTCTTTATTGTGATGCTATGTTCAGCTGTTGATGCCGAACAGCAGATCACCGTAGGTCGGATACGGCAGGTATTCCTTGCCCAGCAGCACTTCCACCCCGTCTCCGCTCCTGCGGAGCGCTTCCATGGCCGCCAGCACTTTGTTGTGATACACAGCGCTGGCCTTTTTCTGGTCTTCGATGGCTTCTGCTTTGGCCAGTTCTTTCGCCAGGGTTTCGCCGTCTTTATACATAGCCGCTGTGGCATCCTGCAGCTTTTTCAAAAACGCCACGTCCGGTTTCAGCCCCAGCGCCTTCTCGTTCAGGGCGGTTTCGGACAGGTCTTTCAGGTATTTTTTGGCAGCCGGCAGCAGGTCTTTATGCAGCATATCCAGCATGGTCAGGGCTTCAATGTTCAGGGTCTTGTTGTACAGTTCGTACTGGATCTCGCAACGGGACAGCACTTCCGTCTTGGTAAAGATGCCGTGCTTCACCACCAGGTCCACGTTCTTCTTGCTGGTCATGCAGGCCAGGGCTTCCGGCGTGGATTTATTGTTATACAGTCCGCGCTTCGCCGCTTCTTCCACCCAGGCTTCGGTGTAACCGTTGCCGTTGAACACGATGCGCTTGTGATCCAGGTAGATTTCTTTTACCAGTTTTTTCACGGCGGCGTCCAGTTCTTCCGGCGCGGTGCCTTCCAGCTTATCCGCCACCCACTCCAGTTCTTCTGCCACAATAGTGTTCAGGTAGGCATTGGGACAGGCCAGGCTGGCCTGGGAACCTGCCATGCGGAATTCAAACTTGTTACCGGTAAAGGCAAAGGGAGACGTCCGGTTGCGGTCCGTGTTATCTTTGCTCACCGCGGCCAGGGTGTTGCCGCTGAGTTTCATCTGTATATGACCGTTGGTTTTATACTCCTGCCCGGAAGCAATGGCTTCCAACACCCCGGTGAGTTCTGTACCCAGGAAGATGCTGACGATGGCCGGCGGCGCTTCGTTGGCGCCCAGACGGTGATCGTTGCCCGCGCTGGCCACGGTACCACGCAGCACATCCTGATATTCATCGATACCTTTGATGATGGCCGCCAGGAACAGCAGGAACTGGTTGTTGTGATACGCGTCGCTGCCGGGATCCAGCAGGTTTTTCCCTTCCAGGGTGGAGAGGGACCAGTTGTTGTGCTTGCCGCTGCCGTTCACACCGTCAAAAGGCTTTTCGTGAAGCAGGCAGACCATGCCGTGCTTTAAGGCGATGCGTTTCATAAATTCCATGGTCAGCTGGTTGTAGTCGCAGGCCAGGTTCACGGACGTGTATACGGGCGCCAGTTCATGCTGGGCGGGGGCGACTTCGTTATGTTCTGTTTTAGCCGGAATGCCCAGTTTCCACAGTTCTTCGTCCAGTTCTGCCATGAAGGCCTTCACCCGGGGTTTGATGGCTCCGAAATAATGGTCTTCCATCTCCTGCCCTTTGGGCGGCCTGGCCCCGAACAGGGTGCGGCCCGCAAAAACCAGGTCCTTCCGTTTTTCCCACATGGCCTTGTCTACCAGGAAATACTCCTGTTCAGGGCCCACGTTGGTGATGACTTTTTCTGTATGTATGCCGAGAATCGCCAGCAGCCGTCTGGCCGCTTCGCTTAATACGGCGATGGAGCGCAGCAGAGGCGTCTTCTTGTCCAGTACGTCCCCGGTATAGGAGCAGAACGCGGTGGGAATGTACAGACAGTCGTCTTTGATAAAAGCGTAGCTGGTAGGATCCCAGGCGGTGTAACCGCGGGCTTCAAAGGTGGCGCGCAGGCCGCCGGAGGGAAAACTGGAAGCGTCCGGTTCGCTCTGGATCAGATCCTTGCCGGAGAAGTCCATAATGACCCGGCCGTCCGCCGCCGGGGCGATAAAGCTGTCGTGCTTTTCCGCCGTAATCCCTGTCATGGGCTGGAACCAGTGGGTGAAATGGGTGCAGCCGTTTTCCAGCGCCCAGTCTTTCATAGCATACGCCATCATATCGGCCAGTTCCCTTGTCAGGGGCAGACCCTCTTCCACCATCTTGCGGAACGTGCGGAAGGTTTTGGCCGGAAGCCGGTCCTTCATCACCCGTTCATTAAACGTCAGACTGCCAAATAATTTCGGGACATTAACCATGTTCGCCTCTCCTTTCTGTGCCGGGAACCGCCTTACACACAACCGGACAACCCGGAGGTTCCGTTTCCTGTTCCGGCGTTCCTGGCTATATACGCTTATGCAAGTCTTCTGTCCACAGCCCGGAGCAGCCGCTTCTGCCCCCTCATTACGCAGAAATAACGCGGCTGTCGGACTGCTTCCGGAACAACATGTTCCTCAACATAAATAAGATGAATGCAACGTTGGGATATGAGTCAAAACGCAATGCAGCTGCATTTGCGCAGCCTCTATTCAACCGTTACCGACTTGGCCAGATTTTTCGGTTTGTCGATATCGCAGCCGTTTTCCCTGGCCACGTAATAGGCCAGCAGCTGCAACGGTACAATTTCCACCACTGCGGAAAACAAGGCGTCAATCTTCGGGATAAACAGCAGGTCATCGGCAACGGAAACGATCTTCTGATTGTTCCGGAAGGTCAGGGCCAGCACTTCCGCGCCCCGGGACTTCACTTCCACGATATTGCTCAGGGTCTTTTCCATGATGGCGGGATTGCCGCACAAGGCAATGACAGGCTGGTGCTCTTCTATCAGGGCGATGGTCCCGTGCTTTAACTCCCCTGCCGCGTAGGCCTCCGCATGCAGATAGGATATTTCTTTCATCTTCAGCGCGCCCTCCAGGGCGATGGCGTAATCCGTGTTCCTTCCAATAAAGAACAGGGATTTGCTGGCGTGATACTTTTTCGCCAGTGCAGGAATCGAAGAGTTCAGGTCAAAGGCCTGCTGGATCTGCCGGGGCAGCGCCTGCAGGGCAGTCAGCAGTTTCCGTTCTTC
>JAFXSH010000060.1 GCA_017525805.1 Clostridia bacterium | reverse complement strand
TTTACGGAAAAGTACGGCACCCATCAATGCACGCTGCTGATCCGGGAACGCCTGATGCAGAAATACCACGTTACCATTGAAGATACTGTGATCGAAGAAATTCTGCGCACCGGCACCGCCGATATTGGAAAGCAATACCTGGACGTGATCGTTGAGGCGGCAAAGGAATACACAGAAGGCATTCTTCGCCGCCTGCGGGAGCATGAATACCATCCCGATCTCATGCGGCTGTACATCGTGGGAGGCGGCGGCTGTCTGGTGAAGAACTTCGCCGACTATGACGCGGACAGGGTGACGGTCAACGAGGACATCTGTGCCACAGCTAAGGGTTACGAATACATGGCGAATGCCCGGATGCGGAAAGCGGGATGATGAATCATGCGGAGGATCATCAATACCAACATCCGATTCGACCTGATACGGAAGGATGACCGGCAGGCATACGATTATCTGTTGCACATGGATCGAAAGCACTTCAAGTCCTACACCCGCGCAGTGGTTGCAGCACTCAACGATTTCTTTTCCCGGCGGGAAAAGCGGCAGGCTGATCCATACCTGGAAACCAGGGAAAAGGAGGAGCGTTTTCTGCGGCAGGTGCTGGATACGATCAGTGAAGGTGTTCGGCAGAGTATGAGTCAGGTTCAGGTCACGACCACGACGCAGCCCAACGAGATTGTGGCGAAGCCGACAGTGAAGGAAGAAACCAGCGGTGTGGATAGGGAGAATTATGAGATCGCGGAGGCATTTTTGAAGGAAATGGGATTGTAATGGCTTCCGTCAATCGGTGGGCGATTTACTGTCACTTTTACAGAGTGGCAGTAAATCCCTGCTTTCCCCTGCCAGACCGGAAGACACGGACAAGGAGATTTTCTGCCAATATGGAGATTATTCCTGCCACGATTATGAGGCCAATCGGAACAAGGAACGGGCTGTTTGGGGACGAAAGCCATGAAGAACAATGAAGAAAGTTCACGAAAAGACACAAGAGACCTGCCAGGAAGAACCGAGAAATCCGGGGACACGCTCTCAGGTCACGGAAGTGCGCACTTCTATACAGGTGTCCCACCTGTATCTCCGTGCGCTCTCCGAGGGTGCCTGCCCACCGCATCCGAATGCGGCAGACAGGCCGGAGGGAAAGATGCTTTCGGTGTTCCCATCGGCATCTTCCCCTCCCTCCAAGGGCTGCGGCCCTTGCGCCGCTGCGCGGCTATCCCAGGACGATGGGGAACCGATCTTCTCTTGATCGTTTCCCCATCAAAGAACGACGAAGCAAGCACGATCACGAAGGAGGATCACGACGATGAAGAAAATGAAAGACGAATTACAAAACGAATTGACCGACGCCCAGCGGCAGCACGACCAGGAGCAGCACCGGCTGCAACGGGCAGAGAACCGAAAGGAATATTTTGAGGCCACGTCCCGCAGGCAGCGGAACCACCGACTGATCACCAGAGGCGCGGCGATGGAGAGCGTGTTCCCGGATATCAAGCTCCTGACGGAACGGGAGTTTTATGAGATGGTGGAGAGAATCTCCGAATTGCCCGGCATCTTTCCGATCATTGAGGAAGCCGTTGCTCAGCATCAGGCCCTTGAGAAATTGGAGGCCGGATAATGGCGCTGTATCATTTTCATGTGGAACAAATCAAGCGCAGCGCAGGCCAAAGCGTCATCGCCGCTGCTGCATACCGGGCTGGCGAAAAACTATTCAGCGAGTATTACGGCGAAACCAACGATTTCACGCGAAAGGGCGGCGTGCTGCATACGGAAATTTTGCTGCCGCCCAACGCTCCCCCGGAATACACAGACCGGCAGACCCTTTGGAACGCTGTGGAAAAGGCGGAAAAAAACAAGAAAGCGCAACTGGCGTACAGCTTTGACATTGCCCTGCAAAACGAACTGACGATGGACGAGAATATCGCCCTGGCCCGGCGCTTTGTGCAGGAGCATTTCGTCAGCAAAGGCATGATCGCCGACCTTGCCGTGCATGAGCCGGACAAGGAAAACGGCATCCCCAATCCGCACTTCCATGTGCTGACCACCATGCGGCCTCTCAATCCCGACGGCACCTGGGGCAACAAGCAGCGCCGGGAATACGCCCTGGACGAAAACGGAGAACGAAGGAAGGACGAGAACGGAAACTATATCTTCACAGCCGTTCACACTACGGACTGGCATGAGCCGGAAACGCTAGAACATTGGCGGGAAGCCTGGTGCGGTATGGTAAACGCTGAATTTGAACGAAAAGGCATCGCAACCCGCATCGACCATCGCAGCTATGAGGCGCAAGGCATTGAGCAAATCCCTACCGTTCATGAAGGGCCGTTGGTGCAGAAAATGGAGAAGCGGGGCATCCACACGCAAAAAGCCGACCTGAACCGCTGGATCAAAACCACCAATCGCTTGATTGCCGCTGTGAAAAAGGGAATCCGTACTCTGCTTGACTGGATCGCCGCGCTAAAGAAAGAAATCAAAGAAGCCGAGAAACACGAGCCTTACCTGATCGAACTGATCGGCAATTACTATCAGGAGCGGAATCGCAACGCGTGGAGCCAAAAAGCGAAAAATCAGAATTTCAAAAGATTTGTCGCTGCATACAACTTTCTGCAAGAAAACGACCTGCACACCATAGAGCAGTTGGAAGAACGGGTAAAGAACCTTTCAAAGGAAACGGGCGATCTGCTTGCCCGAGTAAACGCAAATACCGCCCATGTGAAAAAGCTTCAGGACATGATCAATTTCGGGACAAACGTACAGCGTATCCAGCCCCTCATCGACAAGATGAACGCTATTCATTGGAAAGGAAGCCGGGAAAAGTTTCGAGCCTCCCATCAGGGAGAAATCGACTTGTACTATACCTCAAAGCGCATTTTGAAACAGAATCATGGTGTGACGAAGGCTGACATCCCTGCATGGCAGCAGGAACAGGAGGCCCTGCGCGAAGAAGAAAAAGCATTATCTGACGAATATAAATCGTTGCGGGGGAAGTTGCAAGAAATGCGGAATGTTCAGTATTGCGTAGAGATAGCGAAAAGAACGGAGGAGAGAGCATACATAGAAAAAAACAGACAGTTACAGCGATAAACATACGTTCATTCCGCCGCTTACATTGGACAAATAGAAACTCAAAGCCCTTATTTGATTGATATTTATGCGCTTTCATGGTATCATGGTATCGGTTGATCAGACGGACGGTATATCCAAGCAAAGAAACCATACCCCAAACAAACCCAAGCGGGAAACAGGGAGATATACAGCCATGGCGAACGAAAAAATCAATGTTGTCGGCGCGAACATCGCGGAAAAGGCCACCATGATCTGGAACGTGGCGGACATGCTGCGGGGCCCGTTCAAGCCCCACGAATACGGGCTGGTGATCCTGCCCATGACGGTGGTGAAGCGGTTTCACGACTGCCTTTTGCCCACCTGGCAGGCGGTGCAGGATACCTATGCCCGGGTCAAAAGTTTAGCGGTGATCGATGGGTTTTTGACCCACGCTTCCGGCTACCAGTTTTACAACACCAGCCAGTTCACCTTTGAAAAGCTGCTGGCCGATCCGGAGAATATCGAGGCCAATTTCCGGGACTATCTGGCGGGCTTCTCTGCCAACGTGCAGGACGTGCTTTCCAAGTTTGATTTTGACAACATCATCAAGCGCATGGTGGAAAGCAACACCCTGTATCTGGTTATCAAGGAGTTCAACAGCCCCAAGGGCTATCTGGGCCAGGACAAAATCAGCGCCGTGGACTGCGGCTATATTTTTGAAGACCTGGTGCGCCGTTTTTCCGAATCCTTCGGGGAGGAGGCCGGGGCCCACTTCACCAGCCGGGACATTATTTATTTGATGACCGACCTGCTGCTTTCCGACGCCGATCTGACCCGGACGGGCAACGTGACCGTATACGACATGACCATGGGCACCAGCCAGATGCTTTCCTGCATGGAGGAGCGCATCCACGATTTGAACGCGGATATCGAAGTGACCTGCTTCGGCCAGGAGTTTAACCCCTCCACCTTCGCCATTGCCAAGGCGGATATGATGATCCGGGGCGGCGACCCGAACAACATGCGGTTCGGCGATACCCTGTCCGACGACCAATTCAAGGGCTACACCTTCCAATACTGCATTTCCAATCCACCCTTCGGCATCGACTGGAAGCGGGAGCAGAAGGCGGTGGAAGCGGAAAACAAGCGGGGCGAATTGGGCCGCTTCGCCCCCGGCCTGCCCAAAATCAGCGACGGGCAGCAGCTTTTCGTGCTGAACGGCCTTTCCAAGCTGGCCCCGGGCGGCAAAATGGCCATCATTCAGAACGGATCGCCCCTGTTCAGCGGCGACGCGGGCAGCGGACCCAGCGAAATCCGCCGTTACATCCTGGAAAACGACTGGCTGGACGCCATCATTCAGCTTTCCACCGACCAGTTCATGAACACCGGCATCAGCACCTATATTTGGGTATTGAGCAAGAATAAGCCTGTACAGCGGGCGGGCAAGGTGCAGCTGATCGACGCCAGCCATTGCTTCGAGCCCCGGCGCAAGTCCATCGGCACCAAGCGCAACGACATCACCGACCTGTGCCGTACCCTGATCGTGCAGGCATATGGGGAATACCGGCACGGCGCGGTGTACGGGGACAAGGCGGGCGTGTATTGCCAGAGCAAGATTTTTGATATTGAAACCTTCGGTTACTACAAAATTACCGTTGAAAGACCTCTTCGTAAAATGATCCAGGTAAATGATAAGACCCTTGAAAGATTAAAAAGCTATTTGATGAATGATTTTATTGACGTGAACAAACCTATGATTGATGTGGGCGATTGGCTGAATGATCGAAGGGATCAAACCAAGGATGCCCGTAAATATGCTAATAGATTGGACTTGCTGCTGCATTATAAAGTCATGGTCTCCTTGAAACAGGACAAGCCATACACCAGTTATAACGAATTTGAAAAGCTGTATCAACAAAGCCCTGTCAATACGATGGAAGAGTATATGAAACTCGCTGTTTTCAACGACCCGGATTATTTAGTTTTTTTTCAATCCAAGATTCTTTACGACCCAAATATCAGGAATAAAAACAGATTTAAATACAGTTCTTTTGAAAATGAATCCGCATTCATCTTTGAAAAAGTCTGTCCGGCTGCTGAAATCGTGTATAAGAATAAAAAACCCGTACCTAATCCAGCCTTGCGGGACACCGAAAACGTTCCATTTAAAGAAGATATAGATGAATACTTCCAGAGGGAAGTGCTGCCCTACGCCACGGACGCCTGGATTGACAAAACGAAAACCAAAATTGGCTATGAAATCCCCATGACCCGGTATTTCTATGAATATCAGGCCCCGGAACCCGTGGAAACCATCATAGCCCGCATCACCGACCTGGAGCGGCAAATCGGCGACAGCCTGACCACACTGTTCCATCAGGAGGGCTGAGCCATGGCACGGGAAATGAAGGATAGCGGGATTGAATGGATTGGGATAATACCCGAAACATGGGATATAATAAAATTCAAGTACGTTTTTTCGATTATAGGGGGAAATGGTTTTCCTGATTCGTTGCAGGGAAATACACAAGGTGATTATCCTTTCTGTAAAGTTAGTGATATAAATGGTCAAAACGAATACGTGGAAACAGCTGCAAATTGGGTTACACAAGAGATAGTTGATCTTAATAAATTCAATATTATTCCACCCAACTCTATCCTCATGGCCAAAATAGGTGCAGCACTTGCAAAGAACCATCGGAAAATTAATGCCTTGAAATGTTGTATTGATAATAATACACAAGCGCTTGTTCTTAAAAGAAATGATTCGATCCGATATTTGTTTTATTTAAGCAAATGTCTTGATATGAGTTGGTTTGATAATAATAGTACAGTTCCAAGTATAAACAATAATAGACTATTAAACTTTTTTATTCCGAATATTTCATGCACTGAACAAGAAAAAATATCATCCTATCTTGATGCTCAATGTGCCTGCATTGATGCGGTGATAGAGAAAACCCAGACATCCATCGAAGAATACAAAAAGCTGAAACAGGCGGTCATCACCCAGGCCGTCACCAAAGGCATCCGCCCCAACCGGTCCATGAAGGATAGTGGGGTTGATTGGCTTGGAAAAGTGCCGGCAGATTGGAATGTATACCGAATTGCTAATCTTTATGATGAACGGAATGAAAGTGGAGAGGATAGTTTGCCAATTTTGTCTGTTTCCATTAATACAGGTATTTCAGATCATGAGGTAGCAGACGAAGAACAAGCGAGAATCTTTGTTCGGTCAGAGGATAAATCAAAATATAAAAGGGTTTATCCCGGCGACCTTGCCTATAATATGATGCGTGCTTGGCAAGGGGCTTTCGGTGCGGTTCGCGTCGATGGCATGGTAAGCCCGGCGTATGTGGTCGCAAAACCGAAACACAATATCAATCTTGATAGCAGATACATGGAAGCGCTGTTGCGTACGCCGTCAGCTATTGAGGAAATGCACCGATATTCGCATGGAATAACGGATTTTCGTTTGCGGTTATACTGGCCGGAATTCAAGAATATAAGAGTGTGTATTCCATCTATTGACGAGCAAAAAGAAATATCGGATTTTATAGACAAAACAGCTTCGGATGTTGACACAATGATCAGCAGAAAAAAACAATTGCTTACCGAAATGGAATCTTACAAGAAATCTTTGATATTTGAATATATTACGGGAAAGAGGGAGATAAAATGAACAAAGGTGACGAGTTCTATAATTTATTGTTACCGATTCAAATTGATAGCACAATGAACAGCGAAACCATGAGCAGTCAACTGCAACCGCTTGTAAATTGGCTTTCCCGCAATACTCCTGCGAAATTGTATCGTTTTTTCAGTGGTAATGAAAGAAGCATAGAACAGTTTAAAAAGGACGAAATTTGGGGAAGCAGAGCTTCGACTTTTAATGACCCATATGAATGTTTACCTTCATTTGACATGGATAGAATCAATAATGATTTGGTAAAAGCATTGGACATTGAAAGCTTGAAAGAATTTTTTGAAGCTGTTAAGAATGGATATAGACTTCCTCAAATGGCAGGAATTCCAGATAAATTAATGCAAAGTATTCTTGCTTTTCTCAATCAACCTGATTTTTATGAGCAATTGGAAAGTAAATTTTCCTTTTTCAGGGATCAAATTATTCTTTGGTGGCAGAGTATATGCGGAGAAGTAATCTATAAATTTTTTAATTTGTTCAATCAAAGTCAGCGACAACAATACATAACCTGTTTTACAGAAAACCAAAATGCGACATTGATGTGGGCGCATTATGCAAACAGCCATAAGGGTTTCTGCCTGGAGTATAACTGGGGCGAAATAGTAGCGCATACAAATAACTGCTTAGCAGAAAGAAAAATTCTCTTAATGCCTGTTAAATACTCAGAAAAGCGATTTGATGCTTCTTCATACATCTTTCCAATTATACAAGATTGGATTAAAACAAAAATGAATTTGGATTTTGAGTTATATTTTAGTGATTTTCTTATTTATATAAAAATTTTATTAACGAAATCACTTGATTGGAGCTATGAAAGTGAATGGCGTATGTTTTCCTCCATTCCCGATGCAGAGCCCGAAACAGACTTTAGAATTCAGCTCATTCATAGGCCGACTGCTGTTTATTTAGGAGCAAAAATGCCGCAAGAAAAATCGGATATGATAGAACAATTGTGCATGGAAAAAGAGATTCCTTGTTATAAAATGCTGCAATCCTATAATGATAACAGATTCGTTGTTGAACCTGAATTATACAGCGTAATAAAGGAGAGAGCAGGTATCCATAATCCATAAATCAGCCGCACCATATAATGCTCGGTGCGAAAGAGCAATTTATACAGAGGTGTTTTATGAAACCTTATTCCCCTCCCTTCCACATGACGGACGAAATCACCGGTTTGGTGATCGGGATTGGCGAGCTGGTGGGCGCGGTGTCGGTGGATGCGGGGCTGTCGCCGGACCCCAGGCTGCGGCGGGAAAGCCGCATCCGTACCATTTATTCCTCCCTGGCCATCGAGCAGAACACGCTGTCGCTGGATCAGGTGACGGACGTGATTGACGGGAAGCGGGTGCTGGGCCCGCCCAGGGATATTCGGGAAGTGAAAAACGCCTATGATGCCTATGAGCGGATGGAGCTTTTCGATCCCTGTTCCATGGACGATTTGCTGGCCGCCCATCGGCTGATGATGCAGGATTTGGTATCAGAGGCCGGGCGGTTCCGGGCCGGTAACGTGGGAGTGTTCCGGGAAGGACAGCTGATCCACGCGGGGACGCCCGCCGCTTATGTGCCGGAGGTGATGGCGCAATTGTTTGCCTGGCTCCGGGAAAGCGGGCTGCATCCGCTGATCAAAAGCTGCGTGTTCCACTATGAATTTGAATTTATCCATCCCTTCGCCGATGGCAACGGGCGCACCGGGCGCTTCTGGCAATCGCTGATTTTGCAGCGGTGGAAGCCCATCTTCGCCTGGCTGCCCGTGGAAACGCTGATCCGGGAGCGGCAGGAGGACTATTACGCGGCCCTGAACGCCGCCAACAGCCAGGGCGAATCCACCGCGTTTGTGGCGTTTATGCTGTCCGTCATTCGGGACGCGCTGGAGGAAATCAGGGAGAATCAAGCACGGCATGTCGTTGAAAATGTCGGAGTAAATGTCGCAATAAATGTCGGAGATAAAAGGAAAATCCTTTTGACGATCCTTCGCAGGAACCCACGAATCACCGCAAAAGAAATCGGGTCGCTGATGAATCTTTCTTCCCGTCAGGTGGAACGTCTGTTGACCGTGCTGAAAAACGACGGAATGATCACCCGCCAGGGTTCCCCCAAAAAGGGTTGGTGGGAAATCAAAGAATAGCATGGATAAAGCAATGGTAAAGACATAAGCTGCAATTTCATTGCGAAAGGATAAGATCCTTCACTTGCTGCTGCGCTCTCGCTTCGCAGCGTTCAGGATGACAGCCAAGTTGTGCTGCTATTCGTGGCGCACGCATGCCAAACAAAAGAGTCAAATCATCCTGAGCATCACGAATCGTCAGCGAAGTGATAGGCGAAGGATCATTTGCAACTTATATGTTCCCCATGCAAAGGAGGCTGCATTTATGCCCATCGATCAAACCAATGAAAAACGCTTTGAGGACGATATGACCGCCTCCCTGTGGTCCGACGGCGGATATGGCCGCAATGAGGATGTGTACGACCCTAAGCTGGGCCTGTTCCCGGCTACGCTGATCCGGTTCGTGAAGCAGACCCAGCCCAAAGAGTGGGCGCGGTTTGAAAACACCAACAAGGTGGACAAGGAAGGCAAGTTCTTCGCGGCGTTCAATAACGCCTGCGAGATGGACGGCCTGGTTTCCGTGCTGCGGCACGGGTTCAAGCATCGGGGCATTACTTTCCGGGCATGTTATTTCAAGCCCGAATCCGGGTTGAACCAAACCGCCGCGGCGCTGTACGCCCAGAATGAAATCACCTGCAACCGGCAGTGGTTCTATTCCGCCGAAACCCACAACAGCGTGGACGTGATGCTGGCGGTGAACGGCATCCCCGTGTTCGCCTTTGAACTGAAAAATCCGTATACCGGCCAGAACGTGGACAACGCCAAAGCCCAATGGATGTACGACCGGGACCCCCGGGAAGTGTGCTTCCAGTTCAACAAGCGGGTTTTGGGCTTCTTTGCCGTGGATCATACGGAAGTTTGGATGACCACGGAGCTTCGGGGCAGGGACACGTATTTCCTGCCCTTCAATCAGGGCAGCAGCGGCGCAGGCCGGGACGGCGGCAAGGGCAATCCGCCCAACCCGGACGGCTATCCCACGGCCTACCTGTGGGAAAACGTGTTCCGGAAAGACAGCATGAAGGATATTCTGCAAAAGTTCCTTCATTTGCAGGTGACGGAAGAAAAGAAGCTGCTGCCGGACGGCACCGAACGGGTCGTGAAGAAAAAGCGCCTGATCTTCCCCCGCTATCACCAGCTGGACGCGGTGCGGAAGCTGATCGCCCACGTTTCGGAGCATGGCGCGGGACATAATTACCTGATCCAGCATTCCGCCGGTTCCGGCAAATCCAATTCCATCGCCTGGACGGCCTACCGGCTGGCCTCTCTGCACGATCAGGAGAATAAGGCCGTCTTTTCCAGCGTGATCGTGGTCACCGACCGGACTGTACTGGACGCGCAATTGCAGGAAACCATTTCCGCCTTCGATCACACCTTGGGCGCGGTGGAAACCATCGGGGAGGATAAAACCAGCCGGGATCTGCGGGACGCCATCAACGCAGGCGCGCGCATCATCGTGACCACCCTGCAGAAGTTCCCTGTGATCTATCAGGAAGTGGACGCCGCCAAGGGCCGGAATTACGCCATTATCGTGGACGAGGCCCATTCCAGCCAGACCGGCTCCTCCGCCTTGAAGCTGAAAGCCGCCCTTGCCGATACGGAAGATGCCCTGCGGGAATATGCCGAAATCGAGGGTAAGGCCGAGGAAGAAATCGACCCCACCGACAAGCTGGTAAGGGAAATGATCGTTCACGGCAGGCACAAAAATCTGTCCTTCTTCGCCTTTACCGCCACCCCCAAGGGCACCACCCTGGAAATGTTCGGCACGGAATATGAGGACGGCAGCTTCCACCCCTTCCACATTTATTCCATGCGGCAGGCTATCGAAGAAGGGTTTATTCTGGATGTTCTGCAAAACTACATGACATATGATACTTGCTTCAAAATCGCCAAGACCATCCCGGATAACCCCGACGTGCCTGGCAGCCGCGCCGCCAAGGTGATCCGCCGGTTTGAAGAACTGCATCCCTACAACATCAGCCAGAAGGCCCAGATCATCGTGGAAACCTTCATGGGCACCACCCGGCACAAGATCGGCGGGCGGGGCAAAATGATGGTGATTACTTCTTCCCGGCTGGCGGCGGTAAGGTACTGCCAGGAGTGCAGGCGGTATATCGCGGAAAAGGGATATAACGATGTTGGGGTGCTGGTGGCGTTCTCCGGCTCCGTTCAGGACGCGGGCGAGGAATATACCGAACCGAAGCTGAACGTCCGTGGGGACGGCAGCCACATCGGCGAAGGCCAGACCAAAGCAGAGTTCCACGAAAACTTCCATGTGCTGATCGTGGCCGAAAAGTACCAGACGGGCTTCGACGAACCGCTGCTGCATACCATGATCGTGGATAAAAAGCTGCGGGGCGTCAAGGCCGTGCAGACCCTTTCTCGCCTGAACCGCACCTGTCCCGGCAAAACCGATACCTTCGTGCTGGATTTCGTCAACACCCGGGAGGATATTCAAGACGCGTTCCAGCCCTTCTATCAGGAAACCATGCTGGAGCGGGAAGTCAATACCGATCTGCTGTATCAGGTGCAGAAGGAACTGCGGGGCTACGGCATTTATTCCGATAACGATATTGCCGCCTTTGCCGCCGAGTATTTTGCCCGCGGCAAACAGGACAATCGCGCCATGGGCCGCATGACCAGTATCTTGAAGCCCGTCGCCGACCGATACAACAATCTGACGGCTGATGAACGGTATCAGTTCCGCCGCCTGTGCCGGAATCTGGTCAAGTGGTACGGGTATATTTCTCAGGTGGCGCGGATGTTCGATCAGGACTTGCACAAGGAATATGTGTTCCTGAATTATCTGCTTGGCCTGCTTCCAACCGAAACCGCGCAGATGATCGACCTGGAAGGTAAATTGAAGTTAGAATATTACAAGCTGCAAAAAACCTTCGAGGGGGCTATCGCCCTGAACGAAGAAACGGGCGTCTATTCCCCCGCCAGCGCCAAGGGCGCGGTGAAACCGGAGGAAAAACAGCCGCTGGATGAAATCATCGAAAAGATCAACGAGCAGTATAAAGGCGCGTTCACCGACGGGGACAAGGTGCTGGTGGACGCGCTGAAAAAGCGGCTCATGGGCAATTCCAAGCTGCAAAGCATGGCCCGCACCAGCGATCCCGTGATCTTCGCGGAAAGCATCTTTCCCAAAGCCTTCGGCACGGCGGCCCAGGATAGCTACATGGAATCCCAGGACACCTATACCACCCTGTTTGAAGATCAGGCTAAATATAACGCCATCATGCACGCGCTGGGGGCGGTTATTTACAGGGAAATGCGGGCAAAGGGAAATGATAAAGCGTAATGGATGCTGATTGTGTTATTTTTCCCCGTGACAAAATAGTTCACAGCAGCCGATAACGGTAATAAATCTACTTGGAAAAAACCAAATCCGGCTGGAGTGAATCAGCAATGATAATAAATAGCCAGAAATTTACAAAGAAGAAAGGGAATCACACTCATGTATCTAAAGAAACTCCATGTTGAAAACTACAGATTGCTAAAAGATGTGTCGATCTCCTTGGACAAGAATCTGACGTTATTTGTTGGCAAAAATAATACTGGCAAGACTTCTCTCATGGAAGTAATCAAATTCTTGATATCGAGTGGCACATCTCTGTCATTTGATGACTATCCTTTAGATTGTCGGCAAGAACTATACACGGCTATTGTAAATTATTGGAATGATACATCTGAGCACCCGCTCATTACATTTCAGCATGCTGTTCCTGTAACGAAGGTCACAATGACTTTTGACTATTCCGATGGCAACCTTGGCAATGTATCCGCGTTTGTTATTGATCTTGAAGAAGATGTCGAAGAAGCGATCATCAAAGTTTCTTTTGATATTTCGTTAGGGATTAAGGAAACATTGGCAGCCTGCAAAACTCAATTTGATGCATTGATTAATGCAGAGGCATCAGATGAGCAAAAGAAGGCTTGCCTGCAAACTATAGTCCGCAACAATTTTGATGGTTTCTTCAAAATGAATATTGTTGCTGTAAATCCAGCGAACACTGAAGATATCTACGAGAAAAAGAAAGCGGATTTGCAGAATCTATTTGCATTAAAAGTGATTCATGCGGAAAGAAACATGGATGAATCTGAAGCGCAGAACACAAATCCACTTGGGCAGATCATGAAAGCTTTATTCGGAACAGAAATGACCGAAATGGAAGCGGGTGTTCAAGGTGCCATGCAGGAGTTGAATACTCTTGTGGCGGATGCCAACTTTAATCTGCAAGGACAGATAAATGATCATATGGCGACTATTATAGAGAATATGATGCATTTTGGGTATCCTGCTGCAGATGATATGACACTCCGTGCTCATACTAATCTGGCGCTTGAGAGAAGGATTATTGAAGAGACTGTGCTTACTTACGTTTCACGGGATGCATCTGAAACTTTGCCAGAATCTCACAATGGGCTTGGTTATAAGAATCTGATTAAAATCTCTTTGGAATTGCATGACTTCGCAAGAACCATAAAAAGTGATTTGACAAAACTCCCTCTTTTATTCATAGAAGAACCAGAAGCTCATATGCATCCACAATTGCAGACGACGTTTGTTTCCTTTATTGAGGACTTTCTAGCACGTGAAGTTGGTACTAATATTGTCCAAGTGTTGATGACAACACATTCAGCGCATGTAGCAAACACAGTTAAATTTGAGAAGATTCGTTATATTCAGCGACATGAAAATTGTGCCGTATGCAAAGCGATGGCGGATTTTTCCACGACTGGGACAGCAGCTGAAAAAGCAGTACGATTAGAATTTCTTCAGAAATACATGAAACTGAGCTATTGCGATCTTTATTTCTGCGATAAAGCTATTCTTGTAGAAGGTGCTTCCGAACGTTTACTTTTGCCTGATATGATTCGAAAATGCAATGAAGCTGGTAATTTCGCAGGCGTTAGTATACCGCTCACATCACAGTACTACACTATCATTGAAGTTGGAGGAGCCTATGCACATAATTTCTATGATTTCGTGGACTACTTAGAGATTCCTACATTGATTCTTACAGACATCGATTTTGTCAAAGGATCCCATAATAACGCATGCCCTAGGAACCAAGCAACAAAATCATCAAATGGCGTTATTAATACATGGTGTAGAAGGGTTCTTAAACTTGGGAATAATAAAACAGTAAGAATTAAAAGGATTTTAGAGCTGACTGAAGAGCAACACACAGACGGTTACAGACATCTGGAATTTGAAAAGGAAGAAAGCAACTTCCACCCCAGAAGCCTTGAAGACGCAATAATGAATTGCAATAGAGAACTGTTTGGTATAGCAGATGGAGCTAATCCTGATTTTGAAGGAGGAAAGGAAAAGAAGACGGATTTTGCCATAAAGCTTCTTGTAGAAAACCGATATAATGGGTATATAGTACCCTCTTATATCCGTGATGGTCTGATATGGCTCAATGGACAAACTCGTACTGGAGGGCAGTAATATGGGAAATCGAGAACGAGCTGAACAAAGAGCAAACGAGCTGGACGCTTTAATTATTCAATCACTAAAAAATGGAGATAACTTTAGAGTAGAGGCAGGTGCTGGAGCTGGAAAAACCTACTCCCTAATGAAAGTCATTGATTGGCTTGAGAAAGAAAAGCATAAACAGTTTAACAAGAATGGTCAGCATGTTGCCTGCATAACATACACAAATGCGGCAGTTGACGTAATTAAAGGAAGACTGAAAAGTGAAAACTTTATTCAACCTTGTACCATTCATACCTTTGCATGGGGCCTAATGAAGCGTTTTCAGTCGAGTTTGATTAAAGATGTTGGAGAACTGGAACTATTACCAAAGAAAGATGATGGATCACCGTATACCATCGACGAAGTTAATCGCGTTTCTTATGAACTCGGTACGAGATATGTGCGCGATGGAGAGTTATTTCTGTACCATGATGATGTAATCAAACTTTTCGTGAACATGCTGAAAAAAAGTAAGTTTCGTATGATTCTTGCAAACCAGTATCCGATAATTCTGATTGATGAGTATCAGGATTCCTTTAGGTCTATCATGGATCTGTTTTTACAGTATTTTATTGACCAGGGGGAAAAGCCACAGTTTGGTCTCTTTGGAGATTCATGGCAAACTATTTATTCTTCAATGGGTGCGTGTGGTGAGGTTGTTTCTGAACATATCACAGTAATAAACAAGGAAGCAAACTTCAGATCACAAGATGTAATAGTACAAGCATTAAATAAAATTCGACCGGAGCTTCCTCAAATGACTGCTACCGATGAAACTGATGGAAGAATTTTTGTGATCACCACGAATGATTATGTTGGCCTTAGGCAAAAGGGGGCCCATTATAAAGATGAGTTACCTGATCAGGAACTATTCAGCCGTGTTGATTCTGTACGGGAAAAGCTTCATGACCTAGGGTGGGATAGCAAATCACAGAAAACGCTAATGCTCACGCATCGACTCTTAGCTAAAGAACAAAAGTACGAGAATCTATTTTCAGTACTCGGTGACCATCTGAAGGATGCAGATGATGAACATTTCTTATTTTTCATGAATAGGGTTGAGCCGGTATATGAGGCGCTTGCAGCGAATAGTCCTAAGAATCTCTTTGAAGCCTTGGGTATTGAACGTAAACCCATAGAAACAATAGAAAAAAAGCAACAGTGGAAGCTGTTGCGTTCTTCATTGGAAACAGCACGGCAGGGAAGAATCATAGATGTACTGGACGCGGTTGATGGTAGCGGATTAATAGGGATCCCAGATAAGATAAGCTACTGGCTTTCTGTTTATAGAGCCAATGATCATGTAAGTTTATTTCATAAAAACCCGATTGAAACACTATATAAGATACCTTATTCGGAAGTTCTGAATGCCATTGAGTTTCAAAAGCCAGAAGCTGAATTCTCGACCGACCATGGAGTTAAAGGTGAGGAATACGAGAGCGTGCTTTTCGTGATGGGACGCGGCTGGGCAAATTATAGGTTTGATGAGTATTTAATACAGAATCCACAGCTGCTCTCAGGGAAAGAACTTGATGCGTACATTAGAAACAGAAATTTATTCTATGTTTGCTGCTCCAGACCCATGAAGAATTTGGCGATTCTTGTTACATTCCCTGTGTCGGGAGAATTTAAAGCCTATTTGGAGAGAGTTTTTGGTGTAAATAATCTATTTGATTATCCTTCGTTTTTACAGATGACACCGGATTGACTTATCTATATTCAGATAAAAGTTTCAATTTCCTATCCCGGATAAAGCGGAAAAGAGATTGCAAGCAAAGAAAATGTGGTAAACTGAAAGAAAAATGAAGGTGGATTAGGGGTACAGTCAAGTATTATGGTACTTTAGAAATTGTGAACCATCTGGAATCCGTTGCTTTCTTTGTATTTTCAAGAGCTTCCGCGTTGTGCGCAAAAAACATAACCCCGGGGCTTTGCCCCGCACCCCACCAGGGGGATGAGTCGTCCGCAGCCTCAATCGGCGCAACTCCCCACAGGGGAGATTGCTTGTTTCGGCTGATCTCACCGCCGATGAGATTCCCGCCACCGGCGGTCATCGGCGGTTCGTCCCTGGACCCGCATTAGCGGAATTTACTTGATATGACTTAAAAAACAAATTACCCGCTGTTACCAAAGAAAACTCAAATGGGCACATGCTTCTGGCCCGGCCGCTAAAAGCGGCCGGGCCAGAAGCCCCAATTTCGTAACCCTTGTGCAGCAGGCGGAACTTATTGTTTTTTCCGACGGAGTTGTTTCGCTTCCTGGGATGCAAGGGATGAAATCCCTTGCCACAGGGGTCTGGGGGCCGTGGAGGCCCCCAGCGTAACCTTTTTAAGTTACTTAAAAGTGTCCTTCAATCCTTATCCGTCAATGTGAAAAACGCGGTATTTTCCGCGGTGCTGTCCAGGCCGATCCACAATTGGAAATCCCCTGGTTCGCTTTCCATGCGGCGGTTGATGGTCCAGAAGCGGAGCATAGGTTCGTCAATGGTGAAGGCGACTCCCTGTTCCTCCCCCGGCTGGAGCGTCACCCGCCGGAAGCCCTTCAATTCCCTTACCGGACGCACGCGGCTGCCCACCAAATCGCGGATATACATCTGGAGCACGGCGGTTCCGGCGGTTTTTCCAGCATTTTTCAAGGTGACGGCGGCGGTGATTTCACCTGTTTGGGACAGTTTTTCACTGCTCAAGCGAACTTCCGAAACCCTAAAATCGGTGTAGGTCAGGCCATAGCCGAAGGGGTACAGGGCTTCATTGGGGCAGTCCAAATAATGGGAAGTAAAGCTGCCGATACCGTCCTTGGGCCGGGGACGTCCGGTCCTGTACTGATCGTAATGCAGCGGTTCCTGCCCCACGTGACGGGGGAAGCTCATGGGCAGCTTGCCGGAAGGCGCTTCCTTGCCCGTGAGCACGTCCATGATCCCATGTCCGCCCTCGGTGCCGGGGAGCCAGCAAATCATGAGGGCGTCGGATAATTCGCTTTCTTCCTTTAGGGTCAGAGGCCGTCCGCAGAAAACCAGCGTCGCCAAACGCTTGCTCAAGGGACGCAGGGCGGCCAGCAACTCCGTCTGTACCTTGGGCAGGCTGATTTCCGTCCGGCTGGCGCTTTCGCCGGTCTGGAGGCGGTGCTCGCCTAAGCACAGCACCACCGTATCCGCCCATGCCGCCGCTTCCTTGGCTTCCTCCAGGAGACGGGTATTTTCTTTGACCCAATCCGGATGGGTGAAAACCTCCAAGGAGGTGTTCGTTCCCTCGTTCAGCATCAAGCAGCCGGGAACGCAGCGCGCTTCGGCGTCCTGTCCATCAATCGCTTCTTTCGCCGCCTGCCAGATGGTAACGGTATCTTCACTGTTCCCCGAAATAGCCCAGGCGCTTCGCAATTCCTTTTGATCCGCGTAGGGGCCGATAAAGACGATTTTCCCGCCTTTCAGGGGCAGGGTTTCTCTTTCGTTTTTCAGCAGCACAAGGGATTCGGCAGCGGCTTTCCGGGCCAAGGCCCGGTGCTCTGGCGCGCATAACACGGCCTTCGCTTTTTCCGGGGCCGTGCCCCGGAAGGGATCTTCAAACAGTCCCAATTCGTTTTTCAGCCGCAGCACCCGCAGCACCGCCGCGTCCAGCGCCTCCTGGGACACCTTTCCTTCCTCCACCAGCGCCTGCAAATGCTTTTCGTAGCAGCCGGAGCACATATCGATATCGACGCCCGCCCGCATGGCCAGCAGGGCGGCTTCTTTTTCGTCCCTGGCGACGCCGTGATTCACCAGCTCGCCCACCGCGTTCCAATCGGAAATCACCACGCCCGAAAAGCCCATTTCCTCCCGCAGCACCGTTTTCATGAGCCAGGGATTGGCGGAGCTGGGGATGCCGTCCCAGGTGTTAAAGGAGGACATGACCAACCGTGCCCCCGCTTCCACGCCGCACTGATAGGCGGGCAGATACTGTTCCCGCAAAGTATGCTCGGAAAGCTCCGTATTCTGGTAATCCCTCCCTGCCTCCGCCGCGCCGTAGGCGGCGAAGTGCTTCACGCAGGCGGCCACGGTATCGCCCTTTGTCAAATCCTTTCCCTGATAGCCCCGCGTCATGGCGGCGGCCATGAGGCCGTTCAGATATTTATCCTCCCCCGTGGATTCCATCACCCGGCCCCAGCGGGCGTCCCGGCTCAGGTCCGCCATGGGGGAAAAGGTGACGTGGATGCCGTCGGCGGCGGCTTCCCGAGCCTGGAGGTTGGCGGCCTTCTCCGTCAGCTCCGGGTCGAAGGACGCGCCTTGGCCCAAGGGGCAGGGGAACACGGTTTTATGGCCGTGGATCACGTCCAGCATCATGAGCAGAGGAATATGATGGGGATGGTTTTCCATGTATTGCCGCTGCAGCCGGTTCAGTTTCTCCGCACCCCAAATGCCCAAGGTGCTGCCCGCCAAACGCAGGGTGCGGGATTGGGCCGCATCGCCCAACAGGCCGGTGACCGCCGCGCCGCTTTCATAAGCCACGCCGGGCAGCTGCACCAGCTGCATCACCTTTTCTTCCAGGGACAGATCGTTCAGCAGGGCGATCAATTCCTGTTCTTTCATGTACAATTCTTCCTTTCTGTCCCGTTCGTCCAAATCAGCAGGGATCCGTCGGGCCGGAGGGTGACCAGGGTCACGCCCGCGCGGTTTGCCAGGGCGATTCCCTCATCGGTAGGGTAAGTTTTGGAGGCCAGCAGAGGGATGCCCGCTCGGGCGGCTTTCAGCACCATATCAGCGGGCATGCGGCCGGTGGTGAACAGATAGCACTTCCCCCGGTCGATCCCCTTGATCAGCGCATAGCCCACGGCCTTATCGATGGCGTTGTGCCTGCCGATATCCTCCCGGCAGCACAAAAGCTCGTCCCCCCGGCCTAAGTAACAGGCATGGGCCGCGTGGGTGCGGGCGTACAGCGGTTCTTCTCCCCGCATGCGCTCCGCCGCCCGGCGCAGCCAGTTTTCCTCCCATGGTTGAGCTGTGACGGCGGGCGTTTCTTCTGGCATGGCGAGGCCATTTTCCAGCCCCACATCGGCACGAAAACCCCCGGCCCCGATTTCGATGGAGCGGATACCGTCTCTGTTCCGCACCCAGCCCTCCGTGACCAAATGCCCCGCCGTCAGCTCCGTCAAATGCTCCGGCGTGCACACCATATGCAGGACGAAGCGACCGTCGATATATAAATCCATCCCGTGTTCCGAGGCAATTTCCACGGGAGCCGTGCCGTTCAGAGGGGCCAAAGGCCGGGCGGGCGGCGGCAGGCCGGTTTCCGAGTGATCCATCACACGCATGCATTTTCCTCCGCTGAATGAAAAACCCTGCCCCAGGAAAGGACAGGGCCATTCACGCTTTTTTACTTTTTCCCCAGTCCTGTCAGCGCTTCCAGGGCTCCGCCCAGCAGGCTGCCCACCAGACTATCCTCCTCCTGCACCTTCTTGGTGCCCTTGAGCACCGCTTCGGCGTCTTTCCGGGTGGCGCTGCTGGCCGCGCGGTACAATTCTAAAAATTTCTTTTCCGTAGCGGTCAGCTTTTCACCGCTGGCGGCGGTTGAAGGCTTTTTGGCGGCAGACGTGGAAGTGGAGGGCTTTTTAGCCGAGGACGAGGAAGTCTTGGACGCGGTGGTCAATCCCGCCGCCTCCAGCAGGGATTTCTGGGTAACGCCGCAGATTTTGGCGATGGCCTTCAATTCCTCGGCGGTCAGGTCCTTTTCGCCCCGCTCCGCTTTGCTCAGCTCAGAAGCGGACAGTCCTTCCACCATCCCGGCCAGCTTTTCCTGGCTCAAGCCCTTTTTGGCGCGGGCTTCCTTGATCAGTTCCCCTACCTTCTTCTGTGCCATATGAAAACGCCTCTTTTCGTTTTTCTTTCATGATACCACAAGGAAGAACGCCGCGCAAGAACGCGATATCATTTTTATGCACGGTGGTTTCGATTGGGCCCCCGCAGGAAATCCCCTTCCGCTGCCAAGGGCGAAGGGATCAGCACCCGCTGCCCGGCGATGGACACGGTATCGACCCTTCCCCCGGTATCGCAAAGCGTGATGCTTTCCACCGGGAAGGATACGGGGCCCTGGGGGCGCAATAAATCCAGGGTATCGCCCACATAGAAACGGTTTTTCACATACAGGGTGGCAACGCCGTCTTTCCATTCCTCCACCCGGGCCACATACTCCATTTCCTGGGTGAAGCCCGCCGCCCCGGCGGCTGGCTGGGGAGCGCCGAAATAAAAGCCTGTGTTGAAGTCTCGGTGGCTGGCCTTACGCAGCTCCCCTTCCAATTCCGGCAGCAGATTGCGATAGGCTTCCTCGCTTTCCTTAAGGGCGTTCAGCGCCCGGCGGTAAGCCCCTACCACGGTAGCCACGTAATATTCCGTTTTCATGCGTCCTTCGATTTTGAGGCTTGCAACACCCGCCCGAATCAGTTCCGGCAGGTGAGACAGCATGTTCAGATCATAAGCGGACAAAAGGTAAGTGCCCCGCGCATCTTCCTCGATGGGCCAATATTCGCCGGGGCGTTTCTTCTCCACCAAGGCGTATTCCCACCGGCAGGGCTGGGCGCAGGCCCCCCGGTTGCCGCCCCGGCCCGTCAAATGGTCGGACAGCATGCACCGGCCCGAATAGCTCATGCACATAGCCCCGTGAACGAAAGCTTCGATTTCCAGGGCAGGGGGCAGTTTTTCACGCAGGGCGGCGATGCGGGCGAGGGACAGCTCCCTGGCCAGTACGATCCTTTCGGCCCCTTGGTCATAATAGAATCGGGCGGCCTCGGCGTTCAAGGTGTTGGCCTGGGTGCTGATATGCAGCTTGAGGTCCGGCACTTCCCGCCGCAGAGCCAGGAAGGCGCCCAAATCGCTCACCAGCGCCGCGTCCACGCCCATTTTCTCGGCCCGGCGGGCCGTATCGATCAGGGCGGGCAATTCGTCCTCATAAGGCAGGATGTTCAGGGTCAGATAGAATTTCTTTCCCTGGCTGTGAACCAGGGATAGGGCCTGTTCCAGTTCTTCCCAGGTAAAATTCCCCGCAAAGGCCCGAAGGCCAAATGTCGGCAGCGCGCCGTACACCGCGTCCGCCCCAAAGCGCAGCGCGGCCTTCAATTGGGCCATGCCCCCCGCGGGAGCAAGCAATTCCGGTAAAGCCATGCTTTCCTCCAGGTTTCCGTTTTACCCTCTCATGATAAAGCATGGGTCCCGGAAAAGCAAGCGGGAAAAAATCATTGAATGCCCAAAAAGCGCATCAGCCAGTCCCACAGGGGCCAGATGAACACCACTTCTGTTTCATCCTCCGGCATTTCCCCGTCCGCTTTTGCCAAAAGCAGAGCGTCTTTGTACATCACGCCCCACAAGGCGGATTTTCCCTCCCCTGTCCGGCGATACTCTCCCAGCGCCCCGCCCGCCATTCCCAGAACCAACAACAGGGACAACACGCCCGCAAGCATCCGCAGTTTCCGCACAAGTGATCCCTTCCTTTCAGGATTCAGCATGCACGGAAGGAAGAAAAACTATACACAAGAAAAAGCCCCTCCGTTTGGGGAAAGGCTTTCAGCGATTTGGTTATACGCTCACGCTTTTTTTTCCGCTTCGTGGATCAGCTTGAGCACAGGCAGGGTGCCGTCGGCGGGCGGGGCCTGGGTGAGGTTTCGGATCAGGTTATCCTTGTCCTTTTGCAGTTCCAGAATGGCGTCGTACAGGGTGTCGGCGGTCATGTTCTCTTGGGCAAGCACATGGCACAAGCCCCGTTGGCGGAAGGATTCGGCGTTTAAAATCTGGTCGCCCCGGCTGGCCCCCTTGGGATAGGGCACCAACAGCATAGGCTTTTTCAGGGCCTGAAATTCGCAGATGGCGTTGCTGCCCGCCCGGGAGAGCACCAGGTCGGCGCAGGCCAGGGCGTCGGGCAGGTCGCCGGAGAGGAATTCAAACTGCTTGTAACCCGGCAGAGCGTTCAGGCTTTCATCTAAGTTGCCCTTTCCAGTCAGGTGCAGCACGTCCATGGTTTCCAGGAGCTTGGGCAGGGCGGCGCGAAGGGCCTCGTTCACCTTCTGGGCCCCGATGGAACCGCCCATCATCATCAAAATGGGCTTGTTGCCCGAAAACCCTGTGAGCTTCAAACCCTTTTCCCGCGTGCCGGAAAACAGTTCGGGCCGCATGGGCGTGCCGGTGAACACGCCCTTTTCTCCCAGGGCCTTGGCGCACTCCGGGAAGGTCGTCGCCACGCGCCGGGCGAATTTGGAACAAATCTTATTGGCCAAGCCCGGGGTCAGGTCGCTTTCGTGGCAGACCACGGGCACCTTATGGAGCCACGCGCCCACCACCACCGGCACGGACACGAAACCGCCCTTGGAAAAGCACACGTCGGGCTTGAGCTTGCCCATGAGCCGGGCAGACTGGAAGGCCCCATGGACCACCCGGAAGGGATCGATGAAGTTCTGCCAGTCGAAATACCGGCGCAGCTTGCCGCTTTTCACCGCGTGATAGGTAACGCCCGGCAGATCCATCATCTGACGCTCGATGCCGTTTTCCGTGCCGATATAGTGAATATCATAGCCTTCTTTCAGCAAATGGGGCAATATCGCCATGTGGGGCGTCACGTGTCCCGCCGTGCCGCCGCCGGTCAATACGATGCGCTTCAATCTCATTTCCTCCTTCACATCCCAGTCTTATAATATATCGTCATATAACAAATAATGCACATATATTATCTACCCCCTTATAGCTTTCTCGGAAAGGGGGACGAACCGCCGATTTCCGCCAGTGGCGGAAATCAAATCGGCGGTGAGATCGACCGAAAAGGAGCAATCTCCGCATGAAGCGGAGTTGCGACTATTGAGGTCGCGGAACTGGGGGAAACCGCGCTTTGGGTACAAAGAGCGGTTTCCCCCAGTTTCGTTTCATGTCCTTCCCTTCACCATGGTCAGGGCGATGCGCTTTTTCTTTTCGTCCACGCTGACCACCCAGACCTTCACGATATCGCCCACTTTTACCACCTCGGAGGGGTGCTTGATGAAGCGGTCGGCCATGCGGGAGATATGCACCAGACCGTCCTGATGCACGCCAATGTCCACGAACGCGCCGAAATCGATCACGTTGCGCACGGTGCCGGTGAGCTCCATGCCGGGCTGCAGGTCCTTCATATCCAGCACGTCGGTGCGCAGAACAGGCTTGGGCAGCTCGTCGCGGGGGTCGCGGCCGGGCTTTTGCAATTCGGACAGAATATCGTTCAGGGTGGGAAGGCCGATGTCCAATTCCTTGGCTAACTTTTCCACCCCGTATTCTTTGGCTTTCAGGGCGATGCCCGGCAGGCCGCCGTTTTTCACGTCCCTGGCTTCATAGCCCAAGGTGGCGAGCACCTGCTTTGCGGCGTCGTAGCTTTCCGGGTGGACGGCGGTGGCGTCCAAGGGGTTTTTGCTGTCCATCACCCGCAGGAAGCCCGCGCACTGCTCAAAGGCTTTGGGGCCCAGCTTGGGCACTTTTTTCAGGGCGGCGCGGGAAGGAATGCCGTTTTCCTCCCGGTAGGTCACGATATTCTTCGCTAAGGCCGGGCCGATGCCCGCCACGTGGGAGAGCAGTTCGGCGGAAGCGGTGGAGACCTCCACGCCCACGGCGTTCACGCACTGCTCCACCACGCCGTCCAGGGCGGCGGTCAGCTCATTCTGTTTCAAATCGTGCTGATACTGGCCCACGCCAATGGCTTTGGGGTCGATCTTGACCAGCTCCGCAAGCGGGTCCTGCATGCGCCGGGCGATGGAAACGGCGCTGCGCTGGGTCACGTCGAAATCGGGAAATTCCGCCGCCGCTAATTTGCTGGCAGAATACACGGAGGCTCCGGCCTCACTGACGATCATGTAGGCCACGCCGGGGAGCTCGGGCAGCAATGACACGATGAACTGCTCGCTTTCCCGGCTGGCGGTGCCGTTGCCGATGGCGATGGCGGTGATCCCGTACTTTTTCACGAAACCTTTGATCAGCTTGGCCGCGGCGGCCTTCCCCGCCTCCGCCCCCGGCAGGGTAAAATGGCCCACGCCGGTGTCCAGCACCTTGCCGTTTTCGTCAATGACCGCTAATTTGCAACCGGTGCGGAAGCCGGGGTCCACGCCCAGGGTGACCTTGCCCTTGATGGGAGGCTGCATGAGCAATTGATGCAGGTTCTGGGAAAACACGTGGATCGCCTGCACGTTGGCCCGGTCGGTGAGTTCATTGCGGATTTCCCGTTCCAAAGAAGGGAACAGAAGCCGTTCCCAGGCGTCGTCGCAGGCCAAAGCCACCTGCTCGGAGGCGGGGGCGTGACCCCGGACGAACGCGTTCCGCACAGCAAGCTCCGCCTTGCCTTCCGGGGCGATGAGGGCCACCTTCAAAAATTCTTCCCGCTCGCCCCGGTTGATGGCCAGGATGCGGTGGGCCGCCATTTTGGGCACCGGCTCCTTGTAATCGTAGTACATGCCGTACACGCTGTCCTCTTCCTTGGCGGCTTTGGTTTCAACCACGCCTTCCCGCAGCAGCATTTCCCTGATCTCCTTGCGCAGGGCCGCGTCGTCGCTGACCTGTTCGGCCAAAATGTCCCGTGCGCCAGCCAAAGCGCTTTCGGCGTCCGGCACTTCCTTTTCGGGATCGACGTACTTTTCCGCTTCGGCCTGCACGTCCCCCTTGGGCAATTGCAGCAGCAGCCACAGGGCCAGGGGTTCCAGGCCCCGTTCCTTGGCGATGGTGGCGCGGGTGCGCCGCTTGGGCCGGAAGGGGCGGTAAATGTCCTCCAATTCGGCTAAGGTCTGGGCTTTCTGCAAAGCCAGCGTCAGCTCGTCCGTCAGCACGCCCTGTTCTTCCAGGGCCTTGACGATTTCTTCCCGGCGCTTTTCCAAGTTGCGCAGGTATTCCAGGCGTTCCGCTAAATCGCGGAGCGTCTGATCGTCCATGGAGCCGGTTTTTTCCTTGCGGTAGCGGGCGATAAATGGGATGGTATTCCCCGCGTCGAGCATTTCGATCACGGCCCGCACGTGCTCCGGCCTCAAATTAAATTCCTTTGCGAGAATGGCGACAAAATCCATTTGCTTCCTCCTGAAACGTCAATCGACGGATTTTTCGATAATAGGTGATCATGAGCAGCACTTCCGCCCCCAGCCATGCGGCGGGCTCGGCGAAGAAAATGCCGTCCTGCCCAAGCCACACAGGCAGCAGCAGCGCCACCCCAATGCGCATGACCATTTCCGCGCCGCCGGACAGCATGGGCGTCACCGTGTCCCCCATGCCCTGCAAAGCGCTGCGGTATACATACAGCAGATACAGGATGAACAGCCCCGCCAGCATGAAACGGAGATAGCGCAGGGCCACCATGAGCACTTCCTCCCGCTGGGCGGCTTCCGGGTCCACGAACAGGGAAAGCACCGGACGCCCTAACAGGAACAACGAAAGCGCGATGGCGCAGGAGGTGACCAGGGCCATGATCACCCCGGATCGCACGCCGTTTTTCAGCCTTCCCTTATTTCCGGCCCCGTAATTCTGCCCCGCGTAGGCGGCGATGGCCGCGCCGTAGGAAACCGCCGCCATTTCCATGATGCCGTACAGCTTATTGGTAGCGGTAAAGCCCGCGATGAACACGCTGCCGTAACCGTTGATCACCCGCTGCACCACGATGCCGCCCAGGCCGATGATCACGTTCTGCGCCGCCGTAGGCGACCCTAAGAAAACCAGGCGGCGGGCCAAAGCGCTGTCCCATTTCAAATCCTCCCGCCCGAAGCGCAGCGCGGGCATACGGCGCACCAGTTTCAGGCAGTACAGGGCGGCGCTCCCCTGGGCGATCAGGGTAGCCGCCGCGGCCCCCGCCACGCCCCACCGGAACACGATCACGAAAAGCCCGTCCAGGGCGATATTCACCAGGGACGCGATCAGCATGGCAAGCAGCGGCGTTTTGGAATCGCCCACCGCCCGCAGCATGGAAGCCATCACATTATACGCCGCGTAAATGGGCACGCCGCATAGGATGATCCGCAGATACAGCACCGCCTGGGGCAGGATATCATCGGGGGTATGCAGCCCTCGCAGTATGGGCACCATGAACGATTGGCTCAAAACGATCACACCGAGGGAGATCAGCGCCGTCAGCAGCACGGACTGGGCCGCCGCCTTTCGGACGCCGCTTTCGTCCCGCGCCCCGAACCGCTGGGAAATGAGCACGGAAAAGCCTTGGGTAAATCCCATGACCACGCCCAAAAACAGCCAGCACAGCCAGTCCGCCGCGCCCACCGCCGCCAGGGCGTCGATCCCCGCGAAGCGGCCCACGAAGGCCGCGTCCACGATGGTATACAGCTGCTGGCAGATATTGCCCGCCATCATGGGCAGGGCGAATGCCATGATCAGCCGGGCCGGTTTCCCCCGGGTCATATCGGTGGCGCGCATGCAAGTCCTCCGCTTCAAAGAAAAATGGGCAGGTGACATTATAAGGGATTTTGACCGGAAACGCAAGAACCGCTTGACAACTGCACGCAAAATCGGTAATATAATGGGCACATGCGAGGAAAGGGAGAGTACCTGGCAAGGTCGCCCCAAGAGAGCTGCGAAGAGGTGGAAGCGCGGCGGCGGACGGCGGGGGAACATGGCCCCGGAGCATGCGGGGGCAAGCACGTTCAGCCCCCGCCGGGCGGCGCCGATATCCGCCGCAATGAAGGCGCATTTGAGAATGAGTTTTCTGGGGGAAACAATTCTTTGGGGGCCAAAAAATGGTTTCCCCCAGCCCCCCTTCCAAGAAAGCCATAAAGGAATGGGGTCATGCGCGAATCAGGGTGGTACAGCGTAGATTTACGCCCCTGCATCGAAATCAATCGATGCGGGGGTTTTTCATATCGCCGCATCAAAAAGAGGAGGACAACCATGGAACAGAAAAAGACCTACTACATCACCACGCCCATCTACTACCCCTCGGGCAACATGACCATCGGCCACACCTACACCACCGTGGCCGCCGACACCATGACCCGCTTCAAGAAAATGCAGGGGTACGATACCTATTTCCTCACCGGCACCGACGAGCACGGCCAGAAGATCGAAAAGAAAGCCGCCGAGGCTGGCGTTTCCCCCATCCAGTACGTGGACAAGATCGTGGATGAAACCAAGGAACTGTGGAAGCTGATGAACATCGAGTACGACGATTTCATCCGCACCAGCGAGGACAGGCACATCAAGATCGTGCAGAAGATCTTCCGCCGGTTCTACGAGCAGGGCGACATCTACAAGGCCGAGTACGAAGGCATGTACTGTACCCCCTGCGAATCCTTCTGGACCCCTACTCAGCTGGTGGAAAAGGACGGGGAAAAGGTGTGCCCGGACTGCGGCCGCCCCTGCCAGCCCATGAAGGAAGAAAGCTATTTCTTCCGTATGAGCAAATATCAGGATTGGATGATCGATTACATCGAGACCCATCCCGATTTCATCCAGCCCGCCAAGCGCGCCAACGAGATGCTGAACAACTTCTTAAAGCCGGGCCTGCAGGACCTGTGCGTCAGCCGCACAAGCGTCAAGTGGGGCATCCCGGTGGACTTTGACGAAAAGCACACCGTGTACGTGTGGATCGACGCCCTTTCCAACTACATCACCGCCCTGGGCTACGGCACGGACCACGACGAGCTGTTCCAGAAATACTGGCCCGCCGACGTGCATCTGGTGGGCAAGGAAATCGTGCGCTTCCACACCATTTATTGGCCCATCATGCTCCACGCCTTAGGCCTGCCCCTGCCCAAGCAGGTGTTCGGCCACGGCTGGCTGCTCTTCGGCGCGGACCGCATGAGCAAATCCAAGGGCAACGTGGTCTATCCCCAGCCCATCGTGGCTCGCTACGGGGTGGACAGCCTGCGCTACTACCTCATGAGAGAAATGCCCTTCGGCGCGGACGGCAACTACACCAACGAATCCTTCCTGACCCGCATGAACGCCGACCTTGCCAACGACCTAGGCAATCTGGTGTCCCGCACGGTCGCCATGATCGAAAAGTACTTCGACGGCGTGACCCCCGCTTGGACGAACGCGGTGGACGAAGCGCTGGATACGCCCCTCAAGGAGCACTGCGCCGCCCTGCCTGCCCTGGTTGCGGAGCAGATGGACAAATTGCAGTTCTCCCAGGCCCTGGTGGAGATTTGGAAGGTCATCGGCGAATGCAACAAGTACATCGACCTGACCCAGCCCTGGGTGCTGGGCAAGGACCCGGAGAAGAAGGATCGCCTCGCCAACGTGCTTTTGACCCTGGCCGAATGCGTTCGCTTCGTGGCCGTGCTGATCCAGCCCTTCATGCCCTCCACCCCCGCCCGCATCTTTGAGCAGTTGGGCGTACAGGACGAAAAGCTGAAAACCTGGGATTCCCTTTCCTCCTTCGGCCTGCTGCCCGCCGGGATCAAGGTATGCAAGGGCGAAGCCCTGTTCCCCCGCATCGACGTGAAAAAGGAGCTGGAAGCCCTGAGCGGCAAGGAAGAAAAGCCAGCCCCCCAGCCCGAAAAGAAGGAGCAGAAGCCCGAAAAGAAAGGAAAGAAGAAGGTCGAAATCCCCGAGGGCTGCATCGGCTTTGAGGATTTCGAGAAGATCAAGCTGCGGGTGGCCCGGGTGATTTCCTGCGAACGGGTGGAAAAGAGCGAAAAGCTGCTGAAATTCCGCCTGTCCTTAGGCGACGAGGAACGCACGGTGCTTTCCGGCATCGCCAAGTTTCACAATCCCGAGGATTTGGTTGGCCAGAAGCTGATCCTGCTCGCCAACCTGGCCCCCCGGAAGATCATGGGCATCGAAAGCCAGGGCATGCTGCTGTCTGCCGTGAAGGTGAACGAGGACGGAAGCGAAACTCTGCGCCTGCTCACCGCCGATCCCATCATGCCCGACGGCGCGGAGATCGGCTAAAACATTGTTACAAAGAAATCTCCTGAGCAACCGTGCGTTGTTCAGGAGTTTTTTTCAAAAACACGGTTGAAGAAATGGAACAAATTGCCCTTTTCAAACGTTTATAAGGTGAATGACGGAAGGAGGGGTTTCCATGAAAAGGTTCGTTTCCCTGGCGCTGCTCCTGGCATTGCTGTTTCCCGTCCTGCCCGCTCAGGCGGGGTGGAACCCCCTGACGGTGGCGGCGGACGGGAAAGGCATCGCGGTTTACACGTCCAGCAGCGGCGGCAAGCAGGCGGGCATCCTGTACAACGGCTTCAATTCCGGTCTGGATTTGGAACCCACCAATGGCTTATATGGATGCGGCCTGACGGCGGAATACACCGTATGGCTGAACCAGCGCAAGGCCGAAAAAAACCTGCCCAAGGGGTGGGATGTGGGCAGCGTCAACAGTCCGGCGCTGGAAGCGCAAATGCCCTGCCAAATCTTCCTGGCGGAAGTGTCCGCGCAGGACGCGCCCCTGTATTCCACCCCCGGCCACAAGCACCTGAACGCCCGCCACGCCCCCGGCGCTCTGGCCCTGGTGTGCGGCGAATTCGGGGACGATTACTATGTGAATTTCGGCAGCTACGCGCTTTCCGGCTTCATGCCCAAGTCCGCCCTGCGGAAGGTACAAGCCCTTACCTACGCCCAGGCCAACGGCGAACTGTGGGGCATTGAAACCGCTGATATCCGCACCGTTTATACCGGCGGCGGGGTGATCATGCGCAGCGGCTCCGCCACCGGGTACAGCGACAATTGCTCCTATTGGCAGGTGCGGGACGGGGAGCGGGTGACGGTGCTGGCCACGGTGGGAAACTGGGTGCAGCTGGTGGGCGGCGGCTTCCTGGAAGCCCGCTTTTTAGACCCCGACGGCGACCACAGCCGCACATACGCCGCCGTGAAAAGCGATCGGATTTTGGATCGGCTGAACGTGCGCGCTTTCGCCGGCAAGGACGCCGCCGTGAACAGCAAGCTGTGCGCCGGAGCGCCGGTGCAAGTGGTGAACCGCACCGATGACTGGGCCTTTGTGTACATCACCGGCGAAACGGGCGGCAGTTTCTATTCCGGCGCGGTGCAAACACAATATTTAGCTTTCGGCGCGGAAGCGGAACAGGTGAAAAATGGCTGTA
The DNA here is from genome assembly GCA_017525805.1 of Clostridia bacterium. The sequence goes on along the minus strand of JAFXSH010000060.1, from coordinate 38,343 downwards.
CCCGCGTCCGCACAAAATATCTGCTGCACGCGGGCAACGGCGGCGACCAGTACCGCGCCTCCTGGCAGGGCGAAGAAACCCTGCCCATCGGCACGGAGCTCACCGTCGTCGGCGTGGAGGGCCATTATGACGCGGAGCAGGATTACCCGGACAAGCTGATTTGCCTGACGGACGGCGGACGCCTGATCACCGTCTACAACGACGGTGTGGTGGAGCCCGTGAACAGCCTGGGTATCACAGCCAAAACCACGTCCCGCGTAAAAATGCGGGAAGCGCCCGGCAAAACCGCCATCGCAGCGTTCACCCTTTCCAAAGGGGAAAAGGTGGAGGTGCTGCTCCGGGGCGAGGGCTGGACCATGGTGAGATACAAACACCAAACCGGCTACGTCATGAGCCGCTACCTGCAATTTCCGTAATCTCCATTCATTGAGGGGCCGGTTTGGCCCCCGTTTTTTTGGCTTTCTCGGCGTCCAAATCCAAAATCGAAATCAAGTCCACATTTGATAGTAGCTTTTTTTCACGAATGCTGATATAATAGACTCGCGCCGTTTTTTCGGTTTTTTTGCCGACCAAAGCGATGAGGTGAACGCTGTGAAATATAAAATGCTGTTTCTATGGTTCTTTGCGCTGCTGCTTTGTTTTTCCGTCTCCGCGTCGGCGGAGGAAGCGGAAGAAATCTATATGGAGAATGAATGGAATTTCGTGGAAAATTCCATGGACGTGACAAACGGCATCCCGGAAGACGCCGCCGGGGCGCTGGAGCGCATCCGCCTGCGGGGAAAGCTGCTGGTGGCCATGGAGCCCTATTTCCCGCCCCAGGAATTTATTGATCCTTCCAAAACGGGACAGGAGCGGTACGTGGGGGCGGACGTGGAGCTGGCTAAGCTCATCGCGCAGCGTATGGGCGTGGAATTGGAAATCGTGCCCATGGAATTTTCCCGGGTGCTGTTCGCTGTGGCGGACGGGGAATGTGATTTAGCCGTTTCCGCCCTGGCCTACACCCCCTCCCGGGCGGTGATGACGACGCTTTCCAAGGGCTATTACTATTCCGGCACCACGGTGAGCAGCGGCATACTCATCCGCAAAGCCGACCGGGACGAGATCAAAAGCATTGACGACCTGAGCGGCCGGGTGATCGTGGCCCAAAGCGGCTCCCTCCAGGAAAGCCAGACGGCGGAGCATGTGCTTGCCTATAAAGAATTCCGCCGGCTTTCCACCATGCAGCAGGTGTACGGCGCCGTGCGGGAGGGCGTAGCAGACGCCGCCACGGTGGACATCGAAACGGCCCTTGCCTATATCCAGAACCATCCCTCCTGCGGCCTGACCCTGGCGGAGGGCATCCAGTTCGACCTGGAAGAACAGTTCGAGGGCGACCGGATCGCCGGACGCAAGGGCGAACTGCAATTGATCTATTTCGTCAACGGCGTGATCGACGAGGTGCTTTCCTCCGGCCAGTATCAGGCCTGGTATAACGAATACGAACAGCTCGCCGCCCTGCTGGCAGCCGAGAAATACTAAAGAAGGCGCGCGGGCAGGCAAAGGGGGAATGAAGATGAAATTCAAAAATATCAGGCTGTCCCTGTTTGCGTTATTTATCGCGCTCTGCATCATGCTGAACTTTTTCTTCCGGTTATTCGCGTACCATTTTCAGCTGCCCCTGTGGCTGGACTGCTTCGGCACCGCCCTGTGCGCCTACACGGCGGGGCCGGTGTGCGGCGCCATCGTGGGCATGGCGGGCAATCTGCTCTTCGGCATGAAAAACCACGTTTCCTATATTTACGGGCTCACCGGGGCCACCGTGGGCCTGATCGTGGGCTTCGCTGCGAAAAAGCGGAAAATGGACACCCTGTTTGGCACCATGAGCGTGGTGTCCACGACCACGCTGCTTTCCGCGGCCATCGCCACGGTGCTGAACGTGCTGTTTTACGGCGGCATGACCAGCAACCTCTGGGGCGACGGTGTGATCCTCTTTTTGCAGGAAAAAGGCGTGCCCTGGTTTTTGTGCATCATCGCGGGCGAATTTTACATCGATTTCCTGGACCGGCTGGTCACCCTGCTCATGCTGTTTCTGGCCCTGCGCGTGTTCCACTGGCTGATGAAAAAACGGGGCCGCGGTCCGGAGAACGGCCAGGAACCGAAGAACGGAAAGCCCGAAGGGAAGGGCGTCAAGGCCCTGTGCGCCCTGCTGGCCCTGCTGATAAGCCTCGGCGCGGCGGCCTCCGCCCGGGCAGACGAGCAGCCCTCGGGCCCCAATAATTACACTGATTACGTGCAGACCGTGTACAGCAGCGGCAACGGCCTGCCCTGCGGCGAAGCCAACGACATCGCCCAGACCAACGACGGCATCCTGTGGATCGGCACCTACGCGGGCCTGTACCGCTACAACGGCCGGGAATTTCAATGGATGGACAATTTTGAGTCCGTGCGCAATGTGAACTGCCTGTACGTGGACGCGGAAGGCCGCCTGTGGATCGGCACCAACGACAACGGCCTGTCGATCTGCATCCGGGAAAAAATCGCCAACGTGGTGGATCAGGATCAGGGCCTGCCCTCCAATTCCGTGCGCTCCATCATCCAGAGCGCCGACGGCTATTACTACGTGGGCACCACCAGCAGCATGCAGGTGCTTACCCTGAACAGCGGCCTGAAAACCGAAAGCACCCTGTTTGAAGTCAATTACGCCGACGACGTGGCCGCCGATGAGAAGGGCCACGTGGCCGCCGTCACCTCCAACGGCCGGCTGTTTTTGATGAAGGAAGGGCGCATTTTAAGCTCCCGCCAGATCACCAACAGCCAGGAGGTGTATAAATCCTGCTGCTTCGACGCCAGGGGCCGCCTGCTGGCAGGCACCACCTCCAACCATATTTACGTTTTCAATATTTCCGAAGGGTATTTTGAACCCGCCGGGATGATGATCTGCGAAGGGATGACCAGCCTGAAGGATTTAAGCTGGCTGGACAACGGCGAGCTGTTCATCAGCGCGGACAACGGCGTAGGCTACCTGGATCGGGAAAACGTTTTTCACCGGATCAACACCAACGATTTCAATAACTCCATCGACAATATGCTGATCGACTACCAGGGCAACCTGTGGTTCACTTCCTCCCGTTTGGGCCTGCTGCGCATGGCCCCCTCCGTCTTCCGGGATGTGTACAGCACCGCCGGCATGGCCCGCCGGGTGGTGAACACCATCGTGAAATGGCAGGGCGCTTACTATATCGGCACCGACAAAGGCCTGGACGTGGTGGACGGCAACTGCCGCGCCGCCATGAAAAACGACCTGACGGCGCTGCTTTCCGGCTCCCGCATCCGCTGCATGTATGTGGACAAAACCGACCATCTGTGGGTTTGCACCTACGGAAGCGGCCTGCTGGAAGTGGCGCCGGACGGGACGCAGTACTGGTACAACGCCAAAAGCGGCTCCTTCGGCAACCGCGCCCGGCTGGTGACCCAGCTTTCCGACGGCACCATCTTAGCGGGCGGCGATACGGGCATCAGCTTTATCCGGGATCACGCGGTGCAGCGCACCATCGGCTACGCCGAGGGCCTGATCAATTCCATGATCCTCACCGCCACGGAAATGGAGCCGGGCCGGGTGCTGGTGGGCACGGACGGCGACGGCATCGCCGAGCTGATCGACGGCCAGGTGACCCGGATGCTCACCCGAAAGAACGGTTTATGCAGCGAAGTGATCCTGCGCACGGTGAAGGACGAAAAAACCGGCGGCCTGTTCGTCGTTACCAGCAACGGGCTTTGCTACATGGACGAAAACGGCGACGCGCGCGTCCTGAACAATTTCCCCTATTTCAACAACTACGACGTGTGGATCAGGAACGGCGGCACCCTGTTCGTCATGAGCAGCGCGGGCATTTACGTGATGGATCACGACGAACTGCTTTCCGGCAAGGCCGACATCCACTACGATCTGCTGGACGCCCGCCGGGGCCTGACCAGCAGCCTGACGGCCAATTCCTGGAATCATTACGACGAAGACACCAACAGCCTGTTCCTGCCCTGCGATACGGGCGTGTACATCATTAACCCCAGCCGGTACGATACCGGCGTCCGTTCCTACCGCATGATGGTGTCCTCCGTCAAGGAGGACGGCGAACCCGTGAACATGCCTGACGGCGGCGTCATCACCTTAAGCCGCAGCGCTTACAAGGTGGAATTTTCCCCAGAAATCATCAATTACTCCATCCAGGACCCCATGGTGGGCTTCTATATCGAGGGCTTTGACAGCGATTGGAGCATCCTGCCTCAGAGCAGCCTGTCCACCATCGTGTACACCAACCTGCCCTCCGGCGCCTACACCTTCCATTTGGCGGTGATGGACAGCGCCGGGGAAAACACCATCGCCGAAAGAACGTACAGCCTGGTGAAGGAAAAAGCGTTCTACGATCATCCCTGGTTCGTGATTTACATGCTGGGGGTGCTGATCTTAGCCGTTTCCTGGTTCACTTGGTACATCGTGCGCACCCAGGTGCAGCGCACGCTGGATATTCAGAAGCGGGAACTGGCCCTGGCCCGGCAGCAGATCCAGATGGGCAATGAGACCATCTTCGCCATCGCCAAGGCCGTCGACGCCAAGGACGAGCGCACCAGCCAGCATTCCCAAAGGGTAAGCCAGTATTCCGTCATGATCGCCCGCCGCCTGGGCCTGTCGGAGCAGGACTGCGAAAGCATTCGGAAAACGGCCCTGATGCACGACATCGGCAAAATCGGCATCCCGGACAGCATCCTGAATAAGCCCGCCAAGCTGACCGACGAGGAATACGCCGTGATGAAATCCCATACCCTGCGCGGCTCGGAAATCCTGAAAGATTTCACCCTCATCGATCATGTGGTGGAAGGAGCCCTGCACCATCACGAGCGCTACGACGGCAGGGGCTACCCCAACGGCATGAAGGGCGAGGAAATCCCCCTGTTCGCCCGCATCATCGGCGTGGCCGACGCTTTTGACGCCATGACGGCCAACCGCGTGTACCGCAAGCAAATGGATTTCAGCTATGTGCTGGAAGAAATCCGCAAGGGCAGGGGCTCGCAGTTCGATCCGCAAATGGCGGATATCCTGCTTGAGCTCATCGACGAAGGGCAGATCGACATGAACGCCCTGTACGGCCACAAGGAAGAGCCCAAGCAGGAAGAAACGAAAGAAGAACCCAAAGCGCAGTAAGGGCGGAAGTGAAACAACATGAGAAAGTATTATATCACCACGCTGCTCGTTTCCCTGGCAGTGCTGCTGGTTTTCAGCTTTGTGTACGGCGCGTGGACGCCCGCCGATACAGACACGGTGCTGAAAGTGGGCTTTATCTACGAAAACGACGGAAGCACGCCCTTCACCTATAACTTTATGCTGGCCCAGGAGGCGCTGGAAAGGCAGTACCCGGATCGGGTGCATATCCTCTCCCGCAGCAACGTGCGGGCCAGCGAAACGGAAGAACCCCTGCGGGAGCTGGTGAAAAAAGGCTGCGCCGTCATTTTCATCAATAACGACAGCACCCAGGTGCGTTCCATGGCCCTGGAATACCCCAAAGTGGAATTCTGCCAGATTTCCGTGGGCAGCGACGCTTCCAGCGCCGATCCCGCCAACTACCATACCTTCAGCGGGGAAATCTATCAGGGCCGGTATGTCAGCGGCGTGGCGGCGGGCATGAAGCTGAAAGAGCTGATGGAAAATGGCGTGATCGGCTCCGATAAAGCGCTGATCGGCTTCGTGGGGGCCTTCCCCACCGCCGAGATCATCTCCGGCTACACGGCCTTCCTGTTAGGCGTGCGTTCCGTTGTGCCCCAGGCGACCATGAAGGTGCGCTATACCAATACCTGGAGCAACTACGCGAAAGAAAAGGCTGCGGCGCAGACGCTGATCCGGGAAGGCTGCGTAGTGATCTCCCAGCACACCAACACCACCGGCCCCGCCGTGGCCTGCGAGGAAGCCTCCGCCTTCCTCACCGTGATCCACGTGGGCTATAACCAGAGCATGATCGACCTGGCCCCCTCCGTTTCTCTGGTGAGCACCCGCATCAACTGGACGCCCTATATCACAGGGGCGGTTGGCGCGGTGCTGGCCCATAAGCCCATCGAAAAAGCGGTGGAGGGAAGCGCCCACGGCAACGACATGAGCGCCGGGCTGGACAAAAACTGGGTGGAAATCCTGGAATTGAATAAGCACATCGCCGCGGAGGGCACCAGCGAAAAAATCGCCCAGCTCACCGAAGCTTTCCATAAAGGCGGCATCGACGTGTTCCGGGGTGATTATACCGGCGTGGACCCGTCGAATCCCGCCGATACCATCGATCTGAATAAAGGCTACATCGAAAACGAAAACTCCTCCGCCCCTTCCTTCCATTACGTGCTGGACGGGGTGATCGAGGTTGAAAACTGAAAAAAGAAGGGGTATGATCATCATGGAAAATCAGGAAAAACGCAAGGTCGTATTTTCGGGCATCCAGCCCTCCGGCAATCTGACGCTGGGCAACTACATCGGCGCCCTGCGGAACTTTACCCTTTTTGACGATGCGGACTGCCTCTACTGCATGGCGGACCTGCACACCCTCACCGTGCGCCAGAACCCCGCCGACCTGCGCAAGCGCACCCAGTCCCTGGCGGCCATTTACGTGGCCTGCGGCCTGGACCCGGACAAGAATATCATCTACTGCCAAAGCCACGTGCCCGCCCACGCGGAGCTGGCATGGATCTTGAACTGCTACACCTACATGGGCGAGCTTTCCCGCATGACCCAGTTCAAGGATAAATCCGCCAAGCATGCCGATAATATCAACGCGGGCCTGTTCGATTATCCGGTGCTCATGGCCTCCGATATCCTGCTGTATCAGACGGATATCGTGCCCGTGGGCGCGGACCAGAAGCAGCACGTGGAAATCTGCCGGGACATCGCCCAGCGCTTCAACGGCATTTACGGCGACGTGTTCACCATTCCCGAGCCCTACATCCCCAAAGCCACGGCCAAAATCATGAGCCTTGCCGAGCCCACCAAGAAAATGAGCAAATCCGACCCGGAGGACACCTTCATCGCCGTGCTGGACAAGCCCGAGGATATCCGCCGCAAGCTCAAGCGCGCCGTCACCGACAGCGACGGCGAAATTCGCTACGACCCGGAAACCAAGCCCGGCGTTTCCAACCTGCTCACCATCCTGTCCGTGCTCAGAAAGCAGAGCATGGAGGAAACGGTTGCTTCCCTGTCCGGCTTAGGCTACGGCGCGCTGAAAGAAGCGGTGTCCGAAGCGGTCATCGCCGAGCTCTCCCCCATCCAGGAGCGCTACAACGCCATCATCGCCGATAAGGACGGCATGGCCGCCATGCTCAAGCGCAACGCCGAGCGCGCGGCGTATCTGGCCCAGAAGACCCTGCGGAAGGTTTACAAAAAGGTCGGTTTGTACCAGCCGTGAACATGAAGCAGCGGGACGAAAATGGAATTTACGTCTTTGACGCCGTGCTCTGCGACGTGCCGGACAAGGGCGGCGCTTACATCGTTTTTCCCTGGAACATCCGGGAGGAATTCGGCAAGGGCCGGGTGAAGGTGCACGCCACCTTCGACGGCGTCCCCTATGAGGGCAGCATCGTGAACATGGGCGTCAGGGACGAGACGGGCGAAATCTGTTACATCCTCGGCGTGCTGAAATCCATCCGTCAGACCATCAAAAAACAGCCGGGGGACATCGTGCGCGTCACAGTCTCCCCGCGCTGACCGCTTCAAAAGGAGATACGTCCATGTTGGGAAAACCGGAAGACGGCTGGGCGCTGTTCCAGCTGGGCAGCAAAGAAACGGCCTATGATTTGAGCTATGTCACCGACGTGGCGGTGGATTGGCTGACCCAGGCCATTCACGGGCTCCGGACACTGGATGTGTTTTCCGTGCATGGTTACTGCGAGCCGGGCCGCATGGTGTGCACCGTCAGCTACTGGTGCTGCTATGTGATCTTTGAAGAAGATGATCGAAGCCCCGCCTGCCGGGACGTGCATCAGCTTCATGTGAGCATGCTGGATTTCTGCAAGCAGCTTTATGAGGACATATCGGCAAACCTGAACGCCTGGGTGCATTGGGACGACGACGGAGAGGACGCCGATGAAGCGGCGAAAGCTGCCCTTAAACTGCGCGATAAAACGCTTCGGGAGAAGCTGAACGAATTAAAAAGCCTGATCGAGCAGCGGCAGGCGGACTTTGAGGAAGGCTGCTGTTTTATCTGACCGCATGAATACAGCGAGGTGATTGTATGAATCCCTATCCCGGCGATATTACCCGGGTGCACGGCATCCGGGTGGGCCAGGCCCAGAGCGTCAGCGGCAAAACGGGCGTGACTGTGGTGCTGTGCCGCAAGGAAGGGGCCATTGGCGGCGTGAGCGTGCGCGGCGCGGCCCCCGGCACCCGGGAAACCGACCTGCTGCGCCCCGGCAACCTGGTGGAAAACGTGAACGCCATCGTGCTCTCCGGCGGCAGCGCCTTCGGCCTGGACGCGGCGGGCGGCGTGATGCGCTATTTAGAGCAGATGGACTGCGGCATGGATATGGGCATGGCCCATATTCCCATCGTGCCCGCCGCCGTGCTGTTTGACCTGAACGTGGGCGATCCCCACATCCGCCCCGACGCGGCCATGGGCCGTTCCGCCTGCATGAACGCCCAGAAGGGCATGCAGCAGGGTAAATTCGGCGCGGGTACCGGGGCCACCGTGGGAAAATTGGTGCCCGGATCCGTTCCCCAGGACAGCGGCATCGGCTCCGCCTCCATCACGCTCCCCGAGGGCGTGACGGTGGGCGCGGTGGTAGCGGTGAACGCCGTGGGCGACGTGTACCACCCGGAGACTGGAGAAGTGCTGGGCTGCGCCCATATGCCGGACGGCACGGGTGTTTTGGCGGAGGGCTTGCTCTACGGCCACGCCCCCGTGCCCCAGCAGATCCGTATTCCCGCTCCCGGCAGCAACACCACCATCGGCGTGGTGGCCGTGGACTGCAAGCTGAGCAAGGAACAGGCGAACCGGCTGGCCGACGTAAGCCACGACGGCCTGGCCCGCACCATCCGTCCCGTGCATACCCAGATGGACGGCGACACCCTGTTCGCCCTGGCCACGGGCCGGACCGACGCGGAAGTGAATTTTGTGAAGCTGTGCGCAGCGGCAGCCGAAGTGACGGCGCGGGCCATCGCCAACGCCCTGCTGTATACCAAGCTATGATCTCGGGCATCGGCATCGACCTGTGCGAGATCGCGCGCATGGAAAAGCTCCTGGAGGACGAACGCTTCCTCTCCCGGTATTTCAGCCCGGAAGAGCAGGCGTATATCCACGGAAAAGGCAAGGGCGCGGCCCAGACCATGGCGGGCATTTACGCCGCCAAGGAAGCCCTGGTAAAAGCCCTGGGCTGCGGCATCGTTACCGCTGATTTGGGCTCGATCGGCGTCACCCACGACAGGTACGGCAAGCCCTCCTATATCTTGCAGGGAGAATATGCCCGTTTAGCGGAGGATAAGCGCGTTTCCTCCTTTTTCCTGTCGATCACCCACGACGGCGGCATGGCCGCTGCCGTGTGCGCGGCGGAACGGAAGGACTGAAGCCTGAATTTTTTGCAGGGGGAACCGTTCTTTGGAGGCCAAAGAACGGTTCCCCCTGCACCCCTTCCAAGAAAGCCACAGGGACAGCTGTAAGGTGATACATGCTTATACTGTTTCAGGAGAAGAACGATTGGAGAAAACTGCATGCTGTATGACGATTCTATCATGGATTCCTATCCTGTGCTCACGCCGGAGGACATGCGCCGCACGGAGCAGAAAGCCTTTTCTTTGGGCGTGTCCAGCCTTTTGCTCATGGAGCACGCCGCTCTGGCTGTAGTGGATGAACTGGAAAAACTCTTAGGCGGAAGCTGTGCGGAAAAGCGGGTTTTATTCCTCTGCGGCACGGGCAACAACGGCGGAGACGGATTAGCGGCCGCACGGCTGTTCAGCATGCGGGGCGGGCAGCCCACCGTATGGCTGTATGGGGAGCCGAAAACCCAGGACGCGCAAACGAATCTGCAATGGCTTCGGCTTCTTCCATTCGTTGAAATTCTGAATCTGGGTGAAATGGCGGAGGAAGAACTGCCCTTTGACGGGGAAAGCCCGAACCAGCCCTTTGACGGTTATGTGGACGCCCTGCTGGGCACGGGCTTCCGGGGACGGATCGACAGTCCTCTCCTGGCCCGCATGGCGCTTGCCCCGTACCACGATTTTCATTTGGGCATAGCCCATATGCCCCCCGTCATCGCGGTGGACATTCCCAGCGGCGTCAACGGGAAAACCGGGGAAGCGGAGTGGCCCTATGTTCACGCCGACGTGACCGTGACCTTCAACGCCCCCAAGCCCGGCCTGTACCTGACGAAGGATCGGGAAGCCGTGGGAAAAATCGTGGTGGCGGACATTGGGCTATGGGATATGATGCCCTGGAACAGCGATTTGCTGCTGCTGGACGATCCGGAGCTGCGCTGCGAAACGCTCGCGCCCTCCGCCCTGCGTTTCCTGACCCGTCGGGCAGTAAACGCCCATAAGGGCCATAACGGCCGGGTGCTGATCTACGCCGGGAAAATGGGCATGGCCGGGGCCGCCGCCATGTGCGCCCAAGCCGCCGTCACCGCCGGGGCGGGGCTGACCACCGTAGCCTGCGAACAGGGTATTATGCCCATTTTGCAGACGCTGGTTCCCAACGCCATGTGTATGGAAATCGGGGAAGCGGTGAAGAATCCCCCCGCCCATGACGTGCTTGCCTTGGGCTGCGGCTTGGGTCAAAGCGAGGAAGTCTGGCAGAACATTTTAAAGCTGTGGAACCCGGAAAAGCCTTCTGTCTGGGACGCGGACGCCCTGAACCTGCTGGCAAAGCATCCCATGCGGTTGGGAAAAAACGCCGTGATCATCCCCCACCCCGGCGAGGCGGCGCGGCTGCTGGGCAAAACCGCGGAAGAAATTCTGGCCGACCGTTTCGCCGCCGCCCAGGCCTTAGCGAAGCAATACGATTGCACCGCCGCGCTGAAAAGCGACGTGACCGTGATCTGCAAAATTGACGAAGACGGCCCGGAATTCAGGCTCAACACTGTGGGCTCCCCCGCCCTGGCCAAGGGCGGCAGCGGGGACGCCCTGACGGGCATCCTGGCTTCGCTGCTGTGGGATTATGACGAAGAAACCCGTTCACCTCTCCCCTTTTCCATCCACAACGTGGCCCTGGCCTGCCTGTGGCACGGGGCGGCGGGGCTGGTGGGCGAAAAAAAATATGGCCAGCGGGAGCTGACCACCGGCCAATTGATCGCCTGCCTCCACGAAGCGGAGCGAATGGGCCGGGGAGAATGCGATATTCGCCCATGATGGTACGCGGCTATTGGGCCGTAAAGTCAAATACCGGTCTGAATAATTCCTGCCATATCCATCCTTTGTTATAATGCCCCGTCCTGATTGCGATGATGGGGTAATTCACAGGCATTTCCCAAGCGCAGACCCGATAGCGCCCGAAGTCACCCTGTAATTCGTTTCTCTCAAAAAACACTCCGAAGGAATCAAATCGTTTTCCCTCCGCAAGGCTTTTCTCCGAAAGCTTCTCCGTTTCCGTCGTCCAAAGCACCACGACCAGACAAGTTGAACCATCCTCTTCAAAATAGAAGCCTTTATCAGCGATCCAGTACAGGCTTCCTTCACGGGAATAGACGTATACATGATATTCCGGATTATAAACCAGCAAAATTCCCTTTTTTATGATGCTATCCAGATCAGTTCCCTCTGCTTCCAGCGGAAGGAGCACATCTTTGGAAACATAATGGATATTGACGCTTGCCTGCCGTGCTGAAGCATCGGCGGTATCCTGTTCAATCGACAGATAGACGCCTGTGGAGATGGCCCGAAAAAAGCCAAAATCGAGAATGATTTCATATTCTTCGCCCATGTCAACGTCTTGAACGGTTGCGTGAAAACCGGCTTTCAGATCGTCCCGATTAAAGTAGGCAGCCACATCTGGGCGCGGGAGGCCGCATTCGGTATGCAGTGCGTACCGTTTTTTCGTCTGCGCGGATTGAAGAATAATTGTGTAATCTGCGGTATTCTGGCTATACCAAAAACAAACGCCGCTGATTTCCAGCCTGTCATTTGCCAAGGATGCTTCTTCAATCTGAAAACACATGGCCCGGGACAGCGGCAAAAGCGAGCCGCTTTCCGAACGGTTCCCAAAAACAAACAAGGCAAAACACAACAGCACGACCCCCGCTCCGGCCCCGCACAGCAGCACATGCAATATCTTTTCTGACAGAAGCCGCTTGCTCAGTCGGAACAGCAGCGCGCCGAGAAAGGCGCCGGACACGTTATTGCAAAGGTCGTCGAATTCAAAGCTTCCCCGCATCAGCGCAAACTGCATCGTCTCAATAAGGAGAGAAAAAGCCAGAGACATCAGGAGAACCCAAAGGAGCCTCTTTTTTCCCCCCGTACCTTCCCTCAATGCCGTCATCAGAAAGCCAAAGGGGATGAACATGACAATGTTGGCGAGGATCGCTTTCCCATATTCCCATTCGCCCGCAAACCACAGATGATAAGACCAGAGGAATTCGTATCTGCCAGGATAATACCCTGCGCTTCGCCTCAGCACGGTATACCAGAGGACAGCAAAAAGATAGATGCCAAAGCAGCACCAGAGAAGCAGCCGCATGGGAGCGGCAGAATGTTTCTTGGCGATAGCGGCGACACCTCCGTCCCTTTCGCAATCATTCCGGGCTGCCCGGCTGTTGGGAAAGCCGTTCGAGGATTCAATGTTTTTGAGGAGGACTCCTATGAAGCGGAACGGCTTTTATTCTGCAGCGCCTTTTGTTTGAGCTTGGCGGCGCACAGCAGCACAGCGGGCGTATACAGACCCTTTTTAAGCAGCGAAATCACAAGCTGGGGACTGCGGGGCAGGCCTTTTGTGGAAATCAGCGACAGCATGTCCGATTCCCGCAGCCCCTCCTTCACATGCCGCACCGCTTCCCGGAGGGAGGAATCTGTGATGACGCAATACTTGATCGTCCGCATGATCAGCGTGACCGGGTATTCGTTGAGCTGCCTGTCCACAGACGGCCCAAAGCCGCGCATATGCTCCTGCATATAAGACGCCAAATAATAAAAACTCTTTGTCAAAAGGTTCTCCTTGCTTTTGGCGCGGATGGAGTCCTCGTTGGCTCTGTTATACATGTACAAGTGCTCGTTGCATATGTATATATTCCGGCAGTTCAGCATGCATTCAAAAACCATGGGCACATCGGTGAAAGCGCGTATCCTTTCATCCCGGGTATAGCATTTGACCTGCAATTCCCGTTTGCATGCCTTATCCCAGGTGTGAGCCTGAATGCCTCCCCCGTAGTACCCCTTTTTCAGATCAACGATCAGTTGAGGAAAAATTTCTTTCTCCAGTCGTTTCCTGTCGTAGTATCCTTCCGGAACATCGTTGAAGGTTTCATCCATATGGTCCTCATATACGTTGTGGGCCGCGAAGAGCACCATATCCAGCGGTACGGGAGATTGAGACAGGATATCATGAACGAATTGCAGCATGTTTTCCTTGGCCCAGTCGTCGCTGTCCACATAAAACACATAATCTCCCTTGCTGGCCATAATCCCCGCGTTCCGCGCGGAAATCAAGCCGCCATTGGGTTTGTGGATCACCCGCACGCGGGGATCAAGGCGCTCGTATTCATCGCAGATCCGGGGACATTCATCCGGCGAACCGTCATCGACCAGGATCACTTCAAAATCCGTATAGGTCTGAGCCAGAATGCTGTCCACACAGCGCCGCAGGTATTTTTCCACCTTATAAACGGGCACGATCACGCTAAACATCTTTTTTCCTTCCTTTCTTATCTTGCTGCAGGAACGGACAAATCAGAGGACAGGGAACCGTTACTCCTTATTGTCATCCAGATGTCGCAGAATAGCTTCTAAGGCCTTGCGAATCAGTTTTTTCAGCGTCCGCGACGTTTTCTCGAAAGCGTCCCTTTTAAGGACACTTTGAAATTTGCCGCAAGCTGCGCCGCGCTATTCCACACCCGCTTGGGCTGTTTGCGCTCGGAAGGCGCGTCCGTCAGCAAAACCGTTTCCTTGCACTGTGATACTGCGCAGACCGTGTATCCGTAAATCAGCGGCGTCGCCGCATAATAGGAGGAGGCGTCCCCTTAGCTTCGCAGATAACGGAAAACAGTCAGGCTGACCGCTGAAAGAACAGAAAGCAAAGCAGAAATAAGAATATCTGCCAGGACAGGGATTTTTTTGTTCTGTCAATTACCTTCTCTGTTATCTTCATACAAAAATATATCCTTTGCTGTCCTTCCCGCCGCCCGCTTTTCAATATCATACCCTGCTTCCAGTCCTTTCCGAGGGTCAGCCAAAAAGCTTCAGCAGGGCTTCCTTCTTACTCTTCTTAAACAGATCGTAATCGTAGTCCGGGTTTTCCCGCAGGCATTTTTCCGCGAAATCGTCGGTTTTTGAAACCACCTTTGCCGGTACGCCCGCCACGATGCTGCCGGCAGGAACGTCTTTTGTCACAACGGCGCCCGCGGCGACAATGCTGTTTTCACCGATCGTTACGCCAGGCAGGATGATGCAGCGCATGCCCAGGAAGCAATTATCCCTGACCGTGATCTTGCCGTACCGGATGACTTTTTTATACTTTTCTTCTTCCCGGAAAACCCAAGTCGCGCCGTCGTGGGTGACGAAAGCCACGTCGCTGCTCGTACGGACATGGTTGCCAAGCTCGATCAGGTACGGTTCAGAGCCAAAATCCGGAAAGGACGTGAAACTGCATCTTTCGCCTACCTTCACGCCGAGCTTTCGGGCGTACCCGACGGGATCTTTCCGACTGTTGATGTGGTAAAACAGTCTTTTTACAAAATGAAACATTTGAATCCCTCATCTCATTCGTTGTCACGGTTCCTTCCGGACGGGAAGGATCATACAGAAAGAGAACGGATACCCGGCCATTTCTTGTCTTTTTCGCTCAGGTTCAGGGGAGTGCCGTCGGCGAGGCATTCTCCCTCAACGTGAGGCCACACGATCCCGATGTCCGGGTCGTTCCAAGCCAACCCGCCCTCGTCGCCCGGATGATAGAAATCATCGCACTTGTAGCAAAAGGCCGCTGTGTCCGACAGCACCAGGAAGCCGTGGGCGAATCCTTTGGGAATCAGGAATTGCCGCCGGTTTTCCGGCGTGAGAATGGTGCCGTGCCATTTCCCAAAGGTTGCGGAACCGGGCCGAATATCCACCGCCACGTCGAATACGCTGCCCTGGATGACCCGCACCAGCTTGGTCTGGGCATACTGCTTCTGAAAATGGAGGCCCCGCAGCACGCCCCGGGTGCTCATGCTCTGGTTATCCTGCACGAAGGTGATATGGATGCCCGCTTCTTCCATATCCCGCTGGGAATAGGTTTCCATGAAATAGCCCCGGCTGTCACCGTGCACGGCAGGCGTGATCACGCACAGGCCCTCAATGCCGCCCACGTTTTTTTCAACGGTGATCTGTCCCATTATTCAATCTCTCCTATCTCACGCAAATAGCGTCCCAGCGCGTCCCGCCAATCCGGCAGAGGCGCAAAGCCGTTTTCGGTCAGCTTGCTTTTATCCAGGCGGCTGTTGAAAGGCCGGGCCGCCTTGGAAAGGCCGTATTCCGCCGTGGTGACGGGCAGCACGGCAGTGTTCATCCCCGCCTGGCGGTAAATCTCCCTGGTAAAATCGTACCAGCTGATATAGCCGCCCTCGTTGGTGGCGTGGTAATAGCCGTACTTGTCCGTTTCGATCATATCCGAAAGCAGCCGGGCCAGGTCTTTGGTATAAGTGGGAGTGCCGATCTGGTCATTCACCACCCGGACGGTATCGTACTTTTTCCCCACGTTCAGCATGGTTTTAATAAAATTCTTTCCATTCAGGCCGAATACCCAGGCGATGCGCACGATAAAGAATTCCTTGAGCGTTTCCGCTACCGCCAATTCCCCTTCCAGCTTGCTTTTCCCATACACGTTCAGCGGCGCGTAGCGGTGATCGTCCGCCTGCCAGGGCGCGTCTCCCTGCCCGTCGAACACATAATCCGTGCTGATATAGAGCATTTTCGCGCCGATGGCCTTGCACGCCTCGGCAATATACCGGGTGCCTGCCCCGTTGATCAAAAACACCTTTTCCTGATTTTCCAAATCCTCCGCCGCGTCCACCGCCGTCCATGCGGCGCAATGGATCACCGCGTCCGGACGAAGGCCGGCGATGGTTTTTTGAACCGCTTCCCGGTCGGTAATATCCAGGGGCACATAAGGCGCGCCTAAGTCAAAGGGCAGGGCGGGCAGCACATCGGAGCCCACGGGGCTGTGGCCGCGCGAAAGCAATTCCTTCACCACGTCGTAGCCCAGCTGGCCGCCAACGCCCGTTACAAGAATGTTCATCATTTCAGCGTCTCCCTCCCTCCATACATGTTTTCATAGTAGTGCTGATATTCGCCGGAAATGATTTCTTCCCACCAATCCCGGTTGTCCAAATACCACTGGATGGTTTTCTTGATGCCGTCGGCGAATTTGGTTTCCGGCAGCCAGCCCAGCTCATTGTGGATCTTGGTGGGGTCGATGGCGTAGCGCATATCGTGGCCCTTGCGGTCGGTGACGTAGGTGATCAGGGATTCGGGCTTGCCCAGCTCTTTGCAGATCATCTTCACGATGTCGATGTTCCGCATTTCGTTGTGGCCGCCCACGTTATACACTTCGCCCACCCGGCCCTTGTGGATGATCAGGTCGATGGCCCGGCAGTGATCCTCCACATACAGCCAGTCCCTTACGTTCAGCCCTTCGCCGTACACGGGAAGGGGCTTGTCGTTCAGGCAGTTGGCGATCATGAGGGGGATCAGCTTTTCGGGGAAATGATAGGGGCCATAGTTGTTGGAGCAGCGGGAAATGGTCACGGGCAGGCCAAAGGTGCGGTGATAAGCCATCACCAGCAAATCAGCCCCTGCCTTGGAGGAGGAATAAGGGCTGGAGGTGTGAATGGGCGTTTCCTCCGTGAAGAACAGGTCAGGCCGGTCCAGCGGCAGATCGCCGTACACTTCATCGGTGCTCACCTGATGGTACCGCTCAATGCCGTACTTCCGGCAGGCGTCCATCAGCACGGCGGTGCCCATGATGTTGGTCTCCAGGAACACGCCGGGGTTTTCGATGGAGCGGTCCACATGGCTTTCGGCGGCGAAGTTCACCACGATGTCCGGCTTTTCCTCTTCAAACAGCCGGTACACGCCCTCGCGGTCGCAGATATCCAGCTTCACAAAGCGGAAATGGGGCTTGTCCATCACGCTTTTGAGGGTAGACAGGTTGCCCGCGTAGGTCAGCTTGTCCAGGCAGATGACGCGGTAATCGGGATAGTGATCCAGCATATGGAAAATAAAATTGCTGCCGATGAATCCGGCTCCGCCGGTGACGATGACGGTCTTTTGCATAAGCGCCCTCCTGCTCAATAGCGTATTTTTCCTTCCGCCACGGCCTTGAGATGCGCTCCATAGGGGCTCTTGCCGTAGCGGTTTGCGGTGGCAGTGAGTTCTTCTTTGGTGATCCAGCCGTTCATATAAGCAATTTCTTCGGGAGCGGAAATGCGGATGCCCTGCCGCTGTTCGATGGTCTTCACGAAATCAGCCGCGTCCACTAAGCTGTCCATGGTGCCGGTATCCAGCCAGGCAAAGCCGCGGCCCAGCAATTGCACATCCAGCAGCCCTTGATTCAGATACATTTCATTCAGCGTGGTGATTTCCAGTTCGCCCCGGGCGGAGGGCTTCACCGCGTGGGCCTTGGCGGACACGCCCTTGGGATAGAAATACAGCCCCGTCACAGCGTAATTGCTCTTGGGCTCCTTGGGCTTTTCCTCGATGCTGGTGGCCCTGCCGTTTTCATCGAAGGCGACCACGCCGAAGCGCTCCGGATCATTCACATAGTAGCCAAACACCGTAGCCCGGGCGTTCTTTTCCGCGTTTTCAACGGCGGCGCGCAGAATGCGGCCAAAGCCGTTGCCGTAGAAGATATTGTCGCCCAGCACCATGGCGCAGGCGTCGCCGCCGATGAATTCTTCCCCTAACAAAAACGCCTGGGCAAGCCCGTCGGGACTGGGCTGTACTTTGTATTGCAGCTTTACGCCGAATTGCTTTCCTCCGCCCAGCAATTGCTCGAAGCGGGGGGTGTCCTCCGGGGTGGAGATGATCAGGATATCCTGAATGCCCGCCAGCATGAGGGTGGAGAGCGGATAGTAAATCATGGGTTTATCGTACACTGGCAAAAGCTGCTTGGAGGTGACCATGGTGAGGGGATACAGGCGCGTGCCCGCGCCGCCAGCCAGGATGATGCCTTTCATATCAATCCGTCCTTTCCTGCCCGCGGAGAACATGTGTTGTTTCCTTTTGCGCTTTATAAATGTATCTTCTTGTATTGCCGGTAAGCGATCAGACCCACCAACGCACCCAGCGCGTTGGCCACCAGGTCTTCCAAATCGCATTGGCCCATTTGCAGGATCATCTGCACGGTTTCGATCAATACGGTCAGCATCAGTCCCAGGGGAATAACGAGGCTGATTTTGTTTAGCTTTTCAGGATAAATCGCCACGAACAAAAAGCCGATCGGAACAAATAAGACGATGTTCATCAGCAAATGCTCCATGGGCTCGAAGGACTGCTCCTTGATCGCCTGCGTGATGGATTCAAATTCCAGCAGGATGTCCGTTTTTGAACCTTCCTCGCGGGAAAAGATGGTGGCGTAGGCCACCGCCGCGATGTACAGGACAAAGAGCAGCGTGGGAAGTTTTTTGATTTCATGAGAATTCTTTAAAAAACCGTAAAACAGGATGCAGAAGCCCACCATGGACATTAAAATCAGCAGCATCAGCAGCGTCATTCGCGCACTGCCAAGCTGATTGAAAACGACGATCATCACAGCTGAAATGACGACGTAAACCACAAAAAGGATCACCGTCGCGACCTGGCGTACCTGTATTTTTTCGGTCCGCTTTGAAAGCATCCGGTACAGGCAGAAAAAGCCGAAAACCAGCAGCATGCCGATGAGCACATATTCCATTATGCTTTCATTACTCATAGAAGCATTCATTGATAAATCCCCCTACGATTTGATTCGCGCGTTTCATTTGGATGAACCGGTCTTTCGGACGAACATCCCGGCTTTTTCCATTTCGGAAAGGGAATGCTGATACCCGCTGGCGTCTTTATCCTGCCCCATGACCCACTGGCAGAAAGCGGCCAAGCCCTCCTGCAGCGGCACCGTGGGCGCGAACCCTAAAAGTTCCCTGGCCAGGGTAATATCCGCTTTGTTATGCGCGATATCGCCGATGCGGAAATCCCCCGTCACTTTGACGTCGCTTTTACTTCCATAATTTTTTTTCAGCGTTTCGGCGATTTCGATCACGCTGGTGTTGATTCCGCTGCCCACGTTGATGATCCTGCCGTTGGATTCTGGTTTCTCCAGGCAGGAAATCGTGCAGGCCGCCACGTCTTTTACGTTGACGAAATCGCGGCTCTCCAGACCGTCTTCAAAAATATTGATGGGTTTGTTTTCCAGCATCAGCGTGGAGAAAATGGACAAAATGCCCGTATAGGGGTTTTTCAGGCTCTGCCCTACGCCGTACACGTTCTGATACCGGAAAATGGTATAATCCACGCCCATCGCCGGGCACATGGTTTCCAGCATTTTTTCCTGGGCGTACTTGGTAAAGGCGTACAGGGACATAGGCTGTACCAGGCTGTCCTCCGTGGTGGACAGCAGCTTCAGCTTCCCGCCGCAGGCGGGGCAGTAGAAATTAAAGTCTCCGGCCAGCATTTTTTCTTTGGCCCGTCCCTTGGGATAAATGACGCCGCAGTGGGGACACTCGTATTTCCCTTCCCCGTAAACGGAACGGGAGGAGGATAAAACGATTTTCTTCACAGTGTTCTGTTTTCCCAGCAGGGAAATAGCCTGGAGCAGATTGGAGGTGCCCATGATGTTGGTTTCATTGTACTGGTTGATCTGGTACATGGACTGCCCGGTGCCCGTTTCCGCCGCCAGGTGAATGACGTACTCCTGGCCTTCCACCGCTTCCCGCATGGCGTCGATGTCCGTCACGGACGCTTTGAGAAAGCGGCATTTCCCTTCAATTTTCTGATAAAGATAGGATTTTTCCCAGTTCTTCCCGTGGATTTGCTCTGTCATAGCGTCAAGAACCGTGATCTCCCAATCCCCGCGCGCGTACAGCTGGTTGACGATCTCCGCGCCGATAAATCCGGAGCCCCCTGTGACCAACAGCTTTTTCATCCTGTTTCCCTCCCTATAATTGTTCTTGGCCGCCGTCTGGCTAAGCCTTTTTGTTTTCATCCCTCCGAAAGCTTTCGCAGCCGCTGAACTGCCCGGTCTTTTTTCGTGCGGAGCGGCTTTTATCTGCTTCCCAAGAGTATCCTTCGCGTAACGGGAAATCTCCTGATGCCCCAATCAACCGCCGTGCAGAACAGCAGAACGGCCAATGTTTCGATGATCGTGATCCCGTAATTGAGCGTAAAGCCTTTTGTAATCTGTGGCAATACATAACTGTTTAATAAAACGTCAACAATGTAAATCGTCAGGGATACCCGCCCGCAATATACGACGGTTTTTGAAACGGCGGGCGCTTTTGATTCGATATATGGATAGAGCTGATACACCAGCCAAATGATCATGACTGATCCGGCAAAGCCGATGATGTAACGGTACAGGTCTATAAACAGTTGTCTCATGCTGCGCACAGTGATGCCCGTCGTGTAGATAAAGAAATCGGAATGATAAAAAGCGAAAAGCAGGGCGAAAGCGCCAATGAGCGATACTGTAATAAGGTGCCTGTTCCAATTCTTCCATTTTTTAAACGGTTTTTTCTTGTACAGATAACCCAGCACGAAGTAAGGATACATATAAATCCACTGATACAAATTATACTTCAAGGGAACGAACATCAGGATGACGCCAATCAGGCAGTAGCAAAGAATACTGTCCTTCAGCATGGTGTGGACAAGCCAGACAATGGCCGAGCAGAATAAAAGGGCCCACAGAAACCAATAATAGGCAAGAAGCGTTGCGAAAGCGTCAATGAAGGAGTGCAGTGAAAACGTGTGGGAAAGAACATGACCGGCAACAAGCCCAGCAACCGGTATGACCGACCAGCACAGCGTCGGAATGATGATCGTCCTGAACCTGTTGCGCCAAAAACCTTGCTTTGTTACCGTATGTTCAAACAGGTATCCTGATAGGATCATCAGGCACGGCATATGGAATGAATAGATGAACTGAAACACCTTGTTATTCAGGAATAGCTTGTTCGCCAGCATCGTGTCCCCTGACCCGTACTGAATATTGTGGCCGAAGACCATCAGAATGATGATCAGCCCGCGGACGAAATCGATCCACGCAATACGCTTGCCGCCGGTTGGCTGACTGACGGACTGGTCAAGAAACTGCTTCCCCATTTTGTCCTCCGTGTGAAAATCAAACGATGTGATACGCTAAGCAGTATCGCCGCGGCTTATTCCTTCGGCTGTTCCTTTTCCCGCTTTGTGGCTTTCTTCATCTTCCACGTTTTATATCCGAAGGCAGCGCCCAGGACGCATCCAACGGCGATCACGCTATACCGCAGGACCGTATGCTGGTACAGGAGCAGTCCGCAGAGGCACAGCCCGATGGTCAGGCCGGCCATGGCAAAGACTGCCTTGTCATTGTAAACCTCGTAATCCTCTCCCCGTTTCTGTCTGCATACTTTCCTGGCGCCCCACCCCTGCATCAGCGCTAAAACGATATACGCCACCAGGGTGGTGTATGCAGCCGCCATGTATCCATATCGGGAAATGAAGATAAAATTCAGCACCACGTTGACCACTGCGCCCGTGATCGCCGAATACATGATATAAGGCGTTTTTTTATAATAGATCAGAACATTGGAATACATATTGGAAACGCAGGTCAGGAACACGCCGCCCGCGATCGGCGGCATGATATAAATGGCCTCATAGTATTCTTCCGTCGCCAGCACCCGAACGATTTCAGGCGCGACGAAGGTCAGCATCACGGCCACGATGGCGTAGGTACCCATCAGCATCAGGGAATATTTTTTGACGCCGCTGTTTTTCGATTCGATGTTTTCGTACAGGTAGGGAATAAAGGAAGCGTTGATAGCGCCCCACACCATCAGGGAAATGGAGCTGACCGTATACA
Organism: Clostridia bacterium; assembly: GCA_017525805.1. The sequence continues at coordinate 16,132 of JAFXSH010000060.1, read as the reverse complement.
GCGTGCTGTAAATACCCACCGCGCTGTTGTCCACCATATATTGGATCATCCTGCGGTCGGACACGCTCAGCACCTGGTTGGCCAGGGCATAGCCGATCAGGGGGATGCTCAATTGCAGCGAGTATTTCCAGTATTCCTTGTTATAAAATGTTTTCCCGCGCAGAATCAGGCTCACCCACAGGATCCCGGCGAGGGTAAAGGAAATGGTTTTGGAGGCGTACAGCCGCCCCACGGCCACATTTTCCAATCCGTGGGCGTCCATGTACAGCACGGCGATCACTGCGGCCCCGGAAGCCAGGATGGTATTGATCGTGGTCAGGCCCGCCGCCATCTTGTATTTATACTCAAAGCGCTGCCTGGCCAGCCAGAAATCAAAGGCAGGCATGAAGAAAAAGCCGACGAGCAGCAGAATCGAAAGCGGTCTGGGCAGCCCCATCAGTTCATCCCACATAGCAGGACGGATCATATAAATGGCGGCAGTCAGCAGGGCCATCAGGGACGTTAAGGACAGGACGGAGGACTGGTATTGATCCCGCTCGCCGTTGAAATGCTTCAGCGCGGCGGTATAGCCCCCGGAAGTCAGCGAAAGCGTAACCACCACACTGAGCATGGAATACATAGAATTGTAGATATTCACCACACCGATTTCCGAAGTGGACATAAGCCGCGTAAAAATCGGCACGGTGATGACGGACAATCCTTTGGAAAAAACGGTGGCCACCGTGTAAACGCCAGCAGCTTTGAAGCCGACGGGAATTTTTTTTATCTTATCCAGAATCTTACTCATTGCGCAACCCCTGTCCATTCTTTTCTATCCAAACGCCTGATCGCGGCCCGGAAAATCAATCGCTGAATCTGTCGGCCCAGGCTTCGATGGAGTAATACTGGCGAACCGATTCATCGTAGGGCTTGAAAGGCTTTTCAAAAAAGGTCCGGAGTTCTTCGGCGGTGGTCGCGCCAAATTCGATGATCAGAATGTTGTTTTCATCGTAGAAAATGGACTGCCTGACGGCCGCGTTGGTGGTGATCAGCTTTTTGTTGAAGAAAATCGCTTCCATCACCCGCATGGAATATCCGTCCTGCCCCTGTTGGGCGATATCCAGGATAGAGCGGCTGTCGCTGACCATTTTCAGGTAATCGTAGTAGGATATATAATCACTCCGGAAGGTGAAAGGAAGGTTTTCGTGCTTCTGCTTCAAGTCCACGGTCACAAAATTGGGCTTGAGGCCGGCGGATGCCAGCATTTCGTACAGCGAAAGCAAATCGTCCTTCCGATCCTTCAAAAAGCCTAAAAACAGTGTATCGTATTTCGGGACCGCCGGTTCCAGGGTCAGCGTCCGGTCATACATGATCGTGTTGAAGCGCAGCCCGTACTTTTCGCAGTCTCCCCTGTCGTAGGAATAATACTGAAATCCCGCATCCTGGGCCGCTTTTTTGGTGGACATGAAACGGGCCTCGTTTTTGACCACGTTCCAGGAATAAAAATATCGTTTGGCATTCGGCGCTTTTCGGGCAATGTTTTCCAACAGCCGCACATCGAATATATACAGCACGTCGAAAACGATGATTCTCTGATATTCATTCAGGTGCTTATACCAATCCTGGTAAAACAGGCGCGTCCACGAGGAACCTTTCTTTCGCAGAAATTTCAGGAGAGGTTTCTTCTGCTCCGCGTGGTCCCAAAACATTCCCTCAATGGTCAGCTCGGGCGAATGAATGCGGTCAAAATAGTAGAAATTATTACCTGTAAACAGGATGAGCGTTTTGTCCATAGAGTTCCTCTTCCTTTCGTTTTCTGGGAACGCCGACCAGGTACATGGGAATCATGAAAAACGCCGGGTAAATCAGGTCTGTCTGCGCGAGCGTGGTGTTGACAAAAAGGATGATGTAAAGGGCCGCGATATGCGGCTTCTGCCGGAGGATGACCGGCAGGAAAATCAGCGCAAGCAGGATAATCCAGGGAGGGATGCCGAACACGGCGGGAAACTGCATGATGCTTGCCGCTACCAAGCCGCTCCCGTAGTTGGCCTTCATCAGATTAAACCGGTCAAAGCCGATTCCCAGTGGGTGGTCCATCATAATCTCAAAGCAGACCATCGCGGTGCCCGTCCTGTACTGTCCGGTACCGCTGGAAACGTCCAATCCGCCGCCGTCCTCGCCGAACAGCTTGTAAATGAATTGGGAATACAGGATGCTGTCCTTTCCTCGGGAGGCGTAATCGCCCAGCAGCACCACCATGCCCAGCGCCACAGCGCCTACCATGAACCCTTTGATGCCCCTGAATTTCTTTTCCACCCTGCTGCCGAAAAAGAAAACCGTCAGGATCATGATGGTGCCTAAATACCCGGTGGTAGATTGGCAGGTCACCAGGGCCACCAGGATAATGGTCACGTACCGCCGGTACAGCTTAGGGTTCTTGAAAGTCAGCTTGTCCTGCCAGAACAGCAGAACGTAGAGCGTCATGTTCAAAACGATCTGATGCACCCCCGGTTCGGTAAACAGGCCGCAGTTCCGCGTGGGGTGGACCTCCAGAAAGCTGTAGATGAGCATCCCTTTCGCGTATTGGTATCTCACCACGTCGCCGGGCTGATATTCCAGGGTTTTAAAGCGCGCGCCGGGATAGATGTTCACCAGACTCGGCATCGCGTAAAAGGCGGCCCACATTACGATGCTGATGGCGGCGAACAGGGTGGCCAGGTTGATCCATCGGGTAAGAAAATGCTCCTTGTCGCAGTAAATGGCGATTTGCGTGCTCAGCACGCACACCAGGAATTTGAACAGGGACGCGACGCCCGCGCCGCCGCCGGTGTAAATCCGCGTAAAAACCATGGACACCGTGAACAGAATCACAAATCGGAGGGCATAACCCGACCGGTATTTTTTTTTCTTGACGATCAGCCAGCCATACAGAGCCAGCAGCGCGTAGTATTTCACAGTCCCCGTTAAAAACTTGGCGAATAAGCAGCTTCCAGGGATGATATACATCAGGTAGAGCAGGGAATACTGCGCCACCGGCGTTTTTTTTATCGTCATTCCGCCCTCCCATTGGGATAAACTGTTTCAATCGGGATCAGCCGGGAGAAAAAGCGACGTGCCCCTTATTCAAACAGCTGCGCCCATTCCTTGCAGATAAATTCGACATCCATTTTCTGTCTGACGGCTAAGTTCTTTTGCGCGAAAGCAGGGGACAGGTCCTGATTTTCAATCAGCGCGCAGATTTTTTCCTTCATATCCTGGGCGTCGCCCACCTTGGTCAGGAAGCCGTTTTCTCCGCTGACAATATACTCCCGCACGCTGCCGGGCGGGCAGTCCGTGCATACGCAGGGAACGCCCATGCACAGGGCCTCCAGCATGGAATTGGACAGTCCCTCGTGATTCGAGGACAGCACAAAACCGCTGGAGCGCGCCATCACGCCGTGCACATCCGCAGAAAAGCCTTTGAGAAAGACATAGCTTTCCGCATGCAGCGATTGAATCTTTTCTTTGATTACGTTCTCCTGGTCTCCTTGCCCGTATATTTCCAGCGTGTAATCGGGGTGTTCCTTGTGTACCATCGAAAAGGCTTCCACCAGCATGGGCAGGTTTTTCTGCCCCCGCAGCCTGCACGCGGTCATGAATTTCTTCTCATGCGCGTAATCTGTCCAGAGCGGCAGCTCTTTCGTGTTAATGGGGTTGGGGATGACGACGCTCTTTTCCTTGATTTTGCCTTGGAAGAAATCCCGCGCCCCCTGGCTTTGAAACACGATTTTCTTTGACCGTGAAAACATGAACAGCAGCAGCTTGGAGCGAAAGCCCTGCGCCATGCTCCTGCCCGGATCGTTCCGCAGGGAATAAACCACCGGATATTTGGAAAATGTGGTCAGTATCGCTTCATAAGTGATCAGCGAAACCACCCAATCGGGAGAAAACGCTTTCACAGCCTGCCGGATGCGGACGCTTCTTGTCATGAAGCGAAGCGGGGAAATCTTCGTTTTGACCGGAATATATTTCACCGTCACCCGCGAATCCAGCGGGTAGGGCGCTTTGCTGTCCTCTTCCGGTGTATGGTACGCGCAGATAAACAAAACCTCATATCGGTTTTCAGCCAGATAGCTGGCCAGCAAAGAGGCCACGCGCTCCGCTCCGCCGCTGGACAGCCCGTGCACAATGATTGCGATTTTTTTCATAGCATCCATGCCCCCTCATTTAAGAGAGAAATGTGTTCCAAAGGGTTCACGCGCCCAATTCGCGGCGCAGCGAATCAATATCCTTTTTCCCTTCGTAGACCTGGATCAGCTTCTGATAATAGGCCTCGATATCGTCAAACTCGATATGCAGGCAGTTTTCCGCGTACTGGTCGGTCAGCGCCCGATCATTCCAAAGCTTTTCGATCTTGGCTTTCAGCTCTTCCCAGTTGGCCGCTTGGAAAAGCTCCCCGGTCTTTCCGTCCTCGATCAATTCCGGAATGCCGCCGATGTTCGCGCCCAACACGGGGGTGCTGTACATTTCGCTCTCCAGCACGGAGAAGGGACAGTTTTCATACCACACCGAGGGAATGACGGAAAACCGCGCTTCCCGAATCAGCTTTTCCAGGGCGGCGCCGGTCTGGAACCCGACGTTTTTAACGTTCGCAATGCCGCTGACCTGGTCCTCCAGGGGGCCGGAGCCCGCGAAGACGAAGGAAACATCCGGCAGCGCCTTGCAGGCCCTGATCAATGTGTCAAGGCCCTTTTCCATGGAAAACCGGCCGAAGTACAAAACGTAATCCTTCTTTTCCGTGCGCTTGCGCTCTACCTGATCGACGAAATTGTGGATCGCGATGGTCTTGGAGGCAAAAACGGGGTTTGTATCCAGCTTGGTTTTTAAAAACTTGGAGCAGCAGATGATGGCGTCCACTTCCCGGTAGGCGCTGTGCCTCCGCCACAGGAAGCCCTCCGCCGCGCCAACGACGCTTTTGGCGGTGCTTCCGTGAATGCACTTGCCCTTCACGCAGTTGAAATAGTGCCCGTCCACGCATTTTTCGCAGTTTTCATGGGTGTTGAGGTCGTGCATCATATGGTTGGGGCATACCCATTGGTAGTCGTGGGCCGTGTAGATGATCCGGCAGGGATGCCCTGTTTCCTTTCGCCATTTGGCGATCTCTACGATGATGGAAGGCGTCAGCTGATAGTTAAAATTGTTTAAATGGCATACGTCCGGCTGAAAATCATCCAGAACCCTGCGAATTTTGATACGCGCTTCCACGCTGTAAACCGTCCGGACAGGATAGGTGATTTTGGAAAGCATGGATCCTTCATGAAAGTCCATTTCCCTTGTATAGGCGTTTACGGCGTTCCCCACGGTGCGCTCTTTGGCATCCATGCCAAAATACTGCACCTTATGGCCCTTGGTTTGCAGATAATCGCCCACCTTGAGGGTGTAGGTTTCCGCTCCGCCCTTGGGATACAAGAATTTGTTGATGATCAGAACTTTCATCCATTGCACCTTCCTTTTTGCGTGAAAGACAGCCGGTCCGGCTTCCGGTTCCGCGCGTTTTCAAGGATCAGATTTCAAACGAGGATTTCTGCGGGAACAGCGTTTCAAAGGCCGCGCACAGCTTCTCTTTTTCCGTTTCAAAGTCCATGTCCGGTATGCCGTCGTTTACGCAGAGCGTTTTCCATCTCCCCGATTTGATCTGCTCGCAAATATCCTTGTCAGCGCCCAGGTCAAACCGCTTTCCCCAGCCCGCCGAACGGGGCACAAATTCGCCCTTGCATACCCGCCAGTTTTTCATCAGCCAATGGGATACGTCGCTCAGGGTGCGGAATCTGTTTCTTCCGGTGTTCATCAGGATCTCCGGCTCCGCCGCCCATACGGTCTCAAACCCCGATTTCGTATGCGACGCCGCCACGTGCAAATCCCGGAAACCGCAGAAATTTTTCAGCGGAAGCACCAAAAGCGTCCGGATATTCTCCTTCCCGTATTTGATATTGACAAACTTGGTGAAATGCTTCCGCAGGACTTCTTTTTTCTTGAAATGTTTATTGATGACCGCGCTGTTATTCAGCAGGGTATGCGGAAAAACGTCCTTGGGATCGGTGGAATTGACGGCCTCCAGCAGTCCCTCGTCGCAGGGGATCCCGTTCACGAAAAAATCCTCGGGCACGGTGGGGGCAGTGATGAACACATCGTCGCTGAACAGCACAAAATGCTCCTCCAACTCCGGGATTCTGTGCAGGAACAGTTCGATGGCATTGGAATTAAACGTGGGCAGGCATTCCGGCGGGATATAATCCGTGTGCCGGATGAGGCGCAGCTTGGGGTGCGCGGTATTGAGCCATTCCGGATAATGACCGCAGGTAACAAGATACACATGGTTCACCCAGGGAGCGTTTTTTTCCACCGCCCGAAACCAATATTTGAAGGTGCCCCAATCCCGGAACCTGTTGACCGTATTCCCCGAATCGACCGTAACTCCCTGATACTTCTGTTTTTCCTTGAACCATTCCGGGTCGTTTCCGTCTACCCAGGTGACGATAAAATCGATCGGTTCCATGTCAGCCTCCCATCCCGGTGGCGCCCGCTTCGGATTCTTTTCCATGCAGCGTGCGCCGCTTACCGCCGTTGTACAGTTCGATGGTCCTTGAGACCACATCGTCCCAATTGTACTTTTTGCAAATGAAATCAGCCGCTCCGGCTTTGTACCGCGCGACTTCCCCGGGCCGGTCGATCAGTTCCTGCAATGTCTTTTGAAGCTCGGCCACATTGCTCTTTTCAAAAACCGCTGCGTGATCATCCACGACCTGGGCGCATTCCTCAATATCGGATACCACGCAGCAGTTTCCGTAGCTCATTGCCTCCAGCAGGCTCAGGGGCATGCCCTCCAGGTCGCTGGGCAGCACGTACACATAGGCGTTGCTGTACAGCTCCTCCAGCACCTGCCCCTGCTGGAATCCCGTAAAGATCACATCATTGCCGGCAAGCGCCTTTAACCGGTCCATGTATTCCTGGGTATCGGAGCTTCCTCCGGCGATCACCAGTTTTTTATCGGTCCGCACGTTTTTCCATGCTTCGATCAAATAATGAACGCCTTTTTCCGGAACGAGGCGGCCCAAAAACAGGACATAGGAATCATTCCGCAGCCCCCACCGTTTCTCGATTTCCCTGGCCTCCCGTTTTTCGGCTCTCGCCACGCCGTTGGGAATAAAAACGGTGTCCCGGCCGTAGGTCCGCTGAAAATACTCCTGCACGCCTTTGCTTAAAACAATGATTTCATCGGCGTAGCGGGCCGCGTTTTTTTCTCCGCTTTTGATGTACCACGACGCGAATTTTCCCCACTTTGCTCTTGCCCAGTCCAGCCCATGGATCGTCACGATCACGCGTTTTCCAAACCATTTGGGCAGCCAGCACATAAAGGCCGGGCCTTCCGCGTGGATATGCACGATGTCATATTTCCCAAAAGCCGTCCGGAAAGCAGCCGAAACAGAGGCGGACATGGCCGCCAGGCCTTTTTTGTTGAGGGTCCACACGTTTTTCAGCCGCACGCCCCTGTAAACGTCCATCTTTTCTTCATCGAACTCGTGGCCGCTCACATGATGCCCGGAGCGGTTAAAGCAGGTTACGCTGTGGCCCAGCGCGGCCATGCGCGCGGACAGCTCCGCCACAACCACCTCGATTCCGCCTTCCCGGGACGGTATCCGCTTATGGCCGAACATGGCGATTCTTAACGCGGAATCGGAATCTTTTTTCTTGTCCAAGCCGCTATCCTTCTTCCGTTCTCAATTTCTTCGCGCGCCGCGGGTTGGCAATGTCACGCTTCATCCTTTGCCGGATCATCCGAACTCTTTTTGCTTTCTATTCTCAGCATTTCAGACACGGTATCCGAATCGGAAACTTCATCCTTGCCCGGCTCGTCCAAAATCAAATCTTCCATGATATTGCGGGACACGGGAGGCTCGGACATCTCCACAACAACGGGAGCGGGCTCGTCCGTTTTCTGCTCGCGCTTCTTTTTCCCGAAAAGCTGTTTCAGAGGAGAGCTCTTTTGAGTTTCCGGCTGGTTTTCCTCCTGTTTTTCCGGCTGTTTTTCCCGGGCTTTTTTCTGGAGTTTTTTCTGGGTTTTTTCCGGCTGTTTCTCCTGGGGTTTTTCCTGGGATTTTTCCGTCATATTCAGAATTTCATCCACAAGGTTCGCATCGCCGCCATCCGAATGGACGTCCTCTCTCATCTCTTGACGGGGCTTCCGATCGTTGTTTTTCATGAAAGGCAACTGAATGCCGCTTTCATTTTGCAGCTTTCCCTTGACCCCGTTGACGATGCATCCAATGACGCGCGCGCCGGATTTATCCATCTTCTGGAGGGACGCCTGGATTTCGGACATGGGGGCCGAGTCGTAGCCCACCACGAACAGCACGTTATTGGTGATTTGATTCAAACTGAGCGTTTCCGAAACCATGCCGACCGGCGAAGCGTTGATCACCATGTAATCGTACTTGCTGACCAGTCCGGCAAAAAGATCTTCTATGGTGCCGTCAAGCGGTATGGGATTGTGCTCCGGAATCATCAGCATCAGGTCGAGGTAGCCATTGATATGGGTGATCACGTCATACTCGTTCGCCTCGCCCCGGTAAAGCGCGTTGAGCGAAGAGGTATAGTCTACGTCCGGAAGGAACATGGTTCCAATATCGGGATTGCGCGTATCGAAATCGACCAAAAGCGTATGGCATTCCATCCCCGACAGCTGGATGGCGATATTGGCCGCCACCGCCGACTTGCCTTCCTTGGACGTGGTAGAAGTAATATAGAAGCAGCGGTGCTTTTCCCTGGAGCCTAAGCGGTTGCGCAGGATATAGGTCGCGGCGGAAAAGCTTTCAATCACCTCCGAATTGTGCCTTTCTAAAATTTTTCCATTCTGCTCGCTCCAAGTGAGGCTTTGGGGAATCATGCCCAGCGTTTCCAGCCCCAGCACCGCGTCCACGTCTTTTAAGTTGTTCAGCGTCGGATGCAGCAGCATGCTGACCACCGCGAAACCCACGCCCGCCATGAAGCCCAGGCCGCTGAGCATGATGGCAAGCTTGGGGCCTGCCCGGCTGATGCCCACCTGGGACGCCTTCGGTTCATTGATGATCACCAGCGTGCCCAGCTGCAGCACTTTGGGGATGACCCGATTCCCGGCGTCGATGATGGCGTTCCAGATATCGATCCCTTCCTCGGGGCTGCGCCACGTGAGGGTCATTTCCACGATCTGCGTTTCTCCGTACTGGGAAATGGAAACGTTGTGCTGGATATCGGAGGCTTCCACGCCCAAGAGCTTTTCATCCTCGATAGCGCTCTCCACCACCTGCCTGCTGTTCAGCACGTACCGTATGGCCGCCACCATGTTTTCAGACAGGTAGTAGTCATCCTTGTTCGCCGCCGTGCCGTTGGTTGTGAAGTTGCCCGCTTCGTTCATGGTGCTCACGGCGAAGGAACCGTTGATATTGTAGGTGACGAGGGATGATTTCACATAGCTCATGGCAGTCAGCACAAGGCCGAACATCGTTCCCGCGATTGAGGTGGCCAGGATCAGCTTCCAATGCTTTTGCAGCGCGAAAATTATGTCGCTTAATCTGATTTTTATTTCGTCATCCATTGCTCATCACCCCTTTCACGATTGCTTTGCTTTCTTCTTTTTCTTTCTCCGCACGATGAGGAGGATGATCACCACGATGAGAATGACCGCCAGCGCGATGGCGCCGTACAGCAGGTAATGCAGGACATACGTGGTAAGGATATTGAACTCCTGCACCTCCGCCTGATCGCGTACCGTAATGTCGTACCGATGCTCAGAGCCGTCATTCATGATGATGGAATAATTGCCGGGCGCCAGGTCTGTATAGCTCTGCGCGACGCCCGAGGTCGTCCAGGTATGAACCAATTCGTTCGCGGCGTTATACAGGGACAATTCCACGCCCGGAACCTGAACGCTGCTGAATTCGTCCGTAAGGCTGATGGAAATGCGGATCATCCGGTTGGTCAGGTTCACTTCAGCGACGCTTTCCCCGTTGATCCTGCCGTCGGCTGTTACATTGACTGTGTATTCTCCCGGGTTGATCTGGTAGTTTCCGGACGCGGCCGTCTGCTTGATGCGGTAGGACGTACTCTTTTCCACATTCTCGATCCTGATCCTGCCCAGGTGATCGCTGGTCGCGGTATAGGGCAGCCCGCCGGACGGGGTGATAGTGAATTCCGCGTCGGAAATGGCGCGCGATTCGTACAATTCGTCCATAACGGTGATGATGATGCGCGTCCGCTCGCTGGGGAAATAGTTAATGGAGGGAAGAATGGCGGATTTTCTGTGCACCTCCGCCTCCACTTCTTCCGTATAGGAGGCGTAATACTCGGGGATTTCGCTTTGGATCAGAATGTAATTGCCCAAATAGATTTCTTCGCTCTCGCCGTAGCCGGTTTCGTCGCAGATGATCTGGCCCACCGTCTGCCCGAAGCGATAGCGCAGGGTACCGTCCAGCGTGACGATATTATCCGCCGCGATAATGTCAAAACTGCCGTTTGGGATGACCGCGCCCGTTTCCACGTCCGTCATCTGAACCCGGATAATATTCTGGGACGGATACAGCGGCACCCGCACCACATAAGGATCGGGCCAGTCGTGGCTTTCAGTTATATCAAACGTGATGTTCTTGGAAGCGTCATAGCCCTCCGGTTCTGTCAGCTCATGCAGCTCGTAAGTGCCCGCCGTCAGCTTTTCCGGCAGATAGAAGGTGCCCGCCTCGGTGGTTTCATAGGTCCGGAAAGCGATCCTTTCAGGATAGTATACATTGAGCACCTGCAGGGAATGGTTATCGCCGTACAGTTCAAACTGCACGTTCGCTTCTTTGATGGTCCGGTCGGTTTCCGCGTCCACCAGCATCACGTGCACAGCGGCTTTCATGGTTTCTTCCGGTTCCTCGTCGTCGCCGCGGTCTCCGCCTCCGCCTCCGCCGCCGTTTCTGTACGGTACGGGCGTGGGGGAGGGGGTGGGCGAGGGCGTTAAGGTGCCGTATGGCTCCCCGTAGGTGGGATGGGGCGTTTCCGCGCCGTCCCCTTCCGATCCGCCGATATTGTCGCCGTCGATCCCGCCCTCGGTGGTGGACGGCGAGGGGGAAGCGAAGGTATCGCCTATATCCGGGTCGGGCTGGTCAAATTCCGGAATCTGCATCAGATAGAGGCCCAGCAGCACGATCACGAGCATTAAAATATACACAAGCCCGCTCATCAAGTCCGACGTCGGCTGCCAGAAATTTAGATCTTCGTCATTTCTTTTTTTGGGCTTCTTCACGAAAGGCGTGCTCCTTTTCCCAACATTTCAATCATCGTTTTCCCTTTGGATTCGGATCCATGTTTGTTGTCTCCTCAAATTCCTCCACGGAAATCGGTTTGAACAGGTAGAACCCCTGCCCTTCGGTGCAGCCGCATTTGCGCAGCATGGTCAATTGCTCCATGTTTTCAATGCCTTCAACCGACATTTGCATGTGCAGCTTGCTGGCCTGCGCGAAAACATCGTTCAGCGCCGCCTGACTCTGTTTGCCGCTGAACCGGCGCAAATCCAGCTTCAGCGAATCAGCCGAAAAGCCCTCCACAGAGCTCAAAGCAAAGTAATCGCCGTTGAAGCCGTCCACGATCACCTTGAAGCCTTTCTGGCGCAGCTGCTTTTCCGTTTCGATCACCGCTTCCGTCGCCTGGAAATAAGCGTTTTCCGCGATTTCGATGATCAGGTTCAGCGGTGAAATGGAATACTTGGTCACGATGCTTGATATGAAATTGGCAACGTCCATGGCCAACACGTCCGTCTTGGTCACGTTGATGGAAATCGGTACGGGCCGCAGCCCTTTGTTGACCCATTCCTGGATGGTGGCGCAAACCTGCTCCCAGATATACTGATCCAGCTTGGTAATGTAGCCGTTGCTTTCCAGAATGGGAATGAACACTGCGGGCGATACCAGGCCCAGTTTGCCATGGATCCAGCGCACCAGCGCTTCCGCGCCGACGATGGTTTTCGTATTCAGGTCGCATCGCGGCTGTAAGTAAAAAATGAATTCGCCGTCCCGAATGCCGGAAAGAATCTGCGGCATCATGATCTGTTCGTTGCCGGTGGCGGGCGCTTGAACGCCTCCGCCGATATTCCCGCCGGCCGCCGCCGAATAGCCCTGGTTTTTGGGCAGACGGTCCAGCAGCTCTGTGATCTGGCGTATGTCGCGCCGCTCGCGGTAGCGGGTCTGCTCTTCTACAGTGGGCACCACTTTCTTGTGAAACTCAGAGGAAAACAAGCCCAGCTGCCTTACCATGGTGTTCCATGTCATGCGGTAGAGGATATTGAACATCAGGGACAGGATCACGCCCGCGATGGACGTATAGAACGCGATTTGGATACCGGACAATAACGACTGTACGCTCAGCAGCGCCATGTTCACCGATGTGAATTCAATGCCCTGGATACCTATGATCAAGCCGACGAAGGTTCCCAGCAGGCCCAAGCCCGTGAGCGTGCCCGGGATCTGGGAGACAATGCTCTGCCAGCTGTGCAGCGCCAACGCCTCTTCATTGATGTAATCGTCGATATCCGATAGGATCTGGCCGCTTTCGCGCTGCCCTTTCACTTTTGCCTGATATTCATAAAAAATCGTGTCCAGCGTCCGCTGTCTGAAAAACTCTTCAATTTTTTCGATAATGGCCCAGGTTGAGCCGCTTCTGTCCACCGCCGCCGCGTTAATATTCTCCATCGCGCTCTGAAAAGCGCGCGAATAATTGGTCACCGGAAGGACGCCAAAAGCGACGCCCAGGAAGATGACCGCTTCCATGACGCCGATAAAAAGCATCGAAATGCTGTCTGGCGAATTCATTGCCAGGATCAATCCGACAAGCAGGATTACTATGATTAAAATATAAGCTCCCTGTTTCATTATCTTCCTCTTTTTCAATATTGTCTCAATATGGATAATATAAGAGAAAGGATATATTATCCATCGCTGTTTTTCCCGCCCTATCCCGTCCTTCGCGGGCGGGTTTCAAAAAAACCGGGGACAGGAAAGCGTCCGGCGCGTCCAGCCAGGCAGGGGGCCTTGAGCACCGGTTTTTTATTTGGCAGGATCCGCAAATGAAGGAGACGGTTTCAATCCTTCAAAATGAAATCCATATGCCATTCGCCCATGATTATACCACAAAAAACGATAATCGTCCAGAAATTTATGAAAGAACGCCAAGCGTTCACCATTCCGTTTTTTCCCTTGTCATTCGTATCTGTTCAGCCGCTTATCGTGTATGGACGCCCCAGCATCAAGCACAATATATTGTGTTCCTTAACAGTTCAAAAAGCCGCCCCGCTTCCCAAATCAAGCATGATCTGGAAGCCGGCGGCTATTCTGAAAGAAGAATATCACGCAATCACACAATATGTTGTGGCTGTAACACCGGTAAACACATGATCCGCAAACAAGCCGCCGCTTTCCCGCGATCATTCACGATAAATCGCCATTCAAGCCAAACGATTCATTGGTAAGAGGAACGTGCGTTCTTATTTCAGCAAAAGAGCACCAACCCATGTCCGGGTCTCTTCTGGACGCGGGCCTTTTGGGAAAAAACAGGAACTGGAAGCATTCACAGAAAATGACTGGAATCAGGGAAAGCGTATAGGTCAGAGCAAAACAGCCTGTCAGCTTTGGCCGCTGTATCCCAAATTCGTGATCTTCTGAATCAGCGGCTTGCTGACCAGCTTCATGCAATACGAAATAACAATCGTTAAGCATACAGACAACAGAACGTATAATCCGGAATTGATTCCATCGGAAACCACAGTCGCCATGAAGATAAACGCGGCGCGCTGAATCAGGTACACTTCATAGGAAATACTGCCAAGAAAATCCGTCGCTTTATTCCCCACCTTCAGTTTTCCGATGAGCGTAAAGATGAACGCCGTAATTGCCATTCCCAATACGATCCTCAGCAGGTAATCGCCCCAGACAGCCACCGCTTGTTCTTCAGGTATAAAAGCCCAAGAATGCCTGAGATCACCATCAGCGCGGCGCTCTTTCCTATCCATTTTTCCTTGATCCATTTTTTTATCGCAGATGAATATTTCGCGGCGAGTATTCCGTATGCAAAGCCCAGCGGCTCAACAGGCCATATGTGCGTGATCTTGAACTCCGTAAAATAATCGGCCAGACTGCATCCCAACACAAATAAGCACATACGTCATAAAGAAGAAGGTAACGCCGATATACGCGAAAGACCCCATGGCATCCTGGATCGTGTTTTGCTACGCTGCCGGAACATGGACGAGAACCACGATGATGCACCAAAACCCGCGCAGGAAAGAGGTATCCTCCATCGACATGAAAGAATCTTTATTGGGATCCTTTTTAAGGCCCCAAAGGAACAAGAGCGCCATGGCGGCAACCAACAGTCCCATGAGCAGGTATGTCATCATTTCCGTTCCCTCCATCGTATGCTTCCGTGGTTTCAATCATTTAATCATTCATTCTGGAGCGCGTCCAGCCCGTCCTCCGCTTCCGGCGCTTCGGCTTCTTCGCCCGGCTGTTCCTCTTCGGCCCAAAAACGCCGCTGAATCCACGCGGTCGCGTAATCTCCCGCCTGAATCAGCTTGTCGGGAAAGAACGCGCTGGCGGATATCAGCACGATCAGCGCGGCCGTCACCGCCGTTTGCGCTACACGCCGCGTTCCACTAAAGCACTTGAGGAAAAGATAGACGACCAGCGCGGCGGCCAGAACGAGCGCGCACGGAACCAGCATCCTGATCAGTTCCTCCGCGTCGAAGGCGGCGGCCGGATAGATCACGCCCAAAGCCTTTGTCAGAATATCCTTTGCAGTATCCAAGATTGCGTTCATTGAAAGTTTCCGCCTTTTCTCTTCGTTCGCCCGCGATGATAGACGCTTGTTATTCAGGAATGAAATGATATTTTTTTAGCGGATGCTTCCCCGCCCTGACGCTCATGAGAAAACTCAGAACCAAAAAGAGAATCTTCGCGCCGCTGTTGATAAGGATCCATTTTTCTTCCGGCAGCACATCCAGCAGCCGCGGGGCCAAATACCATGCGTCCAGAACCAGGGGAAGCAGCAGCAGCACGGCGAAAAACCATTGGGGCTTGCTCGTGCGGCGCAAAAGAGAAATGATCAGGATGAAAGCCGCGCAAAAATAGAGGGCGGAAGGAAGGATTTGCTGCTGCACGTGGACAAACAGCGTCTCATCGGCCAACAATCTGGTCGCCGCGATCCTGGCCAGCGGAATCAGGATGGCGAAAAACAGCAGGATCCTGCATCCCGTGCGCTGGCTCTTTTTTTCCTGCATGGATTTTAGCCGCTGTTTCCACAGCTGCTCTCTGCTCAGTTCAACCTTTTCGTTTTCCTTTGGTTTCTTTTGAGAGGGCTTGACCGATTCCCGCCGGTTCTCAGCGGCGGCGGCAGGCTGTACCGGCGCGGGCGCGCTTTGCGCGGCGCTCCGCGAAGGCTTCTCGTTCAGGACATCCGAAAAATACTCCCGCGCGAGGGCCTTGGCATCTTCGTGCTGGGTGACCGTTCCGCCTTTCCTCGGTTCCTCCTGCGGGGGCTGGAACGATTGCTGCTCCTGGTTTTCCGCGCCGCCGGAAAGCCGCGCGCCCACGGGCGGCGCATAGGTGACGCTTTCGGCAGGTTTATCGTTCAGGATATCCGAAAAGTAGTCCAGAGCCAGGGCCTTGGCCACGTCGTGGGCAGACGGCAAAGACTGCTCCGGCTGGGCGGCATCCGGCGTATTATTTTCTTCTGTGACCGCTGACTGATCAATGGGGAATACTTTCCCGCACGTCGGGTCCTCGCACTGAAAAACCGCCTGGTTTTCGGGCAAATTGGAAATATTGTATATTTTCCCGCACTGCGGACATTTGAACACCATGGCGCTCCTCTCTTCCTCGCGGCACGCTGATGATAATCGAGCGGCCGGTATGACCATTTCCTTTCCTGTTCCGTCCGGGTCCGTCCCTTTCTCCATTATTTTCCGGATTTTATTATATCCTATTCCGCGCCATTGCGCAAGACGCTTTGAAATTTCTCATTTCCCGCGCGAGAATAACGATAAAAAGCAAATTCCCAGAGCAAGTCCGCAGCGGAAACAGCGGGGGACGTTGCTCTGGGAATTAACTATTTT
>JAFXSH010000059.1 GCA_017525805.1 Clostridia bacterium | reverse complement strand
GAAATTAGACTTGGCACTGCTATGCTTCTGGCCCGGCGTCCTTTGGACGCCACCCCGGATGCTAAGCATCCGGGGAAAGCCGGGGAATAATCCGAGGGGAAAGTGTACTTTCCCCCTCGGATTTTCCCGGGCTTTCTTGGGCCAGAAGCCCCAAACTTTCCGTAACCCCAGCGAAACACGCGGAACACCTGAGTTATTACAACCATGCAGCTTCGCGAGGAGTGGGTCCAGGGCCTCAGGCCCTGGCGCAGGTCTGGGGGCGCGCAGCCCCCAGCGTAACACCTTGTTCGTGATTTAAAGTGTCCTTTTCTTTATTTTCAGTTCAGATACATGACGTAAATCTGGCAGGGATTGTTTTCATCCCACAGGCTGGGAAACACCTCGAATTCCTGGAAGCCTAAGCTTTGATAGAACAGATTGGTGCGGTCGTAATCTTCATATTGGCCCATTTGTACGGTTTTCACCTGCATGAAAGCATAACCGGCCTGAACGGCGTATTGTTTGGCGGCGGAAAACAGGGCACGGCCCACGCCATGGCGGTGGTATTCCTGCTGTACGCCCATCACCGCCAGTTCCATCGTGGCTTTTCCCGTTTCTTTGAGGCACAGAAAGCCTACGACCTGACCGTCCGCGAATGCCGCGAAAAAGGGCTGGGCAGCACTGTCCCGGATGTACGCTTCCCGTGATTCGGCAACGCCGAACCAATCGGGCAGCGCTTCCAGGATTTCTCTGGAGAACCGCTTTTTTTCAGCAGGATCAGTCACCTGCCTGATGATATAATCCTTCATACTGCTCCTGCTGTCCATCCTTTTCCAATTCTTTTGCGTTTCCATCCGTTCCTTCCAATGGTGCTGACTCCATGAAACCGGCACAGGCCCCTTGTTTTGGCCTTTGCCGCCCTGACTCATTCTAACACATTTCACCTGCCTTTGCTACCTTTGGTTTCATTTGCTGTAGCGCCTTTAGGAGCATAAGGCATAGGAAAACATCGCAATCGATATATTTTGATCTGTATATTGACTTTTCTCTATCGGTGTGGTATTCTTTTTCAGAAAACCCGATAAAAACAGTCGGGATTTCGGAAAGGGGTCCTGTATGAAGCTGTCTACCAAGGGGAAGTACGGGCTGTACGCCATGATTTTTCTGGCCCAGCGCCAGGGGGAAGGGCCCCAGAGCCTGAAAGCTTTCGGGGAACTGAATCTGCCGGAAGCGTACTTGGAGCAGCTTTTGGGGTCGCTTCGCCGGGCCGGGCTGGTGAATACCGTGCGGGGCACCCAGGGCGGATATTTTTTGTCCCGGGAGCCGGAACGCGTTACGGTGAAGGAAATCTTAGAGGCCATGGAAGGGCCCCTGCGGTTTTCCGATTGCGTGGCCGAGCCGGAACAGCCCTGCGCCCGCAGCGGAACCTGCCCTGCCCGTGGGGTATGGGAATACCTGACCGGGGAAATCAATGCCCTGCTGAACAGAATTACGCTCTCTGATATCGTGTCTCACAATTTACGCAATGTTATGGAGGATACACAATGATGGACCGCATTTACATGGACAACGCCGCCACCACCGCCATCTGTCCCGAAGCGCTGGCAGCTATGCTGCCCTGCTTCGGCGAGCATTTCGGCAACGCTTCCAGCATCCACGGCACGGGCCGGGACGCCCGCAAGGTACTGGAGGACGCCCGCCGGACTGTGGCGGATATTTTAGGAGCCAAGCCCGCCGAGATTTATTTTACCTCCGGCGGATCGGAAAGCGATAACTGGGCCATCAAAGGCGCAGCTTTCGCCAACCGGAAAAAGGGCAATCACATCATCACCAGCCAGATCGAGCATCACGCGGTGCTGCATACCTGCGAATGGCTGGAGAAGCAGGGTTTTGAAGTCACCTATCTGCCGGTGGACGAATTCGGTCTTGTGAACCCTCGGGACGTGGAAGCCGCCATCACCGACAAAACCATCCTGATTTCCATCATGGCCGCCAACAACGAGATCGGCACCATCGAGCCCATCCCGGAAATCGGCAAGATCGCCCACGAGCACAAGATCATTTTCCACTGCGACGCGGTGCAGGCCGTGGGGGCCATCCCGGTGAACGTGGATTCCTGGCATGTGGACATGCTGAGCCTCTCCGGCCACAAATTCCATGGGCCCAAGGGCGTGGGCGCGCTGTACATCCGCACCGGCACCAAGGTGGACCAGTTCCTGCATGGCGGAGCCCAGGAGCGGGGCCGCCGGGCCACCACGGAAAACGTGCCCGGCATCGTGGGTTTAGCGGCGGCGCTGGAAAAGGCGGCTGCGAACTTAGAAGAAAACGGCGTGCGCCTGACCTACCTGCGGGATAAGCTGATCAAAGGCATCCTGGACGCCATCCCCTACACCCGGCTCAACGGTCATCCGCTCCAGCGCCTGCCCGGGAACGTGAACGTGTCCATCCAGTACATTGAGGGCGAAGCGCTGCTGCTGCGCCTGGACTTGGCGGGCATCGCCGCGTCCTCTGGCTCCGCCTGCACCAGCGGCAGCTTGGATCCCTCTCACGTGCTGCTGGCCATCGGCCTGCCTCACGAGGTGGCCCACGGCAGCCTGCGCCTGTCCCTCACCGACAGCAACACCGAGGAAGAGGTGGACGAGGCGCTGCGGGTGCTGCCCAAGATCGTTTCGGACCTGCGGGCCATGTCGCCCATGTATGACGATTTTATCCACAGCGCGAAGTGACTTGTAAAAAACAGAATTTACCTGAGTAAATGGGAGGAAATAAAGCCGTGTACAGCGAAAAAGTAATGGATCACTTTGAAAATCCCCGCAACGTGGGGGAGATTCCCGATGCCAACGGCGTGGGCACGGTGGGCAACGCCAAGTGCGGCGACATCATGCGCATGTATTTGAAGGTGGAAAACGGCATCATCGAGGATGTGAAGTTCAAAACCTTCGGCTGCGGCGCGGCCATCGCCACCTCGTCCATGGCGACGGAAATGGTGAAGGGCAAGACGATCAAGGAAGCCCTGCAACTGACCAACAAGGCCGTGGCGGAGGCCCTGGACGGGCTGCCCCCGGTGAAAATGCACTGTTCCCTGCTGGCGGAGGAAGCCATCCACGCGGCTGTGGAGGATTATTTGAAGAACCATCCGGAGGAAGCGCCCAAGGAATAGGACTTCTTCCGGGTACATAAGGAGCATGTATGCCGGAAGTACATGGAAACATTACGGGCATCCGGGACAGTGAGCTGGCGGAACTGAAAACGCTGTACGACTGTCCCTTTGAATGGAACGAATACGCGCCGCGCGAGCTGATGCAAGAGCTTGCGCGGCATTCGTGCGCTTTGAATCGGGAAATCGCGGTGTATGTGAGCCGGGACGGGGACGTGCTGGACGTGACCGTGGGGGTGATCGATAGCGTGCCTCTGCTGGATCTGCGTTTGCGGCGGAACAGCAAACGCCTGTCCTGCGTGCGGTGCATCCACACCCATCCCGGCGGCAGCGCCCGATTGTCCGACGTGGATATCGCCGCCCTGCGGTCCCTCATGCTGGACAGCATGTGCGCTGTTGGCGTGGCTGACGACGGGCGCGTGACCGGCGTCAGCGCCGCGTTCCTCACGGAGCGGGTGAACGGTTTGCCCGGCGTGGAACTGACCGATATTTATCCCCTGAAAAAGCTGCCCCAGGAAGCCTGGATGCGGGAAATCGAGCTGTCCGATCAGCGGGTGATGCAGGGGGACTCGGGAGACATGGCCGAGCCGCCAGAGCGGGCCGTGCTGGTGGGCATCGATTCAGAAAAGTCCTTGGACGAGCTGGCTGCCCTGGCGGAAAGCGCCGGGGCCCAGGTGGTGGGCAGGTTCTTCCAGAAACGCCCCAAGCCGGACACCGCCACCTTCGTGGGCAGCGGCAAGGCCCAGCAATTGCAGCTGGACGCCCAAGCCTTGGAAGCCGATTTGGTGATTTTCGACGATGAATTGACCGGGGCCCAGACCCGCAATTTGGAAGAAATCATCGGGGTGAAGGTGATCGACCGCACCACCCTGATCCTGGATATTTTCGCCCAGCGCGCCCAGAGCGGCGAGGGCAAATTGCAAGTGCAGTTGGCGCAGCTCAAATACCGCTCCGGGCGGCTTATCGGCCAGGGCCTGATTCTGTCCCGCTTAGGCGGCGGCATCGGCACCCGGGGCCCCGGCGAAAGCAAGCTGGAAATCGACCGCCGCCGCATCCGGGAGCAGATCACCGCCTTAAAACGCGAGCTGGACACCTTGCAGAAGCAGCGCCAGCTTCGCCGCCGGAACCGGGAAAAGAACGCCGTGCCCATCGTTTCCCTGGTGGGGTACACCAACACGGGGAAATCCACCTTATTGAATACGATAACCGGCGCGGGGGTGTACGCCGAAAACAAGCTGTTCGCCACCTTGGATGCCGTGTCCCGCCGGGTGGAGCTGCCCGACGGCGGCGAATTTCTGCTGGTGGACACCGTGGGCTTTATCAGCAAGCTGCCCCACGAGTTGGTGGAGGCGTTCAAATCCACCTTGGAGGAAGCGGCGCTTTCCGACTTGCTGGTGATCGTATCCGACGCCGCCTCTCCCGATACCCCGGAGCAGCACCGGGTGGTGGAAGAGGTGCTTGCCCAGATCGGGGCCGATACCCAGCCCCGGATCGACGTGCTGAACAAGAGCGACCTGATCCCCGCCGGGGAAGAAGTGCTGCCCATCATGCCGGGAGCCCTCCGGATTTCCGCCAAGACCGGCGAAGGCCTCGACCGGCTGCTTGCCGCCATCGCGGGCGAACTGCGCAAAAAGGAGCAGCAAATGACTTTACTTGTGCCCTTTGACCGCTACGCCGTCATGGGCGAGCTTCGCCAAAAGGGCCGGGTGATCGAGGAAAATTATGAAGATACCGGCACCCGTGTCACGGTGATGCTCCCCGGCGACGCGGCGGGACAGATCGCGGCAAAGTATGGGGATTTAATACAAAAGGGGTAAAAAGTGTGGAGCGTGAAGAGGGCCGAAACGCCCCGAGCAAAGTGTGGAGTTACATTTTGTGTTTGTTTTCCGTTCATTGAATGATCGGGATGAAAGCGGAAAACATATAAAACTCCACACTCCACACTCTGTGATACGGAGGCAACGATGCTTACAAAGCTCTTATCCCTGCTCCTGACCCTCCTTTCCTTAGGCCAGACGGCGGTGGAAGCGTATGTGAACGAAGCCAGTTTAGGGGGCAATCTGTTTTTGGTGAACCGGGATTACGCCATCTCGGCGGATTATGTGCCCAATGATCTGGTGAAGCCCAACGTCTTAGGCGGCAATGAATCCACCATGCTGCGGGCGGAAGCCGCAAAGGCTTTGGAAGAGCTCTTCGCCGCGGCCCAGGAGGAAGAAGGCTATATTATAGTGGCCGTTTCCGGCTATCGCAGCTATGGCCAACAGTCCTCCATCCACCAGCGGAAGGTGCAGGCCGTGGGCAAAAAGGAGGCCCTGCGGGTGTCTGCCCCGGCGGGGTGCAGCGAGCATCAATTGGGATTGGCCATGGACGTGGGCCGTAAAAAGAACACCAACCTGAACAAGTCCTTCGGTGATTCGCCGGAGGGGCAGTGGGTGGCGGAAAACTGCCACCGCTTCGGCTTTATCATCCGCTATAAGGCCGAATGGGAGGATGTGACCGGCTACATGTACGAGCCCTGGCATATCCGTTATGTGGGCAAAGACCACGCCGCCCGGATTTACGAACTGGATATACCCTTTGAATACTATATCGCCCAGCTTCGCGCGGCCCGGGCTGCCCTGGCGGGGGAGGGAACCGAATGATGATCAAAAAACTGACGCTGCTCTTCCTTTCCGCGCTGCTTGCGTTCGGCGCGCTGCCCGTCCGGGCGGATGAAATGCCGGAATGGGAATACCCTTTGGAGCCGGAGATACTGGATGATTTCGACGAATACATCACCCTGGCCAACCGGCAGCATCTGCTGCCCAGCGATTACGAGCCCAATGATCTGGTGAACACTACCTGCAAAAAATCCTCCGACGCGGGCACGCCCCAGCTTCGACAGGCGGCCAGCGACGCCATCAACGCCATGTTCGCCGCCGCTTTGGAGGACGGCTATACGCTGTACCTGAAAAGCGCTTACCGCACCTATCAGACCCAGAAAACCATGTACAATAACCGGCTGGACAAGTTGGGCCGGGACGACGGGCTGGTGTCCTATCCCGGGGCCAGCGACCACCAGACCGGCCTTGGGGCGGACATTCTCAATTACGAATGGACGAAAAAGGACGGCATGAACAAGGAGTTCGCCAAAACCAAGGAAGCCCAGTGGATGGAAGCCCACTGCGCGGAATTCGGCTTCATCCTGCGCTACATGTCCGACAAGGAGGAAATCACCGGCATCAAGTTCGAGCCATGGCATTTCCGCTACGTGGGCAGGGAAGCCGCCGCCTACATCATGGAAAACCACCTGACCTTGGAAGAATTCACCGAGGAATGGCAGGCGTATATCGCCGATTGGGAAGCCCGGGGCGGCGATTTCCGGGAGCTGATCATTCAGCGGGCCCAGATCAACCGGGTCACCGTGGTGGACGTGACCGAGGACGGGGAAGAGGAGCTTTCGATTTTCTATTAAGGGAGGCTTGGAAGAATGCTTTCCCTTCGGGATAAGCTCAAAGCCGCCGGGGCCGCAAAGCCCAAGGCGGCAAAGCCCGCGCCCAAGGATTGCATGGTGAAAGAAGTATTTTTTCCCCTTTCCCATTTCACCCTGCCCCCGCTGCTTTCCGGCGCGTGCTTGGAAATGATGCAGGGCCTGCCCTACGCGGACGTCCGCCGGGAGGATATTTGCTTCCTGGACACGGAAACCACGGGGCTGTCCCATGGGGTGGGCACGGTGGCGTTTTTGGTGGGCATCGGGTTTTTTGACGAAAACGGCTTCACCGTGCGGCAGTACCTGATGCGGGATTACGACGAGGAAGCCCTGCTGTTGTTCCATGTGGCGGAGGAAATGGGCAAACGCCGCATGCTGTGCACTTTCAACGGGGCCACCTTCGATTTGCCCCTGCTGGAAGCGCGGTTCACCATGCAGCGCATGCGGGAGCTGTACCAGAAAAAGCCCCATGTGGATCTGCTGCCCACCTCCCGCCGGGTGTGGAAGCTGCGGCTGAAAAAGTGCAATCTCACCAGTTTGGAGGAAGCGGTGCTGGGGCTGACCCGGGAAAACGACCTGCCGGGGGCGCTGGTGCCGGAGAGGTATTTTTCCTTCCTCAAGACCGGGGATTTTTCTCTGCTCACCGATATTTTGGACCACAACGCCCAGGACATCGTATCCCTGGCCCACATCTTGGACAGGCTCATGCGCCTGCACGATGCGCCCCTGCTTGCCCAGGCCCCGGAGGACGTGTTCAGCTTGGGCCGGGTGTACGAAAAGCGGGGCAAAAGCGAAAAAGCCCGGGTGTGCTACCGGGCGGCGGATCAGGGCAGCGTGTCCATTTTGGCCCGGGGCCGCATGGCGGAAAGCTTCCGCCGGGAAGGCGACTGGGAAGCGGCGGCCAAGGTGTACAGCCGCATGATCTTAGACCACCAGGGCGGACCTGGTCCCTTGGTGGCCATGGCGAAAATCTGCGAGCACAAAAGAAGGGATATCCCCGCCGCCATCGAATATACAAGAAAAGCCATCATTTTAGCGTCGGATCAGCCGGACGCCGATATGGCCCCGCTGCAAAAGCGATTGGAACGCCTGCTGCTGAAAGCAAGGAGAAAGGACTAACTGCCATGGGAATTATGGACGCGTTCAAGGCCCGCAAAGCGCTTACGGATCACCAGAAAGGAAAATACGCCGAGGCCCGCGCGGCTTATGAACAATTGTACGCGGGGGGCTATGTGTCCGCTGCCTATATGCTGCCCTACAGCGTGCTGCTGCTGCGGGAGGGCGGGGAAAAGAACTACCTGAAAGTGAAGGAAATCCTCAAAAAAGCGGAAAAGGCCCCGGACCTGGACCCCTCCCGCCGTCAGGAGCTGCTGATGGACTACGCCGTGGCCCAGTACAAGTTAGGCGAGCTGGAAAAGGCCGTGAACCTATTGGAGGCTTCCCACCGCAAGGCCCCCTGCGGCGTCACCTATCAGGCTTTGGGCTTCCTCTATATCGAAGCCGGAGACGCGGAAAAGGCCCTGGCCTATAACCAGGAAGCCGTGGAATACGACGACGAGGACCCCGTGGTGCTGGACAACATGGGCCAGACCTATTACCGCCTGCTGAACGACAAGGAAAAGGCCAGGGAATACTTCGATAAGGCCCACAAAATCAAGGATACCCAGATCGACACCCTGTATTTCCTGGCCCAGTACGACAAGGAAGCGGGCGACAAGGCCGCCGCCATCGCCAAGCTGGAAAAGGCGCTGGAGGGCCGCTTCTCCCCCCTGAATTACGCCACCAAGGAAAAGGTGCAGGCGGAGATCGACGCCTTGAAGCAATAAACTCACAATATATGAAACCGCCGCATGAAACGGCGCTTGATGGGCCATGCTATCACCGAAATCTTTCCTGTAAAGGAGGAAAAGAGCATGGCTCATTTTTTGCGCGTTTTGGCGCTGCTTCTGTGCGTTTGCATATGCTTCATGGTATCGGCCCCGGCGGCTTTGGCGGAACCCTTGGAGCAGGGCGCGCCCATGACCCTGACAGCCCCCAGCGCCATTTTGATGGAAGCGGAAACCGGGGCGGTGATCTTTGAAAAGAACGCGGACGAGCGGCGGCCCGCCGCGTCGGTGACCAAGCTGATGACGCTGCTGATCGTGCTGGAAAAGCTGGATCAGGGGGCGTTCACCTTAGAGGACACAATTACCGTATCGCCCGCGGCGGCGGCGCAGCCGGGGTCCCAGGCGTTTTTGGACGCTCACGCCGTCTATCCCCTCAAGGACCTGCTGAAAGCGACCATCATCGCCAGCGCCAACGACGCGGCGGCGGCTTTAGCGGAGTACACGGCGGGCACGGAGGAAGCTTTCGCCGCGGTGATGAACGAAAAAGCGGCGGCGCTGGGATTGGAAAACAGCCATTATATGAACTGCACCGGCCTGCCCGCCGAGGGGCAGTACACCTGCGCCAGGGACGTGGCGGTATTGTCCCGTGAGATTGCCAAGCATCCCACGTATTTCACCTATTCTTCCGTGTGGCTGGACAGCCTCACCCACCCCTCGGGCCGGGTGACGGACCTGACCAACACCAACCGGCTGGTGCGATTTTACAAGGACTGCGACGGCATGAAAACCGGCTCCACCAATGAGGCCAAATATTGCTTAAGCGCCACGGCACAGCGGAACGGCATGCGCCTCATCGCGGTGGTGCTGGGCGTTCCCAACAGCCAGACCCGCTTCGACGAAGCCCGGGCCATGATGGATTACGGCTTTTCGTCCTATTCCCTGACGCCGGTGGCCCGGGCAGGGGATTGGATCGGCAGGCAGGTGCCGGTGAAATTGGGGTCTAAGGATCAGGTGGAAGTGGCTGTGGAGGACGGCCTGACCCTGCTGCTTCGGTCCGGCATGAAGGATCAATTGAGCTTCGAGGCCGAATTGCCGGAATCTATCGCCGCCCCGGTGCGCGCTGGGGATCCGCTGGGCACTGTGTGGGTGCTGCTGTCAGGGAAGAGGATCGCCCAACTGCCTGCCGTGGCGGCGCAAGATGTACGCCTGCCGGGAATGCTGGAAGGGTTTGTGCGGCTTTTTGAAAATTGGAGATAACAAAAAAGCGTCTTTGAAAGCCGATTATCGGATCAAAGGCGCTTTTTTCATCAAGGATTATTCTCCTTCGTCGTCCGGGGTTTCGGGGAAGAGGGGCTGATGGCAGTTGGGGCAGAGATAGTCTTCGTCAAAGTCGAAGGAATCCACCTCAAAGGTCATTTCCTCGCCGCAGTGGGGGCAGGTATATTCCACCACGCTGTCGTCTTCTTCCTCTTCTTCCTCTTCGTCTTCGCCGTCAAAATCATCGTCTTCCAGCAGGGTATCTTCCAGATCGCTCAGATCATTGTCGATGGCTTCCACGTAGGAGCTCAGATCGTCGTGATCCGCCCGGATGGAGGCGATTTCGGCGGTGATGTCGGCAAGCACTTCCAGGATTTTTTCAATCAGCTTGCCTTCGCTTTTTTCGGTGTCCAGCTTCAGGCCCTCAGCCAAGCCCTTGAGGTAGGATACACGATCAGAAAGGTTATTCATATTTCCTCCTAATTATTTTACGTTGCAGAAAAGAATCTCGATTCCTCTTGCGGCTTTCTCGGAAGGGGGTCTGGGGGGAACCTCTCTTTGGCCTCCAAAGAGAGGTTCCCCCCAGTATCTTTTATTCGTTTGCCTCAAGCGCGGGACAGGTATTCGCCGGTGCGGGTGTCGATCTTGATGACGTCGCCGATGTTGATGAACAGGGGCACCTGAATCTCCAGGCCGGTTTCGGTGGTGGCGGGCTTGAAGTTATTGGTAGCGGTATCGCCCTTGAAGCCGGGTTCGGTCTTGGTGATTTCCAGCTCAACAAAGTTGGGCGCTTCCACGGAGAACGCCTGGCCCTTGAAATAGCGGATGGTGACGTTCATGTTTTCCTTCACGTACTGGATGGCGTCTTCCACGGCGTCCTTGCCCAGAGGCATCTGCTCGAAGGTTTCGGGGTCCATGAAGTAGTAGAGGTCGCCGTCGTTGTACAGGTACTGCATTTCCTTGGTTTCAATGATGGCCCGGGGCATTTTGTCGGTGGGGTTGAAGGTGCGTTCCACCACGGCGCCGGTCATGACGTTCTTGATCTTGGTGCG